>JAJCYA010000089.1 GCA_029263095.1 Acidimicrobiia bacterium | reverse complement strand
GAGAACCGTTGGGTGAGGGTCTCACCGGCGCCAACAAAGAACGGCCCGACTAGGTGATCTCGATCATCCTCGTTGACGATGCGGAGCACCTCACCCACCGATACCTCGAGCTCCCCCGGCAGGATCTCGATGAACTCGCCGATGTCGAAGCGCTCGCCGGTCCCGGCGGGAATCAGGTAGTCGAAGTCGAATTCCGTGGCGCTCGAATCGGATACCAGCAGCGGTCCGCTCCTGGTGTCAGACCCGCAGGCGGCAGTGACGAGTACCAAGGCGACCGCAATTGCGGCGAGACGAATCACTCTCGATTTAGCCATTCTTGGAAGTCTCCTCGAGCAGCGCCCGCAGATCAGCCGTCATGTCTTCGGACTCTATCCCGAACGGCCAGGTAAGCCGGATTAGTCCCTGATCGTCGATCGCGTACAAGAAGCCGGTGTGCACAACGTCGATCCAGCCATCATCTTGCACCGTGACCGAGTACTGCGCACCAAAAGGCACTGCAGCCGCTTCGAGCGCCGCTGCGTCCTCGGTACGCACTGCGACGCCATCGGCGACGAACGTGGAGACGTAGGCATTGAGTATTTCCGGGGTATCGCGATCGGGGTCAACCGTGATCATCGCCACATCGACAGAATCGGCCAGGTCGCCGAGATCACGCAGGGCATTGCGGACCTCGACCATCGTGGTGGGACACACGTCCGGGCAGCTGGTGTAACCCCAATAGGCGATCAGTACTCCGCCGGGATCGGCTCGAAAGGTCAAATCGATATCGTTGGTGACATCGGGCAGAACTATGCCGCTCACGTCGGGAGCAGGAGTCCGCACGATCCCTGCGGGGACGTAAGGTGCATCACTCCCACAGGCAGCAAGTGTCACGCCCATCACGACCGCGAAGGAAACCACCAGACGAGTCGAGGAGCCCCCTCGGCGAGTTCGCATCAATCGAGTCTTTCAAGTAGTTGACCGGTCGGCTAGGGCCGAACGACCCGCCCATTTGGGACGAAAACCGGGAACTGTCAATACCCCGGAGGACGACGTGTATCGCGCTCCCACGGGCGCTTCGAAAAGGCTGGAGGTCGGCCCCACATCAGATCGAACGTCAGGATGACCCCTCGGAAACCACCGACCACCATCAACAGGCCGCCCAGGCGCATCCAGGGCTTCCCGAACAACATCTCGACCATCCCAAACCACAGGACGATGATCGAACCCGCGAGAAGGATGAATATCGCGACGCCTTTGAGCAGGCCCCTCCACCACATCCTTCTACGCTACCGATCGCCCTCGACTCTGTGAGCCATGATCCAACTGTCAAGCCAACCCGAGTTCGACGGCGTCGCTTGGCGCCCGGCGACAATCGAGGATGCCCAGCTCCTGGCCGACCACACCCGTCGCCTGCACGAAGTGGAACAGCTCGAATATCTCCCCGGCACCGGCTACTTTCAGTGGCTACTGGCGCAACCAGGCATCGACCCGGAACATGACCTACTCGTAGCAGTCGCCGATGACGCCATCGTCGCCGACGCCGGCGCCTGGCTCCACTCCGGCGCATCCGGAGCGCGCTGCATCATCTGGGGAGAGACGTCACCCGGATACGAGCACCTCAAGACCTACCTGCTCGATTGGTCGGAGGCTCGGGCGCGGCAACGTCTGAGCAGCGAGGCGAGCGACCTGCCGCGGGTGATCCGCATCGCAGTGGAGGACCACAGACAGGCCCAACGGGAAGCGATCGAGGCGGCGGGATTCGAATCCCCGCGCAGCTTTGCCGATATGGCGCGGCCCCTCTCCGACCTTCCGCAGGCCCCAGATCTCGTCGACGGTATCGAGGTCGTCGCATGGTCGAACGATCTCGCCGAACTGGTCCGTCTGGCCAGCAACGAGTCGTTCGCCGACCACTGGGGCAGCCTCCCGATGACCTCGGCCGAGTTCAGGGGCTTCTTCGCTGACAGCCCCACGTTCCGCCCCGACCTCTCATTCCTCGCACTCGACGACGGAGTCGTCGTCGCCTTCTGTCTGTGCGAGGTGGACGACGAGGACAATGAGGATCGCGATACCGACGACGTCTACCTCCAGAGAGTGGGGACGGTTCCAAGCCACAGGGGGCGGCGCCTCGCCACCCACCTCATCGTCCGTTCGATGGAGGCTGCCGTGTCAGCCGGAGGTCTCGACCGAGCCGCCCTGCAGGTCGACGAGATGAGCCATACCAGCGCCACCCTCGTCTACCAACGCCTCGGATTCGAGACGTACGCCCGATCGCTCACCTACGTCAAGACTCTGTGAGTCCACAACCCTGACCGCATGCCCACTGTGAGCGATGACCCGATCACCTACCTCGGCCTCCGGCACACACGCCAGCCCGATCACATGCTCACGGTTCCCAACGCGAAGGACCCCGGTGCGGACGATCCCTTGACCCTCTGCTTCGACGAGGATGCCCTCGTATCCGACACACATCGCTAAGTCCCCACTTCCACTGAGACGAGCCTGACCTCCGCGCCGTGACGATCTCCCAGGTCGGCCGACGCCACTTCGATATGAACATCGGCGCCCTCGACGATCGTGCCCTGCGACCACCACACCACTTGATCGTGAAGCGACTCGGGGTCGATGCAACTGAGACTGCCAACCCGGATGCGCATCGAGCGCACGAATCGGCCCTCGTCCACTGCAGCCATTCCGGCCGCCCTCACCAGATCCTCAGCGAGCGAACGTTCATGCATGCTCCACGACCTCCATGACGGCCCGAACGGCGTCCTCGACCGCCCCCCTCACCTCCCGGGTCATTCCGATGCCCTCAAACTCCCGCCCCGCCACTCCAACGACCACAAGATGCTCAGGGAGTCTTCCCAGAGAACGTGCCAACTCCACCGCTGCCGGAATCCCCATGCCGTGACTGCTGACAGACTCGATATCGGCCGGCAGTGGACCGAGAGCTGCGTCGAACACCGTCACCGTCCCCGGCGGCCCGCCGTGGACCATGGCATCGACCAGCACGACCGTGTCGGCCGAACCCCACCGCTCGATGAGGCTGTGCGGATCTGAGGTGGACACAACCACATCCACCGACGAATCCACCCTGATGGCCACTTCGGCGGCTACCGCCGGACCGATTCCATCGTCGCCTCGGCTCGGGTTGCCAACACCGACCACGCGAACGGAATCAGCCACGATCTATCTCCAAGCGCAGGAAGTGGGTAGCGCAAGAAATGCAGGGGTCGTAGTTGCGAATCGCCTGCTCGAGAATCCACTGCAGTTCGGCGTCGGGTTTATCGAGGTTGGCCACCAGTACCTCGCGAAGATCAGCCTCGATCGAGAGCTGGTTCTGCGAGGTCGGAGGAACGATTTGGGCCTCGGCGATCTCGCCGTCGGCACGGATCCCGTAGCGGTGGTACAAGAGGCCGCGAGGAGCCTCGGAAGCCCCATGCCCGACGCCCGCCACGGGATCCACCGGAATGCTCGCCTCTACAGGTGGCTCGTATGCGTCAATGATCGCAAGAGCTTCTTCCACCGCGTGCAGCGTCTCGACCGCCCGAACAATGATGCTCTGAAATGGGTTGGGCACGCCGGGCTCGAGACCTGCCTCGGCGGCCGCTCTGGCGGCGACCGGTTGGATCACTTCGTGATTGAGAGCGAATCGGGCGGTCGGTCCGACCGCGTACATCCCGCGCTCCCTAATCACGGCGTGGAGCGCGTTGCTGCGCTCGACGTGCTGTTCGACAAAGACCTCGTTCCATTCGGAGACATCGATGTCGATGCCTCGGGACGACCGTATTCGTCCCTCGGTGAACGGATACCGATCCGGATCGCTGAGCGCCACAAACTCAACAGGCCGAGTGACATCCGGAATGTTCAGTTGCGAGACCCACCTGACCGTTTCGGCAGCCTCATCGCGGGCACGGTCCAATTCGGTCGCCAACCCGTCCAGGTCCTTGCGGGTCGGAAGACGCCAGAAGCCACCGACACGGACGTTTACCGGATGGATCTCCCGTCCGCCGAGGACCCTGATGATCTCGTTTCCGGTCTGCTTGAGGCGTAGCCCCCGCTCGACCACTGCCCGATGATCGGCGGCCATGGCGATCCCGCTCTCGTACCCGAGGAAGTCCGGTACATGCAGCAGGTAGATGTGCAACGCATGGCTCTCGATGTACTCGCCGCAGTAGATGAGGCGACGCAACTCATGAAGTGGGTCACCGACATCGACGCCACACACATCCTCCATGGCAGTAACCGACGACATCTGATAGGCGATCGGGCAGATCCCACATATACGAGAGGTGATGTCGGGAGCCTCGGTGAAGCGGCGACCACGGAGAAATGCCTCGAAGAACCGAGGCGGCTCAAAGATGCTGAACTCGACGTTCCCGAGCTCACCGTCGATCACTTCGGCCCGGAGCGACCCTTCTCCTTCGACACGGGCCAGATAGCCGACCTCGATGGTTCGTGTCTCAGACATGCCGCGCAGCCTCCTCGAATGCTGGTGCCCCGACGTTGAAGCTCTGGAGTCCGGCCTTGATCGTCGCCTTGCCCTCTGTATCGAATTGGGCCGACAGTGAGGCGACGTTGACCACATCGGCCGGGCCGAAGCATCCGTAGCACCCGCGGGCATAGGACGGGCAGAGAGCACCACATCCGGCCCGTGTCACCGGACCCAGACACGGTTGTCCTTTCGCGACCATCACGCAGGTGGTCCCTCTGATCTTGCATTCGATACACACGCTGTGAGTCGGCAGCGCGGGACGCCGGCCTGCAAGGAGAGCACCCAGCACATCCACCAGCCCTCGCCGATTGACCGGACATCCGGGGATTTCCACATCAACCCGAACATGCCTCGATGCCGGTGTCGACTCCTCCAGCACATCGAAATACTCCGGGTTGGGATAGACCATGGCGGCCAGCTCGTCCACATCGCGGGCGTTGCGCAGGGCCTGGATCCCGCCCGACATGGCACACGCTCCAATAGTCACCAGCAAGCCACACTGTTCGCGAACCTCGAGCAGTCGCTCCAGATCATGCGATGTGGTCACAGAGCCCTCCACCAACCCGATGTCGTATGGGCCCGGCAGGATTCGACTCGAGGCCTCCGGGAAGTTGATGATGTCGATCGCTTCGGTCACCGCCAGGAGCTGGTCCTCGGCGTCGAGGATGCTCAACTGGCACCCGTCGCACGACGCGAACTTGAACACGGCCAGAGTTGGGCGACGGTCACGCAGGCCTCGGGAGGATCTCGACACTGCTCGTCTGGTCATAGCTCCGGCACTCTCATCAGGTCGGCAGCGACGGACCAGGGAACGACCGGACCCTGCCAACAGACGAACATCGGACCCAATTGACAGTGCCCGCACAAACCGATGCCGCATTCCATGTTCCGTTCGAGAGAGACATAGATCCGGTCGGGGTCCAATCCGAGTGCCAGAAGGTCGGTGGCGGCAAACCGCATCATGATTTCCGGACCGCAAAGGAGCGCGATCGACTCCGGATTGATCGCCGCCGGGTCCAGCAGCCGTGTCACAACGCCGACCGATCCCACCCACGTCTCGTCCGCCCTGTCGACGGTCACGAACACATCCATGGCTGATGACGCGTTCCATCGATCCAGGTCGGACGTGAATTGAATGTCCTCAGGCGTGCGGGCTCCAACAAGAAGAGCCGCCCTGCCGTAGGAACCCGGGTCCGATTCCAAAGCCAGAATCACGGGACGCAACGGCGCGAGCCCTATGCCGCCGGCGATCACGACGATGTCGCTCCCGACGAGATCCTCCATCGGCCATCCCCGACCGTACGGGCCACGAATCCCGACGGTGTCCCCAGGTTTGATCGCTGTCAACGCGTTGGTTACGGCGCCCACCCGACGGATCGTGTGCTCGTGAACACCGGCAATCCGGGGATGGCCGCTGTGCGACACCGGGCATTCGCCGACACCGAGAGCGGTCAACATGTCGAACTGGCCCGGCCGGAACGGCTGATCACTCTCGATCGTGAGAGTCACCGTGTCGGCCGTCTCTCTCCTCGTTGCCGCCACACGAGTCCAGGTGGCCGCGAGCCTCTCAATGGTTGTAGACATCGAGTACCTGCAGTCGGGTTGCCTTGAGACGATTGACTATCGCCTTCGTCATCCTCTTGAGGAGCTGAGCACCAAAGACGGGATCGTCCTCGATGGCGCTGCGCAAAAGGGCAGCATCGAGGGTGATGGCGGAGGTGTCCGAGACAGCGCGAGCGTCAAATGTCCATAGATGCGGCTCGAACAACCAGGACCAACCGAGAACATCGCCGCCCTGAAGAGTTTGAATGATCTGAGGCGCCGTTCCCGGCGACCGGATCTCTATCGCCACGGTCCCCTCCACGAGGAGGTGGCAGACGTCGGCGACGCCACCCCGCAACAGAATGCTCTCCCCTGGTCGCCACATCGACTGAGCGGCCACACAAGCACCAAGCTTCTCCAGATGCTCCTCCTCGAAACCCACCAGAAACGCATGGTCCGCCAACGCGGCGTCACGCATGGGCCACCTCCTTGATGATGCGGTTGGCCTCCTCCGTGATGTCTATCCCGACCGGGCACCAGGTGATGCACCGGCCGCAACCCACGCACCCGGCCGTCCCAAACTGGTCCCACCACGTGGACAGCTTGTGGCTGGCCCAATGGCGGTATCGAGCAGCCACGGAGTCCCTGTGTACACCTCCGTGAATCTCAGAGAACCCTGGGGTAAAGCACGAGTCCCAGCGAATGGTCCGTTGAACCACACCGTCCAGATCCGCCGTATCGTTGATCGAGGTGCAGAAGCAGGTCGGGCAGACCATCGTGCAATTCGCACACGCCAGACACCGCTGCGCGACCGAGTCCCAAACAGCCGAATCGGGCATCGAGGCCAGTGCCTCTCGCGCCGCCTCGGAATCGATCGATCGGACCATCGACTCGGCTGCTGCTGCAACGCGTGATCGAGCGGATTCGATCTCGTCCTCAGTAGCAGCTGCCCCATTCATCCTTGCCAGCAGCACCGCGCCGCGATCGGATCTGGAACGCACCAAGACGCTGCCCTCCCCGAACTCGGTGAGAACGATGTCCGCCCCCTCGCCCGCTGCGGGCCCGGTACCCATCGAGGAGCAAAAACAGGTCTCCCCGACAGACGTGCATTCGGCCACAATGACCAGATCATCCGGATGCCCCGGCCACACCTCGCCGAAGATCGTCCGGGCAGCAACATCGCACGGTCGAATCCCGAGATAGGCGCGCGGGCCCCGAGGCTTCGGAGTATCAACATGCACCTGGTCGCCTTCAGGCCGTGCCGACCAGGCGATGCGGTTGGGAGGGTTGATCCACCGTTTCATCGACATCGGTCCAACAGGGCCACCGAAGACCGCCCCCTTGTGTTCTTCCAACCGGTACTCACCCGGACGGGGTGCGGACTCAACGCCAATCAGGGCTTCATCGAACTTCTCGATGAAGTCGAGCACAACGACACCATCCCTCAAGATGGGTCCCACAACCGAGTAGCCGTGCGATGTCAGTAGCTCGACGAGGCTGTTGAGTTTCGGTGGCCGTACAACGAGGGAACGCTCCGAGCCCATAGCTACAACGTACGTCAGATCCACCCACAAAGGGCAGGGGCGAAGGGCTCGCCGGCTGTGACCAATGACCCGTCTGAATCGTCATCCGCCGAACGGACGAGATCGGTACTCACTAGCCTCGGAGGCATGGACCACGTCCACCGAAGCTCCCGACCCCAGTTGCGGCGACCGCGAGCCATCCTGGCCTGGGAGGGATGGAACGACGCATCCGATGCGGCATCAGGGGCCGTCTCCTACATACTCGGACAGCGAGACGACCCTGTTCCGTTTGCGTGGATCGAGCCCGAGGAGTTCTACGACTTTCAGGTTCGCCGTCCCCACGTCGAGGTAGATGACGGTGGCACCCGCAGCCTGTCCTGGCCGCGTACGAGCGCCTTTGCCATCGATGCCGAGACGAACCACGACCTCGTCCTGGTCCTGGGTGAGGAGCCCAATCTGCGGTGGAAGACCTACACGCGATCGGTGGCCCGCTTGCTGGCCGAATCAGACGTGGAGATGGTCGTCACGCTCGGGGCGTTCATCGGCCAAGTGGCACACACCGCCCCAGTTCCAATCGTTGGGGTTGCCACCGATCCAGTTCTCGTTGAGCAGTACGGCCTTCGTACCTCACGTTACGAGGGCCCCACCGGGGTCGTCGGAGTGATGCTCGAAGCCTGTCGCGAGATCGGTATCCCGGCAGTGAGCCTGTGGGCCGCGGTCCCCCACTACCTCGCGGCCAACTCCAATCCGGCGGCAATGCTCGCCCTCCTCGACAAGGTCCAGGAGGTTCTCGAGGTGGATATCGACACGACCGAGCTCAAGGCGGCGACGTCGGAATTCCGGACGAAGATCGACGAGGCGATGGCCGAGAATGAGGACTTCACGGGGTACGTCCAGCGACTCGAGGAGGAGTCCGCCGAGATGTCGTCGATCGACCCATCCGGCGGCGGGAGCCTGATCACCGAGATCGAGGACTTCCTAAAGGATCGATAGCCCTCCCCTCGTCCGATCCTTCCCCCCTTGTGGGGGAAGTCCGTGAGGAGCAAAGCGACGAGGGGGATGGGGGGTTCTTGAGCTTCCCCCCCACCAGCTCGCAATGCTCGCTGACTCCCCCTCCGAGGGGGAGTAGTTCAGAAGCGGGTCGCGCACTCGGGGATCACTACTGAGACGGAGCGGGCCAGCCGGCGGCGTTGAGGATTTCGAGCGCTATCTGCCTGATCGGGCGGTCATCGGACCTAATGACCGCGTCTTCCACTCCGGCGGTCTCCAGGATCCCGGCGAGTTCTATCGACCTACTGAGGTGCCACTCGAGAGAAGTACCGAGTTCGCGCCCTCGTACGCGTGTCAAGAGAGTCGCATCATCGACCGCCAGACGAACAACGAACGGCGTTGGATCGGGAACGGCGCCCAGCAGCAATTCGAGATCGTGGTCGGTCTCGATCACGGTGGCCAGCACGAGCCTGTCGGCGCCATCGGCAGCCGCGTTCGCCCATACCGCGGCGAGATTCCGAGCTCCGAGACCCATGCCGTGCGGATCCCCCTCCGGCCTTGGGAACACCTGGGTGAGCCCGTCAAGGTCGATGGCTGCGAAGGCCTCCCCCGCCTCGACGAGGAGTTCTGACAGTTCTCCCAGCAGCGTGGTCTTGCCCGAGCCGATCGACCCGCTGAGGGCCAGGATCGGAATACTCATGTGCCGACTCCGCCGCGGCCCTCACCGGAGGCGAACCGGGCCGCACCCTCGACCGCCGTGGTCAGGGCGACCCGACCATGGCGACGTTCTCGGGTTAGCCGGTCGCTCATCGGCGAGCCGATTCCCTCGTAGACAGCAGCCCGATCCGAACGGACCGTGACCTGAGGGAAGGCCGCAATCACTTCGGCGAGGGCCAGTGCCGCTGCCAGCTCTGTGTCGGGCGCAACCAGCCGATCGACGAGTCCTATTCGGTGCGCCTCCGCCCCATCAACAGAACGACCGGTCAGGATCATGTCCAGAGCACGCGACAGCCCAACCACCAACGGCAAGCGTTGCGTTCCACCATCGACGAGCGGAACACCCCACCGGCGTTCGAAACACCCAAAGACGGAATCCTCCCCGGCAACCCGCAGATCGCACCACAGCGCAAGTTCGAGACCACCTGCTACGCAATGGCCGGCGACAGCGGCGATGGTCGGCTTCGAGACCTGGAGCCGGGTAAAGCCCAAGAACCCCGCCGGATCGTCCCACAGATCCATCTTCTTGAGATCGGCCCCGGCACAGAAGGTCCCAGCGGCACCGGTGAGTACACCTACCAATGCATCGCCATCGCCTTCGAATCGATTCCACGCGGCCGCCAGCGCTTCGGCGGTAGCTCGGTCGATCGCATTCCGGACCTCGGGGCGGGCGATCGTGATGACCGCGGTGTTTCCGATCAGCTCGTAGTGGACGGCCATGGATTCCTCCCGGAATCGGAGATCAGACCTGTTTCTACACTCATCGCCATGGAGTTGAACGACATCATCCGCTGGTTCCACCTGCTGGGAGCGACGGTTTGGATCGGTGGAATGATCACCATTGCCGCGGTCGTCCCCGCGCTTCGCAGCAGTGGTGTGAATCGCGACCAGCTGCGGGCGATGGCTCGGAGGTATGGAGTGGTGTCCTGGGTGGCAATGGTGATCTCGATAGTCACCGGGATCGCTCAGATCTTCAGGCTCGACATAGAGCTCACAGGCGCCCTGGCCGCCAAGCTCAGCCTGGTCGCAATCGCCGTCAGCCTCGCCTTTGTACATCGAGAGCTCGCCCGAGTCGCAGGACCGGGCTTGCGCGGAGCAATGGAGGGTGCCCTGTTGGTGGTCAGCCTCGGCATCCTCGCTGCCGCGGTGGCGGTGTGAGTACAGACGGTCGCACGGCCTCGGCACTGTCAACGCTGCCATTCCAGGGCGATCTTTCTGATCTGGCAAGGTGTTTCCCATAGGGTCGGCGGTAGTGTGGGATGGCCATGCGAGATGTCCTCACCGTCATCCTCGGGGGCGGCCAGGGCACACGCCTGTGGCCGCTGACGCGGGACCGCGCCAAGCCGGCAGTGCCGATTGCAGGCAAGTTTCGCCTGATCGACGTCCCCATTTCGAACAGCCTGCGGGCCGGATTCGACGAAGTCTTGGTTCTCACGCAGTTCAACAGCGAAAGCCTGCACCGCCACATCGCCCAGACGTACCGCTTCGACACCTTCTCATCCGGCTACGTCAACATCCTCGCCGCCGAGCAAAGCACAGACAATCGCGACTGGTACCAGGGCACCGCGGATGCGGTCCGACAGCACATCAATCGCCTGGTGGACACGGGAGCCAAGGAGGTCGTCATCCTCTCCGGAGACCAGCTGTACCTGATGGACCTCAAGGAGTGCATCCGTCGGCACCGTGAAGCCGACGCCGACCTGACCATCGCCGTCAATCCGGTTCCGCCGGAGCAGGCACCCGACCTCGGCATCATGCGAATGGATGCCGACCGGCGCATCGTGGAGTTCGTCGAGAAGCCCCAAGAAGTGTCTGAAATCGAACGGCTCCAACTCGACGCAGCGACCATCGAGGCCACGTCGGCTCCTGTGGATCCCGGCACACTGCTGGCGTCGATGGGGATCTACGTGTTCAAGATCGACGTTCTGGTCGGACTTCTGCATGAGCATGAGGGCGACGATTTCGGTCGGGAATTGATTCCCCAGGCAGTAGACCGGTACAACGTCTTCGGTCATGTGCACACCGGCTATTGGCGGGACATCGGAACGATCGGTTCGTTCCACGAGGCCAACATCGAATTGACCCACCAGCTACCCGGACTCAACCTGTACGACCCCGACTTTCCTATCTTTACTCATCCCCGCTTTCTGCCCGGTTCCAAGATCACCGACTGCCAGGTCTATGAGGCGGTGCTGGCGGACGGTTCGATCGTTCAGGGCTCGCAGGTCACCAACTCGATCGTCGGAGTGCGAGCGGTGATCAGGTCAGGCTCCATCATCGAGAGAGCAATCGTCATGGGCGCCGGCCGCTTCGAGGACAAGCCTCCCCCTGGGGTCATCCCGATAGGGGTCGGACACGACTGCCACATCCGCAATGCCATCATCGACATGGACGCTCGAATCGGCGATGGGTGCCGCCTCGTCAATGAGGGGGGCGTTACCGAAGCCGACGGTGATGGTTGGCACATCCGCGACGGGGTGATCGTTGTGCCGAAGGGGGCGACGGTCCGCCCCGGCACGGAGGTCTAGTGCAGGTCGCCTTTGCGACTGCCGAGATGGCTCCGCTTGCCCACGTCGGCGGCCTCGGAGACGTGTCGCGCTGGCTGCCGGCAACCCTGGCCGAGGCGGGAGACGACGTCCGCGTGTTCCTTCCGCGCTACAACGGTCTCGATACCGCCGACCGGGTCGAATCGATCGTCCCCGGTCTGGAGGAACTCGATCTGGGCTGTCTCGGTACCGCCACGATCCGCACTCTGAGCGGGCCGGGTCCCACGATTCTCCTGGTGGACGCCCCCAAGTGGTTCACGGGCACCGTCTACGCGCCCGGGTCGGATGAGCACCTTCGCTACGCCGCCTTCTGCAGAGCAGTCCTGGCGGCATGTGACGCTCTGGACTGGACACCAGATGTGCTCCATGCCAATGACTGGCACACCGCACTGCTCCCGCTGCACGCAGACGCTCGTGGTGGGCACTGGCCGGGTATCCCGGTCGTACTGACCATCCACAATCTTGCCTACCAAGGGTGGTTTCCGTCGTCGGACCTGGAGAGGATGGGAATCGATCCCGCGCATTCCGCCATCGAAACGCAGGATCGGGGGGTCAACTCGCTGCGCGCCGGTATCCGCTCTGCTGATGTTGTCACCACCGTGAGTCCCACCTATGCCGCCGAGATTCTCACCCCGCAACGAGGAGAAGGCCTGGATGATGTGCTGCGCGCGAAACGCGGCGAGCTGGTGGGCGTGCTCAACGGCATAGGCGCAGAGTGGGATCCCGGCAGCGACCCATACCTCCCCGCCTCCTACGGGTCTTCCACGTTGGAAGCCAAGGAGATGAGCACGGCTGCCCTACGGGACCGGCTCAGACTGGCGCATCGAATCGATGTTCCCGTCCTGGGAGTGGTGTCTCGTCTCAGCACGCAGAAGGGATTCGAGTTGTTCCGCCAGACACTGCCGCCGCTGCTCGACGCACGGCGGATTCAGCTGGCGGTCATCGGGGCGGGCGACCCCTCGCTGGAGGCAATGTTTCGTTCGTTTGCCGAAGGCTTTGCGGCGGACGCCGGGTACCACAATGGCTTCGACCCGGCGTTGGCTCACCTGGTGGAAGCAGGTTCCGACATCTTCCTGATGCCATCGCAATGGGAGCCCTGTGGCCTAAACCAGATGTACAGCCAGCGGTACGGCACCGTTCCGGTGGTTCATCACACCGGCGGTCTGGCCGACACCGTCACGCAATGGGATCCCGCCTCGGGCCAAGGCACGGGATTCCTCTTCGATCGGTACGGCGCTGATGCGTTCTCGGCGGCACTGGCGACGGCCATGGAGGCATTCGGCGACACCGAGTCATGGCGACAAATCCAGCGCAACGGGATGGCCGAGGATTTCTCGTGGGAACGACGAGCGGGCGAGTACCGGGAGATCTATGAGCGAGCAGTGGTGATTGGTGACTAGCAATCGGCAATCAGCGACCAGCAATCAGCAATTGGCAATTGGCAAGACGACCCTCTCGCCAGTCGCGGGAGACGACGACAGCCGACGACCTAGCCAGCCACCGACGCAAAGGCTCTGAGCAGGCGCTCGATGTCCTCCATCGTGTTGTAGACGTTGGGAGCCACCCGCACCGCATCGCCCCTGACGCTGACGTACACCCGGTCGGCCGCGAGACGATCGCGCAACCCTTCCGGTATGCCGCTCGGGAAACGGACTCCGATCAGGTTGGGTAGCCGGTCGGCTGCCGGAACTGGATCGAGACCGAGATCACGGGCACCGTGCTCGATGGCACTCGTGAGCGGTTTGAGGGTTGCTGCTATCCGAGCCGGCGTGAGCTCATTGATGAACTGGAGGGCAGCCGTCGCCATCGGCACCAGTCCGAAGTTGCTGTACTCGCCGACGTCGAATCGTCGGGCCCCCGGTCGGTACTCATCGGTGTAGTCGACGAGTCGAGAGAAGTCCTCCGCACCCTTGCGGCCGATCCATGTGTCCTCGATAGGCGTGCCCGATCGGTGACGGGGCGCGATCCACATGTAGCCGTACCCGTATGGCCCCAACTGCCATTTGTACCCGACCGAGACCAAGAAATCTGGATCCACCGCACCGACATCGAATGGGACTGCCCCCACGGATTGCGATGCATCCACTACGAGTGCGGCACCGACATCACGGGCCGCGGCGCCGATGGCGATGAGATCGAATGCCTTCCCATCGGTCCAGTGGCATGCGGGGGCCACCACGACGGCAGTTGAGTCGTCGATGGCGTCAATGATCGGATCCGTCCAGTCACCCGTACCCGGATGCTCGACGGTGACGATCGATCCGCCCTGTTGTGCGATCTCCGTCCGCCACGGATACAGGTCCGACGGAAACTGCTCATCGGCAACCACGATCGACCGACCCGGCCCAACGTCGATGTTGCGTGCCGCGATTCCAACCCCGTATGACACCGACGGTACGAACGCCACGCCGTCCACATCGCCGCCGACCAGCGTGGCGAATTCACGCCGGAGAGTCTCGGGTGGTTCAAAGAAGTGACGCGGCTCTACCTCCCATGGATGCGACTGGATCGTGAGGGCGCGACGACCCGCCTCGAGCACGACATACGGCTTGGGAGAGAAGTAGGCGCAATTGAGGTAGGCGACATCGTCTGGGATATCAAACAGATGTCTTTGGGGCGCGAGTGGCTCGGCCACCGGTGCGGCCTACTTCTTGCGCTTGTGGCGATTGGCGCGAAGACGCTTGCGGTATTTGTGCTTCGACATCTTCTTGCGCCGCTTCTTGACGAGGGAACCCATCGGACCTCTAGTTGGCGGAGGCATAGGTTGGTCGCTGGAGACGTTCGGAGCAAACCCCAAGCCCGTTTCCCCGCACCCTCTCACCGGATGCCGGACGCGGTTAGCCTGCCGCGATGCGACCGATCATCGGAGTGAGTAGCGCGCGACGAATGGTGACTTCGTCAGCCGGAGAGACCAGAGCCCATGTCCTGTACACGACCTACACCGGCATGATCCGGGAGGCCGATGGCATCCCCATCGTCCTCACCCCCGGCTCTCTTGCCGAGGTCGAGACACTCCTCGACCGTCTCGACGGGCTGGTGCTCTCCGGTGGCGGCGACATCGACCCTGGGCGGTATGGGGGGGATCCACACGAGGCCGTATACGCGGTCGATCCTCTCCGAGATGAGTTCGAACTCGCCCTCGCTCGGGGGGCAGCCCAACGCCGACTCCCGACCCTCGCCATCTGCCGCGGCATGCAGATCGCCAATGTTGCCTTCGGGGGCACCCTGTTCGAGGACATTGGAGCTCAGACACCCGACGCCCTCGAACACCGACGCCACGGACAGGCCGCCACCGAGCACCAACACACGGTCGAACTCGATCCCGACTCAACCACAGCGAAGGCACTGGGCAAGGACCTGATCGACGCCAACACAATCCATCACCAAGCCCTGCGCGTCGTTGCCGGGCAGTTCCGAATCACAGGACACGCCCCCGACGGCGTCATCGAGGCAATGGAGCCGATCGATGCCTCATGGCCGATGTGGGGCGTGCAGTGGCATCCCGAGTACCTCGGGAGCGACGATGGGCCTTCACTCGCCCTCTTCAAAGCCTTCGTGACGGCGGCGACCGATAGGCTCGTGTCATGACCTCCGATATCACTCTGGTCGACAAGGTCGTAGTCGTCACGGGTGCCAGTCGTGGCATCGGCGCCTCTATTGCCCACGCCGCGGCGGCGGCGGGTGCGACCGTGGTGCTGGCGTCCCGCAAGCAAGAGGCGCTCGATGTCGTCGCGGACGAGATCCGCGCTGCCGGCGGAACCGCCCTGCCGATCGCCACACACACCGGACATCCCGACCAGGTGGACGCGCTGTTCGCACGAACAGTGGAGGAGTGCGGAGCCGTCCACGGTCTTGTCAACAACGCCGCAACCAATGTCTACTTCGGGCCGATGCTCGGAATCGAGGAGCCCGCCTGGGACAAGATCTTCGAGATAAACGTCAAGGGCTATTTCAACACGATCCGCGCCTTTGCCCGTGCAAGCAGTGGTGGATCGATCGTGAACATCGCCAGCGTGGTCGGCATGCGCGCAGCACCCATGCAGGGCGTGTACGGGATGACCAAGGCCGCCGTGATCTCGATGACGCAGACGTTCTCGGTCGAACTCGGGCCCGGCGACTTTAGGGTCAATGCGATTGCCCCCGGACTGGTCGAGACACGGTTCGCCCAGGTGCTGGTCGATGATGACGAGATGCGGGACATGTTCGTACAGCGGACCGCACTCGGCCGTCATGCCCAACCCGAGGAGATGGCAGGCGCCGCCGTCTACCTGCTGTCGGACGCGGCGTCCTACATGACCGGTCAGGTCATGGTGCTCGACGGGGGCATGACCGCCACCTAGCGGTGTATCTCATGCCCATCGTCGACCTGAGCCATGTCGTCGAAGACGGGATGGTCACGTACCCGGGGTTACCTGGACCGTCGATCACAGATCACATGACATTCGACGAATCGGCGGCTCACTACGCGCCGGGCACCGAGTTCCACATCGGACGCATCGACTTGGTAGCCAATACCGGCACGTACCTGGACACCCCGGCGCACCGGTGGCGGGACCGGGACGACCTATCGGCAGTGCCTATCGACCGGCTCGCCGCGTTGCCGGGAGTCGTCATCAGGACCGAGGAACTGGAACTCACCCCGGATCTGATCACAAACGTCGATGTCGAAGGTATGGCGGTGCTGTTCAACACCGGGTGGGATCGATATTGGAGGACCGACGACTACGGGAGCACCAGCCACCCATTCGTAGGCGAAGCGCTGGCACGAGCTCTGGTAGCGGCGGGCTCCGTCCTGGTGGGGATCGATTCGGTAAACATTGACGCCACGGAGGGGGGAGAGCGTCCGGCGCATTCACTCCTCCTCGACGCCGGGATCCTGATCGTCGAACACCTCACCCACCTCGCCGAACTCCCCGATACCGGTTTCGAGTTCTTCGCCGTACCCGCAAAGGTGCGCGGCATAGCGACCTTCCCGGTGCGTGCCTTCGCCAGATGGTCCTGAGCCACACGACAGTCGCAAACCCGGGAACACCTGTCTGTCTGGATCGTTGAATCAATCGCGCACAGGGACGGGGCAATGAACATCGAGATCCGCTACTTCGACGACTGTCCCAACTGGGAGACGACCTCGGCGCTGGTCGAGGAGCTGATCGTCGACCTCGGACTCGATGCCTCGGTGAAGACGCTGCGAGTCGCCACTCCTGAAGCTGCGCAGAAGTTGCGGTTTCGGGGATCACCCACGGTGATGGTCGACGGAGTCGATCCGTTTGCGAATCCTGACGCACCGGTCGGTCTGAGCTGTCGCATCTATCGCACCGAGACCGGTCTGGCCCGCTCACCTTCGGAGGCCCAACTGCGCGCAGTTCTGTCGGGCGGCTGATCGCATGATGCGCCTCCGAAGTGAGACGGTCGCCGGCATCCCGCTCGACGGGGACTCGACCAAGGTACGCCGGAGGGACACTGATCCCCACCGATACGAGCTGTCGCCCGAGGTGTCCTCCGCATTCGATCGGATCTGGACCGAGACGATTGGTGCCGAATTCGGTCATGGCTCGTATGCGGATCTGGTGGCGGAGTTGGTCCCCTGAAACGCCTCACTCCGCCTATGACCGGTTATCGAATGTCAGTCCGAGCAGGCCCATCTCGTCGCCAGAGCGTGTAGGTTCGCCAGCAGGGGCGCTGGTGATTCGATTGGAGAAGTCGAAAACGTCCAAGCGCATTTCTCCCTTGGGTCGATCTCGCCGCGAGGCCACGAGGCAGCTGCTTCGAAGGTTTGTCGGCGCGACGCTGGTTCTGGGCGTGCTGGTCGTGCCGCCCGCTGCCGCCCAAGAGGGTGGCGATCACGCGGTGCTGCTGATCATGGACGCCTCAGGTTCGATGAACCGGGTCGATGACTCCGGAGCCCGTCTCATCGACGGCGCAAAGGGGGCGTTGCGCGAGATCGTGCACCGGTTGCCATCCGACGCCAACGTCGGCTTGCGCGTGTATGGCCATCGGACCTCCAACGACGATCCCGTTGCCGGGTGTGTGGACACCGAACTGGTGGTCCCGGTAGGACCGATCGATCGCGAGGCGCTGAACGCGGCCATCGATTCGTTCGATGCCAGTGGCTTTACGCCGATCGGGCTCTCCCTGCAGGAAGCAGCCAACGATCTACCCGAGTCGGGGGCCCGCACGATCATCCTGGTTTCCGATGGCGTGGACACCTGTGCTCCGCCTGATCCGTGCGAGGTAGCCGAGGATTTGGCCGTTGCGGGGTTCGCCACAAAGATCCACACAGTCGGCTTCTTCCTCAACGATCAGGCCGCGGTGGACCAGCTCCAGTGCATCGCCGATGTAGGCCACGGTACGTTCACCAGCGTCGATTCGATCGATCACTTCTTCGAACAACTCACCGGGCTGGTCACGGGAGCGCTGGAGGGTCCGCCGCACTTCGTGCCCAGTGTCCAAGGAGCGCTCGCCAGGGAGATGGCTCCCGTCATTACATGGCAGGAGAGCGACATTCCAAGATGGATCGTGGCAGAGGGTGAGGGCACGATCAATGCCGGAGAGACCAGGTGGTTCGCATTTGACGTGAGCCACGACCTGGTCCCGAACGGACAAGTGCAAGCGGCGGCAAACATCGATTGGCAACCCGATGCCGGGCCAGACGAGTATCTCGAGGTCCAAATCTACGACGAGCAGGGGGCGGCCGTCGGTCATCCGCACAGGGTGCTCGACATCGTCGTGGAGTTCCCGCAGCGGCTCTATCTGGCCCAAGCCGCCGAGTACTTCGACTTCAACTCGACTCCGCACGCTTCGGCAGTCACCGGTCCCCGATCGATGTTCCCCTCCTGGGAGGCCGACAGTTCGTGGTTTGGCCCAGCTCGGGAGCGGTTCTACGAGGCAGGCCTCAACGGAGGCCTGTACGAGATGTGGAGACGGGCCGAACCGGACGATCCTCTCCTGCCGGGTCGCTACTACGTCGCAGTGACCTGGGCGTCAGACCGGATCGCCGCCAGCCGCCTCGGCGTACGGGCAACCATGTACCCGAATGATGAAGGTTGGCGGTGGGAGCGGATCGTGCCGACGGCATGGCTGCTCGATCTAGAAGCGGCAACGGCCACAGATCCCGCAGTGCTCGAGCTCGCCAATTGGAATGGGTCCCCGGTGGGCGGATCACTCGGGCAGCCGCTGCGCAGTATCGAGGTGTGGGCGCCACTGGAGGCCGGGGCCGCCCGAGACTATCAACTCGAACTGGACGAGGGTGAACGCCTCTACGTCGCCTGGCACGCGGCTTTCGCCTTCTTGCCCGGGAGCGGGTGGGGAGAGGGGAATATCGATCTCCTGGTGGTCCACGAGTCGGGCAGCGGCGTCGGAGAAGCCGACATCGAGATTCCCGGCATGGGATACGGCCAGCAGACCTTGTGGGAGGCACCGTGGAGTGGCGAGTACACGATCACGGCAACGTTGAACCCACACGATCCGTGGACGGATCCGGCGGTTGCTCTGGCGTTCTTCGTGTTCGCGCCGGACGACACCCCATCCAGCGTTCTGGCGCCGGATGACGCTCCATTCGGTGGCCTTCCCCAATCAGTCATCGATGCCCTCATGGCCGGCCTCGAGTCCGTTCGACAAGCGGTGGGATGAGTCGAGGCGACAAGTCCACCCTGAGGTAGGCGTTTGCGCCGTGGTCCGGCGACCCGGAACCACAGGACCCACACGCGCAACCGGATCAACAGGTGGCCCGAGCCGTCGCCCGGTGCACATCCGGTCTCCTGTAGCCGTGACCGAATCTCGAACCGACCTTTGCTAGGTGAGCCGTATGGGACAATCACCCAATGGCGGGATACATCATGCTCGGGTTCGCCGTGGCCGTACCGCTGATCATCGTTTGGGCACTCAGCTCGCGCCGCGCCGGAGAGCGCGGCTGGGTCTACAACAAGCACAATCCCCGGCCGCGCGGTATCGGAACGCTCGGTCTACTCGAAGAGATATATCAACCATCTATCCAGCACCTGATCGAAGAGCGGTCATCCGAGCGAGCGCGGGGGAGCCAGGACGAGTCGGGAGACAAGCCCGAGGCCGGTGCCGGCGACTGACCGGAACGATCAGGGCAGGAACCCCGATCACGATCACTCACCTCCCCTCAACTCGTAGCTGACGGTCTCATTGGTAGGGTCGCGAGAGTGACGAGATGAAGGGAAACCGCATGCCGGCTCGGCCCCGTTCGGCACGCGCCAGGCGAGGGGAAGGTCTCGCCAGGAGGGTTGGCGGGTCGCGCTTCGGCGTGCGCTTCGTCGGGCGCGTCGTGTCGCCGCTGCACCGCTGGCTCTACCGAGTGTCCAAGGGACGCATCTCGCTCACCGGCCGATCTCCGGTTCTGCTGCTGACCACCACGGGACGCAAGACGGGCAAGACGCGAACCGTTCCCGTCTTCTACCTGCGCGACGGAGAACGGATCATCGTGTGCAATGTGACCCCTCCGTTCGAGCGAACGAATCCGTGGACCATCAATCTGCGAGCCACCCCAGCTGCATCCGTCCAGATCGGGGACAAGACGATCGAGTGCCGGGCCCGTACCGCCACCGACGACGAGATCGCCCACTACTGGATGACTCTCAATGAGATCTGGCCCGCCTATCAGCGCTTCTTCGATCAGGGTGGCAGACGGTCGATCTTCATCCTCGAGCCCACCACGACGCCGTAGGGGGGCTCCGTCCGTTGGCACGACACCAGCAATTGTGAGTTCGTAGAGTGATCCACATGAGGAAGATGCAGGCGATCGCGGTTCGAAGATTCGGTACGCCCGATGAGATGCGACTCGAGGAGGTGGACACACCGGCTCCGGCGGACGACCAGGCGCTGGTGCGGGTCCGAGCCTCATCGGTCAATCCATACGACTGGCACATCCTGACCGGCCTCCCCAAGCTGTTCCGCCCCGTGTTCGGATTCCGTGGACCTCGCAAGCCGATCTTGGGTGCCGACTTCGCAGGCGTGATCGAGGCCATCGGATCGGCCGTAACCGACTGGGCTGTCGGCGACGAGGTGTATGGACAGAAGGCAGCAGGCGCCTTCGCCGAATACTTGACCATTGGCCAGGAGTATCTCGTCGCCAAGCCCTCGAATCTGACCTTTGAACAGGCCGCTGCGATGCCACTGGCCGGCACCACTGCGCTGCAGGCAATGCGTGACCACGGCGAAGTCCAGGCAGGACAGACTGTCCTCATCAACGGAGCGTCGGGTGGAGTAGGGACATTCGCCGTCCAGATCGCGGCACATCTGGGTGCCGAGGTGACGGGCGTATGCAGCACCCGCAACGTGGAGATGGTCCGCTCTCTCGGGGCCAGCCACGTCGTTGACTACACCCAACAGGACTTCACAAGGACTCAGCAGCGCTACGACCTCATCCTCGACCTCGTCGGCAACCGTTCGGTATCCGATCTTCGCCGGTCGCTGCAGCCCAAGGGCCGCTACGTCGCGTCACACGGGCAACCCGAGAAGTTGTGGCTCGGACCGGTTGGCTGGCTGATCAGGATGAAACTCGTGTCGCTCTTCGTAGGACAGAAGCTGAAGAGCTTTACTGCCAAAGCCATACCCGCCGATTGGCGGCACCTCAAGGAGCTCGCAGAGGAGGGCGCGCTGCGTCCGGTGATCGATCGGACGTATCCACTGGCCGAGGTCTCCGACGCCTTCCGTTACGCCGAGCAGTGGCACGCTCGGGGCAAGGTGATCATCACCATCTGACCAGTAGGGGACAATCCGATCCGCGACTTCTCTAGGCGAGTCGTGGTTCAGGTGCACCCTCGGAGGCCACCCATCTCGTGAGCCACCGCGTCAATCGGAGGGCGGCGGAACTGCGTGGAGACTGTGCCGATCCTATATATAGCGGTTGCCGATATATCGACAGACTATATAATGGCGTCTATGCGTGAACCCACC
Source organism: Acidimicrobiia bacterium (assembly GCA_029263095.1). Classification (GTDB taxonomy): domain Bacteria; phylum Actinomycetota; class Acidimicrobiia; order Spongiisociales; family UBA11373; genus JACZWZ01. The sequence goes on along the minus strand of JAJCYA010000089.1, from coordinate 8,123 downwards.
TACTACCTGATGGCCGCCCTACTAGAAGGCCCCCTTCATGGATACGGGATCATCAAGCGGGTCGATGCCCTCTCGGGGGGTCGGATTCGGCTTGCAGCCGGAACCCTGTATGGCGCACTCGACCGACTCGAGGTCCAAGGAGAGGTCGAAGTCGATCGGGAGGAGACGGTCGAAGGCCGGCGCCGTCGCTACTACAGGCTGACATCGACCGGTGAGGCGCTGGTCGCCACTGAGGTCGAGCGAATGCGAGCAGCCATTGCCGTCACAGGCACCCGGTTCCTCGCTGTCGATCCGGCTACTGCGTCATGAGCGAATACCGATTCGCCATGCTTGCCTACCCGCCCGACTACCGCGAGGAACGCGGTCCCGAGCTGGTCGGGCTTGCCAACAGGCTGGCCGGCGATCGCTGGTCTATTCGGCAGTCTCTCGGTCTCGTGGCTGGGGGTCTACGGACTCGGGCACGAACGGCAACCCACGGTTCGACGCGTGAGGTCTGGGCAAGCGGTATCAGGATTGGATTGCTGTTCTGGTTGGTGATGGGCGCAGCATCCGGATTTGTCCAGTCGACGGGCTCGGAGTCAATCCGAACCTCCAATCTCTCGCGTGGTCTGGTGATGCTGCAGCTACCCGCACTCCTTGCGCTGACGATCAGCACAAGGTGGTGGTCGGCCGCGCTGCTCACCATGACCCAAGGGGCGGTCCTGGTGGTCGCATGGACCTCCTCCCCTCCCATAGTGATCGATGTCTTCGGTGTCGCCATGGTGGCCACCGCCGTGATTCTGTCTGGCCTTGCGTGGTGGCTGGCGATCGCCACAGACGGCCACAGAGCCGCCAGCCCTACCGCCGTGGGTCTTCTGATCCTGGGCACCATCGCTATTGGAATCTCGCCGGTCGCCCAGTTCCTGGTGCCGGTTTACCTCGTACTGTCCTTCCTGCTCTTTTTCGGTGGCCTCATCGGTTCGCGCCACGACCCGCGACTTGCTGCAGCCGGAACGACCGTCGCACTTCTTCTTAGCCCGGGTTTTGTTACGGTCGCGCTATTCAATGACGCCACTGGTTGGAACTACTGGGGGCCGATCACGATCTCACTGGCGGTGCTCGCAACCCTGGCGTCGGCATCGATTTCCGGGACCAGACGGCTGAGAACGGCCTGAGGTCAAACCGTGCTCTGGTCCGTGATCTCCCCCGCACCACCCCCGGACTTGGACAGAGAGCCTGAAGTGCCATCCCGACACCGTTACGCCGCTATCAGCCCATATCCGAGCCCGAACCGGGTATGCAGGTATGACCCACGGATTCGGCAGGTGAGACCGGCAGGAACTCGCTGACAGCGATCACGTGTCCGTCTGCACCGCGAGCAACCACGCTCCAGCACGAACCCGCCGCAATAACCGGCCCGGCCAAACCCGGGGGACGTTCGACCGGAAGTCCCCCAAGGTAGATCTCATTCGCCTCGCCCTGCCAGGCCCAGAGCGGACCGTCGGGCCCGACTACTCCCACGTCGTACCGTGACGCACCGGCGACCGGCTCCCACCTAAACAGCGGGACCTCGCCGGCGCCACTCTCGGATGGTCCGAGCACGTCGACCACCGGAAGCCCCTCGACCAGGGGCAGCCCAGACGGCGCCTCGTCGGATTCCTCGACGGTGGAGGAGGCCGCGCCGACTTCCTCGGCGGTGGAAGAGACAACATCGGTTTCGCCGGCCTCATCGCCCGGGCCGCAGGCAGGTGCGGCCACTAGAAGCGTCCCCAGGAGCGCGGGCATGATGCGGGATCTCATTCGGACGCACCCTGGAACGCCGCCATCGCTTGTGAGTAGAGGACGGAGAAGTTGTAGGCGGCAGCAAAGGAGAGAATGTCGTAGATCGAGTCGGTGTCGCCGTCGGCGATCGCCTCATCGAGTTTGTTGTAGAAGGCGTTCAAGAATCTGACACTCAAGGCGTTGTCCAGGGCGCCCTCGGAGAGCCCGACAACCCAGAAGTCGATGAAGTCCGAAGCCTTGTAGTCGTCGGGATTATCCAGAGCCTTGATCAACCCTTGCTGCAGCAAGTCGACAAGCCATGACTCTTCGGACTGCGGCACCCAACCCAAAACCGTGGCCTGACACTCCTCGAGACCTGCCAGCTCCGCTTTGAGGGCGTTCCATGCCTGCACCAGTTCGAGGAGATGGATCGCCTCGGGATACTCCCGGAGGCGGATGCCGTCGGCGGCCAAGGTGATCTGCTCCAGGGCCTCCTTGATCCCCTCGGGATCCTCGAAGACGTCGTCGTCGGCCGGCCATGCCATCAGGTGCACCGCCAGCCGGTTGGAGTAGGTGTACGGGGGATCTTCGGATGTCCCGGGGGGATGGCGGGCCTCATTCATCACGCTCGCACCCGCTGCCCAAACCGGGGCTCCCGTGACCAGGACGCAATTGGCCTCGAGAACCTGGAACCCCCACTTGATCTCACCAATTCTCGTCCCCGAGACCTCTTCGACGAACACTCCGTCGGAGACGGTGTTGGACTGGTGTGTCAACGTTCCGGCGGCCACAAGTTCTTTGGCATTCCCGGAGATGGCTAGGGAGCCCGTCTGATGGTGGTCGGATACCACGCGGTATGGCTCAAATGTGACGGGCGCGGTGCCCACCGACTCGACGAACCAGGTCAAATCGACCCTCATCCTCCCGCTGGTCACCTGCCCGTTGTCTCCGACGACGAAATCCAGGGTGATTTCGGTGTCATCGATCACGTCTGTCACGCTCGTGTTGAAGGAGCCATCTCGTCTGACGCCGTCGGATGAGAGGTAGCCGGATGCAAGGACAACACCCTCCCATCTCCCGGATCCGATCGGAGGGAAGGCGATTTCCCCGTCCTGAGCGCCAGCGTGGGTGGGTACCAACAACGTGCTGAACAGCAGTGGCGCCAGCGCCAGTCGTTTGAGTCGCGTGGTCATGAGACCACCTCCATCTGAAAGGTATCAGAATCGAACCGGCGCCGGTGAGGGAAGCTGAGCCGCCTCGACACCGCCGACTCCGATTCGCAGAAAGCTGAGATCGACCAAACATCAACCTCCGACAGGAGTGCTGAGGGGCCTGGGATGTCGCCGCGCCTTCAGCCGAGGCGCGGGAGTGTCAACCCAGCGCCTTGGGGTCGTAGGCTGTGGAGGGCCTATGCGACGTCGTGCATACGAGAGCGAAGCCGATGTTGAGCTGTTGCAGGCGTTCAACTCTGCGTCGATCGCCGCCACCGGCGGGTGTGGATACGTACATCCGGGGGACATCCCGCATCGGTTGTTCAACGGCAACAAGCACTTCGATCCCGCTGAGGTGATGACCGTGTGGGAGGACGGTTCCGGGGTCGCTGCCTGGGTGCTGGTGGGGCCGCGCCACCGGTCGTACGACGCCCAGGTGCGGCCTGATCTACGCGGCGGGGTGTTCGAACGCGAGGTGCTGGAGTACGCCGACGCCCATACCGTCGAGCTGATGAGCCTCCACGACGTCGAGAGCGACCAGATGTTGGGCGATGCATTCCGATGCGATCTGGTGCGGGTCGGGCTGCTCGCTGAGATGGGCTGGGTGCTCGATGAAGAGCCCCCGTACGTGATCAACCGGGCGCGGATCGACGACCTGGCCGAGGCAGTGATCCCCGCCGGATACTCGATTCGTCCTGTTGCCGGGGTGGAGGAGGCCGGTGCGGTGGCCGCGCTCCACTCGGCCGCCTTTCCGGGGGCCGCTTGGACGACCGAGCTCTACCGGCAGGTGATGGAATCGCCCGGCTACGACCCGGGGCGAGAGTTGGTGGCGGAGGCGGCCGATGGCGCCCTCGCCGCCTTTGCGGTCACCTGGTACGACGACGTCAACCGGACGGGCCTGTTGGAGGCAGTGGGGACCCATCCCGACCATCAGCGCCGTGGATTGGGACGAGCCGTGGTGACCTTTGCCGCTCACCACATGGCCACCGCCGGGATGGAATCCGCCATCGTCGCCAACTTCGCGTCGAACACCGCATCCGAGGCGCTGTACCGCAGCGCCGGCTTCGAGCCATGGCACACCCTGGACAGCTACGCGAGAGCAATCGACTGACAATCAAGCCCAATGCGATCGGGACGCATACCGCGACCCGCGGCGTATTCATCGCTGTGTTGAGAACTGCCTCGCAGGTCTACGAGGTCCGCCAAGCAGGTGGGATACGCTTCAGGCCATGAGGCATCGCAACCTCGCGTTGAGCATGCTGGTTCTCAGCCTGATCGGGTCGTCTTGCTCAGGCGACCAGCCCTCAGGGGATGATCAACCTTTCTGGTCTGTTCTCGTGTCTGTGGTGGAATCCGTCGAGTCGTACTCCTCCGTTCCCGACATGGCGGCGGCCTCCGATCTTGTGGTTGTCGGTTCGATCGAGGAAGTCACGGCCGGTCGAGAGTGGGGCGACCCTCGCGAGGCCGAGAACCGCGTCGCGTCCCTCCTCTTTCAGGTGAAGGTCGGCGAGGTCCTGCGCGGCGCCATGTCAGACGCCGTCTCCGACACGCTCACCTGGGAATACACCCTTCCTGGGTACAACATCAGCCATCTCCAAACTCAGCTGACCGATGAGGGGTTGATCGACCGGACAGGGACCGTCCGACCCTTCCCGGAGCGACGGGTGCTGCTCTTCCTCCGGGTGCGAGACGACCTCGGTTCCGAACTCAGCACCGCCCCGGAGGCGGCCTTCGTCGGCGGGGCCTCGTATCGACTTGTGAGCCTCGGAGGACTCGTCGCCGAGGCTGATGTGACGGCCACATCGCCCCTCATGGGTATGGACGCCGACTCCCCACCCGGCCGTCTACTCGCAGAGCAGGTGGCGGAGCGAACCTTTGATGAAGTGGTCGACCTCGCGCGAGACCGGTAGGGCACACCGGGGTGGGGTGACCTTGGGAGTTCCTTCCCCAGCGTGCGGGAATGCCATATGAGGGGGGTGGGTCGCCGAGTGTCATCGATCGGTGGCCCAGCGCCCGGGCCTGATACGTTCGCGGCGTGGCAGGCACGTTCGTCCCCGACGCCTTCGAAGTACCCAACTCGTTCGCGGACCCTGGGTTCCGGTTGGAGCCTCTGGGTCCGGAACACAACGAACGGGATCACGACGCGTGGATGTCGAGCATTCCACACATACGGTCAACGCCTGGATTCCCGGACGGATCCTGGCCAACGCCGATGTCGCTGGAGCGCAACCGGGAAGACCTCGTGAGACACGCCCGAGACTTCGAGATGCGCCAGGGGTTCACCTACACGATCCTCGACGATCAGGCAGTCATCGGCTGCGTCTACATCTACCCGAGTGATCGAGCAGGCTACGACGCCGAAATCAGCTCGTGGGTCAGGGAGAGCAGAGCGGAAGTGGACATAGTCGTCTGGACGGCCTTGACAGAGTGGATCGGGAAGGCCTGGCCCTTCTCTCACCCCTACTACGCCGAGCGCCGGTGACACCCGGTGGCCTCCGCCAAGGTCATCACACCAGACGACTGCTGCTGGAGGGGGGGTGTGGCTAAAGAGTCCTTACCCCAGCGTGCGGCAATGTGGTCCGACCGTTACCCCAGGACCCGGATGCGCAGGGTCGCGGTTGATGGGCCTCGGCTGATCTCGAAAGTCCAACACCCTGGTTCGGGGAATGTCCAACCGGTGTCCCACTCGTCGCCGGGTCGCTCCCAGTTCGAGCCACCGTGTGCTTGTGGCTCCCAGTCCGACTGGATGATCCGATCCGTTGGGCCAACGGCGGATGCGGCGAACGCACCCTCGCCGGTGATCGTCCACACGACTTTGATCTGGTTGTTCACGAACACCGATACTGGCCCGCCTGCCACCCCAGCCGGATCGGGAACCTGATCGGGCCTAAGGAAGAACAGGGCCCATGCCTCGACATCGCCGGTAGTGGTTGCTTCAGCCTCCCCACCCATCAGCGGGTCGGCGGGATAAATCGCGGCGTCGCACGAAGGAGAGCCTGTGGTACCAGTCGCCCCACAGCCAGCCAGCACAAGCATCAATGCCACCAACACAGCCCTCATAGCGCAGACTGTATCGATCGCGCTCCGTTCTGTGGACATGGACGAGTGGGCGACACATGTGAAGGCGTGACCTTGGGAGTTCCTTCCCCAGCGTACGAAGAGGCTACATGGAGAATCTTCCAGGCGCTGTTTGGTGACGCCCAGTCGCCCCGGTCGACTGCCGACCCGACTCGGTCCGGGCGAGTAGCGTTGCCATGCGACGTGAACCGAAATGCCGCCGGGATCGGAGCTGGGATGGACGAAGCACTAGGCGTAACTCGGATCCTCATCGGTGCTCTGATTCTGATGACTGGGATCATGAAGTTCACCGTGCCGATGCTGCGTATCGCCTGGTCGGGACAGTTGCGGCTGGCGCGGTTGCCGTTCTACAAGCCCACCTTCTGGCTGGTTCCGGTGGTGGAACTCGCGGTGGGGGCCCTGCTGATCCTCGGAGTCGGGACGCGACCGGCGGCGGTCGTGGTCCTGTTGATGATGCTCGGAGCCGTCTACGTACATCTGGTGGTCGACGACCCCAGCGTGTTCCCTCTTCAGCCCAACGCCCCGATCGTCCCCATCATTGTCATCGGCCTCACCATCTACGTCTTGGTTGCCGGCCCTGGGGCCTGGAGCGTTGGGTAACGAACCCGACTGATCACCGACCGACTGCTTGCAGACCAGACGTGACATCAGTTGCCGCGGGTGAACTCGCCCTGTCATCCCCCAGCGTTCGAGAATGTCATGTGAGGGCAGGCGGGGAGGTCTTGGGTGTTGAGGGGTTGGTCTGGTGACCTTGCCGTGACGTCCCAGCGTGTTCGAGATCCCTGTACGAACGATTGGACGGGGCCGATACGCCACAGTTGTCGTACGATCGAGTAGATGAGGGTGCTGGTGGCTGTGGTTGTTCTGAGTGTGCTCGGCGTATCGGCGTGCACCAATGGCCCGGCGATCGACACTGCTTCGTTGGACCAGATCGCTCTCGATCCTGGCCTTGCCCAGGACCACGGGGAGCCCATGCCGGAGGTTCTTGCGTATTGGGCACTTGAGGGAACTCTCGAATCGGTTGGTGACGAGGACGGTTGGCTGTGTCCGACGCGCGGCAACGTCGGGTTCAGTGTTGCTATCGAGCCAAGCGAGATCCCGGATAGCTTCAAGTTGGGCCTTCCGGATCAACAGCCCAGACTTGTTCTCAACAGAGATAGCGGTCCCCGATGTGTCCAGCCGCATCTCCTTGTGATGCTCGCGTCAGCTGATACCGATGTCGGTTCGGAGTACGTGGCTGGGATGACGGTGTGGCCACAGACCACTCGTTTCGATGATGTCTGCGGTGCGGGTTGCGGGTGGGGTGGCGGCACTGTCGAGGCACCCACAATCAATGGTCAGCCTTCTCGGTTCCAACTTGGCTCCGATGGTCACACCGACGTCTGGTGGTTCGACGCGTCGGGAACACCAATGTACGCCGAAACCTACGGCCTCCCACAAGACCGAGTACTAGGCGTGATCAATGCGATCACAATCGACCCCAGTATGGGCCGAGCCACTGTGGACGCCGAGGCATTGGGGGATCTGGAGGTGGTTTCGAACCGGACGAGCGTCGGATCCTGGAAGAGCGGACTGTGGCGTTCCGCCATCTACGACATCGATGGATCGGAGATCAATGTCGATACCAGCCACGACCCGACGTTTGATCCTCGAGCCCGCTTCGCCCCATACATCTGGACTGCAGCTCTGGTAGACGTGGATGGCGCACCAGCGGTGTGGGCAAACAATGGGGCTGAATACGCCGGTCTCAAGTTCACGACTGGTGATGGGATCCACGTCTTCATCTTCGGGAAGCTGACCGCCCAACAAGCTGTCGCTCTCGCCGAGGAACTCGGATAGCCGCCACGATCACTCGAACACCGGCTGTGCCGGTGAAGAAATCATGAGACCTGCTGACTCAAGCGGGCGCTCCTTGAGGTGTGCTCGCCCCACCATCGGCCACTGCTCGTAAATGTCATCAGAGGCCGATATCGGTCGCTGGCGTAGTCTGAGCCGCATGAGCCTCCCCCGAGCCTTACTGGCGTTGGTTGTTACGGCACTCGTGATCCTCGGGCTCTTCCACTGGAATTCGAACGGCCGCTGGCGCTCCGTCGA
>JAJCYA010000088.1 GCA_029263095.1 Acidimicrobiia bacterium | reverse complement strand
TACCCAGCGGCGACGCTTGCTCCCCAAGCCGGTGCCCGCACCTCCCTACCCCGCGGCTCAGTACCCCACAGTTCGGACGGGCCCACAAAGCTGACCCGAACAATCGCGCAGAAGGTTCGATTCCTTGCGCCTCCGCCAAGTTCAGACGTAGCCCGCCACACGTCTCCACCTACCCAGCGGCGACGCTTGCTCCCCAAGCCGGTGCCCGCACCTCCCTACCCCGCGGCTCAGTACCCCACAGTTCGGACGGGCCCACAAAGCTGACCCGAACAATCGCGCAGAAGGTTCGATTCCTTGCGCCTCCGCTAGCCCCTACGGGTCAACAGCTTCCGTTGATCACATCGAAACGCGGCCAGGCTGAAGCGCCGATGGATGGTCACAGAATTGATCGAACACCCGTCCATATACCCTTGGAAGGATGACTGATGCCTGAGAAGTTGAGTAGGACGTTGTTGGCTTGGGGTGCTGAGAACATCGATCCGAAGGCGGTTGCTCAGGCGCATCGGACGTCGAAGCTGCCGTTCATTCAGGGTCATGTGGCGTTGATGCCGGACGCTCACTACGGGTTGGGTTCGACTGTGGGTTCGGTGATTCCGACGTTGGGGGCGATCATCCCGGCGGCGGTCGGTGTGGATATCGGTTGCGGGATGATCGCGGTGGAGACCGGTCTCGATGCGGGGGATCTTCCGGATGATCTGGGTGGTCTGTTGTCGTCGATTGAGCAGCGGGTCCCTGCCGGTGTTGGTCGGGGTTATTCCCGTGGCCACAAACGGTTGCGGGGTGATGTCTGGTGGTCTGCGCATCCGAATGCGGCGGTCGCCGGGGATGAGCAGCTGGCCCGGAAGACGGTCGAGCAGTTCGGGTCTCTCGGCTCCGGGAACCATTTCGTTGAGGTCTGTCTGGATCCGGTGGACGGCGTGTGGGTGGTGCTGCATTCCGGTTCGAGGGGTGTGGGCAACATGCTGGCCCGTCGGCATATCGCCCGGGCGAAGGGCCTGATGAAGGAGCGGTTCATCACCCTGGAGGATCCGGACCTCGCCTATCTTGTTGAGGGGGAGCCGGAGTTCCAGGCATACATAGCCGATCTGCTGTGGGCACAGGAATACGCTCTCGCCAACCGGGAGCAGATGATGGACGCGGTCCTCGGAGCGCTGTTTGTGATAGTCGCTCGGCCGTTGGTTGAACGTCGCCGTGTGAACTGCCATCACAACTACACGGCTCGTGAGCGTCACCATGGCAAGGATCTGTGGATCACCCGCAAGGGTGCGATCCGGGCCCGGGTGGGAGATTGGGGTGTGATCCCCGGATCGATGGGCACCAATTCGTACATTGTGAAGGGTCTGGGGAACTCGGCGTCGTTCGACTCGTCGGCGCACGGGGCCGGTCGAACGATGTCGCGTACGGAGGCGAAACGGACGTTGTCGGTCGAGTCGCTCACCGAAGCGATGGGTGACAGGGCGTGGCTCGAGTCGAAGGCTGGGAGGCTGATCGATGAGCATCCGGATTCATATAAGGACATCGATCGTGTGATGCGTGACCAGACCGACCTTGTATCGATCGAGGTCGAGCTCCATCAGGTCCTCAACTACAAGGGGACGTGACAATGAGATACGCGAAGCTCGTCTGAACAGCGGGTCATGTGCTGTTCAGCGATAGGTATAGGCCCTGATCGGCTCACCGCGTCGTTCATGACCCACCTGAATTGGGATCTCCGTCTGTGGGGCCGGGTTGTCGATGAGTACGACGTCGCAGGTGCCTCTCATCTCGCGGCTGAGCTGCTCTACAACACCCGGTCGGGTTGGCATCTCGCGATTGGTGCCGCCTCTACGGCTGGTCCCATCTCATCAACTGAGCTCATCCGTTCGAGTGCGTGCGGCCGCTGCACACGAAGTTCGAACCCTTCGGCACTCTCGGCCAATACTCAGCAGACGGGCAGTATGGAAGCCCTCAACAGGAAGATCCTTGAGCGGCAGGGGCCTCTGTGCATCCTCCCTGACTGCGATGAGCCGTGGACTGAGAAGGCCGAAATCGATGCGTCGGGGATCGGCGGCCGACCATCCACCTGCACGGCGGAGAACCTCGTCGGTCGCTGCCGCACCTGCCACGCCATCTTCGACGGACGGATCCTCCAAGGACGCCAACGGATGCTCAGAACACTCATGCGGTCCCTCGCTGAGTTCGTGGCTCAGGCGCGCTTCGACGCGTCGAGGTTGTCGGCCCATGAGGGTACGGAGGCTCAAGCCATCCATGCACACATCCGATGTAATTGAATGTGGAAGGGCGCGTCTTAGAGGTCGAGGATGACTGCAATCAAAATACAGGTTTGGGCCATCGCGTCGATGGCCACCTACTTCCTGGCGATCGCGTTTCTTGGACAGCCCGGCACGATCGCATCGGTCTTGCCCGTGATACTCGTAGGGGTGTCCTATGGTCCGCGGTGGGGTCTGACCGCAGGCCTCCTCTCCTATCCAGTGAACCTCCTGGGCCTTTGGTTGACACAGGGCTCAGCAAAGGTGTTTCTGACTGATGTGGGAGCGGTGGTCGGGACGATTGCTGCGGTCGGTGTTGGGTGGCTGGTCGGATATGCGACGATGCTGCACCGTGCCGCTGCCGATGCCCGCGACCATGCCGAGGCTCAACTGGGCGATGCCTTCGAGTATGCCCCGATCGGGATGGCGATCGTGTCTCCGACCGGGGATTTCGAGAGGGTAAACGCCGCCTTCGCCGAGATGCTCACTCGCCCTCAGGATCAACTGGTGCGGCTGAACTGGCGTGACATCTCTCCGCAGCGAGAGCATGCACGGAGCAGATCTGGTATCGAAGCGTTGTTCAACGGCACGACTGATAGGGTCGAGATGGAGCGAGTCTTCATCACCGCCGACGGGACAGAGCGTATCGGCGTAGCCCATCTGTCTGCGGTACGGGATCCCCACGGGCAACCAGTGCACATGCTCGCGCAGATGCTCGATATCACCGATCTCCGCCAGGCCAACAGCCAGCTCCGGGACTTGCTCGACTCTAAAGACAGGTTCCTCGCCGCGATCTCTCATGAACTCCGCACTCCGCTCAGCGCCGTGAATGGCCTGGCCTACGAGCTGCGCGACAGCCTGGGGGACTTCTCCGCCGCCGAAATCGCTGAGTTTGCCGGGGTCATCGCACAGCAGAGCACTGAACTGACAGGACTGGTCGAGGACTTCCTGGTGCACGCCCGTGCCGACACCGACCAGATCAGAGTGCGCCGAGATCCGGTCGTCCTCGCTGACGAAGCAGCACAGACACTCAGCGTCATACAGGCATCAGTGCCGACAGAGATACGTTTGATCTCAGCCGACGAACCGGTGGTCGCCGTCGCCGACGCCTTTCGGGTCCGTCAGATAGTCCGCAATCTCCTGCAAAACGCCCTTCGCTACGGAGGCCCGACCATCAGTATCGCGACGAGGCATCTCAACGGGCACAGCACGTTGACGGTGACCGACGACGGAAGCGGAGTCGAGGATCACCGCCTCGACACAGTCTTTCTGCCATACGAACGCTCCCAACCGAACCCGGGACTGACCGAATCCTTGGGCGTCGGCCTCTACATCTCGCGCACCCTGGCCCAGCTCATGGGCGGGGACCTCACGTACCACCGAGACGTAGCCAAGACCCACTTCCAGCTTTCGCTCCCCAGGCATCGAGCACCGGAACAAACGGTACCGGCAGGCTGACCACTCGCTCAGACCACCCGGATGTTGCTCGCGGGCCGCCGTGATATGTCGACAGACGTCAGCACCCCCTCATGCGGTCGCTCGCCAAACGATCGCTGAACGGAGGGGTGACGTATCACCCCTGATCGACCTGGTCCTCAACGGCTATGCCCCTGAGATCCCAGCGAAGCTCCGGTTCGATCTGGGTTCGGTGCCCGAGTCCTGTGGCCGATCCCGGGGTCCGCACCAAACGAGATCGGCGCCGTGGCCGCCCCGCCGATCCACGACTTCATCTACCGCAACGTCGGCACGGTCCCCCCCGGCGCCGTCGAACCGTTGACGATCTTCACCCAACGCCAAGCCGACCGCTACTTCCGCCAGAGCATGACCGAAGAAGGGACCCCCGCAACGAAACGCACGCTGTCCTGGCTTGCGGTCCGCCTCGCAGGCTGACGGCCATGGCTCAAAGCGGCTCGAAGCTCACACTGACAATCTCCACATCATCCCGAGCCGCCGCCACGAACCGCGCCCTACCGACCCTCACAGCCGCCTCACCATCCGCGGCCTCCACCCGGAACGCAACGCTCACACTGCGGTCCCCACCGGCTGACACCGTGCCCTGAAGGGCTGTGGTGATGTGCGCGAGCTCGGTGCGAAGGAAGGCTGGCCCGTCGTTGGGTATCTCGGCGTCTATCGAGACCATCCACATGGTCGCTCCCAGTTGACTTACGCCTGCCGGAATCATCTCATAGAAGAAGCCCCCCGGATACTCCCCGGGGGGCTTCTTCTATCGATTCCT
>JAJCYA010000087.1 GCA_029263095.1 Acidimicrobiia bacterium | reverse complement strand
ACCCAAACCCCCACAGCAGGCCAGTTGTTAGGCAGGTAGCACTCGCAACACGAGCCATGCTTGTACCTCGTCGAACCGTTCGGGCCCGAACAGGGCCAGAACGAAGAGATGCCTGAGTGGAGGTGAGGGGATTTGAACCCCTGGCCTCTTGCATGCCATGCAAGCGCTCTGCCGAGCTGAGCTACACCCCCGAGCGGACGGCAGTGTATCAGTGGTGAATCAGGAAACCGCCGGCTCAAACGTGAGACGCGGCGCATCCGCCCACAGGCGCTCCAGGTCGTAATACGCCCTGGTCTCCTCGTCGAACAGGTGGACGACGACGTCGCCGTAGTCGAGGAGCACCCAGGTTCCATCCTCCATACCTTCACGGCGAAGTGGTCGGCGGTCCTGCTCTTTCAGCTTGCTCTCCGCCTCCTCTGCGAGCGTGATCACATGGCGGCGCGAGGTACCGCTTGCAATTATGAAGACGTCGGTGAGCACGATGAGCCCGGAAACGTCCAGCAGGGCTACTTCAAGGCCCTTCTTGTCATCGATGGCAACAGCCGCGGCCTGCGCGGTGCTGGATGTCTCAGGATGGATTGCGATGAAGGATCACCCTTCCCCGGATGGAATGTCGTGCCCCACAATGATAGAGACGTCCACAACACCAGAGGGGGCCCGCACCTCGAGGAACAGCAGCCCTCGTCCGAGCAGCTCCACGATCTCGCGCGCCCAGCCCTCGGCGTGCTCTCCCTGAGCAACGATCAGCGTTTCCTCGTAGTCGAAGTCGTCGGCGTTATCGGTACGGACGAGTCGGAAGCCGGCCCGAACCAGAATCTCTGCGATGTCGCCGGTGGTTCCGATCCGCCCATTGCCGTTGAGGACCTCGATACGGGGCCGTCCGCTCGGGCGCAACAAGAGGTGACCGAGCCGTTCCCGAAAGAAGGCGTCCGCCTGATCCCCCACGGGGATGAGGGCATCGATACCCAAAGACGATTCAGCTCGCGAAACCGGCACCGTTGCCAGAAACGCCTCGGGCTCCGCAGCCACGGTCACCAGGAGATCCGCTCCGTCGGCAGCTTCGCTTCCACCGAGAGCAGTGATCCGATCGGCGATCCCGGGCGCCTCGGCCACGGCATCCAAGACCGTTCGCCATGCCGAACCTTGGCGCTGAATCCACTCGAAAGCGTCACCGACTCCTGCGGTGACGAGCAACGTCTCCACAAAGTCCGGCGTCACCTCGGCCGTTCCAGCCGAGAGGACTCGCGACACCGAACCGTCGGACGACTCGACGAACAAAGGAACAGACAAGTCGATTTCGACCGGACCGGGGAGTCCGTCGGCGACGGAACCGCTGGGAAGAGCGGTCACACCGTCGAGTCGGATACCGAACTGATTGATTACGGCGAGGGCGGCCAATTCGGGTCCGCCGAACACGAGAGCATCGACCAGCCGGAACTCTCCAAAACCGGGAACGGCCAGCAGAAGATCTTGCGGCAGCACCACCAGGATCGGTGGTCCATCGGGATTGGCTGCCAGCAGGGCGAACGCTGCGTCGTCCTCGCCGGCGCCGAGCGTGATGAGGACGCTTGCCGACTCCCCTTCTCTACTGCGCAGGCCGATCTCGGTGCGGGGTTCGGCGGCAGCGAGATCGCGCAGCTTGGTCGACCAATCACCGATCGAACCAACGACTCCCTCGACCACCGACTGGAGCTGGGAGCGGCCCAGGTAACCGCCGAGCGCGACAGCGATGATCATCGCAAACGCCGTTGCCCGACCACCCCTACCCATAGAGACCGTGCCGGGTCAGATACTCGTGGACGAGGGCGGGGACAAAGAACCGGATACTTGCCCCGCCGTGGGCTCGGCGACGCAACATCGTGCCGCTGACAGGGAGCTCCGGCACGTCGAGCCAATGGTGATCACCCAGAATGCGATCGACATCGGCGCGCTCGATACCGGGTCTGGGAATCACGGCAAGAGCCACGCGGTCTATGACGTCCTCGAACCGGTACCAGGTGGGCAGGCCGACCGCGGTGTCAGCCCCCACGATCAGCACGACCTCATCACCGTCGTCGAGAGACTCGAGGGTGTCCATTGTGTAGGTCCAACCCGGGCGACGTACCTCGCGGTCGTCGGCCTCGAAGTAGTCGGCGCCTTCTGTGGCCAGAAGAGTCATCTCCCAGCGATGCGAAGCAGCCGTCACATCGCGCTCCGCCTTCTGCCACGGCGAACCGGCCGGCATGAACGTGACCAAATCGAGTCCGAGTTCGCGATAGGCCGCCTCACCACCCAAGAGATGGGCCAGGTGGGGTGGATCGAAGGTACCGCCGAGTAAACCGCGTCGCACGGGTGCGAGGATAGGTGGACGGAGCCGGGTGTCCGCCCAGCCGCAAGCCGTCGGCAGGAGCAAGCAAGCAACGACGGGACGGAGGCTCAACGTACGCCGTCCCGATTCGCAACGAGAAGTGCACAACCGCCGCTCCGTGATCCATACCGCTCAACCCCACAATGTCACCTCCGGCCACCTCTGATCCGATACCAACCGACACCGACGACAGATACGAATACGACGTTCGAACATCGCCACCGTGGTGGATCGTCACCGACAGGCGGCCGGCAACCGGTCCTGCAAACGTCACGGACCCGGAACCGGCAGCCCGGACAGGAGATCCCGGATCGGCCGCCAGATCAATCCCCCAATGACCGCCGTAAAAGCCTTCAGGTGCAAAGGGTCGTACGACCACGCCCCCGACTGGAGGCTGCAGGGGGCACAAGAACCCGAGGACCACGATCAGTGCGATTGGTGACAACGAAGGCCACCACCGTATCCCGGGTCGAGGCGAACCGGAAGGGGTCAGGCGATGCCGACGGCCATCCCTGGGTCGTGCATCAGAGACAATGCCACGGCCCGCAGATCATCTGGTCGGAACGGCTTCGTAAGGAACGCGTCGGCACCACCGCGATCGGCTCTCTCACGGGTCTCCTCTTGGGCGTGGGCGGTCAGCACGAGGACTTTGAGATCTCGCGTTCGAGCGTCACTCCGGATCCGCTCCAGCACTTCCCAGCCGTCCATCCGCGGCAACCCAACATCGAGAATGAGCAGTGACGGCGGATTCTCGAGAGCAGCCTCGAGACCACTCGGACCGTCGTCTCGGGTCTCGACCTCTACCCCGGCCGGACGCAAGCAAACCTTGATGAGTCGCTGGATGACGGCGGAGTCTTCCACCACAAGCACGCGATGACCCACGACAGTCCCTTTCCGCGGACCGGTCGGTCCGCATACTTCGTGGTATCGACGGCTTCCCCCATGACCTTGAGGATCAGGCAATGGGTCGCATCGGTCTCGTCGCCGGAATCGCTACACGCTCCACGAATCGTTCCAACTGCCGGAGGCTCCTCACCTCGGACACCTCGTCGCACCAGGGGGCATAGAGACCCATGATGGAGTCGCCGGTGTCCCAGTACCGCTGTGCTTCTGGATTGAGCCAGAACAACGCTCTGGCGCTCCTGGCGATGTCCCGCAGGGCTTCAGCATTCGGATCGTGGTAATTGCTCCGACCATCCCCGGTCACGATGACTGTGGTCTTGGTACTCACGGCGTCCTCCAGAAACCGGTCGCGGAAGGTCGCGAAGGCATTCCCATAGTCACTGTGGCCGTCGAGCCAGACGACCTCCGCCTCGGCGCCGATTCGACGCATGGCCGCCGCGAAATCCGCCCCGGGGCCAAAGAACGATGTGACCTCGTCGAGCCCATCGATGAAAGCAAAACTCCGCACCCGACTGAATTGAGCCCCGATCGCATAAACGATCTGCATTGTGAAGCGGGCAAAGGTGGCCACCGACCCGGAGATGTCGCACAACAACACGATCTCGGGCTTCCCGGGCCGAGGACGCCTGAATCGAGGATCTACCGGAACACCGCCAGTCGACAACGACGCCCTCATCGTCCGGCGAATGTCGAGACGACCTCTCGTCCCGCTCCGCCGTCGTTGCGCCAGTCGGGTAGCCAACCGGCGACTCAGCGGGTGGACTACTCGCTCGACCTCAACCAGCTCGTCCCTGGTCGCCGCAGCCAAATCGATATCCTCGATGAGCGGACGTCGCAACGTGCGTGCCACCGCCCGCGGTCCCCTGTCCGCCACCAGACGTCTCCTGATCTCGGACCGCAGCATCTCGCGTACCTGCGCCAGCCTTCGCTCCACTTCCTCCTCCGCCAGCCTACGCTCCAGCGATGACGACGCCTCTCCTTCCACGACTTCGCTGAGATCAGCACCTACTTGCTCGAGCTCGAGGCGGCGAATCACCCGGTACAGGTAGTACGCGCCGCCTACAGGCCGACCCGGTTCGATCCCTGCCAGCCGATCCACCGCCGCCCGAACGACAGCCAGCAGCAGGGAATCGTCGCGTTCTCGCAGCGCTGTGAGGAGGGCGGCTACCAGGTCGGAGGCATCGTCTTGATCCCCCCCGCCTGCTCCTCCGGTACCGGAGAGACCTGAAAGGAGCGACCTTGCAGCATCGCTGCGAGCATCATCCTCCTCCGATCCCGCCTGGGGGCCGGAGAGAGCAAAGAAGGCCTCGAACGCCACTTCGAACGCCAAGTGGTGTCGAGCGTTCTTGACCAGCGTTGAGCCCAGCACCGCCTTGAGCGAAGAACGTGATGCCAGATCGATGTGTTCGATACCTCTGGCGGCATCGATCGCCTCCACCATCGACACTGGAATACCCGCCTCCCTGAGCTCATCGACGAATCCTGTGAGGATCCCGAGCATCAGGACTCAGCCAGGGATGCCGCAACCTTGTCGATGTCGGCCTGGTACTTCAAAAGCACGTGGAGCGTGTCGGTGACCGTGTTCTCGTCGAGCCGATCGATCCCAAGCGTGAGCAGGGTGCGAGCCCAGTCGAGGGATTCGCTGACCGACGGGGGCTTGCGAATGGGTTCCGATCGGATCGAGGCGACGATCTTCGCCATGCTGTCGGCCAGTGCCTCAGGGATCTCGGGTACCCGCGAAAGGAGGATCTCGGTTTCGCGCTCGATAGTCGGGTAGTTGATGTGGAGGAACAGGCACCGTCGCTTGAGCGCCTCGGAGAGCTCACGGGTGTTGTTCGAGGTGAGGAGAACCATCGGCCGACTCGACGCTTCGATCGTGCCCAGCTCGGGGATCGAGACCTGAAAGTCGCTGAGCACCTCGAGCAAGAGAGCCTCGGTCTCCATCTCAACGCGATCGATCTCGTCGATGAGGAGAACGACGGGGTCGGCCGATCCGATCGCCTCCAGCAGCGGCCGGGACAGCAGGAACTCCTCGCTGAAGATGTCTTCGGCCAGCTCGGACCAATCGGCTTGTTCATCGGCTTGGATGCGGAGCAACTGCTTGCGGTAATTCCACTCGTAAAGAGCCTTGGCCTCGTCGAGGCCCTCGTAGCATTGGAGACGGATCAGCCGTCGATCGTGGGCAGCAGCGAGAGCCTTGGCGAGTTCCGTCTTACCTACGCCGGCCGGACCCTCGACCAGCACCGGCTTGTCGAGTCGCTCGGCTAGGAACACGACTTGGGCGATCCGGTCGTCGGGAAGGTAGCCCTCCCGGCGCAGGGCGGCCGCAATCTCGTTGGGACTGGCGTGGCTCATCGCCCGACGAGTGTAGGGACGACAAAGGTTGATAACCTGCGGCCACCAACACTCGCGGCGGAGGACACATGAGACGGATGATGGCGACGATGCTTACTCTGGCCCTGGTGTTTGTGGCTTGCGGCGACGACGACTCGGGCGACAGCGACGCCGCCGCTGGGGGCGAGAACAGCCAGCTCATCAGCAGTCTGTCGGCAAAGATCGTTGCCGACGCCGAAGACGACGATGAGTTCCAGTTCACCGACGAGCAAGCGGCCTGCTTTGCCGTCGGTCTCATCGACGTGTTCGGCGCCGAGCGAATAGCGGAAACGCTTCAGATGGACTTTGACGACTTCATGGCCCAGGCCTCAGCCGGAGAGCGGGCAGCCGTCGTCGACACGATGCTGGGATGCGCCGACTTCGGCCAGGTACTCACCCAGGAGTTCGCCGGGTCGATCAGCCAG
The DNA here is from genome assembly GCA_029263095.1 of Acidimicrobiia bacterium. Taxonomy (GTDB): domain Bacteria; phylum Actinomycetota; class Acidimicrobiia; order Spongiisociales; family UBA11373; genus JACZWZ01. Next base: position 105,795 of record JAJCYA010000087.1, on the reverse strand, counting down.
GAATCGTCGCGTTGCCTGGCAGACGCTTTCGTGAACAGCGAGGCGTTCCGCGCCGCGATGGCGGATTCCTTCGCAGACTCCACCGTCGATCCGTTCGATGATCCGGCGCTGGCAGCCGAGATGGTTCCGGCAATGCTCGAATGCCTGACCGCCGACGAGCTGATCCAGATCGGCAGCGACTCCTAGGAGGACTCCGCATCGTCGGAGAACTCAAAGACGATCTCGCCGATCTGAACCTCGTCACCCGGCCTGGCACCCGCCTGGCGCAAGGCGGCATCGACCCCGGCCGCGGTCAATCGTCGCGCCGCGAAATCGGCAGCTTCAGGTTTGGTGAGATCGTCGAGGGCGACGGCTCTCTCTGCCAGTAGGCCCACGACAACCCAACGTTCGCCGTCGTGTTCGATGTCGAAGCTCGGAGGCACCGGACGATGGAGCAGGAAGCCCTCGCCTTGCGGGGATTCCTTCTCAGCTCGATCCACTGCATCCGCGATGGCATGAAGAAGCGGTTCGACGCCCTCCCCCGTAACCGCCGACACGACAAATGGTTCAATGCCAACCGCACCGAGCCGCTCCACGAGTGTCTCCACAGAGCCAAGATCAGCCTTCGCTACCGCCACGATCTCGGCGCGGGCGGCCAGTTCGGCGTCGTGGGCGGCCAACTCTGCTCGGAGGACGCTGAGCTGTGCCACGCAGTCGATCTCCTGGAGCGGTGACGGATCAAGCAGTATCACCAGCGCTCTCGCCCGCTCCGCGTGACGCAGGAAGGAATGGCCAAGTCCCTTGCCGACCGCAGCGCCCTCCACCAGACCCGGTATGTCGGCGAGCACGAACCGTCTGTCGTCTACCTCCACAACACCCAGATTGGGCTCGAGGGTCGTAAAGGGATAGTCGGCGATCTTTGGCTTGGCAGCCGAGACCCGTGAGACAAAGGTGCTCTTGCCAGCGTTCGGGAAGCCGATGAGCGCCGCGTCGGCCAGCAACTTCAGCTCGAGAACCAGGTCGCGCTTCCCCCCGTATTCGCCCTGTTCGGCAAAGTTGGGAGCGACGTTGGCCCTGCTCACCAGCGCGGCATTGCCCTTGCCGCCGCGACCACCCGTCAAGACCGTAACGCGTTGACCCGGTTGGGCGAGGTCGGCAATCACAGTTCCGTCGATCTCGCGCACGATGGTCCCGGTAGGGACCGAGAGCACCTCGTCCGATCCGGCCCGACCGTGCTGAAGGTCACCGCTGCCGTGCGCTCCGTTGGCCGCGTGACGGTGCGGCCTTCTTTGGAAGTCGAGAAGGGTACCAACGGCTTCGGCCGCCTCAATGACGATGTCCCCGCCTGTTCCCCCTGAACCGCCCTCGGCGCGCCCGCGCGGCTTGCCCCGCTGGCGCTTGAACGACGAGACACCAGCCCCGCCGTCACCGGCGCGGAGATGGACACGAACCTGATCTACAAACACGCTCCGAGTCCGCGCCTAGCGGCGCGTCCTCTCAGACCTCTTCGAGGACGCTGACCTCGCGACGACCACGCCGCGTGCCGTAGCTGACCACGCCCTCGATGGTGGCAAATAGTGTGTCGTCGCCACCCTTCCCGACGTTACGGCCGGGATGGAGCTTGGTGCCACGTTGCCGCACCAGGATGGCGCCGGCCTTCACCTGCTGCCCATCAAACACCTTCGGTCCCAGTCGCTTTGATTGTGAATCGCGGCCGTTCTTGCTGGAGCCGCCGCCCTTGGTCTTGGACATGTCAGGCCTCCTCGCCTTCGTCGGCCGACGCTTCGTCTGCGGACTTCTTCTGGGCCCGCGGAGGTTGAATCTTGGTGATCTCGATCGTCGTGAACTTCTGGCGATGACCGCTGCGACGCCGATATCCGGTCTTTGCCTTGTACTTGAAGATGTCGATCTTCTCGCCGGCACCCGCACCAACCACCTTGGCAGTCACCTTGGCGGACTTCAGCTTGTCGCGGCCCGAGAAGACCTTCCCTTTGTCGTTTACGACGAGCAAAGGAGTAAACGACACCTCGTCGCCGTCGGCCGACAGCCGCTCGACATCAATGACGTCGCCTTCGGAGACCTTTGCTTGCTTGCCGCCTGTGCGGATGATGGCATACATGTCTGAAGAAACCTTAAGAGGGGGATCGGCGGGCATCTTAGTGCCCCTGGTCACTCGTCGGATTCGGTAGCCGGAATGGCCGCACCGGTAGCAGCGGCATCCTCGTAGAGCACCACCCCCCGACCGGAACACTCTGGACAGACATGCGAGAAGGTCTCGAGGAGTCCCTCCGACACGTTCTTGCGCGTCATCTCGACGAGGCCGAGGTTGGAGACATCGAACACCTGAGTGCGAGTCTTGTCCTTGGCGAGTTGCTCGCGCAGGCGAAGCAACACTGCGTCTCTGTTCTTGATGATCTCCATGTCGATGAAGTCGATGACGATGATCCCGCCGATGTCGCGCAGCCGGAGCTGGTGGGCTATCTCCTCTGCGGCTTCGAGGTTGTTCTGAAGCACCGTCTCCTCGAGATTCGAGTGACCGACGAATCTGCCCGTATTCACATCGATCACCATCAGCGCCTCGGTACGATCGATCACAATGTGACCGCCCGATGGGAGCCACACTTTGCGGTCGAGCGCCTTTCGCAGCTGATCCTCCACGTGGAATCGCTCGAACAACGGCAATTCGTCGGAGTACCGCTGCACGCGCTCGACGAGGTCCGGGTCGGTGTGCTTCAGGTAGTCGACGACCATGTCGTGGACCTCAGTGTCACCGATGAGAAGACGCTTGAAATCGCGCGTAAAGTGCTCACGAATCACTCGGATGACGAGTGGTGGCTCTTCATAGATGAGACGCGGCGCTCCACCATTGGGAGCCGATGCGGAGACCTCGGTCCAAGTGACCATCAACCGGTCGATGTCGGCCCCGATCTCCTCCCTGGAGGCACCTTCGGCGGCAGTTCTAACGATCACGCCGAAACCGTCCGGTCGCAGATCTTCGGCTATCCGACGCAGTCGATCCCTCTCGTTGTCGGGTAGGCGGCGGCTGATCCCGGGCTTCTGCGCATTCGGATCGAGAACGACATACCGGCCGCTGAGATTGATCTCGTTCGTGAGTCGCGCACCTTTGTGGCCCATGGCGTCTTTGACAACTTGCACCAGGATCTCATCGCCAACCTTGAGGACCTTCTCGATCCGCTGATTGCGCCGACCGTTCTCGCCCGTCTGAACGTCGCCGGCGTACAACACGCCGTTCTTGGCCTCTCCGAAGTCGATGAAGGCGGCCTCCATACCGGGTAGAACGTTGCGGACCTTTCCCAGATAGATGTTGCCGGCAAGGCTCTGCTTGTCGCTGCGGGCGACGTAGTGCTCGACGAGCAGAGCGCCCTCAAGAACGACTATCTGAGTCTGATGCGGCGTTCGACGCACCAGCATCTGCTTCTTTTCGGTCGGTGGAGGGGCGATGATCTCCGGTTGCTGACGAGACGGCCGACGACGCGCCTCACCGCGGCCCGACCTATCTCTCCGCTTTCGATCCTTTGCCTTCTGAGGCTTCTCTACCTCACGAATCCGACGGATCTCGACCGTGCTACCGGCGACCCGCTTTGTCTTGCGCTCCTCGACTGCGGTGTCGCCGATCCCCCGACGCACCACCTCGGCGCGACGCTTGCGAAACATTCCCATGGAAAAACTCCTTCGAACCCCTGTCGGGGTCTACCGACTCTTGATGTCGACCGTCCGGGAGCCGAGGAACGCAGATTGCGGACGCCTGGCGGCGGACGCGGCTGCAGAGGTGCGAACTGCTCACTCGATGCTCCGGTGGTCGGAAGTGCCGGATTCGACGCGAATACCGTCTACAGAACCCGACGAGGCGTGAGGATACCACGAGGGGTTCCCAAGACCTGGTGTTGAAAACCCAGGGTGTCGGAAACACCGAGTCAGACCATGAGGCCGTGGGACTCAGGGCCCCTCAGACCTCCAGCTGCTCCTGCTGACCCTCGCTCGGGTCATAGCAATAGCGGCACCGAGCCTCGTAGGCACCCTCGGCGCCCAACACAACAAGCTGGTCTGAAGCGATGACACGCTGCGTGTACATCCCTGCGCCTCCACACCTGTGGCAAACCGCAAGGCTCTTCAGCACGTACTCAGCGTGGGTCACGAGCGTCGGAATCGGCTCGAACGGACGACCCAGGTAGTCGAGGTCGAGACCGGCCACGATGACCTTCTTCCCGGTCGCAGCCAATTGGGCGACGACTTCGACCAGGCCGTCGTCGAAAAACTGAGCCTCATCGATGCCGATGACCTCTGTGCGGTCCTTTACAGAGCGCAACAGGATGTCGCTATCAGCAACCGGCTCTGCCGATACCGAAAGCGACGAATGTGAAACCACCTGATCAGTGGCGTAGCGATCATCGATCACCGGCTTGAACGTTTGTCCGGGAACTCGGGCGATCTGATACCGGGTGATCCGGCGAATGAGCTCCTCGCTCTTGCCGGAGAACATCGGACCGCAAATGACCTCTACCCAACCCTTGTCTCCACGCCGATCCATGCGCCGAGACCCTAGTGCCGACCCCGAAGCATCCCGCTCAGAGCCCCGAACGCGACTTCACCTCCCAGTCGGCCTGCTAGACGGTTCGACTCGGTACCGCGCCCAGCGGCACACGGCTGCGGTGCACCCAGATCGAGTGAGCAACGCCGAGTCCAAACAGCGTCGATATGTAGAACGAGCCCCCAAACGACAAGAAGGGGAGCGGCAAACCCGTCACGGGTAATAGCCCGATGGTCATCCCGATGTTGACAAAAACATGGAACGCGATCATCGCCGCCATGCCGGCGGCGAATAACTGCCCGAATCGATCCCTGGCGGCAGAGGAGATGACGAGCAACCTGAAGACCAACACGGCATAGAGCCCGATGACGGTCGCCGCTCCAACGAAGCCGAGCTGCTCGGCGACGGCCGTAAAGATGAAATCCGTCGTCTGAGCAGGGACAAAGGCCAGGTTGGTCTGGGTGCCCTCGAACAACCCCTGGCCAAACATCGACCCACCAGCGATGGCGATCTGGCTCTGGTTCTGGTTGTAGTTGATCTCCAGTGTCTGCTCCCCCGGGTTGAGGAAACCGGTCAATCGCTTCACCTGATACTCCTGGAGGACATTCGCCTCGATGGAGAAGATCAGGGCCGCCAACGCCAGCAGCCCGAGGATCACTATCTGACGTACATCGGTGCCGGCGACAAACAACATCACGACGGCCACAAACCCAAACACCAGCATCGTCCCGAGATCGGGTTGGAGAAAGATGAGCACGGCGGGAACCCCAACCAGCGCAAACGCCTGAAGAATCCTCAACCACTTCACCTTGACGGCGCCGGCGAGTAGTGCAGCGAGAATCAGAATGACCGCCGGCTTGGCCACCTCCGATGGCTGCAGGTTGACCACGCCGAGCGGGATCCATCGCGCAGCTCCTTGGATGAGTTCGCCGATGATCAGCACCAAGACCAGCAAGAACAGAGTGCCGGCGTAGACCCACGGCGTCAGAAGCCGCCACTGCCGATCGCTCAGAATGGTTGCCACCAAAAAGACAACCGCCCCCAGCACCACGAACGTCGATTGCCGGACCATCTCGGATGCCCGAGCCGCTCCCTCTGCTTCGAGCCGGGGGCCGCTGGTGCTCAGAATCATCAGCAAGCCGAGCGCAGTGAGCGAAGCGATGATCGTGATCATCACGAAGTCCGGGCGACTCCGCTCAACCTGGGGCCGCAGCTGAACCTGGCCTGGGATCGGTTGGCTCATCTCTCCGACTCGTCCCCGGGTCGCACCGCGTCGGGTGTCTCGCCCATCAGGTACTGGAAGATGCGCCGCGCCGTCGGAGCAGCCACCCTGCCCCCGGAGCCACCCCGATCGATCACAACGGCGACCACCCACTTGGGTTCGGAGAGCGGAGCGGCACCCACGAACCACGCGGTGTCGACCTCTGCATCAGGGTCATCGGCCTGGAAGATCTCGGCCGTGCCGGTCTTGCCCCCAACCTCCTGAAGAGCGGCACATTCATCGTCTGGCACATCTGCTTCGCAGAACCCCTCAAATGCCGTCTTGGCAGTACCGGTCTCACTGTTCACCACACCGTTGAGATCATCCTTCAGGTCTTCGACCACCCCAGGCCGGAAATCGATCTTGTTTGCCACGCTCGGGAGGTTCCGGAACACCAAGTTGTTCTCGCCGTCTCGCACCGACTCTACGATCCGCGGCTCCCACACCGTGCCCCCGTTGACCAAGGCCGCATAGGCAACTGCCATCTGCAGCGGCGTCACCGTGAGTGCCCCTTGACCGGTGGCGATGTTCATCAGGTCACCACCCGTCCAGCTGCCCTCTTCTCGGACCAGCCCGGTCAGGTTTCGCTGGTTGAGCTCGAACCACTCCCGGTCGGGAACAAGCCCTGGTTGCTCAAACGGAAGATCGATTTCGGTCCGGTCGCCAAAGCCGAGGTCGCGGGCGAAGTCCTGGAGAAGCTCCTCCGGCCACACAACGCCGGTGTCATTCAGGAGATTTCGCTCATTCCAGATCTCGAGTGCGATCGACCAGTAGTAGGTGTTGACCGACTGGGCCAGGGACTCGGAGAGGTCCACCAAACCGTGACCGCCATCCTTCCAATCATTGAGGGGAGGGGTTTCGGGGAAGAGCAACTCGCCATCGCTAAAGAAGGCGGTCGGGTCGGCCTCTTGATCGACGGTATCGCGGTACTCCGCCTCCAGCGCCGGAGAGATCCGATACTGGCGGGCGAGGGCATTGACTATCACCTTGAACGACGACCCGGGCGGGAAGAGACCTTGGATTGCAAAGTTATTGAACACCGCCTTCTCAGACAGCTTTCCCCAGTCCTCCTGCGACAACCTGCCGTCGCTAAAGATCGAAGGGTCGAAGGCCGGTACCGACGCCATCGCGACTATCGATCCATCGGTCGCGTCGAGAACTACGGCGGCAGCGCGGAACACCCCTTCGTCTTCCGTCAGCCGTGCAAGCTGTACGCCGGAAACCAGCGTCTCCTCGAGAAAACGCTGTGCATCCATATCGATGGTTGTGATCAGCGATCCGCCCGGCTGGGGAGGGATCTCCTCGAGAACCCCCAGAATCTCGCCCTCGGCATTCACCCGGAAGGTGATCCGGCCCGGTGTGCCGCGCAAGTCACTGTCGTACTCACTCTCCAGCCCGAACTTTCCTACCCGATCGTTCTCCTCGATCTCTTCTCTCTTGAGATCCTCCGCGTCGGGGGAGCCGATGTAGCCAACAATGTGGGAGGCCGTCTCTGCCAACGGGTAGACCCGAAACGGCACCGGCTCGATCGCCACTCCCGGGAAATCCTCGATGTTCTCCAACACAGAGATTCCGGTCGATTGGCTGATCTGATCGCCCAATGGGAACCGCGCACCCTCGCCCTTCTCCTCGAATGTGCGCCGAATCTCGCTGGCCGGGATCGTCAGCAGCGCCGAGAGATTGCGGACCAAGAACTCCTCCTGATCCTCTTCGACGAGTCTGCGGTCGACGACCACCCGGAGGGTGGCGGACGTGCCGGCGAGCAGCTCCTTGCCGTCCCGGTCGAAGATATCGCCCCGGGGTGCTTCGATTTCGACGACGCGGACTCGCTGCTCGAAAGCGACCACGAGCGAGGCTTCGATGTCGGTTACCTGGAGGAACCAGAGACGCAGCAAGAGAACGCCGAACAGGCTGGCAACGAGGACACCGATGGAGAACAGTCGCCACCCGAGATTCATGTCTGGTACGGATTCGTGGCGGCGCGAACTCCGAGGGCCCAGGTGAAGAACGGGAGCACGGCTCCCGCCAAAGCAACGTTGTAGATGGAGGGCACGAGGATCTTCCGCACGAGTCCGGCGTCGGCGAGCGTCTTCTCTCCGAAGATCGTACCGAGCACCGCGAATAGTGCGATAGCACCCAGCGTCAGGCCGAATACGAACGGCGCGAGCAGCGAGAAGTCTTCTTCCATCCGGTCCCGTATCCGGACGACTACGTATGCGACCGTCGTCAGAGTGAGCGCCCACAACCCGAGCGCCGATTGCGACAACAAGTCCTCGAGCAGTCCCGCAGAGAAACCGGTGAGCAGCGCAAACTCGGCCGACAGGTGTCGCGACAACCCGATCACGACGAGCATCACCAGCGCCGGTGCGGCGTCAAACGGTCGCAGATGCACGAACAAGGTCGTCTGAACGACGGCCGCGATGACGATCGAAAAGACGACGACTGCGACTCGGCGGTACTTGAGAGCGGTGTTCATCAGCCACCCGCTCCCTCGCCTGTGTCTTCGGGCACGCCCGTACCGTCTCCCTCCCCCGTCGGGACCTCATCCTCGACGGGCGGCGCCTCGTCCGACTCTCCTTCGGCGGGGGCATCCTCGGCGGGAATGATGACCGGCGGACGCTCCAGATCCTCGAGGTCCTGAATGCCGACCCGATCGCGGGTGAATGCCAGCACCCGAACGAAGTCGATTCGCGTGACCTCCGCCGTCGGCTCCGCAATCGTACGAAGCGAAAAGCCGACTTCCGAGCGCGCCGGCTCCAGGACCCTGGCGACCGCGATCCCAGCCGGAAAACGACCATCAGCCGTTATCAAGATGTCACCCTCGACCACCGCCGCATCGCGATTGAACATCTCGAGCACCATTGGTGCCGAGCCGCGACCGGTCAGTACACCGGTCTCTCCCGTGCGCTCAACCCGGACCGCAACTCGGATCGATGGGTCGGTGATCAGTCGCACCCGCGCCACCTCGTCCGTCACAGCGACGACCCGCCCGATCAGACCGCCTTCGTCGACCACCGGCATATCGACGGTGATTCCGTCGGTGCGACCCCGGTCGATTACTCGCGAGTGGTCGAACTCCGAAACACCAACCGCAAGAACCTGAGCAACGACCGAATCAAGCTCGTCGGGAGGTTCGAGGCTGAGGATTGCCTCCAATTCGGCGATACGTATCTCCAGGATCTCAGCTTCCTCGAGCCGACGCTCCAGCTCGATTACCTCGGTCCGCAACCGTCGATTCTCGCCGCGCAGGCTGAAGATGTCGGAGAGATCCTCAAAGAAGCCTGCAACCGGACGGGTGGCTGCCGATACCACCCGCTGGACTGGGGTGAACACGGTCTGGACACCCTCACGCATCGTTCCCCCGACGCCTACACCGCTCGCCCGAAGATCAACAGTTACCAGCACCAACGACAAGACGACGAGACCGATGAACACGCCGGTTGGTCTATCGACATTTGTCGGCCGCCACACTGCGGCCTCCTTCTACAGGCGGCCCGAGGTGGTCGTCAGGATTTCCTGGAGGATGTCGAAGTCATCGAGGCACCTGCCCGAACCGAGGACGACCGAGTGGAGCGGACGGTCCGAGGTGACGACCGGCGTTCCGGCCTCGTTGGCGATTCGCACGTCGAGGCCACGCAAAAGCGCCCCGCCCCCCGTGATCACGATTCCGCGATCCATGACATCGGCCGCCAACTCCGGTGGAGTCTTGTCCAGGCAGTACTTGACGGTATCGATGATGCCCTGCACGGGCTCCTCGATCGCCTCCCTGACCTCGGCGGCCGTAATGATGATCGTCTTCGGGAGTCCGGTGACCAGGTCCCGACCGCGAATCTCGGCGTTCGGCTCGTCGGTAAACGGCCAAGCAGACCCGATCGCCATCTTGAGCTGCTCGGAGGTTCGATCACCGAGGAGCAAGTTGTACTCCTTCTTCACCCAGCTGACGATCGCTTCGTCGAGCTCATCTCCACCGATCCGGGAACTCCGAGCGACCACAATGCCGCCAAGAGAAATCACCGCAACCTCAGTGGTACCGCCACCGACATCGACGATGACCGACCCGGCCGGTTCGTGAACAGGGAGATCGACTCCGATAGCGGCCGCCATCGGCTCTTCGATCGTATAGGCCCGGCGGGCTCCTGCGTGGTATGCCGCTTCCTCGACGGCGCGCCGCTCCACGCCCGTGATACCGGAGGGGACGCAGACGATGATACGAGGGCGGGCCCACCTGCGGGGCTGCACCTTCTTGATGAAGTAGCGCAGCATCCTCTCGGTGATGTCGAAGTCGGCGATCACACCATCACGCAACGGCCGAATCGCCTGGATGTGCGACGGGGTGCGCCCGATCATCCGCTTCGCCTCGAGCCCCACAGCTAGCGCAGTGTTATCGCGCGTATTCATGGCCACGACCGAGGGTTCGTTGAGCACGATGCCTTGTCCGCGGACGTAGACCAGCGTGTTCGCCGTTCCGAGGTCGATGGCCATGTCACGAGTCGCCAGCGACATCAAGGAGGACATGGACTACAGCCTATGTGGGAATGCGGGAAGTGTAACCACTGGGCGGGCTATGAGAAGAACAGTTGAATTTCGCGCTCTGCGCTGGCAGGTGAATCCGATCCGTGCACGATGTTCTCGGTGATGATGGTGCCAAAGTCACCCCGGATCGTGCCGGGCGGCGCTTCAGCAGGATTGGTGGTCCCCATGAGTGTCCTCGCGATCGATACCGCCTCAGGTCCCGACCACTCCATCGCCACCACCGGACCGCTCGTGATGAAGGAGACCAGCTCGCCGAAGAAGGGCTTGGCGGTGTGCTCGGCGTAGTGCCGACCGGCCAGATCCTCATCGATGATGAGCATTCGCATACGCTCCAGGGTCAGACCCTTGCGTTCGAACCGGCCAATCACCTCGGCCACAAGCCCTCTCTTGACTCCATCGGGCTTGACCATGACGAAGGTGTGCTGGGTATCCATGTGATGTCTTTCAGGTCTGGGGAAGTCGGCCGGAGGCTAGTCCTCAGGATCCAGGACTCAGGATCGCGCGAGCTTCTCCGACGACATAGATGGACCCCGTCACCAGCACCGGATTGCCGGATGCGATCGCGGCCTCGAGTCCGGCCGCAATCGAGCCGTACGATGCCACCGGGACCTCGAGCAGGTCTGAGGCCATCGCTGCGGTAACCGCAGGATCGCGCGCCCGCGGATTGTCGGCGGCCACGGCATGCACGGCGGTGAGGAGGGCTCCGAACGGCGCCAGCATCTCGGAAGCCTCCTTGTCGGCCATCGTCCCGAAAACCATCTCCCATCTGATCCCCGGAAACCCTTCCTCAAGAGCTGATGCAAGTGCCTGCGTTGCCTCGGGGTTGTGGGCGCCATCCACCATCAGGACCGGGTCGCGGCGCAAGATCTCCATCCGGCCCGGTGCCGTAACCAATGCCGCCGCCTCTCGAACACCGGCCTCATCTAGCGGACGGCCAAACAGCGCCTCGACCGAGGCCACCGCCGTTGCGAAATTGTCGATCTGATGACGTCCGAACAGTCTCAGTTCGATGTCGGTGTACTCCTCGAAGATGGAATGGATATCGAATGACCATCCGCCGTCGAGCAGACGCTCATCCGTGACATCAAAGTCGCGACCACGGGCAAACCACGTGGCTGTACGTTCGGCGGCGGTCCGCTCTGCGACGGGTAGGGCATCGCCATCAAGAGCGCCGGTCACCAGGGCAGCCCCCTCGTCCAAGATCGCCAGCTTCTCCGTTGCGATCTCGCTGATCGTGTCTCCAAGGTAGGCCGTGTGCTCCAATCCGATGGTTGTCACAACAGCCACTTCGGACCGAACCCCGTTGGTCGCATCGAGCCTGCCACCCAGCCCGGTCTCGATGACGGCGGCATCTATTGCCTTCTCAGCGAACCAGACGTGAGCGAGGGCCGCGGTCAACTCGAAGTAGGTGATCCCATCGCCGCTGCGCTCCTCGTAGAGATCAACCAGCGGAGCCAACTCGGCCATGGCTGTCGCGAATTGGTCGGGCGTCATCAAATGGAGACCGTGCTCGTAACGCTCCTCAACCCTGTGCAGATGCGGTGACGTGAACGTTCCGGGTGTCAGTCCGTGGCTGGAGATGAGATTCGCTGCCATCCGGACCGTGCTCGTTTTGCCGTTGGTGCCGGCCACGTGGATGATCGGATAGCCATCTTGGGGGCTCGCGAGCAAATCCAGCAATCCCGAAATTCGCTCCAGCCCCGGCTTCACGCCTCGACCAATGTGCTCGTCCAGATAGGCGACGGCGGCTTCGTAGTTCATGACTACCCCAATTCCGTCAACTGTGCCTGGAGCTTCTCTAGACGAGCGCGGGCGGCCTCGGCCTTGTCGCGCTCCTTGGCGACGACCGCTGCGGGAGCCTTATCCACGAATTGAGGATTGCCGAGCTTCTGGTCGCTGCGAGCGAGATTGCCCTCTATCTCCGCAATAGCCTTTCCCAGCCGTTCCCGCTCTGCTCCCACATCGACGATCCCCTCGAGGGAAATGAATGCCTCGACCGAACCGGCAACGATTCGGGTGTGTGGTGTGTCCGCAGGAGGGATCCCGATCGGGACGGGACTCACAGACGCAAGCGATGTGAATTGGTCAGCCCACCATTCCCCGACAACGTTCTCCGGATCGAGCAGACCCACTGCAAGCTCGGCTCGCGGCGAAAGCCCGTGCTCGGCCCGGAAGCGCCGAATACCGGTGATGAGGTCCCGAAGCTGCTCGAATCCTGCCGGTTCGACGGTCTCGGGCGGTGCCGGCCACTTGGCGGTGGCGATGAAACCGTCGCCGACGAGCTCATTCCACAGCTCCTCGGTGATGTAGGGAATCGCGGGATGGAACAGCTTGAGAACGTCCCGCAACACCACACCCACGGTTCGACCGATCGAGTCGTCGCCGGCGCGCAATGGGGCCTTGGCCATCTCGAGGAACCAGTCAAAGACCTCCGACCAGGCGAAATTGTAGAGCAGGCCGAATGCATCACTAAAGCGGTAGGCATCGAGGAATCCGTCAAACTCTGTGACGGTTTGAGCGAGCCGCGACAATACCCAGGCTTCCTCTGGTCGCGGGTCCTCCGGGTAGCCGCCGTCGGCCGGAACGGATCCCGACTCAATGTGCTGCAGGGAGAACCGAGCTGCGTTCCAGAGCTTGTTACCAAACCGCCGAGCCGCATCCACCCACTCCTCCGAATAGGGAATATCCTGGCCGGGAGACGCAGCTTGGATGAGCGCGAGACGAAGGGCATCGGCACCGTGCTCGTCGACAGTCTCAAGCGGATCGACGGTGTTGCCGACCGATTTCGACATCTTCTTGCCATCTCCGGCCCGAACCATGCCGTGGATGACAACGTCGCTGAACGGCTTCTTACCTGTGAAGTGCAGACCGAGCTTGATCATCCGAGCAACCCAGAATGAGATGATGTCGTACCCCGTCACGAGCACAGCATTGGGGTAGTAGATGGCGTAGTCGTCGGTCTCCTCGGGCCACCCAAGCGTCGAGAACGGGAACAGCCCGGAGGAAAACCAGGTGTCGAGAACATCGGGATCCTGTCTGAGATCGGCCGATCCGCACGAGCACACCGTCGGTTCGGTGACAGACACGATCACCTCGTGACAGGCGTCGCAATGCCAGGCGGGGATTCGATGTCCCCACCAGATCTGGCGCGATATGGTCCAATCCCGCAGATTCTCCATCCAATGGAAATAGGTCTTCTCCCACCGCTTGGGAGCGAACCTGATCTCTCCATTCCTGACAGCATCGATGGCGGGACCGACCAGTGGTCCGACCCGCACAAACCATTGATCCGACAGATAGGGCTCGATCACGGTGTCACATCTTTGGCAGTGACCAACTGAGTGATCGCGCTCCTCGATCGCAACCAGAACACCCTCATCGGCGAGTGCCGACTTGACGGCGGTCCGAGCCTCGAATCGATCGAGACCGGCAAACCGGCCACCGTTCTCGTTGACGACACCCAGCTCGTCCAGAATCACGATCGGGTCGAGACCGTGCCGCTCCCCAATCTCGAAGTCGGTGGGATCGTGAGCCGGTGTCACCTTGACCGCACCCGTGCCGAAGTCCGGATCGACTGCATCGTCGGCGACGATCGGGATCTCTCGCCCGACCAACGGGAGAGTGACCGTCCTGCCGATGAGATCTCGGTAACGCGGATCCTCGGGGTGGACGGCGACCCCGGTATCTCCGAGCATGGTCTCGGCCCGGGTCGTAGCGACCTCGACACCGCCGACGCCCTCGGCGAACGGGTAGCGAATGTGCACCAGCTCTCCCGCCTCGTCGCGGTGGATCACCTCCACGTCGCTGATCGCTGTGCGGTCGCGCGGGCACCAATTGATGATCCGGTTGCCCCGATAGATCAGATCCTGCTCATAGAGGTCGACGAAGACCTTCTTGACGGCATCCGACAGACCCCCATCCATCGTGAAACGCTCCCGCGACCAATCGGTCGAGAAACCCATCCGGCGGATCTGCTCGGTTATCCGCCCGCCAGACTGCGCTTTCCACTGCCAGACCTGTTCGATGAACCGTTCCCGGCCGAGCTCCTCGCGGTCGATCCCCTCCTTGGCCAGCTCGCGCTCCACCACGATTTGGGTGGCGATTCCAGCGTGATCGGTCCCGGGCAGCCACAAGGCAGCAAAGCCCTGCATCCTCTTGCGGCGGATGATGACGTCTTGAATCGACAGGTCGAGGGCATGGCCCATATGGAGTGAGCCGGTGACGTTGGGCGGTGGGATAACGATGCAGAAGGGCTCGCCCTCTGGATTCGTCTCAGGCGCGAAGACTCCGGCGGACTCCCAGCGGGAGTACCACCCTGATTCGACCTTCTGTGGGTCGTACGCCGCTTCCATCACAGTCACTCATGCGTGGGCGGGATGATAGGCCAGAGCCGGAATGATCCGGCGCAATAGTAAAGCCAGCAAGTTGCAGCAAGAAAGGTGGAGGTCTGGCTGAACAGCAAAGAGGCCGGCGCCTGAGCGCCGGCCTCGATTCCCTTCCTCAACCAGAGGTTGATACCTCCGGTGCAAACCATTGAGAAGGTACGTCGGATCGGACGGAGACACAACGATCATTCCGACGTAACGCTTGAGGACTAGTCAGGCGCGAGGTCCCTATGCGCTCCGCTCTTCGGGTACTTCCTTGCCGATGTCGGACATGGGAATCAGCGTCGGGTTGACCCGCTCCCGCACGACCTGGTCGTCGATGACGACCCGAGCAACATCCTCTCGTCCGGGGAGCTCGTACATCGTGTCCAGCAGCACCTCTTCGAGAATCGCCCGCAGACCGCGAGCGCCCGTCGTTCTGAGCAGCGCCTGGTCCGCCACCGCCTCGAGAGCATCGTCGGAGAAGACGAGCTCGACGCCGTCCATCTCGAAGAACTTGGCGTATTGCTTGATGAGTGCGTTCTTCGGCTCAAGCAGCACCCGGATGAGCTGCTCCCGATCGAGATCGTGCACCGTCGTGGTCACCGGTAGCCGTCCGATGAACTCGGGGATCAGTCCATAGCCCATCAGGTCTTCCGGCAGCACATCGGAGAGGGTGTCGCCGTCGCGATCACTGTCGCTGTGAACATGGGCATCGAAGCCGATCGCCCGCTTGCCGACCCTCCGCTCGATGATGTGTTCGAGGCCTGAGAACGCACCTCCGCAGATGAACAGCATGTTCGTCGTGTCGATCTGCAAGAACTCCTGATGCGGGTGTTTACGGCCACCCTGAGGCGGGACTGATGCGACGGTCCCCTCGATGATCTTGAGGAGTGCCTGCTGGACCCCCTCACCCGAGACATCCCTGGTGATCGAGGGGTTCTCTGCCTTGCGAGCGATCTTGTCGATCTCATCGATGTAGATGATCCCGGTCTCAGCCCGCTTGATGTCGTAGTCGGCAGCCTGGATGATCTTGAGCAGGATGTTCTCGACATCTTCGCCGACATATCCGGCCTCGGTGAGTGCGGTGGCGTCCGCTATGGCAAATGGAACATTGAGCATCCTCGCCAGCGTCTGAGCCAACAGCGTCTTGCCCGAGCCAGTCGGCCCGATGAGCATGATGTTGGATTTCTGGAGTTCGATGTCGTCCTTGGTTCGCTGGCCAGCTCGCACTCGCTTGTAGTGGTTGTAGACCGCAACCGCGAGCACCTTCTTGGCCCGTTCCTGTCCGACGACGTAGTCGTCCAGAAAGCCGTTGATCTCCTCGGGCTTGGGCAGCTCGGCGAACGGTGTCTCCTCGTTTGTGGCGAGCTCCTCCTCGATGATCTCGTTGCAGAGATCGATGCACTCGTCGCAGATATAGACGCCGGGACCGGCAATGAGCTTCTTGACCTGCTTCTGTGACTTCCCACAGAAGGAGCACTTCAGCAGATCACCGCCGGCGCTAGTCGTCTCACCGAATTTCGACATCTAGGTCTCCCTTCGGCCTCAACCCGTGACTGCCTTGAGCGCTCGTCCCTCGAGCACCGTGTCTACGACGCCGTACTCCTTCGCCTCGTCGGCGGTCATCCAGAAGTCGCGATCGGTATCGGTGCGGATCTTCTCGAACTCCTGACCGGTGTGCCCGGCGAGGATCTGATTCATCTCCTCGCGCACCCGCAGGATCTCCCGTGCGTGGATCTCAATGTCCGTTGCCTGACCCTCGAGACCCCCGATGTGGGGTTGGTGGATCATTACGCGCGCATGGGGAAGGGCGTACCGCTTGCCGGGGGTGCCCGAAGCAAGGAGCACCGCCGCCGCCGATGCAGCCTGGCCCATGCAGTATGTGGCGACGTCGGGCTTGATGAAATACATCGTGTCGTAGATCGCCATGAGTGAGGTCATGACGCCGCCTGGGGAGTTGATGTAAAGCGAGATGTCCTTCTCGGGCTCATCTCCCTCGAGGTGCAGCAGCTGAGCCATCACGAGATTCGCGACATTGTCATCTATCGGAGTACCCAGAAAGATGATCCTCTCGCTGAGCAATCGGCTGTAGATATCGAATGCCCGCTCGCCACGACTCGTCTGCTCGACCACCGTGGGAACGAGGTATTGGTTCTTGATCATTCATCAACCTCCGCGGGCTGCTGCCCGTCGTCCGTTGGGCGGTCCTGTTTGGTTTCGGCCAAGTCTGGATTCATGTCTGAGTTGTCTACGCCGCCGGACCGCTCGCCCTCTCCATCTCCATCGACCTCGTCGGCCGGTGCCTCCGGTGTGGGTTCTGCGTCGTCGGTGTCCTCAGTGCCCTCTTCCGCGCCCTCTTCCGCGCCCTCTTCTGTGCCCTCTTCTGGGGATAGATCCATCTCGTCGCCGGCGCCGTCGACCGGAACCGCCAGCTCGAGGAGACGGTCGACAGCCTTGCGCCGCAGGATATCACCGGAGAGCGCGTTCTCTTGACCTCCTTCGGTCAAGGCCTTCTTGTAGTCGGAGACCTCCATCTCCGATGCCGTTGCCAACTGCTCGACCATCTCATTCATTTCCGAATCCTCGACAGTCACTTCTTCGGACTCTGCGACCGCCTCGAGCAGCACCCGAGTCTTCAGGTTGAGATCGGCCTGGGAACGAATGTCGGTGAGGAAGGTCTCTTGGTTCTGACCCGTTAGCGCGAGGTACTGATCGAATTCGACGCCTTGGGTCTCCAGGCGATGAGCAAACCGGTGAAAGACCGAATCCATCTCGGCCTCGGCGAGCGCCTCCGGCAATTCGAGAGACAAATCCTCAATCAACTCCTGGAGGAGGATCCGCTCGAAATCGGTCCGAAGCCCTTCGCGTCTGATTCGAATCAGCTGTTCAGCCAGCTCCTCCCGCATCTCTGCCACAGTCTCAAACTCGGTCATGTCGTCGACCCACTCGTCTGTGAGTTCGGGCAGCCGCTTGGCCTTCACCTGCTTGATGAGGACCCGGACACTCACTTCCGCACCGCCGTCCTCACCGAACGACTCCGGCAACGTCGTGGAGAACTGTTCGATTTGTCCGGCGGCCTTGCCGCGCAACGCGTCGTCCATCCCCTCCAAGAACATTCCGGCGCCAACCTCGAAGAGCATGTCAGTGGCGGATCCCGCTGCGAACTCCTCACCGTCTTTGGAAGTCGTGACATCCACGATCACGAAGTCGTTGTCAAGAGCATCGCGATCTACGTCCTCGAGATCGGCAAACTGATCGCGCATCCGCTCGATCTGATCGTCGACCGCGGCATCGTCGACTTCTGGAGCGCTCAGCTCGATCTTGCGGCCCCGGTACTTGGGGAGCTTCTTCAGCGTCGGCCACAGGGTCACGAGAACGTCCACCTCGACGCCGTCGTCGCTATCGCGAATATCCTTGAGTCGAGGCATCACCGCCGGTGCGAGCTCGGCCTCCTCGATCGCCTCCGTGAGCACCGGCGGGAGGGCGTCATCGATGGCCTCACGGCGCAGCGTATCCGCACCCACGGCCGATTCGACGACCTTCATCGGGGCCTTGCCGGGACGAAACCCCTTGATCTTTACGTCACCGGCCAAACGCTTGGCCGCCGACCTCTTTCCGGCCTCGATCGCATCTGATCCGATCATCAACGTGAGAACTCGCTCGAATGGACCTGCGTCCTTGACCTTGGTCACCAGCGCTCCTTCGCACTCCGTACACAGAGAAAGACGGTGCGGCGTCTACCGCCGACCGCCTCGCACTTCAATGGCTCATCGCCGTGCCGCCCAGGTGCCATACCGGGCCGCCGATTCCACGTCCTGCAACGCGTCATCTCGGGTGACCGAGGGGATTTGAACCCCCGACTTCCGGGATCACAACCCGGCGCTCTAACCAGACTGAGCTACGGCCACCATGCCAGAGTCCGGCGCCCCCGGAAGGATTCGAACCTCCGACCAAGAGCTTAGAAGGCTCCTGCTCTGTCCACTGAGCTACGGGGGCAATCCTCCGACCGTACCGGTCTCTGGAGCGGGTGAGGGGAATCGAACCCCTGTGGCCAGCTTGGAAGGCTGGAGCTCTACCATTGAGCTACACCCGCGACCGTCGGCAGAATAGTTCAGCGACGGCCGCCAACCAGCACTCACTTGCGGGGACCGTGGGTCGCCGGGGATTCGAACCTTCTCCGACCAACCCGCGCACAGCGATGCTCGCTCCGCCCCCCACATCTGTCAAAAGCCGCCAGGCAGGAAACCGGACAACACCAACAGGAGGCGTGCTTCGAGGCCGAACAGGACTCGAAGTGCGGAGAGACTCGTCCAACAAGAGAGTGGGTCGCCGGGGATTCGAACCCCGAACCTGCGGATTAAGAGTCCGTTGCTCTGCCAGGTTGAGCTAGCGACCCGGAGCGAGGTTAGCCGCTCGGAACCATCTGAGATCATGCGCGCGGCGCCGGTGGCGATACCCTTGGACCAGCGCGGGCGTAGCCGAACTGGCATAGGCGCCGGACTTAGGATCCGGTGGGATTTCATCCCGCTGTGGGTTCGAATCCCACCGCCCGCACTAGGACCGCACACGAGACCCGCAGCACGTCGCCACCGGCTGGCGGCGACCCTTGCTCCCCCACACCCACAAACACCCCACACCCCCGCGACCCGCGGCCACACCACCCGACGGGACAACAACGCCCAACGTGTGTGTGCTGGGGGCACCGGACGCAGCGTCGCTCCGCTCCCCTGCGCCCAAAGTGCCCACCAGCCAACGGGGCTACACGACAGGGTCACAACGAAACGTCACACCCCCTTGATACGGTGAAGATATGAGCGAAGGGCCAGACTTCGACGCCATCCAGGCAACATCACGACACGGAACCCGCTCCCGCTACAAAGCCGGATGCCACTGCGACCCATGCCGAGCTGCAAACACCGCCTACCAACGACAACGCCGCGAAGCGCGGCGGTCCGAAGCAGCTATGCGAGAAGGCGGAGTCCAGTGGGGTCCAATTCTGATTGGTGTCGCCTTTGGAATCGGATGGACGTGGGCAATGATCCGACGCGCTAGCTCCACACCGAGTCCTTAGACGATCCCGCTAGCTAGTTGCAGCCACCAACGACTAGGCCCCCGGCGCTTGGGGGGCAGATGACCCCGGGGCGTACAATCGTGACCATGAAGATGTCACGTGTGCTGGTGGTCGTGGTCGGGGCTGTGGCAGTGGTCAAGCTTTTCAGATCGGGTGAGGGCCTGTCGTGGGAGAGCATCATTGAGAAGATGCCCGACGATTCTCCTCCGAAGTGGATGTTCCTCAACATCTCGGCCATCCGCGAGCAGAACGACCGAATCATCGAGCTTCTGGAGGGCAAGCCGGCTGAAGGCTGAACGCCACGGGCAAAACCGGCGAGGGTGTTCGCTCCACCGCTCTCCGGACTGACGCGGGATGAGAGGTGATTGGTATGCATGTGGAGTTGTCCCGAACCTATCCCGTGGCTCGGAACAAGGGATTCGATTACTTCATGGATGTCCGATCGTGGACGGACTGGACCACTCTCGACGTGGTCGATTCGGAAGAGGTGAAGTGGGAGTTCTCGGGGGACGAGATCCGGTATTTCCGCAAGAGCTCGCTGCCCGGACTCTCGATGCAGGGGAAGGTTGTGCTCGACGAGGTCACACCCCAAGAGATGGTACGGATGACTATGACCACGAGGGGGCTACCGGAGATACCCGTGGAGTGCAGATTCGCCCAGGCCGGACCCGGCGCCTTCACACTCACCCTGACGGTCCACACTGCTGACTATCCCGGCTTCATTTGGGATGCTCTTCAGCGGCTGATGTTCATCGAGACGATGACGGCCCGGGACATGAGGAAATCCCTGGACGGATTGGAGAAGATCCTGGGCCAAGCCGCGACGAGCTGATGGATGAACCAGACCCGCGCCGCTGGCTACATGAAACCGAGCTGTTGGTGTGACCTTGTGAATGGTTGCGGTCGAGGATCTGACAACTCCTGCCACAACCCCGAACGACTCAACCGCCCCCAACACCCAGACCTACGTTCGGTCAGGCCTCGGGAAGGAGACCACACTCCTTGAGGAACTGGGTGATGTCCTCGACAATCTCCCGAGCAAGGTCGAGAGCGTCAATCTCACCCCCCGCTTCCATCGTTAGCTGTCCAGGAGTGGGAGATCGAGGTCGGACTGGAAGATGCGGGCTTCGGCACCGATCCGATACCGACCGTCGTGTGGATTGTCCCCGGACGGACGGCCACGGATTGGCTCAGGAAGGCAACGTCCCTGCTCACCGCCGGAGGCCTGTCGAGAGTGTGGTGCTTCTCGCCTGTCGCCAAGTCATGGCATATTCGGAGTTCGTCGGTCCTCAATGATGTGCGATTGGTTTCGTCTCGACCGACTCCTTTTTCGTGGTCCGCTCCGAGCCACTCGAAGAAGTGGTATGCATGAAGAAAGAAGCTGTCCAAGTCTTACATGGCTTCGTCTGAGCTGATCGTCTCGCCTTCATAGATCCGTTCAATCCGTTGAAGACCCGTTTGGACCTTCGACCACTTTCGGCGCCATAACTTGAAGTGCAGGTTTGCCATCAAGTCTCCATGTTGTCGACGCCCTGGATCATGTCGAGGACCGCCTGCGGGGGATTTTCGCTGTCATGACTGACATAATGCGTACTAGCACCGTAGTTCTCATCCGCCCGATTTCGCTAGGCCGAGTTTGAGGCGGTCGTCTGGAGGTTCCGAGGCCCATGAGCAGAATCCTCTCGGTCAACGTCGGCGAACAGCAAGCCGTTGAGTTCCGGGGGCACACTGTGTTGACTGGGATCTACAAGTTTCCCGTCGAGGGTCCGGTGCGGGTTGAAGGCGTCAACCTCGTCGGTGATGACCAAGCTGACCGAAGAGTCCATGGCGGTGTTCACAAGGCCGTATACGCGTACGCTTCGGAGGACTACGGGTGGTGGAGTGAGCAACTTGGCCGCTCACTAGCTCCGGGCACCTTCGGCGACAACCTCACCACAGAAGGCGTTGACGTCAGCGCAGCTGTAGTTGGTCAACACTGGCGTGCTGGCGGCGTTGTTCTCGAGGTCAGTGAGCCCCGGACGCCCTGCTTCAAGCTGGGCATCCGCATGGACGACCCTGGGTTTCCCGCGCTGTTTTCGGCCGCCCACCGCCCAGGAGCCTATTTGCGGATCGTTGAGGAGGGTTCGCTCGCCGCCGGCGACCGCATTGAGATGGGGTTACCTCCCGAACACGGTGTCACCGTGGCGGACATCGCCCGCATCTACGACCGCGACCACAGTGAAGCAAAGCAACTCCTCGAAGTTCCTCAGCTCTCAGATCCCTGGAAGCGCTGGGCACAACGGTTCGCCGAGACCTGAGCCGGGCCGAACGAGTCCGGGTGCCACATAGTCAGACCGGGCCAAACCGGTGCGCTCACCGGCATGCCTCGGGAACCCGACACTGGAGATCCCGTCCGCTTCGGCTCTAGTGGTCTGCCGGTGGCGGGTAGTCTCCGCGGTACTGCGCGGGTTGAGATGTCGCCAAGATTGGAGCCAAGATGGATGCAGCACTCGGCACAACGCGGATCTTCATTGGGGCCTTGATCCTGATGACGGGAATCATGAAGTTCACCGTGCCGAAGTTGCGTGCAGCTTGGTCGGGACAGCTCCGTTTGGCGCGGCTGCCCTTCTACAGTCTCACCTTCTGGCTGCTGCCGGTTGTCGAACTCACGGTGGGGACACTGCTGGTTCTCGGAATCTGGTCGCGGCCAGCTGCAGCGGTGGTTCTGCTGATGATGCTCGGAGCCACATACGTACATATCGTGGTACACGACCCCAGTGTGTTCCCTCTGCAGCCCAACGCCCCGATCATCCCAATCGTCGTGATCGGCCTCGCCACCTACGTCTTGGTGGGCGGCACAGGGGCCTGGAGCGTCGGGTAGCAGAACCGACCGCTGGCGACCGGCTACTGGCTGACCTTCCGGCTCAACGCATCGGTCGGCTGGCCCTCATCGATCGGAGGCGCGCTGAGGGCCTCGCTTCATCTAAGAACCGGACGGAGGACACGTTGATCTGATGCAGAGTGATGAGCCGACAAAGAGCGAATGCTGGTGTGGCGAGCGAACGTGTCGCCGGGAGGTTGAGACCGACCGCCGCGGCGTCTTCCGCTTCGAACTGATCGCAGCCCTCGCTCTTGGGGTGGTTTTCGTCTTCGTTCTGGTTGGTGGACTCGTCAAACCCGATGACCTCTACAGAGCATGGTTCATGCCGATTCTTGGCGTCGGTGCAGCCACGATCGCCATGTCGACGCCTGCAGGTGGGGGAGTGGTTTTCTTCCCAACTATGGTGCTGCTTGGAGTCCCTCCCGTCGAGGCGGTCGCGTTCTCCGTTGGTGCCCAAGCTGTCGGCATGGGAGTCTTTGGTACTTTCAACTGGATAAAGCGCGATCGGTCCGCGATCCTGCCGTGGGCCGTATTGACGACCGCTCTGATCGGCGGAGCAGCTTCGCTGCTCGCGCTCTTCGTTTTCCCGATCGTCGAGCCCAGGCCTCTCCAGCTCACCTTCAGCTTCTTCGGGTTGGGTTTGGCGGTCTACATCTTCTACGGCTTGAGACATCGCCTCGACCAGAGCACATCGCCCTTCCGGTTCAACCGTGCGATGTTGGCGGTGCTGGCCGCCGTGGGGTTGGTCGGAGGCTTGCTGGTTGGTTACATCGGTATGGGAATCGACGCCTCATTGTTCTTCGCGTTGACGTATTTTTTCAGGATCGATTCGCACGAAGCGACGGTCACGAGCATCGTGACCATGGGGTTAACGGCGATGGTGCCGTTCGGCGTCCATCTATTAGTCACGCAGGACTTGCCCATCGACCTGTGGCTCATGGTTCTTCCCGGGATCCTGTTCGGTGCGCGTATCGGACCCTGGTTGAACCACCGACTGGGCCGCCGTCGGATCCTCACTGGTTTTGGCATTCTTCTAGTGATCGAGTTCCTGATGACCTTCACGAAACAAGTGATCCTGTATTGAACGGCCCAACGTAATCGAGGCGCTTGAAGTAGCGCGAGGAGGCGGAGTGTGATGTCTCGAAGCAGCCCGCCGGCAGTGACGAACCAACGCCATTCATTGTGCCGGCACAGCTCTTGACACAGGCGCCAATCGCGGGGGCTGCTCAGGATCGCGGGCACCCCAAACGGGCCACCATCGGCCTCGACGGTAACGGACACGCGCCCGTCCGTGCTGGCGACGAAGTTGCTGTAGCGAAAACAACGGTCGCCACGGACCTGTTCGCCCAGCCCCAGGCCGAGGTAGAGCCCGGCAAGTGGAACGTTCTCGCTCGGCATCGGAAAGAGGCGTCGCAGCGTTGGCTCGGCGTGTTTACACAAGGGTGTTCACATGCCCATGTGGGAGTTCAGACGTGTGCCTACCCAGCTTGCCACCTGCTCCTCTCTGCTGTTCGCAGGCGCCTTTAGCGGCGCGGGTCCCTTGGTGCTCGTTCGAGTCCAGCAATGCCCACTGAGAAGCGTCCTGCCGCAACGGTGAAAGGCGATCGACTCATTTGTCGATAGGGGCCTTCTCTTCTTCGATCCGCCACCTATTCCACGGAGCGAAGCCGTTGATATCTATTTCGAGAGTCCAACCAAGCACAACCCTCACTAAGACCAACACGCCGAGCACCAAGGCCGCCTGCAGCGTTCGATCAACCACAACCGTCAGGACGATGTCAGCCGCCACGAGTATCTCGAGGCCGACTATGAGCGCCCTGGCGAAGTCACGCCGAAACGCTACGTAGGGGCTTCGACGCTCGCGAATCATCCCCATGGCAGCTCGGATCGCCGCAATGATGCCGCCGACTGCGATGATGAGGAGCCCGGCTATTTCGAGACCTGTAGCAAGAAAGTCGGCAGGCGTCTCGATAGCACTGTCGACCAGGTCAATCACTACGTGCACAACCAAACTCGTCTCTCGCCTGCCACGACGATGGTTCCGACAACGTGGAATGTCAATGACCCGCGGGCTTGTCGCGAGTTAGCGTTTACCCACAGCCTCCACACTGCGCACCGATGAAACTCAGAGAAGGAGAGACTCCGGGACTCGACGGGTTTCTTATTGAGTTTTGGCATCCCGCAGCGCTGGCGCCGCCTCTTCAGTGCTGACCACCGCATTGGCGATGAAGGTGAAGTTGGTCAGTGCCGCCGCATACCCGTCACCGAGTTCGGGGGTTATCGCCGCCGCAGTGGCGTCCTTGACCACGGTCACCTCGAATCCCCGTTCGAGCATTTCGCGCAGGTGCGCCTCGGTGCACAGATTGGCGGACATACCGCACAGGTACACCGAGTCGATGCCCCGTTTTCTCAGCTGGAGCAAGAGATCGTTGTTCTCCGGGCCGTAGACCTTGTGAGGGCTGGCTACTACGGTCTCGCCGTCATGGATATAGGGCTTGTAGCGATCCAGAAAATCGGCACCGGAACCTTCGAACCCGGTCAGGTCGAGGGGGTTCGGCCGATCGTACATGCCCACGTCATGCATGAGCTTTTCGACCGTGCCCGCGAACTTCCAATCGTGGTCCCACGGGTAGTAGTAGTGGGGTGAGACGAACACGGCAACCCCGCCGTCCTTGGCCGCTTGGATCATGGTTTCGATGTTCTCGATCGTGTTGTTCTCGATGACGCTCGCTTTTACCGCGTCCCAAAACACACCCTTTGTGCTTAGGAAGTCGTTCTGTGGGTCGGTGACAACCAGCGCGGTAGTCGCCGCGACAGCAGGCTCAATCATGAGGCCTTACTCCTCTGTTTAGAAGTTCGCTTCCGATTCGACGGAGAACAGTAGACGACCCAAACGATCAATGTCGAGTGAGTTACTCAATGACGATCATGGGTGGGTGTAATGTTTTCGGGATGCGGATGAACCTCACCAAAGAGGCCGACTACGGGGTACGAGCCGTCCTCGACATTGCCGGTCACCACCCCGACCTCCGCACCACCCGCCGGATCACCGCCGCCATGGACATCCCCCGAAACTTCTTGAGCCACATCCTCGCAACTCTGGTCCGCCACGACGTCCTCAAATCCAAATCAGGACCCGCCGGTGGTTACACCCTGGGTCGGCCGGCTTCTGAGATCACCCTGTTAGAGGTGATCGAGATCATCGAAGGCCCAGTAGGCGTCGACGAATGCATCCTGGGTGGCGGAACCTGCGACTGGACCGGGCCTTGCCCCCTCCATCACGCCTGGGCCGAAGCCAAGGCCAGCCTCGCCAACCACCTCGCCACCATCAACTTCGGTGACCTCGCCGACATCGATGTGGCGATCCGGACCGGCACCTACCAGCTGCCCGACCACAGCCCACCACACCCCACACCGCCACCCCGACTCGGCACCAGCGACTAACCCGACGCAGGGCAGCTCGACGGTCCCAGTACCGATTGACCTTCCCCCGGTTTCCCGGATCGGTCTGGTGTGTCTGATCATGCCACCGCTTGGTGGGGCGTGTGGCGGTGTTCGTAGCTGACGGGACTGTTGTAGTTGAGGGCTGAGTGCCTCCTGTGGGGGTTGTACCAGGCTTCGATGTATTCGAGGATCGCCTGTGCGAGTTCACGTCGGGTGGCCCATCTGCGCCGGTCGAGGAGCTCGATCTGGAGGGTCCCGAAGAACGATTCGACCAGAGCGTTGTCGTAGGCGTCACCGACCGACCCGACCATCCCAGAAAGCACCAGCGACTCACCGAACCGCACCGACCTTTATTGGGCGGATTCAACTGGTGGTCGCAACACCTCGATCGAGAGGTGGATGGTGATGGGCAGGCCAGCTGGATGGATGCTGGAGTTGACGGGGCGGTCGCCGATGAAGTCGCCGGGAGCGCCAGCGCATCGGCGTGACGTCGAGCGCCAGTTCCGAACGCAGATGATCGGCGATGGACCAGCCGACCACTCGCCGCGACCAGGCATCGACCACTGCTGCCAGATACACCTTGCCGTCTCGAGTGGGATGTTCGGTGATGTCAGCCACCCACAGCCGATCAGGACCATCAGCATTGAAGCGGCGCCTCACCAGGTCCTCAGACACCTCAGTGCCAGCAAGGCGTTTCCTGAGGCGGCGCCTGGGCCGATAGGCGCCCTGCAGACCGGCTCGACGCATCAGACGCTCCACCCGCTTGCGGCTCACCTTGATATCGAGTCCGATCCGCAGCTCTGCCCACACCCTGGGGCTGCCATACGTGCCCCGAGACTGGCGCCAGATCTCAGTGATCAACCCGGTCAGCCACTCGTCGGCGACGGTGCGCGGCGAAGGGCCCGCCTGGCGGTGCCGCCACTCATAGAACCCGCTGGTGGACACGCCCAGACGTCGAGCCATGAACCTGATCGCAAAGTCGGCCTTGTTCGCTTCCATGAACCGATAGATCACTTCGGCACGACATTCTCCGAGGCGAAGAAGGCTGCGGCTCGAGAGAGCAACTCACGCTCCATCCGCAGCCGCCGGTTCTCGCGGCGCAGCCGGGAGAGCTCTTCGCGCTCCTCCGACGACACGCCCTGGCGGAACCCGTCATCGACATCGGCTTGCGTCAACCAGCGACGCAACCCCGAAGTCGACATCCCCAACTCGGCCGCAATCTCGGTCACCGGACGGCCACTACTACGAGCCAACTCAACTGCCCGACGACGGAACTCCTCCGGATACGGTGCAGGCATAACGGTCCTCCTCCCCGCAAATCCCCCGCAGGGAACTCACGCTAGGTGTCCGGAGAACCGGGGGAAGGTCAACCCAACGCATCAACGCGGAGAAGGTTCGAATCCCACCGCCCGCACCACGACCGCACACGAGACCCGCTGCACGTCTCGGTCCCAGGTGTTGTCCGCGGGCATGCAACAATGCTCGACACGGGCTGTGGCGCAGTTTGGCAGCGCACCTGCTTTGGGAGCAGGGGGTCGCCGGTTCAAATCCGGCCAGCCCGACGAAGACTCCTACCGCGTCGCCGCCCTTCGAGCCCTACCCGGTCTCGAAGCACACCTCCCCAAACCGGGACCAGGCTCCCACCACCCCGCGACCCTCACCCACACCACCGGACGGGACAACAACGCCCCACCCACCAACGCGGAGAAGGTTCAAATCCGGCCAGCCCGACGAAGACCCCTACCGCGTCGCCGCAATTGGCATCTGGCTAGGGCACGACCATCAACGCACACGGGGCATGGTGCGCCAAGCGGTCCGCCACACTTCCCAGCACCAAGCGCTCCACCACGCCGGCACCGCGCCTACCTACGATCAGTAGCCCGGCGCCGACCTGCTCGCAGTAGGCCGACAGTGCTGAGGCCGGATCGCCGATCTCCTCGGTCGCCACCACATCGATTCCCTCGGCGTCGATTGCGGCCATCGTCTTGTCCAGCACCGACCGCTGAGCACGCTCCATCGAGGCCGACAAGGCTTCGGCAGGTGGCGGTGAGCCAACCACACCCCACCAACCCTCTGGTGGGCGCACAACGGTCACGATGTGCAATCTGGAACCCTGGGTGTTGGCCAGGCCGGCGGCAACACGAGCAGCGCGAATGCTCTGCTCGGAACCATCCACCCCGACCACGATCTGAACCGGATCCCACACAGTCATAGGGACCTCCTGTCCGCAGTATCACCGTACGCCCCCTGGCCCGTCGGGTCTAGGGACCTTCAGGGGGAATACGGCGTCACGCCTCCTAGCCCAGATCGTCCCCGGCGCTCGCAAGAGCCTCTGCCAGTGCGGCCAGCGCCCGCGCTCGGTGGCTGATCCGGTTCTTGGCTTCCTCGCCCATTTCGGCAAGAGTCTCGCCGCCCACCTCGAAAATGGGGTCGTAACCAAAGCCCCCGAGCCCCCGTTCCTGGTGGGCAATCGACCCAACCAGCTCCCCGGACACCACGAGCTCTCGTCCACTTGGACGGACGAAGGCCACCGCAGTGCGAAACCGGGCGGAGCGGTCGCCGACACCCGACAGCGCTGCCAACAACGCTGCTCGATTGTCCGCGTAGGAAGCTGCAGGACCGGCGAAGCGAGCAGTGCGGACCCCGGGAGCTCCGTCGAGTGAACGGACCTCGAGTCCCGTGTCATCCCCGATTGCCGGATACCCGGTTGCCCCCGCCGCGATCCTCGCCTTGAGGAGCGCGTTCTCTTCGAGAGTGACGCCGGTCTCATCGACATCGGGCCAGTCCAATCCCGACACGATCACCAGACCAGGCAGCAGCGTCCCAAGCACGGCTTCGATCTCGGGGATCTTGTCCAGATTCTTGGTGGCGACAACCACCTCGGTCATGCCAATGAAGCCTTCTGATGCTCGAAGAGCTGATCGATTCCGCCCGCAGCCAGATCGAGCAGAGCCGTCAGATCCTCCCTGCTGAACGGCTTGCCTTCGGCGGTACCTTGTATCTCCACAAGCCCACCAGATCCGGTCATCACGACGTTCATGTCGACCTCTGCTCCGGCATCCTGCTCGTAGGCGAGGTCGAGATGTCTCTCCCCTTCGACGATTCCCACGCTCACGGCGGCGAGGTGATCCATGAGCGGATCGCGCTGGACGATGCCCTCGGCGATCCCGTGGTCGAAAGCATCTTTCAGAGCGACCCACGCTCCCGTGATCGCAGCCGTACGCGTCCCGCCGTCCGCCTGGAGCACATCGCAGTCGAGGCGGACGGTCGTTTCCCCCATCGCCTCGAAGTCGACCACCGCCCGTAGAGAACGGCCGATGAGACGTTGAATCTCCTTGGTGCGGCCGCCGCTGATCGATCCCCGGTGAATCCGCTCAGAGCTCGATCCTGGAAGCATCGCGTACTCCGCCGTCACCCACCCTCTCCCCTGACCCTTGAGCCAGCGCGGGACGTCGTCGGAGATGGACGCGGTGCACAGCACCCTGGTCCGACCGACCTCGATGAGCACCGACCCCGGTGTCATCTCCGTATATCCGCGTGTGATGCGAACCGGTCTCAATTCGTCGTGGCGACGCTCGGTCACACTTCCACCTCCATACCCGGAACGGCGTGGCTCACGCGGCCCTCGAATGCCGCAGCCGCCTCGCTCACTGAGACGGCGGGATCCAGCGTAGGACTCACATGAGTCACGAGAAGCGTCGCCACACCCGCTCCCTCCGCGGTTCTTCCCGCTTCCATGGCATAGAGGTGGTGGGGATAGCGATCCGGCGGTGGCGGTCCCTGATGCGTCGCCTCGCACAGCAGGAGGCCACTCCCGAACGACAGTTCCTCGAGGTCACCTCCGGGTCCGGTATCCCCGCTGTATGCGAGGGAGGCGCCCTCCCCCTGCACTCTCACGCACAACGCCGGGACAGGGTGAACCGCTACCCCGAACTCCACAGTGCAGGTCCCCACCCGATGTTCCTCCCCAGCGGCAACAACAAGCGGTGAGAACACGTCGAAGAACGCGTGGTCAACCCCGGCTCCCATGAAGGAGGTCAGCCGATCAACCACACCACGAGGGGCCAGCAAAGGGATCCCGCGCACGTCGCTCCGGTCGAAACGCAGGTAGTTGAACAGGGGCAGGAGGTCGAGACAATGATCTCCGTGGCCGTGACTGAGCACGATGGCGTCGGGCAGAGTGTTCGACTCGAGCAGCCGAACGAATACTCCCGGCCCGCAATCCAACAGCAGCCGCGACGACCCCACGTCGACCAGGTACCCCGATGCCGGATTCCCGGGGGTCGGGTAGGTCCCACTCGAACCGAGAATCGTGAGCAGCACGCCTACGAAATCACCTTGCGAAAAGCAGCTGTGGCCGCCGTAAAGGTGACAACTGCCAGGCCGGCTGTGACGCCGAACGCCTTGCCTATTGCATCCCAATCCCAGCCGGTGTTCACGAGTGCTCGCACCGCTTCGACGATGTAGGTGATCGGGTTGAACGTGGCCACGGTGTCGAGCCAGCTCGGAAGTAGCGCGCTCGGCATGAACGAAGTCGACAGGAAGAGCACAGGGAACGTTATGAGGATTCCAATCATCATCGTCAGCTCTCCGTTCCCGGTCCGCAGAGCAATGACGTTGGAGAGACCCGCCCAAGCGATTCCAAAGCAGGCGGCGAGAACGATCATCATTCCTACTCCGAGTACTCCGGTCTCGAATCGTGCCCCCATCAAGAGCGAGACACCGACAATGACAAGCGCCTGCATCGCCATACGGGTCGCATCCGCCATCACTTTGCCAAAGAGGATGCTGGACCGCCGTATTGGAGCGATCAAGAACTTGTCGAGCAGCCCATCCTCGATGTCGGTGACCATGCCTATCCCGGACTGGAACGCAGAGTTGAGTGCAGTGAGCGCAATGATGCTTGGGACCAGGAACTGCAGGTACGAGTCGTAAGCGAACCCGGGCAACTGATCCAGCCGATTGAACACCTGGCTGAAGAGCAGCAGGAACAGCAGTGGCTGGAAGAGTGCAAAGAACAGCAACAGCTTGACACGCACGATCTTGCGCATCAGCCGGCCCCAAAGAACCACGGACTCCCGGAACGTTCGCATCATCGCGGCTTCCTCGCCGACATCATCCGGCTGCGTTGCTTGACCTCCTCGACACGCATCTTCGCCCCGGTGTGGCGGAGGAAGACGTCGTCAAGAGTCGGCTCCGATACCTCGAGACGCGCTACGTGGACACCTGCGGAGTCCAAGGCTCGCACAACGTCGGCCAAGCGCGACGCCGCATCTCTGGTGAAGACGCGGACTGCACCGTCGTAGGTTCGGGCTGTGCCGGCGTCCGAGTACTGGCCGATCAATCCGGCAACTCGATCGACCTCGGACCCGTCCATCCCCGCAGCCAGGGTCACCGTGATGGCGTCTCCACCCAGATCATCCTTGAGAGCTTGCGGGGTTCCCTCGACGGCGATCACACCCTGATCGATGATCGCCAAGCGTCGTGTGAGGGCGTCTGCTTCTTCGAGGTACTGCGTAGTGAGAAAGATGGTGACGCCACGCTCGTTGAGCTCCCTGAGGTAGGTCCACAGAGCGCGACGATTCTGCGGATCGAGACCAGTTGTCGGTTCATCGAGGAACAGCACCCGCGGATCGTGGGCCAACGCCTGACCGAGATCGAGCCGGCGCCTCATGCCCCCGCTGAAGGTCCCCGCCCGCCGATGGGCGGCATCGGTCAGCTGGAGGATCTCGAGTAGATCGTTGCTCCGTTTGCCGGCCTCGGTCTTGGACAATCCATGCAAACGCGCCTGGAGAACCAGGTTCTCGTTCGCCGTCAGGTCGTCGTCTACACCTATGAATTGGGCGGCATATCCCACACGCTTGCGGACTTCCTCAGGATTAGTCATCACGTCGATGCCGTCCACGACTGCCCGACCTGAGGTGGGAGCAAGGAGCGTCACCAGGATCCTGATCGTTGTCGTCTTCCCGGCGCCGTTCGGTCCGAGAAACCCGAAGATCTCGCCTTCTTCGACCGAGAACGTGATGTCATTGACGGCCTGGACATCCCCGGGATAGATCTTTACGAGTTCCGAGACCTCAATGAGGGGCATGACGAGTGAGATTACCGTGACGCCAGATCGGCACCGACGCCGTAACGCTTCCGAAACGACGATCGAACCCACGCTTCGAAGTCGTCGAACCCGATCGATCGATTCCGACCGTGCCGATCACATCGTGAGAGAAACGATGTCGACCCGATCCAGACGCCCGTCGCCAACTCTCGACACGGTGGCGAGGTGCATCTCGGGGATCCGGGGCCCATTCCAAGAAAGATCTCAACGTCGTCGATGAGACGTGCCCGTTGTGCTCGGAATCCCTTGGTGCCCTCGATCACCCTGCCCCACAGCTCCAACCGACCCGCGGCCCAAACCCTCCTATGGGGCGGAGATGTCGGACTCTTGGCTGCGTATAGGCCACACGTACAGTCCAATGCCGGACTCGCTTCTCCCGGATGGCGATCGGGGACGATCCGACGCTCCAACGGCTGCAACAACACACCGGCAAAGCATGCCGCCTCTGCCTCAGGTCCGAGCCATGGATCACCACTCGTCGCAGAGGCCAAGATCGGCTCTCCTCCACTCGGAACGAGTCGCCAGATGCGGTGACCCACGAAGGGATCAATCGTCAGCACGGGGTCGGTCGATTAGAGCGGTTCGGTGGCCACAACGCAAGCATCGCACCCCTGAGACACAACACCTGCGCGACCGCGCCAAACTGGTGTCGATCCCAAGGAGCGAGATGCAGCACGATCCGACCCGACCCAGCCACGAGATCGAGCGATTCGAGTGGTTCCGTGTCGACCCAGGTGAACTCCCCGTGGGTGGCGTCACCACGGTGATCGCTGCCGACCGAGCCGTCGCAATCACCCGCACCGAGCAGGGCTACGGCGCGCTCGACAATCGATGCCCTCACCAGGGGGGACCGCTCGGGGACGGTCAGATCGAAGAAGGCTGCCTCATTTGCCCGTGGCACGGATACGAGTACGACCCTCTGACGGGAAGCCCACCCGGGGGATACGCCGACGTCGCCACGCCATACGAGATCGAAGGTCGCGATGACGGGCTCTACGTTCGGCTCCCAGTGGTAAAGCGGATTCCCACCGCGATGGATCAGATGATCGACACAATGACCGAGTGGGGTGTCGATTCGGTCTTCGGCATGGTGGGGCACAGCAACCTCGGACTGGCCGACGCACTACGGCGGGCTGAGCAGGACGGTCGCCTCCAGTACTACGGAATCCGTCACGAAGGTGCCGCGGCATTTGCCGCCAGCGCCTACGGGAAGCTCACGGGGCATCCGGCAGCGTGCTTTTCGATAGCCGGCCCGGGAGCCACCAACCTGCTCACCGGACTGTGGGATGCCAAGGTGGACCGAGCTCCGATTCTCGCGCTCACCGGCCAGGTAGCCACCCAGGTGCTCGGTCCCGGTGCCTTCCAGGAGCTACCGCTGACGGAAGCCTTCTCAGCCGTCGCCGAATGGAGCCAGACGGTGCTCGGGCCCGAGAATGCCACCGAACTCATGGCGCTCGCCATCAAGCACGCCACCGTCACCCGCGACGTCGCTCACCTCATATTCCCCGACGAGATCCAGGAGCTGCCGGGGCTCATCGAGCCACCAAGGCGACCGAAGGACGGGAGAATGGCGCAGGCACAGATCACTCCCCCGCCGCGAGAACTGAAACGGGCGATCACCCTGCTGGCCGGAGCGGAGCGACCCGCCATCATTGCCGGTCACGGTGCCCGCGACCACCGCTCCGAAATCATCGCTCTTGCAGAGCGCCTCGACGCACCAATCATCACCACGTTCAAAGCGAAAGGTCTCGTCGCCGACAGCCACCCCCTGGCAGCAGGCGTGCTCGGTCGCTCGGGAACACCGGTCGGGTCAGCGGTTATGGGGCGGAGCGATGCCCTACTTGTACTCGGGGCGTCCTTCTCCACACACACGGGGATTTCGGAGAAGAAGCCGACGATTCAGGTCGATTTCGATCGGATGACACTCGGCAAGTTCCACCCGGTCGACGTTCCGCTTTGGGGCGAGATCGCCGCAACCGTGGGGCTCCTCAACGAAGCCCTCTCAAAGGTGGAGCGACCCGATGTCCGAGCCGACATCGCGGAACGGTGGCAACGCTGGAGGGCCGAGAAGAGGAGACGGGCTGGACTGACCGACGAGCGCGGCAAGATGCACCCGGCAGCAGTGTTCGAAGTGATGAGCGGCCTCGTCGCCGACGACGCAGTGCTCCCGGTCGATGTCGGCAATAACACATACGCCTTCGGGCACTACTTCGAGAGCGGCTCCGGTCAGGATGTTCTCATGTCGGGATACCTCGGCTCGATCGGCTTTGCACTCCCGGCAGCGATCGGAGCTTGGGCAGCAACCCGGGGAAGCCGTCCCATCGTGTCGATCTCGGGTGACGGAGGTCTCGGGCAGTACCTCGCTGAGGTCACCACCCTCGTCAAGTACGACATGAACATCACCCACGTCGTGCTCAACAACTCTGAACTCGGCAAGATCAGCCGGGAACAGGTTGCGGCGATCCGGCCGGTGTGGCAAACCGACCTGGTAAACCCGGACTTTGCCGCATACGCCACGTCATGTGGAGCGCTGGGAATCCGAGCGGAGACACCCGAAGGATTCCGCAACGCCTTAGATCAGGCTCTGACCTACCCGGGTCCAGCCCTCGTCGAGGTCGTGACTTCCTCGCTCGACGTCTGAGTCAGTCGCCGTCTTCCTCATGCTCCTCGACTTGGATATCGAGCAGCCCGCCGTCGACCTTCGCCTCGTATTTGGACTCATGGCTCTCAGACTCGAATTCGACCGACACACTGATCGGACCCGAAGATTCCACCTCGGCCCAGAATCCTGAGTGGGGAACCGCAGACACGAGTGTGACGTTCGAACCCGATCGCTGAACGGTCACCTTCCCTCCGATAAGTGTGGTCGTCACCTGCTCGGGTGCCACGGTCGTTGTGGGCGGTGGGGTGGTGGTGGTGGTCGGAGCTGCCGTCGTCGAAGGCGTCACAGCGGGAGCCGTGGTCGTCGTCGTAGTCGACGTCGCCTCCGCGGCCTCGGGCACTGTCGAAGCAGAACCGACATCAACCCAGGCAATCGTCGAGGTCGCCGTCGGTTCGCTGCCGGCCGACGCCACCGTCGATTCCGGAGTAACCGCGGGCGTCTGCGCAATGGCGGCAGCCCGCGCCGCCGCCAGCTCGGCACTGTCAATCGGCCCGGCGGCCTGCTCGGTCACCTGGCCACCGACCTGACTCACCGCGGCCAGCGTGATCGATGTTGTGCCAACGGCTGCCAGCACCCAAATCACGACGACACCTATTCGCTTCCACATGCCCTCATTGTGTCCTCATTGCGGCTGATCGTCATCTCAAGTCACCCTTAAGACTCTCTGAAACGGTGCAGGATCGGTTCCCGGCCCCTCTATCGTGGTCCCATGGCTTCGATCCTGATCATCGAGGACGACCAGAGAATCCGGGAGCGCATCACCCGAGCCCTCGCCGAACGAGGGCATGCAATCGACGCCCGCCGCAGCGGATTCGAGGGACTCTCAGTGGCTCTCGAAGAGCAACCAGACGTCGTCGTGCTCGATCTTGGTCTGCCCGATATCGACGGCACCGAAGTGCTGAAGATGATCCGTGCCGTCAGCAACGTTCCGGTAATCGTGGCCACCGCCCGCTCTGAGGAATCAACGATCGTCTCCCTGCTCGATGCAGGTGCAGACGACTACGTCATCAAGCCCTACTCGGTCGATCACCTCGAGGCTCGAATCCGGGCGCTGCTTCGCAGACTCGATGACCCCGCGGCGAGCGCGGTGATCACCATCGGTGGTCTCGTAATCGATCGCAGCGGTCGCGAGGCGTCACTCGATGGTATGGAGCTCGACCTATCGCGCAAGGAGTTCGACCTTCTGGCACACCTGGCCGGCCGCATCGGAGAAGTGATCTCAAAGCGCGAACTGCTCGCCGAGGTGTGGAGGGAGCCCTACGGCGGCAGCGACAGCACAATCGATGTTCACCTGTCCTGGCTGCGCCGCAAGCTCGGCGAGTCCGCAGCCGAGCCTCGCTACCTGCGTACCGTGCGCGGCGTCGGCGTGAAGTTGATCGATCCCACGGCGTGAGACGTCGGCTCGCCCTCCAGGCGGTGGCCGTTACTTCGCTCATCGTTCTGTCATTTGTGGTGCCTCTCGGGATTCTGGCCTCACGTCAAGCTCGTGACCGCGCCCTATCGGTAGCCGAGCGAGAGGCACAATCGATCGCAACCGCCATCGCCGTGGCCACGAGTTTTTCTGAGCCCGGGGTCACCACCTCCACCGCCCGATCGGTGTTCGACGCCTTCGGGCGCCCCGACGACACCTCGATCCACCTCGCCGACGGACAGATCATCGGAATCGGCTCGCCCGACGATCCAGACGTAGCGGTGGCCCGAGGCGGCAGCGCCTTCACGGCCAAGACGAACGACGGTGCAGCGGTCCTCATCCCGATCCTGTCGGGAGGGCAGACGGCGGTCGTTCGCGTTGCGGTGAGCCAGGCACAGCTCTCTAAAGGGGTGAAGGCCGCCTGGTCTGTTCTGGCAGGGTTGGCAATCGCCCTACTCGGGATCGCCGTATTTGCAGCCGATCGATTGGGTCGGTCGGTGATCGACCCGGTCGAGCGACTGCGGTCGGCCGCCGTCGCTCTCGGAACCGGCGATCTGGCCACGAGGGTAGAACCGGGGGGACCTCCGGAGATCGTCGAAGTGGCCCACACGTTCAACGATCTGGCAGAGCGACTCGGAGACCTGCTTCAGGAGGAACGTGAGGCAGCGGCCGACCTGTCGCACGGTCTCCGTACGCCCTTGACCGCTCTCCGCCTGCAAGTCGAGGGAATGGAAGGTGGCCACATCAGAGATGGCCTCCTCGATGACGTTTCCCTCGTTGAGAACGCGGCGGATCGGGTGATCTTTGAGGCTAGGACCCGCGGGTCGGACGCTCCTCGCAGGACCGATCTCGCGGCAATCACCCAAGCCAGAGCCTCGTTTTGGGAGCCTCTGGCGTCCGATCAGGAGCGCTCCATGACCACTCGACTCGACGCAACCAAGCTATGGGTGAGCGCAACCGAAACGGACGTCACGACCATTCTCGATACTCTTATCGAGAATGTGTTCGCTCACACCGATCCCGGTACCCCATTCGCCATCAGCGTGACGGAAGATGGGACACTCACGGTGGCGGACGGTGGTTCGGGATTCGAGGCAACCTCCGCCCGCCGCGGTCGGAGCGGGGGCGGTTCGACCGGCCTCGGCCTCGACATCGTAGGCCGTATCGCTCGCCACAACGACGCCCACTTCGACATCGGAGCCTCATCGCTCGGAGGAGCCGAAGTGAGCATCGCCTTCAAGCTTCGCCCATAGAGGGCCCATAGGATTCTCGATCGAGATCAACGTCTCAGATCAGCAGTTCGACCCGGTGCCACGCGGTTCCCCGAGCGAATGGGCTACTCATCTACAGAGATGCGTGCCCCGGCCGCTGCCAAACCGGCCCGGTGGCCGCGAACCCTCTGCGACGCGCGAGAATGCGGCCCGTGCTACGTCGACTCGGTCGTGCTTCTATGCGCCGCTGCCCCAATTGCGGGCACCGCGGAGTGTTTCAATCGTGGGGCAAGATGGTCGACCAATGCCCCACCTGCGATCTGAAATACGAACGAGAAGAGGGGTACTGGCTGGGGGCCGTTCTCATCAACACCACGATCACGATCGCCCTGTTCCTGACGGCGATGGTGGCCTGGGCCCTCGTTACCTGGCCCGATCCACCGTGGACAGCAATGACCGCAATGGGCATCGTCATCAACCTGCTGGTGCCGCTGCTCTTCTATCCCCTGTCGAAGACGCTGTGGGTGGCCATCGAGATCTCAGCCCACCCGCCGATCGCAACAGGTGGTCCTGAGGTCAAAAACTCCTGACGTGGCCGCGCAGCGTATCGAGACCGACTGCTCCCACCTCGAGCAACCTGGCATGAAAGGCCTTCTGGTCGTAGTCGCTTCCGAGCCGGGACCGCTCCTCACTACGTAGGTCGCGGATCGCTTGCTGGCCAACCTTGTACGAGATTGCTTGGCCCGGCCAACCCAGATAGCGGTTCATCTCCGAAATCGAAATGGCATGATCCTGGGCCGCGTACCGGTCGAGCATCTCGACCCCGATGTCGAATCCCCATTGCTCGCCCGGATGGAAAGGTTGATCCTCGGGGATCGCAAGCTCGAGATGCGATCCGATGTCGATGACCACTCGGCATGCCCGGAGCATTTCTGAAGCAAGTTTGCCCATTACGTAGTCGGGTTGCTCCAGGTAGCCGAGTTCCTCCATCAGATCCTCGGCGTATAGGGCCCACCCCTCTCCCGAACCCGAGTGCCAAACCATCACCTTCTGCATACGCGAGAAACGATCCCCCGCCGTCAGCTGGAGTCCTACCTGCAAGTGATGGCCAGGAAAACCCTCGTGATACGCCGTGGTCACTTCATCGAACAGAGGGATCTGCTGCTGGTCCCCCTTCGACCAGTAGACGGCGCCCGCACGCGAGAAATCCTCACTCGGCTGGTAGTAGTACGCACCCAGGGATCCGCCAGGGGGGGTCATCTTGACTTCGATGGCGCGGATCGGCTCAGGAACATCGAAGTGTGTCCCATCGAGTTCGCGCAATGCGATCTCCTGGCGCTCCAACATCAATTCGACAAACTCGTCCTGGCTCTTCGCCGCTCTGTTGGGATCGTTTAGAAGCAGTTCGAGCGTGTCGGCCAAGCCACCACCCGGCAGGATCTCCTCGGCGACCTCGGCCATCCGGTTGCGCAGCCGCTCGACTTCGCTCCACCCCCATTGATAGGTCGCGATCGGATCGATCTCGGTCCCTAGGAAGCGGGCGGCGTGCATCACGTAGCGGTCCCGACCCACTCCGTCACGCTCCGTCGCCGCAGGCAGGTATTCGCGCTCCAGAAAGTCGGCAAACGCCGAGTACGCCGCTCGGGCGATCGCTACGCCGCTCTCGATTCGTACCGCCAAGGCGTCATCCACCACTTCCGCGGCTGAGGCCGGGAAGGTGTTGAAGTGTGAATCGCCCCCGGCGTGATTACGAGCCTGGCGTACAGCCTCGACTACCTGGCGCTGCGCAACCGCGTGGCCTCTCTCCTTGCCGAGAGACAGACCCTCGGCAAACTGCGTCAGAGCCTCGGGGAGCTTTTCAAGCCGCGACGCGATGTCCGACCAACCCTGAACTGCACTGGTGTCCATCTGATCGAATGCCTCACGGAGATCCTGAAGCGGTGAGGCAATGCTGTTCAACTCCCGCAATCCCTCTCCCGCTTCATAGAAGCCGAGATCGCGCTCTAATTCATGCTTCACGACTGCGACGGCGAGCCGCGCCCACTGGTCCGAATCCTCTGGTAACGCCTCCACCCTGCGCAGCTGATCCCGCTGCAAGTCGGCGAGAGCGTCGAGTCCCGCCGGGGACTGGTCGTTCCATTCGTGATCATGACCCGGGATGCCGAGATACGTGGCGAGTGTTGGGACGGCCGCCGCAGTTTCGTCGACGATCGTGCTGCTCAGGGCGTAGATGTTCTGATCCATGATCTCCCAAGGAGTCGCGCCGTTGGCGACGATAGTCTGAAACGCCCGACCGGGGCATCGTTATCGTGCCTGCCTCCATGAAGCAGCATTCTTCCCCGCGCACCCCTTTTGCTGCCGGGTTCTTCGACATCACGCCAATCCTGATTGGGGTGTTCCCGTTTGGGCTGATTGCCGGCATCGCCGCGATCGAGGCCGGACTCGACTCGGTCCAGGCGTACGCGGCATCTCCGATTGTCTTCGCTGGAGCAGCACAACTAGCGATGATGGACCTCCTAGGACGCGACGCCACACCGATTGTCATCGTTGCAACAGTCCTCGTTATCAACTCCCGGATGGCGATGTACAGCGCCGCCCTGGCTCCATCGTTTCGTGGATTGGGGCCGATCCGCAAGGCATACGGCGCCTTCGTCATCACCGACCAGTCCTTCGCAGTGAGCATTGTTCGGTTCGATCGAGTGGCCGAGTCGCTGCCGGATCGGTTCGCCTACTTCATGGGTGCATCTATGGGCCTGTGGGGCACGTGGCAGATCTCCACGATTCTTGGTGTCGTTGTCGGAACCGGCGTCCCAGACGAGTGGTCGCTCGACTTTGCGATTCCTCTCGTCTTTATGGCGCTTCTCTTCCCCGCAATCAAGGATCGAGGCTCGACCATCGCCGCCATCACCGCGGCAATCGCAGCCGTCGCCTTCGTCTCTCTCCCCCTGAACCTCGGGCTTCTGGCGGCATCCGGGATAGGGATCACCGCCGGCGCGATCTGGGGGCGCACGTGACAACTCACTCCTCGACCCTCATCTGGGTCCTCATGGGCGTTGCCGGGCTGGGCACCTGGCTGATCAGGCTCTCGTTCATCGCACTCCTCGGCCGGGTGGCAACCATCCCGGACCTCGTCATGCGAATCCTCGGGTTGATACCGGCTGCGGTCCTGGCAGCCATCGTCGCCCCGTCACTCACCCACGCGGCTGGAACCTTCGATCTTGGAACGGAGCGCTTCATGGCGGGAGCCATAGCCGCCGTGGTTGCGTGGCGTACCAAGAACGTGCTCGCCACGATCGGCAGCGGCATGGGCGTGCTCTGGCTGCTCCAAGCCCTGAGCTAGCAATCAACCACACCTGCGGCGGTGGCTCTCGGATCCCCTTCAGGAACCTCGATGGCGTCTTGGGGCCCAAGGACAAAGCCGGGAAGGGCCGGAGCAGTCCACCCATAGAACGTGCTCGTCACATCCCATACGCCGGGTGTCGATGATGCCCCGGCGAACGTCTCTCTGACGCCATCACCGAAACATGTAAACCCTTGAGTGTGCTGCAAACCCCCCCAATCCAAGAACTCGTACCGCGGTACTCCGGCGGTTCCGGCGTCTTCGACCTGGCAATCCTCGTCTAGGAAGTAGAAGGCATACACCTCGGCTCCCGAGGCAAGAGAACGA
Source organism: Acidimicrobiia bacterium (assembly GCA_029263095.1). Classification (GTDB taxonomy): domain Bacteria; phylum Actinomycetota; class Acidimicrobiia; order Spongiisociales; family UBA11373; genus JACZWZ01. Next base: position 64,668 of record JAJCYA010000087.1, on the reverse strand, counting down.
TCGGTCTTGACCCAGGCCGCATCGTCACTTCCGTCGAAGTTGACGACGAGAAGCTCGGGGACGAATGCCAGGTCGATCGGCTCCGGCAGCTGACGGAACGCGAGGTAGCCAACGTTGAGCGAAAAGGCCACGTAGTAGTCCCCGCCCGACTCGAAGAGATACGCGAGATCGGCATCCATGATGCTCTCCGGCTCGGGGCCACCCCCGAACACCCCGTTGGCACCGCCCGCATTGACGGCACCCGCCGGCACAGTCATTGATGGAAGCCCTACGCACCTATTGACCGGAGCCGCCGCTGTGGTCGCTGGCGCTGCGGTGGTCGGAGACGCCGTCGTGGCAGGAGCAGCAGTAGTGGCGGGAGCACCCGTAGTGGCGGGTGCAGCCGTAGTGGCAGGTCCCACGGAGGTGCCTGTCGTCCCTGAGGTCGTGCCCACCGTCGCCACAGTCGTCTCGCCGGCGAGAGCCGTGTCCAATGTCGTCCCGGCCGCGGCTTCCCCGCCATCGTCTGTTGCCACCACCACGATGAGCACCACTAGGAGCGCGGCGACCAGACCTCCTAGAAACGCCAACCAGGCCAAGGATCGACTACCCACTTCGACCACCTCTCTTTGGACCCTACCTCGTCTCGAGGTTGGGCTCGGCTATCCGATTGCTCGGCTCTCGACGACACAGCTCTCCAGCGTCTACGGCGCGAGCAACGGACAATCAAAACTCGCAGCGGCGAAGATCGTCGCATCGTCGGCGGGGCTCGTGAGCACCGACACAGACGAGGCGGTGGATTCGAATTCCAGCAACCCCGGGACCCAGACGTAGTCGGTCGTCGTGTACTCCCAGCTGACTCCGTCGTTGGTCGTAGCCGAGGTCGTCGTAAAGCCATCGAAGGTGCAGAACATCCCATCGAGATGCATGACGCCGCCTCCGATCGGAAAGCGCGCCAATGCAGTGGTGCCGCTGATGGTTGTCTCGAAGATGTCGCAACCCGGAGCGAAGAAGAACCCGACGAGCTGGGTAGACGCGCCGCCATCCACGAAAGCGAACCCGATGTCCTGACCGCCCCCACCGAAATCCTGGGATCCGAGCGCAGTCACCGGTCCGAATACCGCGCTCTGTGTGGCATACCCGTAGCTGAATGCCATCTGCACCCACCAAGTACCACCGGCATCGCGGTAGGCGATCAGCTGATCGGGATTCCCGTCTCCGTCGAAATCGCCGGAGACAGAGGTGACGTCGGGTCCCGGTCCCGGAACAAGCGGACTCGGGAGAGCAGCACAAGCACCTACGGGCGGAGGAGGTGGTGCCACCGTCGTAGCCGTAGTTGCGGGTGCCGCAGTGGTGCCCGGCGCCGCAGTTGTGCCCGGTGCCGCAGTGGTCGCAGTCGTATCCAGGGTCGCCGAAGTGTCCGTGGTACTCGAACCCTCCGACGGCAACGTGGAGGCACCACTGGTTGCACTCGAATCCGCCGCCACAAACGGCGCACCGTCTTCGTTCAACAGCACGAAGATGAGCACGATGAGCAGCACGGCGATGATCGACCCGATGATGATGAGCAGGCGTTGTTGCTTGGGATCCATGGGAAACCAAGGTTAGGGCGCACACCAGTAGCCCAGCAGTATCCTCCTCCAGGTCCATCACGGAGTTTCACGATGCTCGTCGCATCACTCGACCCGGAGATCTATCTCAAATCGCAGCGTACCCAGCGCCGTATGGTCGGCGCGCTCGTGGCGGCGATCTCAGCGGCGTTCGATCGCCGGGTCGAGATCAGCCGGCTCGCCGGCCACCGTCTGGCGATCGTCACGACCGCGGAAGATGCGGTGGACCGGCTCTCCAGAGTGTTTGGAGTGCGTGCCGTCGAGACGGTCGAAACCGTCGAATGTGAGGCGCTCGATGACCTGGCCGAGAGCGTCGCCACCCAGTTCGGAGCAGAGGTAAACGGGCGCACCTTTGCCGTCAGGCCCACGCGGATGGGATCACACACCTTCTCATCTCAGGATCTAGCCGTCGCCGCGGGCTCCCTCCTTGTCGAGGCCGGTGGCAAGGTTGATCTCACCAACCCCGAGATCACGGTACGAATCCGGGTCGTCAACGATGTGTCCTATCTCACTCTCGCCACCCGACCCGGTGTAGGCGGCCTCCCTGCCGGCACCCAGGGCAAGGCACTCGCCATGTTCTCAGGCGGCATCGACTCTCCAGTAGCGGTATACCTCATGGCTCAACGCGGGGTAGCCGTCGACTACCTTCATTTCTCGCTGGGATGCGGCCAGGCCGATCACGCGGCGGGTATAGCCCACCTCCTGACGGAGAGATACGGAGCCGGGACAGATCCGCTGCTTCATATCGTCGATCTCGAACCTGCGATCTCCGAAATCCAGCATCGCGTCCCGGCGCGGGAACGACAGATGGCACTCAAGGGAGTGATGTACAGAGCTGCCGAGGGCATCGCCATCACCAACCGCGATACCCGCGCCATTATCAATGGAGAATCTCTCGGCCAGGTATCTACCCAAACGCTGGATAACGTGGCCGCGCTCGATCGAATCATCGAGATGCCAATGCTGCGACCGCTCATCGGCCTCGCCAAGAACGAGATCGTCGATCGGGCCCGTGACATCGGCACTCTCGAGGTGTCCTCCCGCACCCGGGAAATGTGCGACATCGCAGGGGGAGCCAAGGTCTCGGTATCGACCTCAGCGGCCAAGCTGGTGGCCATCATGACCGAAGTAGACGATCTCGTCGAGCAGGCGGTGATGACACACAAGTCGATGAGGCTGGCCGACTGGGTTCCCGGAGTCTGACGCCCTTGGGCGGTCCCTAGTAGCAGTCCCGTCGCAGGCTGCATCGCCCGCTCGTCACCTCCTGCAACCTGGCAACCCGAGACGATCTGATCAGTCCTCGCGTCACACCGGGACACTACCGTGACCGCCTCATGATTGACCCTCTCGTCCACGCTCGCGGCCTTCACAAGGTATTTGGTGAACTGATCGCGGTCGACGGCATCGACTTTGAGGTGCGTCCGGGAGAGGCGTTTGGCTTCCTGGGACCGAACGGAGCCGGCAAGTCCTCGACCATGAAGATGATCGGTGCAGTGTCGCCTCGCACCGGTGGATCACTGTCGGTCCTCGGAAGAGATCCCGACGAACTCGGCCAAGAGATCAGGGCTCGCCTGGGCGTAATACCACAGGAGGACAACCTCGATCTCGAGCTCACGGTCTATGAGAACCTGCTCATCTATGGCCGCTACTTCGGGATGAGCCGCAAGGTCATCAACGAGCGGATCGACGAGCTGCTCGTGTTCGCCCAACTCGACGAGCGGCGCAACAGCCGGGTCGAACCGCTGTCGGGCGGAATGAAGCGCCGCCTTACGATCGCTCGAGGCTTGATCAACACCCCCGAGCTACTCCTCCTCGACGAACCGACAACCGGACTCGATCCCCAGGCACGCCACCTGCTGTGGGACCGCCTCTATCGACTCAAACAGGAAGGCGTGACCCTCATCATCACGACCCACTACATGGACGAGGCCGAGCAGCTGTGCGACCGCCTGGTGATCATGGACAAGGGGCAGATCGTCGCCGAAGGCTCTCCACGGGAGTTGATCGAACAGCACTCGAGACGCGAAGTACTCGAGCTGCGTTTCCCGGTGGGTACCCAGCAGGAATATGCCACCAAGCTCAAAGGGATGGCGGCAAGAACCGAAGTCCTGCCGGATCGGGTGCTCCTCTACACCGACGATGCCGATCGAACAGCAGACGAGATACACGGGGCCGGCATCACAGCCGAGTCGACCGTGAGCAGACGCTCGACGCTCGAAGACGTGTTCCTCCGACTCACCGGACGGACACTGGTCGACTGATGGCACTTGTCCACTCCGGACGAGTCGTCGAAGCCTCGGCGCGGGTCTACCGGCGCACCTGGCGCGGTAGCGTCATCAGCACATTCTTCAATCCGGTCCTGTACCTGCTGGGGATGGGGGTGAGTCTGGGGCGGCTCGTCGATGAAGGCACAGGGAGCGCGGCTCTCGACATCCCCTATCTCACATTCCTCGCTCCCGGACTGCTGGCTGCGACTGCGATGATGACTGGAGCGGGCGACGCTTCGTGGCCGGTCATGGCCGGTATCAAATGGCGCAAGACGTACGACGCCATCCTCTCGACGCCGGTCACGGTTCGCGAGCTGGTCATGGGGCACCTGGCATGGGTCGGAGTTCGCCTCCTCTTCGTAACCGTCGTCTACTCCGGAGTGATGACGGTCTTCGGAGCGACGACCGTCCTTGAGGGAGCCCTGGCCATCCCGCCGGCGATCCTGACAGGTCTCGGTTTCGCAGCGATCGTCACTGCATACACGGCTCGACTCAAGAACGAACTAGGTCTGAGTTCGCTGTTTCGTTTCGGAGTGATGCCGCTGTTTCTGTTCTCGGGAACGTTCTTCCCGATCTCGCAGCTGCCTTCTTGGATCCAGCCCATTGCCTACGCGACACCGCTGTATCACGGCGTCTCGTTGTGTCGTGGGCTCGCCCTCGGAGTCGAATTCGAAGTCAACCCGGCAGTGAGCGTCGCCTACCTGGTTGCGTTGCTCGCCGTGGGGACGATCCTCGCCGCCCGCCTGATGCGCCGGAGGCTCATCGCATGAGCGACTCTGCAACCCTCACAGCTCGGGTGATCCCACCGCCGCTGCTCGGCGCCGGCGGAGCCAGCAAGCTGCTCGAGCGCAACTTCCTGGTTTACCGGCGCGTTTGGATAATCGTCTTCTCGGGCTTCTTCGAGCCCATCTTCTATCTCTTCTCGATCGGTGTCGGGCTCGGCGAGCTCGTGGGCGACGTCGCCGGGCCGGGCGGCGAGCCGATCAAATATGCAGCTTTCGTCGCCCCGGCACTTCTCGGAGCCTCGGCGATGAACGGGGCGATCTTCGAGTCGACGGTCAACATCTTCTTCAAGCTGCGGTACGGAAAGGTGTACGACGCAATCCTGGCCACGCCGATGCTGCCGCGGCACATCGTCGTCGGTGAGATCGCGTGGTCTCTGGGCCGAGGCGTGCTCTACGCGGTTGCTTTTCTCATCGTCATCACCGCCTTCGGGTATGTCCATTCCGCCTGGGCTGTGATGGCCGTGCCCGCAGCAGTGCTCATCGGCTTCGCATTCGGCGCCGTCGGGATGGCTGCTTCCACGTTCATGAAATCGTGGCAGGACCTCGACCTCGTCAACATGGTGACGCTCCCGCTCTTCCTCTTCTCAGGAACCTTCTACCCGCTCGAGGTCTACCCCGACATATTCCGGCTGATCACCAAGATCTCGCCGCTGTACCACGGAGTCGAGTTGATCCGAGCCCTCACGCTCGGGGTGTTCGACACCAGCCTGGTAGGCCACGTGGGATTCCTAGTCGGGATGGGGGCGATAGGCGTGGCCATCACATCGCGCCGGATCGACAAGATGCTGCTGGCCTAGTCAATCAGCAGAAACTGTCACGAGGCGCGACGACGACGCTCCCGGATCAGGATCAGCACCACCCGAGTTCCGTAGTCCAGACCAAACGCCAAGCCGAGAGCCAATATGACAGGTCCAGGCAATCCCGCCGTCGCCGCGACGACAGTTGCGTTCGCGAGGACGAACCGAAGCCACGGATTGGCCCGCATCCGCTCGAAGTTCCCGGCGAGATCTGATCCCGGACCGACCAGCACCGGGATCAGATAGGCAAGCGACCCAAAGAGCACCAGAGCAACGCCCCCGATGCCTGCCGCGGTCATCTGACTCCACACGCCGTAGCCCCCGCCGAGCAACGAGACGGACCGACCGGCAGACCACCCGATCAGCCACAACGATCCGGACGACACGAGGAGGGCCGGAAGTCCCGAGGTACCGATCCGGCGTATCCCAAGCCGCACCGCGATGCCGATCAGGATCACCGCAGCGGCGACGCTCGCCAGCCCGCAACCGACGCCGACCGCCCCCCTGCCCAGCAGCGCACCCATCGCCATTGCTCCCAACGCCAACGAGCTGAGCCAGAATCCAAACGTTGCTTCGCGACCCGACACCATCTTGTGTCGCGCCATTGTCGGAAGGAGAGTGGGCAACGTCCCGACGATTGTGAAGCCGACCATGCCCACGACGTTCAAATGCATGTGGGTCACACGGAAATCCAGGTACCGACTCCCGGCCCAACCCCCTCCCATCAGGCCGCCCAGGGTCACTCCGATCGTCCCCGCGGCGATGCCGAGCAGATAGAACCGAGAGGAAAGACCAAACCGTCTCAACAGCGACCGGCGCGTGATTCCGATGAGGATCCACGCGAGCACCACCAAACCCATGCCGACGAGGGTGGCTCCGACACCGATCAATACGCCCGAGTCCGCAACGAACCCGGCTATCGCCGCTACCGCCCCCGTCGCCATCAGGAGTCGTTGAACACGGGCGATGCGGTGATCCGGGGGAATCGCCGCCGCCCAGGTGGTGGAGAAGAGTTGAGTGGCTCCTGAAATAGCCAGCAGCACCCCCCCAATCATGAAGGTGTGTAGCGGACCCCACCAGCTGCCTGCATTGAACGCCAGGTAGACCGCCCATCCGCCGGCCGAGACGATGAACAGCGCTGCCATCCGAAAGGCCGCAGCGACGACTGCATGCGAATCGACGACCCGGCGGCCCCGACGCGTCGGTGCGGAAAGGGGAACTGACATCGCAGCGAGGTTAGGCAGCGGACTTCAGACGGCAGACGGCAGACGGCAGACAGCAACCAGCAACCAGCAAAGACTCAAGCCTCTCTCGGAGGAAGAGTGCTCCCCGCAGACGAAAGACCGGGACAGCCGCGGTGGGGTTGGGGCCCCCACCATGCGGAGGAGGCCGGACCAACGCCTGTTCGCCGCCGCTGGCGGCGAAGTCCGGCCGGGCACACACATCGCGAGATTCGGCCCGCATCGCGGGCCGAATCGAGTGGAGGTGCGGGGAGTCGAACCCCGGTCCTCTGAGGCTTCAGCGTCGGCATCTCCGAGCGCAGCCGATAGCGAGCTTCGGAACACAGGGCCCTATCGGCGGGTGGTCCTGTGCCCTAGCCGGAGTTGATCTTGACCCGCCGATCCCGGCATCCCGGCGGGAGCATCCCCTATTGCGGCGCCCGGACCTGGCGAGAGGGGAACCCTCCAGACGGACGAGCTGCTCTAGTTAGGCAGCCAGTGCGAAGTTGTCTTCGGCACTTGGTTTGTTTCCCGGCTCTTTAACGAGGACTCCGGGGACCTCGGCTCGCTTCCGACACTTCAACCCTCAAAGTCGAAACCATGTCACCCCCGTGGATTACGCCACAGGCGCTTGTACAAGATACAACGATCGGTACGCCAGGGGGATTCCTAAGCACTGATCGCTCTTCGGCTGACGCCTCATCGCAAAACCGTCCGGGCCCCTACCCGCACGGACGAGATGGAGCCACACCACCAATCAATCAACATCCCTATGCCGCATCGCCCGCTCCATCTCTCTGTCAGCCTGGCGTCGTCGTAGCGTCTCGCGTTTGTCGCGTTGTGTCTTGCCCTTGCCCAGCCCGAGTTCAACCTTGACCTTCCCATTCTTGAAATAGAGGCTCATAGGCAAGAGGGAGAGCCCCTTTTCGGCCAGATTCGATCCGATCTTCTCGATCTCGCGTTTGTGGAGAAGGAGCTTGCGCTCTCGTTCCGGCTCGTGACCACCGTCCCGCGCATACTCGTACGGCGATATCCGCATCCCCACCAACCACATCTCACCGTCACGGACCGAGGCGTAGGAATCCTTGAGATCAGCATGTCCGGCGCGCAAGCTCTTCACCTCGGAACCGAGCAGCACTATCCCCGCCTCGTACGTCTCGGAGATCTCGTAGTTGAAACGAGCCCTGCGGTTGGTGGCGATCGACTTGGTACCCATCACACGTACGGGGTCGGATCCACGGGATCTCCGTTCACCCGCACCTCCCAATGCAGATGGCAGGACGTTGAGGTTCCTGTTGTCCCCACCCAACCGATCACCTGTCCCGTCGTCACCTGTTGGTCATAGACGACACCCATCGACGACTGGTGCGCAGAAAGAGTGGACAACCCTCCTCCGTGATCGATCATCACCGCGTTCCCATATCCACCCTTCCACCCGGCGAAAAAGACGCGCCCGGCCGCAGCAGCAACGATCGGTTCTCCACACGAGCCATTCATATCCCATCCGGTGTGAAGCCGAGAATCGCCGTAGATGGGGTGGATCCGCCACCCGAACCCGCTCGACACCCCTCCGGGGAGGGGACGCAAGAGCAGTCCCGGTGCGTCCCCGTCTCCGCTCTGCTCCTGAGCGATGAGCGCACGAATGAGGTCTTCTTCTCTAGCCAAATCAGCAATCTCGCCTTCGAAGTGAGCGATCTCGCGCTCCATACGCGCCAAAAGGGTCTGTTGCTCGGCGAGCTGAGCCTCCACGTCAGCCACTTGGATGGCCACCTCTTTTGCGATCTCCTCACGTCTGGCTCGTTGAACTCTCAGCGCCGCAGTCTGAACCTCGGCTTCTGCGCGATCGGCCGCCAAGCGCGTGACCTCCTGCTGCTCCTGGAAACGGTGCAGCTCGTATTCGGCGATCACTTGGTCGGCAACGTTCTGGACACGATCTGCATAGATGATGCCGACCCCAGAATCAGGATCGTCGCCACCGACAAAGCGGTTCGATACATCGGAGTGAGCCGACATATACACATCCACGGCCCGTGCCAACGCCGCCTGACGCTCGTGTGTCGCGTCGGCGCGAAGTCGAAGGATCACACCCTGCCGGACATCCATCTGCTCGACCAGATCCGCAATGAACGTTTCCGTGGAGACGATCGTGGCCTCGGTATCCGCCAGCAACTGCTCAGCTGCCAGCATCTCCTCAACCACCGCCTCGAGCTGTCGAGCCGTTTCGAGAACTCTCGCCACAAACTCAGTTCGAGCACCCTCGGCTGCAGCAACCGCCGACTCGAGATCATCGATCTGCTGCGCGACCTCGGCAAGATCCGAACCGAGGTCGGCCGCAGCCGGAGCGGCAACGAGAAGGAAGGCGGTGACGGCGACCGCCGGCACCATTAGGCGTCGCATCAGTCCCGCAGGAATCCCCACATCCCGAAGGCACTCCCCAGGAGGCCGGTACCGGCACCAAAGCCGATGATGAGAAGTCCATTGCTGATGAGGAAGTCGACCGGGACCGTCAACGCCCCCGGATCGGTTGAGGTTGAGAACAGCTCGGCGATCGATCCGCTGACCCCCCAGACGAGAGCGACAGACAAAGCGGCCCCGACGACCCCTTCGATGATCCCCTCCAAAAAGAACGGAATGCGGACAAACCAATTGCCGGCACCCACAAGCTTCATGATGCCGATCTCATCACGCCTGGCGAATATTGCGATTCGAATCGTGTTGGCGATCAGGACCACTGCCGCCGCACCCAGAACGACGACGATCCACACAGAGAAGGTGCGAAGTCGATCCGAGCGGGCGACGAGAGCATCGATTGCTTCATCAGCTGCAGAAACCTCACGGATACCTGGAATCACGACCAGGCGGTCTGTAATCGCCGAATAGTCGGCTGCCGCCGTCGGCCGTATCCTCAGCGAGGCCGGAAGAATGGACGGATCCTCCTCCACAACATCGATCAGAGACTGCTGATCGGCGAACAACTCACGAAACTCGTCAAGCGCCTCGGCCTTGGAGAAGTACTCGACAGCGTCGACCTGTTCCCATCCTTGAATGTCCTGTTGGAGGGCGTCGATGTCCTCAAGGGTCAGGTCGTCGCCCAGAAACGCAATGACACGAACATTGTCGTCCCAGCGCCCGATGTCCTGATCGATCGACCAGCGCAGGACGATGGTCCCAAAGACGAGCGTGAGCATCACGAGAACCGCGACGACGGCGGCGAAGACGACGAGAACGTTCCGCCGGAGGTTGGCGATCGCCTGGCCGAGCAAGTACTGCAGTCGCATTTCAGTCCGCTTCCGGATCCTGATCGGGGGTTTCGTACGCTCCCCGGGATTGGTCGCGCACCACCCGACCACGTTCGAGTGCAATCACTCGGCGCCGCATGGCATCGACGATGGCGTGATCGTGGGTAGCCATCACGACCGTCGTCCCACTCCGATTGATTCGATCGAGCAGGCGCATGATGCCGACCGAGGTAGCAGGGTCGAGGTTCCCGGTGGGCTCGTCGGCGAGGATGATCAGCGGGCGGTTGACGAATGCCCGAGCAATAGAAACGCGCTGTTGCTCACCACCCGAGAGCTGAGTAGGCAGACGATCCGCCTTGGTGGCCAAGCCGACCAGTTTGAGAACTTGCGGGACTTGGTTTCGAATCACATGTCGGGGCCGCCCAATCACCTCGAGCGCAAACGAGACGTTTTCGTACACCGTCTTGTTGGGGAGGAGCTTGAAGTCCTGGAACACCGTCCCCAATGACCGGCGCAGCAAGGGCACCTTCCAGGACGGCAGCTTCGTCGTGTGCTTGCCCGCCACCCAAATCGCACCTTGGGTGGGAAGCTCCTGACGGAGCATGAGGCGGATCAGCGTCGACTTGCCCGATCCCGATGGACCGACGAGGAATACGAACTCGCCCTTCTGGATCTCGACCGACACGTCGTTGACCGCGACGGTTCCACCGTCGTAGACCTTGGATACATCCTGCAAGCGAATCATCGGACCTCTTGGGTGTGCCTCGGCGGGGTCTCGCGCCCGTCGGTTTCCACACGTGCCCTCGGAATCTACTAGGGGGTCGGACTAGTTCCGCGTATCTCCCAGACCGACGCTCATGAACCGGTTTCGGCCCTACGCCACTGGAGATACGCATCCGAGAAGCCCTCGAGATCGCCGTCGAGTACTCCCTGGACATTGCCGACTTCGAGGTCGGTACGAACGTCCTTCACCAGCTGGTAGGGCTGCATCACGTAGGACCTGATTTGGCGCCCCCAGGCGGCTTCACCCTGTTCGCCGCGAATCTCTTCTATCTGCTCCAACTGCTCCTTACGGGCGCGCTCGGCGAGTCTGGCGGCAAGGAGCGCCATGGCCCGATTGCGGTTCTGTAGCTGGGAGCGTTCCGCCTGACACGCCACCACGATCCCTGTGGGTTCGTGTGTGATCCGAACCGCAGAGTCCGTCACGTTCACATGCTGACCGCCTGCCCCCGACGATCTGAATACGTCGATCCGCAGGTCGTCGGGATTGATCTCAACCTCTTCCACTTCGACCTCAGGGATTACATCGACACCGGCAAAGGAGGTGTGTCGACGCGATGCCGAATCGAACGGGCTGATGCGAACCAATCGATGAACCCCGCGCTCGCTTTCCAGGATTCCGTAAGCATTCTCGCCGCGGACGGTGAGCGCAGCCGACCTGATCCCCGCCTCTTCCGCAGGAAGGTACTCATCGAATTCGACGTCGAAACCTCGCCGCTCCAAGTAGCGCAGGTACATGCGCAGCAGCATCTCGGCCCAGTCTGCTGCATCCACTCCCCCTGCCCCTGCGTGGATGCTCACAATCGCCGGCCGATCGTCGTATTCGCCAAAGAAGAGACTCTCACGCTCTAGACCCGCAAGATCGGCGTCAACCGCTTCGAGCTCGGCCAACACGTCGGCGGCGGCCGAATCGTCGGCCTCCTCGTGTGCCAGATCGGACAAGACCTCGGCGTCGTCGATCTCCCCGGCGAGTCGATCGACTCGGCCTATGACCCCCTCGTACCGAGCAAGGGTACGAGTCACTTGCAGCGCCCTCTGTCGGTCGTCCCACAGATTGGGGGCCGCGGCCTGCTCTTTCAGACGCTCGAGCGCTTGAAGTTTGCCCGGAACGTCAAAGGAACCTCCTGGCGTCGTCAAGACGCGCCCGGAGGGAGGAGATGGCGGCTCGGGGATCCTGATCCATTGCGGCACGGAGGGTAACCAGCAACCGAGGACTTGGAGCCGGTAGCGTGAGACGATGCCCGATGAGGACATCGAAACGCTCCGCTCTCGTCTGGAGTCCAGCGGCGACTCCTCCAAGAAGGCATGGTGGGAGCGCTATCTCAAGGGTGATATCGAGTTCTTCGGAGTCCCAATGGCCGGGATCAGATCTACCGTCGCGGAGTGGGCCGAAGAGATCCCCAGCCATGAGTGGCAGCTCAATGCCATCACACTGCTGGGTCGACCGATCGCAGAGGAGAAGCTCGCCGGCATTCTCCTACTCCAAGAGCACGTCCTTCCATCCGGCCGAGACACGCGGGATCTGCTGTCCGACATCGCGGCTGTGCTCGATGACGGATCGATCGCGGACTGGAACACAACAGATTGGCTCTGCGTCCGCGTTCTTGGTCCGATCATCGATCGGGACGGTATCTCCAAGGCCCACGAAATCGCCGGATGGGCTGATGCGCCTGGACTATGGCGACGCCGCTGCGCAGCAGTGGCGTTCGTAAACATCGTTGGGCGGGGCGACTCGGAAATCACGTCGATAGTGCTGGACGTCTGCCGAAAGAACGTCACAGATCCGCAGCGATTCTCCCAGACCGGGGTCGGGTGGGTGCTCCGTTCACTCAGCGATGCAGAGCCGAGCAAGGTGTTCGATTTCGTACGGGGCCGCCAGGATTCGATGAGCCGCGAAGCGACCCGAATGGCTGCATCCCGGCTGCCGGACGAGATGCGATCCGAATTGGGAATCCGAGGCAAGAGGCGTCGCAGGTGAGATCAACTCACGGGTATTGATACTCCGATTCGGACCATCGGGCGAAACGAGACGTCGGCGCCGCAGGCGGCGGAATCGGCCCAGGCTGGCAACGCGAGCTAGGCCACTGCTCCGTGGCACCTCTTGTACTTCTTGCCGCTCCCACAGTGACAGGGATCGTTCCGACCGATCTTTTCACCGACCTTCGCTTGGCGTTTGAAGGCGGCCCCACCCGTTCCACCCAAACGCACCACAGGATCGGGCTTGTTCTGCTGCTCGACCACCTGGGAGTGGAAGAGGTACCTAACGCTGTCGACCTTGATGCTGTCGACCATTTCGGCGAAGTAGTCGTACGCCTCACGCTGGTATTCGGTCAGCGGGTCTCTCTGACCCATGGCTCGCAACCCGACACCCGAACGGAGGTAGTCCATTTCAGCCAGCTGCTCACGCCACTTGTTGTCGACGATCGATAGCACAACGGTGCGTTCCAGCTTCCTGAGAAGAGCCTCGCCGAGTTCCTCGCCACGTGAGGTGTACACCTCCTGCGCATCTGCGGCTATCCGGTCCGCCACTTCGGTCAGATCGTCCCCGGACTCGAAGAGTCCGGTGGGATCCAGCCGGGTCGGAAACACCACCGACAGGCGCCGGTGCAGCTCAATCCCATCCCACTCGTCGGGTGGCACATCATCGGCCAGGGTGATCCCAACCTCGATTTCGACCACTTCATCGATCCAGTCCCGCACCAGCTCCTCGGTGTCGCGACCGGTGAGGACTCGTTGACGCCAGTCGTAGATGACCTCGCGCTGGCGGTTCATCACTTCGTCGTACTTGAGGACGTTCTTGCGAATCTCGAAGTTCTGCGATTCGACCTGGCGCTGGGCTCTCTCGATGGCGTTGGTGACCATCTTCGCTTCGATGGGTACTTCGTCGGGAATCTTGAGCCGGCGCATGATCGCCTGTACCCGGTCGGTGGCAAAGCGACGCATGAGATCGTCCTCGAGCGACAGATAGAACCGGGATTCGCCTGGGTCTCCCTGACGACCCGACCTGCCCCGCAGCTGGTTGTCGATCCGGCGCGATTCGTGGCGCTCAGTCGCGAGCACGTAGAGGCCCCCCAGCTCGATCACCTTCGCCATCTCGGATCGCGTCTCAGCCTCAATTGCCTCGTACGTGGATTCGTAGGTCGCCTGGTACGTCGGATCCTCGGGATCCAGGCCCTGCTTCTGCATCTCGTGAAGAGCCATCTCCTCGGGGTTGCCACCCAACCGGATATCGACGCCACGGCCCGCCATGTTGGTGGCAACGGTGACCGACCCGAGGCGGCCGGCCTGAGCGATGATCGAGGCCTCCCGCTCATGCTGCTTCGCGTTGAGCACTTCGTGAGGAATCCCCCGCTTGCGGAGGACCGCCGACAGCCGCTCCGAATTGTCGATGCTGATGGTGCCGACCAGCACCGGCTGCCCCTTGGCGTGTCGCTCGACTAGATCTTCAGTGAGAGCGTTGAATTTGGCGTCCTCGGTCATGTACACAAGGTCGGGCTCATCAGCGCGAATGATCGGCATATTGGTTGGAACCACGACCACGTCGAGTTCGTAGATCTCCTTGAATTCACCCGCCTCGGTGAGAGCCGTGCCGGTCATCCCGGCGAGCTTGTCGTACAGGCGGAAGTAGTTCTGCAAGGTGATCGTTGCCAGGGTCTGATTCTCCTCCTTGATGCGCACACCCTCTTTTGCCTCGATCGCCTGATGTAGCCCCTCGCTGTATCGCCTGCCTTCGAGAATGCGTCCCGTGAACTCGTCGACAATCTTCACTTCGCCGTTTGCGACCACGTAGTCGATGTCGTTCTTGTAGAGCGCCTTCGCCTTTAGTGCTACGTCCAGGTGATGAATGAGGTCGGTGTTGGTGTGGTCGTACATGTTGTCGACCCCCAAGAACTGCTCGACCTGAGCTACACCCTGCTCCGTGGTAACGACCTGGCGTTTGCCCTCGTCCACCTCGTAGTGGATTTCATCATGTAGTCGCTGCACGATCCGGGCGAAATCTCGATACCACTTGGCACTTTCCCCGACCCGACCACTGATGATCAGAGGTGTCCTCGCCTCGTCTACGAGGATCGAGTCGACCTCGTCGACGATCGCATAGTTGTGACCTCGCTGCACCATGTACTTCGGGTCCATCGCCATGTTGTCGCGCAGGTAATCGAATCCGAACTCGTTGTTCGTTCCATACGTAACGTCGGCCGCGTAGGCGGGTCGCCTCTCGTCGGGTTGCATGTCGGCTTGGATGATCCCCACGGTGAGCCCGAGGTAACGGTGCACGCCGCCCATCCACTCCGAGTCGCGCATGGCCAGATAGTCATTGACCGTGACGACATGAACGCCTTTGCCCTCCAGCGCATTGAGGTAGACCGGCATCGTCGAAGCGAGGGTCTTGCCCTCTCCGGTGCGCATCTCGGCGATTGCGTGGCTGTGGAGCGCACCCGCCCCGACCACCTGAACGTCGTAGTGGCGCTGCCCGAGCACGCGCCAAGCCGCCTCCCGGACAACGGCAAACGCTTCCGGCAGGATGTCGTCGAGCGTCTCACCTTCGCCGAGGCGATTGCGGAACTCATCGGTCTTGGATCGAAGCGCTTCGTCGGAGAGTGCTGAGATGTCGGCCTCGAAGCTGTTGACCACGTCAACGAGCCCCACGAGCTCCTTCATCTTCTTGCCCTCGCCCGCGCTAAGGATCTTCTTCAGCAGGGCCATGGGAAAGCCATCATATCGGTGAGCGGGCAGTGCGGAACAGAGGGGCTAACGCTCGACGCTCTCGCCGTGTTCCATCGATTCCAGCACGGAACCTGGATCCACCCCGGCCTCGTCCGCCATCAGCTGCGAGAGGACCTCGATGCCCGTCAGCTCGACGGGTTCGGGTCTGCCGAGTACCTCTCCGTCGGCCGATCGCACCACAACGCCTCGCCGCGGGCCATCAGAAGAGTCTGTGACCATGACCACTCGCCCGTCGGAGATCACAAGTAGTGACCCAGGCGGGTACTCGCCGGTCATCTGGATGAACAACCGCAACAGATCTGGGTCGAATGCGGTTCCGGCGCCCTCCAACAGCACTCGAAGCGCCTCGTTGGGAGTTCGGGCCGGTCGGTACGGCCGGAACGACGTGATGGCGTCATACGCATCGGCAATGGCAACGACCCTGCTGAAGAGGTGGGGTGCCCTACCGCCGAGATCCGGGTAGCCCCCACCATCGATTCGAGCATGGTGCTCGAGTGCCATGATCGCCGCGATCTCTTGACCGGTCCCTGAGGCAGCGAGAATCGTCGAAGCGCCCTCTTGCGGGTGTAGCCGAACCTGAGCCCAGTCCTCGTTGCTAAGCCTCCCTGGATTGCGAAGAGCGGCCTCATCTACAACGACGCGGCCGACATCGTGCAGCAGGGCACCCATCCCCAACATCCGCAATTGCTCGCGCCCAAGGCCGGCAAAGCGACCGAGAGCCATAGAGAGCAGGCATACATTGACGGAGTGGTAGTAGGTGATTTCATCGTGGTTCTGGACCGTCGCCAGAAGCATCGACGAACTCGGGTCGGCAGCTCCGCCGTCGATGAACTCATCCACTGCCTCCGCTACACCATCGAGATGGAGCGATCCACCACGAGACACATCACGCAGCGTGTCCAGGGAGAACGAATAGGACCGGCGCAACTCGTGAAGCGGTCGGATCTCGAGATCGGAGGGACGTAGCCCACGCTCGTTGAGTCGCACGGTGCCTTCGGCGGGGAGCTGATCGGAAGTACCGGCGAGCAGCGCCGCCAGGTCGGTGAGGTCGCTACGAGTGGCGCCGCGGGACAAAGTGATCGAATCGATCTTCTGCGCCTTGAGATCCGAGAGCATCCCGTCGAATTCGGTACTGGCGTTGGCGAGCAGCTTGCGACCCAAGTAGAAAGCGTCTCCAACGACCGACAGGATCGCCTCTCCCGGCCCCGCGGCCAGTACATCGGCCGCGCCAACGAGCGCGGTCAAGGCGTCGTCGATACCCGCCTCCGAGTCATCCCTCTCCATGCGACGGGACGCGTTGGAGAGAGCCCGCAAGAAACTCATGCCCAGAAGATCACTCATCCGGCCACCCCGCGGCGAGCGCATTCCGTGCGGCGTCCCTGGCAGCCTTGGACACGCCGAGCGCAAACTTGCGGCTCGTCAGACGCTCGAGAGCCTCGCGCACCAATGGGCCGCGTCGTTCGGCAATGATGTCGACGAGTCGTCTGGCATCCTCAGCAGACCCGACACCCTCCTCGAGCACCCCGACGATCCCGGGCACTACCGACTCAGCCGGACTTGCACGCAGCAACGAGGCTGCAGCCTGTCGCACCTTGAAACTCGGATCGTTCAAGAAGCCCAAGACCCCGGGAATCGCTTCATCCGCCTTGAGCGCCCCGATGGTGCGAATGACCTCGACGCGGACTCGATCGTCTTCATGGTTTGCGATGGTCTCGAGCGCGGGCAAGGCCGAGGCCCTCCCGGCCTTGCCGATTGCCGTAGCCACATTTCTGACAACAAACCAACGCGGGTCGGCCAACCGGGCGGTGAGGTGACGCGGATCACCGCGCCCCGCCATTCCGAGCAAGTCCACAACGTGGCGTCTGTTGACAACGGGATCGTCGGTGACGATCTGCGAGATGAGAAACTCGACGAGAGGTTCACCCCAAGATGCCAGGAGCGGACCGGCCGTGCTGGGACTCCCAGCGGAAACGAGACCGGTCACGAGTTCCTCGAACAATGCGGGACGTGACAGGTCCCGGCGCACTTCGGCCACTAGGAGAGAGAACTCTTCGGCAAATACGGGGGCCTCGATCAGAGCTCTCATCCACATTCCTGCCGCCTCGTAGTTGCCGGCACGAACCTCGGTCGTCACCTTCCCCGACCAGATTCTCAGCAGACGCCGGAACCTGTCGTTGCGATGCTCAACCCGGAGCAGATCGCGAAACACCCCAATGCCCACGACAAGATCATCACCGCTGTTCGGCAGTTGAGCGAGAACCTTCGAGCGGAGCGAGGCATCCGCGGCATCGGTGTCCACCGAATCGAAAACTGCCCTGACTCGTTGCAGCTGTTCGTCGCGCCACGCGACACCGACCGCTTCGAGCTCTGCAGCGCCGTTGCTTCCTGCCACGGCTATAGCTCGATCAGGTTCTCGCGAACGGCGTAGAGCACCGCTTCGTTCCGGGAGTGCAATCCCAGCTTATCGAGGATGTTTCTTACGTGATTTTTCACAGTGTTCTCACTGATAAATAGCACATGACCGATCTGCTTCGATGTCATTCCGGAAGCCACGTGACGGAGAACCTCAATCTCGCGGCCGGTGAGGGCGGGCTTTCGCGGCGTCATGAAGTCCTGATGCCGCAGGAGTTGATTGAGAATGTCGAGCAGCTTGCCGGTCATCATCGGCGTAATTGCGGCTCCGCCGGCCGCTACGTGGTGAAGGTCTCGCGCCAGATCGGCAAACGGGACATCTTTGACCAGATAGCCGCGGGCGCCAGCCTTGATGCAGGCCAGAAGGTCCTCTTCGGACTCGCTGCCCGTCAGCATCACGACCGCCGAACCCGGTGATACGGCAGTGATCTTCTCGACCGCATCGAGACCCGAGATGCCCGGCATCAGGATGTCCAACACGACCAGATCCGGCTGCTCGGCCTCGGCAAGGGAGACTGCACCCTCCGCGTTTGCGGCCTCGCCGCATACGTTGAACCCGGCTCCATCGAGAGCGGAAGAGAGGCCGGTGCGAAAGAGATCTACGTCATCGACGACTAGTACACGGGTCATTCGGGTTCGATCAGCCCGAGCGTTCCTCCGCGGCGGCGATACAGGACTCCGTAGCGGTCCGTCTCCGCGTTGAGGAAAAGATAGAAACTGTGTCCGAGTGTCTCCATCTGAAGGGCTGCCTCCTCTGGCGTCATTGGCTTGACCGCAAACTGCTTGACCCGCTCTATGCGGAGCACGCGATCCTCTTCGCTGGTTTCTTCGACGCCAGAGGAGGTTGTATTGAGCCGTTTCTCACCACGCCGATGCCGAGTGATCAGCCGTTCCTTCAATCTACGAAGATTGCGTTCGAACACATCAACAGCAGCGTCGAGTGCGGCCCGCTCATCAAACCGGGCAGCCTCGACCCGGACGGTGTGGCTGGCGGCCGTCGCAGTTACCTCAACGCGGAAGCGTTCTGCAGCAATACGGGGATTGTGTTCCTCGGTGAACTCGACATCCGCAAAGATGGCATCGTCAAAGACACGGGTCGCTCGGATCACCTTTTCCTCGGCGAGCCTCCGCAACTCGTCGTCGACCGACATGTGATTGCCATGGATGCGAACCTCCACCGTGACTCCTTTCGCGGGCGCGCTACCGCGCCGTGTGGTCGTGGTCGTGGTCGTGGTCGTGAGGCCGAGATCGATGTGGGGCTGACGGAAGCCGACCTCCCGTCGCAGTCTGCTGAGAGATGCGGTTGCTCAACGGGCTCCTAGCTCTCGGTCCCGGCTACCGGGCTACTCCCATCCTACGGAATCGGCTCGCCAAGAGTCAGGGCCGAAGGCCTCGGCGCCGCGCCGAATGCCCGGTGCGATTGCACTTCACTGCAGCGCGGGCCGGCGACGAACGGGACTAGGCGCACGTTCCTGAGCTGCGATGAACGAGATGATCGAATCCACGAGATCGTCGGTGACCGTGAGGTCATGGGGCTGAGGGATCCAGTTGTACTGCACAACCGTGCCCTGAGCACAGTTCACCCAGACACCCGCGACACCACTGTCTAAGACCATTGGAAGAGGATCGGGAGTCGGACAATCGTTGCGCTCCGCCCATCTGTCCACCGTCTCTACAGCTGACGGATAGGGGGCGTACAACTCGGACACAACGCCAAGGATCCCTCCTTCGAAGAACACGGCCCGGTCCGCGGTCCCGTGGATGTGAAACACGCTCACCGGATGGTCGGGGGTGCAGTCGGCCGGATCGATAGATTCGACACCCGCGATTGCCACTATCCCGACGACCAGGTCAGACGCATGGCAGGCCAGCTGGTATGCCATGAAAGCCCCGTTTGAAAGGCCGACGACCACGACGCGCTCCCGATCGATCGGATACCGCGCCATCGTGCGCTCGATGACAGACCGCAGATAGGCGACGTCGTCGTTTCCCCGCGCATTCCAATCACAGCACGCCGCCGTAGCATTCCAATAGGGCGAGAACCGCGAGTCGCGCAGACCGCTCGGCGCCACCAAGACCCAGCGATGCTCGACCGCACCCCGCAACACCGGAATCCGTTCCACCATCTCCTCGGTGCTCTGGGAGTACCCGTGCAGAAGCACCACGAGCGGTCTGGGATCGTCGCCGAGATCGTCCGGGATGTACTTTCCAGAGGTCCGGTCCTGCCCGAAGTATGGCTCCCCCCGGTCTGCGGGTTGTGACTCCTCTTCACTCTGGTGCGCGACCACTCTGTCATCGAGTGGAGCGGCACTCGCGGGACCGGACACAATCGCCCAAGAACCGACGATCGCGGCGAGGCAGACGGCTGCTCTCGTGGGGAGTGTGCGGGGTTGGGCGGGAGCCATGGGTGGGCCGTGCACTGTATCGCGTGGGGTGGCGCAGACGGCCCAGTCATGCACCCACGTCACTCGCCGTCACGGTTACTGCCCGCTGACATCCGGCCACGCGAGCCGCCGCCGCCAGCGTCGTACCGGTCGTGACCACGTCGTCAACCAGCACCGAACCGACCGGGGCGGGCATCTTCAGACTGAACGTCTGCACACCCCTGGGGCCTCCTGCCGTTCCGGCGCGACGACGCACCCAGAAACGAGGACGTAGGCAACAGACGACGGGGAGGTCGACTCTTCGGCCCAGGGCAATTGCCAGGGCAGACGCCTGATCTATTCCGTACCGGTACCGACGTGAGATCACCCGTGGGACCGGTACCAGTGCAGTCGCCTGCGGTCCCAGTAGCGGTTCAAGTACCTCTGCCATCCGGTCTGCGATTCCCGAGACGGTCTCGTATTTGAGTCGGTGAACGAGCAGCCGAGCCGCCCCTTCGTGGCCAAAAGCGCTGCGCACGAATACCCCGGCGCGGACCCTTTCGGGCGCCGTTGCGAGCGATCCCCGGCACGTAGGGCACAACCAGGATGCGGAGATCCTTCGGCATGCAGCGCATGTCACCCAACCGAGAGTGCCATCGATCGGAGCTGGTGACTAGTCAACTCCCGGACGCGCATTTGATCCTCAAGAAACTGCTCACCGTGCTGGGAAACCACTCTCCGTGTTCTAGGGTGGTCGGGTAGGCACGAACGCAGGAAGGGTCAGCGGATGCCGGTGGACGTAGAGCGATCGAGAGAACGCCAGCGTCGTCGTCGATTGCGCCGGGTCGCGTGGGTCATGGCGCCGGTGGTGACCTGGCTGTGGCTGCGGATCCTCAGCGGGAGTCCGGTATCGCCCGGATGGCCCCAGCTTCCTCCCGAGGCTGTCTACTGGCTCCCCGGCGTCTTCATCATCCTCTTGCTCGGAGTGGTGATCATCGCTCCGATGCTCGGCAACGGTCGCTCCCCCGAGGTGATCTTTCTCCCCGAGCAGATCGACATCTCCTTTGCAGATGTCAAGGGCCTGGGACCCGTTCTTCCGGAGGTGCGCCACACGCTCGAGGTCTTCCTAAACCACCAACGCTTCCGCGATCAAATGGGTGGTCAGCCTCGGCGCGGAATCCTCTTCGAGGGTCCTCCAGGAACGGGAAAGACCCACACGGCGAAGGCGCTGGCCAAGGAAGCAGGGGTGCCATTCCTGTTCGTCTCATCGACAGCTTTCCAAAGCATGTGGTACGGCGCGACCGCTCGCAAAATCCGTTCATACTTCCGCCGCCTCCGCAAGGTCGCCCGACAAGAAGGCGGTGCCATTGGATTCATCGAAGAGTTCGACGCCATCGGCGGCCGCCGCGGCGGAATGAACCGGACTGTTGCCACCGACCCCGCCGTGAGTAGATCAGCCATCGCTGAGGGTACGGGCGGCGTGGTCAATGAACTCCTCGTCCAGATGCAGTCGTTCGACGATCCACCCCGCAGCACCCGCTTCGGCAACGCGCTCAAGCGGACGGTCAACAAGTTCCTCCCCTCGCATCGGCACCTGAAGACCAGCAAGC
The DNA here is from genome assembly GCA_029263095.1 of Acidimicrobiia bacterium. Lineage (GTDB taxonomy): Bacteria > Actinomycetota > Acidimicrobiia > Spongiisociales > UBA11373 > JACZWZ01. Next base: position 42,881 of record JAJCYA010000087.1, on the reverse strand, counting down.
CTCAGTTCGCCAACATCCTCCTGATCGGAGCCACCAACCGCGCCGACCAACTGGACCCCGCCCTATTGCGCCCCGGCCGATTCGATCGGATTCTCCACTTCGCTCTGCCCGCTCGCAAAGAGCGACGAGAACTCATCGACTTCTTTCTCAAGACCAAGGTCCATGACATCACTGTCAATGATGTTGCGCGGGATGACCTGGCCGCCACGACGATGGGCTACTCCCCCGCCTCACTCGAACGACTCTTCGACGAGGCGCTGCTCTTTGCCCTGCGCGACGAACGCAAAGCCTTGAGCGTCACCGATCTACGCCGCGCTCGCCTCGACGTGGAGATCGGTCTCGCCGAACCGACCGAATACACACCCGACGAGCGCGAAAACATCGCCGTTCACGAGTCTGGGCATGCCGTCGTGGCCTATTTGGCGGGCAAGGGTCGCAAGATGAATCTGCTCTCGATCGTAAAACGGAAAGATGCTCTGGGATTGCTGGCTCACACCGAAACTGAGGAGCGGTACACGAAGCGGCGCAGCGAGACCCTTTCGCTGATCCAGATCGCACTTGGCGGGATGGTTGCCGAGGAGCTGTTCTACGGCGAGTCGGGAACCGGTCCGGCAGGCGATCTGGCAACAGCGACGAGCATCGCTGTCGAGATGATCGGCTCACTGGGATTGGGCGGTTCGCTCATCTCGTTCCGAGCAGTCGACCAAGGGGTCATCGGTGGGAACCTCGTCGCCACCGTCCTCGCCGACGAAAAGGCTCGCGAGGCGGTGGACACACTGCTCACCGAGCAGAAGGCTGTTGTGACCACACTATTGCGCGACAACCGTCACCTGATTGCCGCACTTCGCGACGCGCTGCTCGACCGAGATGAGCTCGCCGAGCGCGAGATCCTCGAGGTTCTCGATGAATCCCGGGACCGCCACGGCATCAGCGTCGATCTGACGAACGTCTAGCGACATTGGTTTCGATCACTGGCTCGCAGCCCAGCGAAACCCGTCATACTGCACTGGCTCACCGCCACAGGCAACGAAGTCCGGCCGGGAACCACAAAACAGCCGCCGTGGGGCAGGGGCCCCCACGCTGCGGAGGAGGCCAGACCAGCGCCTGTTCGCCGCCGAAGGTGGCGAAGTCCGGCCGGGAGTACTACGTACCCTGCTCCCAAGAGGCTAGATAGTCCCGCTGCTCGTCTGTGAGGTGTTCCAGTCCGCCGCCAAGAGCTTCGAGTGCGATCGCAGCGACCTCTTGGTCGAGTGATTCAGGAAGGCGATAGACCTTGTTCTCGAGATTGCTTCCATCCTTGGCAAGCCATTCGGCGGCAAGTGCCTGATTGGCAAATGACATGTCCATCACTTCGGCGGGATGCCCCTCGGCTGCTCCCAAGTTGACGAGGCGACCTTCAGCCACAACGTGGATCCGGCGACCATCCTTCATCGTCCACTCATCCAACTCATGGCGGATGCGCCGTTTGTTCACAGAGTTGTCCTCGAGATACCCCAAGTCGAGCTCGACGTCGAAGTGGCCTGCATTGGCCATGATCGCCCCGTCCTTCATCATCTCGAAGTGCTCGCCTCGCAGCACCCGAAGGTTGCCGGTAAGCGTGACGAAGACGTCGCCGATGCGGGCCGCTTCTGCGGCGGTGGCCACGGTGTAGCCCTCCATCGCCGCCGACAAGGCGCGTACCGCATCGACTTCAACCACGACTACCTTCGCCCCGAGACCATCCGCCCTGGCCGCGACACCCGCTCCGCAGTCACCAAAGCCGACGACCACCACGGTCTTACCGGCGATGAGGAGGTTGGTGGCTCTGATTATCCCGTCCAATGCGGACTGGCCCGTTCCGTGACGGTTGTCGAACAGGTGCTTCGTCGCCGAGTCGTTGACGGCCACCACCGGGAACCTGATAACACCGTCGGCCTCCATGGCCCGAAGGCGAATCACCCCAGTCGTCGTCTCCTCGGTCGAACCGATCGGCTGCTGCTCCGGGCGATCCTTGAGGAGCATGGTGACCAGATCGGCACCGTCATCCATGGTGATCTGTGGATCGGCGTCGAGCACCGATCGCAGATGCGAGTAGTAGCTGTCGTTGTCCTCACCACGGATCGCAAACACCGGGATCCCATCGGCGACGAGCGCGGCCGCGACATCATCCTGGGTGGACAACGGGTTGGAGGCGCAGAGCATGACGTCTGCTCCGCCGGCTCGAAGTGTTGTCATGAGGTTGGCGGTTTCAGTCGTCACGTGCAGACAGGCTGCGATACGAAGGCCGCTGAGCGGAGTCTCCTTCTCAAATCGCTCTCGAATCGTGGCGAGTACCGGCATCCGGCCGTTGGCCCATTCGATGCGAAGGGCACCTGCCTCCGCGAGCGATGGATCTGCGATGTCGTGGTTCATGGCGACTCCTGAGGAAGTTGGGCTCTGGGATCTTCGAACATCTGTACCGGCACCGAAGCGGCCGGTGGGTACCACCAACACCGAGTTTCGATCACGACTGGCGCGAGCAGTCGGGCAATGCTACTCGTGCTGTGGTCGCGACGAAGACGCTTCGAAACGCTCACAAGACAGCGGATGGGGCCCCGATGCTCAGTCGCTGGTGCGTCCGTAGTCGTCCGAGAGTCGCTCGATGTCCTCCTCTTCGAAACGACCGAACGCCACCTCCAGAACGCGACACGGGTCTTTGCCCACACATGACATCCTGTGGGTCTCCCCTTTCGGAATGAAGAACTCGTCACCAGCTCTTGCCACCGTCGCAACCCCGCCGATCTGGACCTCAAGACCATCGTCGAGAGCAACCCACAACTCTTCGCGATCGCGGTGGCGCTGCTCACTCAGACTGTGCCCTGGTCGCACCGTTATTACTTTGACCGTCGAAATCTCATTGAGCGTGTAGCGACGGAACCAGCCCCACGGTCTCTGGTCGTCGATGATCTTCGCCATCCGGTCCACTTCATTCCCAGATGTCATGAGCTCTCCGGACGGTACGAGGACTCGGGAAGCATCACCGGGATGTCGCCTTCAACAGGAAAGCGCAGACCACACGCCCGACAAACGAGTTCGGCTTCAACTTCGTCTAGCGGCGAGTGGCATTCGATGCAGCGCAGAATCTCCATGAGTTGGTCAGGAACTGCCATCGGCTACCTCTCGGATGTGGGATCGCACCTGTGCCACCAGCTCTTCAACACCCTGGCTGTCAGCCGCCTCTACGTTCAATCTCAGCACGGGCTCGGTATTCGAGGGACGCAGGTTGAACCAACTATCACCAAGGTCGACAGTAAGCCCATCGAGGCGGTCGGATCCGTTGAACACCGTTGCGACTCTATCGATTTCCGCTTTGGTGTCCACCACCGTCATGTTGATTTCACCGGACTGCTCGTACGGTTCAAACTCGCGACGTAACTCCGAAAGAGGGCGGCTCGACTCTGAGAGGATTCGCATGAGGATGAGCATTGCCAGGATGCCCGAATCTGCCCGGAAGTTGCTCTTGAAGTAGTAGTGCCCACTGTGCTCGCCCCCGAATACTGCACCTGTTTCCTTCATCACCTGCTTGATGTAGGAGTGACCGACCCTCGTCCGCACAGGCGTGCCTCCTGCTGCGGAGACCGTTTCGGGCACCGCCTTTGAGCAGATCAAGTTGTGAACGATGCTGGCACCGGAGTCCTCGGCGAGGAACCAACTGGCCAGCATGGCTGTGACCGTGCTGCCCGGCAACGAATCACCCGCATCGTCCACGAAGAAGGCCCGGTCGGCGTCGCCATCGAAGGCCACTCCGAGATCGGGCAGCTCCCGTGCTATCAGGGCCGTGAGATCGACCAGATTCTCGGGCCGCAGCGGATCCGGGTGATGGTTGGGAAACGTCCCATCCGGATCGAGAAAGAGGCCGATGAGATTGGCGTCGATTCGATCAAAGATCGAAGGAATCGCCACGCCGGCTACGCCATTGCCGCCATCGACGGCGACCCGGAGGCCGCTGATCGAGGCGGACCCAGCCACCATCAGCATGTGGTCGACGTAGGCGTCGAGAACATCGTCGGTGCGGTAGCTGCCAACGAGATCGGACGGCGGCTCCTCATCAGCCAAAGCACGCACCTCCACGAGACCGCTATCGGCCCCCACGGGAGCGGCTCCCGCGAGACACAGCTTGATGCCGTTGTAGCCCTTCGGGTTGTGCGAAGCAGTGACCATCGCGCCCGGAAGATCAAGGTGCCCTGATGCGAAATAGACCATGTCGGTGGTGATCATCCCGAGATCGCTGACGGCGAGCCCTGCTGCTCGGATTCCGTCGCCGAGGGCGGCCGCCAGAATGGGTGACGACGTCCGGACGTCCCGTCCGACGACTATCCGATCGGCATCGACGAATCTGGCGAACGCAAAACCAATCCGACGTGCTGCGTCCTCGTCGAGTTCGGCAGGTACGACGCCACGTACGTCGTATGCCTTGAATACGGCATCAAGGTTCATAAGGGACCGCATTCTACGGGTCCCGGTCCGCCCCTAGAATCCAACGGCCGATGCGCCCAACTCCCGCCATTAGTGCCGTGATCCCCGTTCACAACGAGGCGGGGTTCATCGACACGGCCCTTCCGCGCCTCATAGAGGCACTGGAGTCCGTCGGTGAGCCATTTGAGATCATCGTTGCCGAGAACGGGTCGACCGATGCCACTGCGGACATCGCAGACAGCTTTGCGGCAGTCGATGATCGGATCTCCACAATCCGGTTACCCGATCCCAACTACGGAGCCGCCATGCGGAGCGGGTTTCTCGAAGCCAAAGGCGTCTGGGTCGTCAACTTCGATATCGACTACTTCTCGAGCGATTTCCTGCGCGCCGGACTCCAACTGGAAGATTCGGTCGAAGTCGTTCTGGCTTCGAAGCGGGTGGCGGGATCCGACGACCAGCGCTCCGCCTTACGACGCCTCGGAACCTGGGGATTCAACCTCGTGCTCAGACTCGCGTTCCGTTCCCGCGTGACCGACACCCACGGCATGAAGATGATCCGGCGACCGGTCGTCGATGCGATCGTGCCTCAGATCCGATCTACCGAGGATCTCTTTGATACCGAACTCGTGATTCGCGCTGAACGGGCCGGGTACCGGATTGCCGAGATCCCGGCCAAGGTCGAGGAGCTACGAACGGCGCGATCATCCTTCGTGAGGCGGATTCCGCGAACATTGATGGGGTTGCTGCGGATTCGGCGTGCTCTCCGCTCGGAGGCGCGCCGACGTTCCGCCGGGTAGTCGTCCTTCTGAGATCACGAGAGCGACTCGGCTCCCTAAGGAATGGCGGGCCGCCCCCAGATCGCTCCGACAGGGCTTCTAGCCCGCAGTGTGGGCCTTGCGTCGTCGAGCAAGAGCCCCAATCCCGAGTGCGACGAGGGTGGCTATCGACATCAGCTTCCCGACCGTTTCGGGCAGCCGATCCTTGAACTCGATCACCACATCCTGCTGGGTGGGCACCACGATCATCAGTGACGGCGCTGCGCGGTATGGGCCGTCGGCGCCGGAGGCGATCCAGTTGGGGAACCACGAGACCTTCACGAGGTGGGGCACCCCGACGGCGGTTGTAGTGAACGAGATCCGATGGTCATCCAGCACAACGTCGGTGACCGTCCCCGATGTCGCGATGGGCGTGCGGCTCCGAGTCGATGTGCTGTCGATCCGACGCCACGCCTCAGGGCCATCCGCAACGATCCATCGATCAAGACCATCGACCGCGTCATACCACTCGATTGCGGCGTCAACGAAAGACTCCTCACCGTCCCACACCGCCGGCTCGGACGAAGCGACATCGACGAGGGAGGTGTCTGGCAAACGAAACACCGTGAAGGGATCCGAGACCGACGCGACCTCGAGTCCGTACTCGTGGGCTGCCTGGGTCGCCGATTCGGTGAACGACACGTAGTACTCGACGTCATATACCGCCAGGTGCTTTACGGCACGATCGAAGTCCATGCTCGAGTAAGGGAGTCCCGGGATCGGGTTCGAGGGACGCTGGCTCACCTCTGATGCATTAATGAAGTGGAAAGGCGTAGTCAGCGACGACTCAAAGAGAAGGCCCTCCATCGATGGATGCCCCTCCGACCAATAGCCCGTGAGCATCAGCGCCATCGGTGTGCCGTATCTGTTGAGATCGCTGTTGGCTTCCCACATCACCCTGCCGTCCGGCAACTCGTCGAGAGTGGCCATCAGGCCCGAGTACTCCGCCCAGTAATCGGTCTGGAGGATCTCCTCGCCGTTCTCGCCATAGGCATACGCTGCCTTGGCCTCGTATCCGCTGAAGTTCCAGGCGGCCCATTTCGGCGCCTTGTTGATTCCCAGCCCGGCCACCGAAAGAAAGAACACGACTCCGACGCCGACTGCCACCCAGCGAACCTCCGGTCCACCTCGCATCCGTCGAGTGATCGACTTGGCTGCGGCGCCGACGGCGATGCCGGCCAACAAGAAGGCCGTGAAATACCAGAACGGGAGCAGCCTGGCGTTGTACAGCTTTCGGAAGTCGATGTACTGAATGATGAAGTAGCCGGCGACCGGGACTACGAGGAGCGCCAGAACCGGACCGAGCGTCGCTCGACGCCATACCGAATAGACCAGCCCAGCGCCGGCGAGCACAAGGATGGGCCACAGCTCCCGCGGGAACACAGCCTCGAAACCCCGAACGGGGAACCACTTCATGTCTGTGGTGTAGGTGACCGTTGCCAGCAGCGGCAACGCCCAAAACGCCGCGAGACCAAACCCTATGAGCCAGCTCCGGGCGAGCGCTGTGGGCCCGCGCCGCGTGAATAGCAACGGCAGTGAGACGATGACGACGACGAGGGTCGTGATGAGGTGGGTCAAGGCCGTGAGAGCGAGCAGTACTCCGGTGGTTGCGGTAAACCCTGATCCGTTCCTCACGTTCTTCATGAGCACACCCAGGTAGGCGAACGACAAAGCGAACGACCACGAGAACGAATACTCCCCTGCGAGCGTCGACAAGGTATTGCCACCAAAGATGGAGAACGACTCCATGAAGATGAAGCTCCCGCCGGCAATACCTGCCACAACCGACACCGACTTTGCCATCCCCATGCCTCTGGCAAAGAGGTAGGCAGCGAACGGCAACGCGACCAAACCGGCAACCGCTACCAGCTTGAACGCGACCCCGTAGGGCAGGAAGACACCCAGCAGCACGATGGCAAACGCTGGCAGCGGGAAATAGAAGTACAGGACCGGAAACCCCGCATACCAATCGTTGCTCCAACCGAGAAGCCGACCACTGGGAAGCAGTGTGTCGCGCACAAAGGCAGGAACCAGAACGTGCGCCCCCATATCGCCGCCTGCGGGAGTGTTCGCCAGGAACAGGCGGTCGGGTCGCATATACCCGAACGCCATGATCGCCCCCAACGCCAGCAGACCGGGCACGACATAGCGCAGCCAGCGACGATCGAAGTCAGAGGTGCGGTGCGTCGTTGGGGAAGGGGCAGTCACGGTATGGCAGGCTAACGCCGCCGCCCCGCGAGTGGTTTCAGCGTCGCCGGGCCTTCTCCAGAACGGTCGTCAGATCGAGGACCGTGGCTCCTGCCTTCCACCACTTGTTCTCGCACCGGTGACAGGAGTTGAACGTCACGTCAGACTGATCTGGGAGTGTGATCTCGATCTGGATGGCATCAGAAGCCCCACATTCCGAGCACTCGATAGTCGTCGGCTCGCGCCTACGGCTCATACCTTCCTCCTCATTCTCCACTCAGGCCAGATTCGGCACGTACCCCGGAGGGATTGATCGATTCCTCGTCGAGCTTCCCGACGTACCGGGACCGGCGTTTGCCGTCCTCGCGCCAAAACGCGTACCAGTAGGGACCGTGGGGACACTTCGAGCAGGCCTCCTTGCCGCAGCGAACCCATTGCTCGCGAAGTCGCACCTTCGGACCAGACCCCGTCTCGAAGGAGACACCACGATTCTCGAGCCGGGCCCGAGCAAGAATGAGGAGGCGACGCAGGTCGTGTTCGTCCATTTCGCGGACGGCCTCGAGGACATCTCGATCGATCGGCAAGTGCTAGGCAACTTCGAGAGAAACAAACAGCGGTCGCGTCGCCGTGCGGCGGTCCACCAGCGTCCAGCCGACAGGTGGGGTCATCCTCCCGGCGTGCTCCTCGCACAGGGGATAGGCGACCCCGGGAGCCACAGCTTCGGTGAGATCGTCAAGCCACACCGTCCTGTCGAAGTATGAGAACGACATGACGATCCCGGCAGGAGCAGAACAACGAATACACAGTTCGGTCATTGGCAGGCAGGATAATCACATTGGTGTGGTTATCGACGCATACCCCGATCGTCGCACGGATGCTCCGCGGTCACATGGGATTCGATCACACGAGATGAGAGAGGGCACGGCGAATCCGTCGCTCGGAGGCTACTCCGGCCACCCTGTCCACGACAGCACCAGCACCGTCGCGCACGACGAGGAGAGGAACCCCCGTCACTCCGATCGCCAGGTGGAGATCCGGCTCATGGTTGTAGGCGATTTCGGCGAAGGCTGCCCCGAGCGAGTCCAGCCGATCGCGCACGAGGTCACATCGCGCGCAAGCGGCATCAGTGAAGAACAACACCCGTCCCTGGATCCCGTCGAGCCGCAAGGGCGTTCCGGCCGCGTCACGACGTTCCCGTCGGCGGCCCAGATACGCCACCAAGAGGACAACACCGACTCCTGCGATCGTGACAACCGCCCGCACCCACGGCTCACTCATCAATAGCGGCCAAACCAGCGGAGAACGCAATACCAGACGGCCCATCCACCGACCACGCTGCGGTGAACGGGGCGTTCGCCTCCACTAGAACACCGAGCGCATCTGATTCCGCAATCGGCACCGCCACCTGGGCGCCGGGCTCGACGAGCACCTGAGAGTTGATCGCGGCCGCTCCGGTGAGCTCACTCACAGTGACTGAGATCTGCTCGAACCCTGAGTTCATCAACCACAACGTGCCCTCGTTGAGACCAACCGAGCGCAGCCCCGGCAGCAACCATGCTCGGGCCGGTGCAGGTGAACCTCGAGTGACCGCCGTGCCCGCGCTTCCCGTCGCGACGACCCCGGCCGCCACCTGAGCAGTCGCCGAGATGCGCACGCCCACCGCATCGCTCAGTGCCGAACTGAGATCGATTCGCAGTGGTGTTTCGCCCGGAATCGTGAATTCGAAGGCCGATCGTTCGGGGCCGTCAGACGTGTAGATATCAACGGTGACGGTGACATCCGCCAAGTTGGGGTTCCCGACCACGACTGCACCTTCGCTGAGACCGCCGGTGCGAGCGACCGGGAACTCCCACGCACTGGAGAGATCGCCACCAAGCCACCATGCCTCGTCGTCGCCCTGGGCGTAGGACATGGCTGGCACGACGAGCCCCTCGTCTACCCGTACCGATATCACGAGTGCCTGTCTTTGACGCAGCATCTCCTCGAAATCGATGTCCCGCCATGATCTGGGGTTGATCGATACCGAACGCAGCTCTCCGAGTGCCTCAACGCCGATCTCGCTGAACCCGGTCACCGTAACCTTGGCCGTCTCAGGGAACGGGTTGAACAGCCGAAGCCGCAGGCGTTCGCCCGTGAGAGTCGAACCTCCGGCAAAGAACCATTCGTCGGGTCCCTGGGAGACACAACTGTCCGCCGTAAGCACGTCGCCGATGACGGTCACGCTGGCCCCTGCCGGGCCGTCACTGAATTCCACAAAGCCGGGAGAGTCACCACGCTGCGCGACATCGGAGAGTGTGATCATTGCGGCGCCCGGACCCATCGTCTGAGCCGAAGCATTGTCGGCGGGTTCACCGGGGATCGCGACGGGGAATGTGAAATCGGCGTCTGCCGCGGCCATCGAAGCCACACCGAAGAACGAATCGCGTGCCGCGTTGGCCTGAGACCAAGGGCAATACCAGATGCTGGCGTCCACCGGAGACTCGATACCGGGCCGATCGATGATCAGACCGGCGAGAGGTTCGGGCGGTGGGTCGGGCGGAGGCAGAATCGCCGCCAGACCTCCGAGAGCCAAGATGAGAGCGACTAGGAGGCTACGTCTCATCGCTCACCACCCCTGATGCGGGGTGCAAGGAACGCAGCTCCCAACGCCACGAGCCACAACAGCGCCCCGTACGCGGCGAGTTGCCGCGTACCGTTGGATGCAAAGCGAATCTCGGAATCCTGGGTAAGAACGAGATTGCCCCAATCCGACTGCGACCACTCACCCGGCCCCCACCTGAAGTCGGCGTTGCTCGCAACGAAGACCGAACCGTCGGATTCACCTTCTGGAGCCACAAACCCTGCACCATCGGCGTGCCACACCACTCCATCACCCGTACTGGCGACGGCAGCCGTTGATTCGTTTCGAAAGACGGGGAAGTCGAGCGAACGCAGCGTCACGAAATCGAGTTGAGACTCGAACAGCGCCTCCAGGGGACTCGGCTCAGTAAAGGCCACCCAACCGACCCCAAACTCAGCCAGAGCCGCACCAGCGCGGCGCGACCGGCCGTCTATCAGATCCTGTAGAAGTGAGTGAAGCGCCTCGTCGGCGAGCCGCTCATCGTTGAGATAGGCCTCCCGAGACGTCGGGTACGGCGGAACGAACACTCGGTATCCAAGACCATCGATCTGACGAGAAGTGCCCGGAAGTGTTGACGCCTCGCCGAACAACAAGACGCGGGCTGGCTCTACCCCTGGCGGGGCAGCGAATCCGAAGGTTCCGGTCAGCTCATCTTCGGGGAGACCGGCCCGACCCGGCCCGGTCAGAGCAAGCGTGCCCAGGACGAGTACAGCCGCGCCGACGCCACCCACGAGCGCTGCGACCGAATGCCACCCACCGGTCTCGCGGCGGCGAGCGGCCGCTTCGAGAGCCGCCCCAACCGCCACTGCTACGCCCAGTCCGTTGAGTATGAGGGCAGCGAGCATCAGCTCTTCCCCCATGCCGAAATCCCCGGTGCGCGCCGCGAGAGCTCCAGTCACTGCCATGAGCGCTCCCCACCCACCCACAGTCGCGATCGTCTTGTCACCCCCGAAGACGGATCCGAAGGCGGCCGCTGCGAGGGCAACCACCGCAGGCCATGCCGGTTCCCAGTACGCCGCACCACCTGACTGGGCAAAATCGAGAGGATCCAGGTACAGCAACCAGGGCATGAGAAGGGGCAGGGCCAAGAACGTGGCAAGGGTGATGCGGCCAACGGATCCCCACCGCTTCCCTACCCCGAGTACAGCCCAGCTGACGACCGCCAGCATCGGAACCACGAGCGCTATCGGCACGAAGATCGCAACCACACCCGTCGCAAAGGTGGCCCCCGCGAGCGCAGCGAGTCCGGCGATGCGGGAATCCGGACGAGGTCCCAGTACCGATCTCACGGCCCACGGCAGGGCACCCATGGCCGGGATGATGGACCAGTGAGTGGCGCCGGTAGCCGCGATGACCGCAGGGCCGGCCATAAACACGACACCCGCCAGATATCCCGCGACCGACCTGATACCCCAGATCCTGAGCAACCGTCCCACACCAAACCCGCCGAATAGGAATGAAGCCAGAGTGACGATTGCGACGGCGAGACCACCGCTTCCGAATGCAAGAAGCTGGATCAGAGCAACCGCCCCGATCCCCGGTCTGAGCGCCTCCGGAGACCCGAACCCCGCCGGATTCCAACCACCGGCGTAGGACCGCAGCGTGTCGCTTGCGGAATCGGGGGGAGGCAGGGAGAAGCCAACGATGGGTAGGTGCTCTGTCCACACCTCCCTCGTGGCTATGAAAGCGATGAAGACGACGACCGATCCGACGAAGAAGGCCGGATGCTGGATGCGCTGCTGGCCGGCCTCCACTGCGTCGGCGAATCCCGACAGGATGCCCTCTGGGAACCGATCCCGAATCCGCAGCATCGCGTCGTCCCACAACGACCTCAGCCGTGCCGATCCCGCTACCTGATAGCGGAACAGCTCTTCGTCGCCCGCTTCCCGCCCTCGCCGAACCTGGATGCGCTGGCGTATCGCGGTCGGAAGGCGCGGGACATTCCACAGCCAGGCGGCAATCACTCCAGGAAGAGGGAACCTGCCGAAAGGAATCCGACCCACGCCTTCGACCAACCCGATCAACATCGCGAGCGGAAGCGTCCATAGAAGAGTGAGAGCGCTGTACGACTTGATCATCGCCCGAATCTCACTGGCACGCTCGAGCCAATCCGATGACCCCTCATCGCCGTCGTATGAGACAACGCTGCCGGGAATCACTACAACACGCGCCCCGCGCAACCGGGCTCGTTGGCAGAAGTCGATCGCGGCCGCAGTCGGAGCCATCACACGATCGATCCCACCGAGGCCAAGGTATAGATCCCGCCGTATGAGCACCGACACGCCGGACACAGCCGCGACATCGCGGATCACGTCGTATTGCTCCTGGTCCAGCTCTTCAGGTTGAAGACCGCTGTACGGGGCGTCGAAGGCATCCGTGGCATAACCCACAGCGACCAGCAGGTCGGTCCGGTCGGCATCGACGATCTTGGAGCCGGCGACGGCGGCTCCAACCCGTGCTGCGTCTTGCACGAGTATCCGCAGCGCTTGTGGATCGGGAATCGCGCGTTCGCGCAGCGCCCATACAAACGTGAACTCAGGACCGATCGACGCGATAGCGGCCCGCAGGTTGGGTCGCCACGCGGCGTCGAACTCCCCTGCGATGTGGCGGATCTCGTCGTCGCCACCCACCACGAGCACCTTGGTGGCACCATAGACTTGAGAGCCGATCGCCGAAAGACAGCGGCTCAGCAGGTCGGGATCTCCCGCTGAGACGATGGCGGCGACCTGAGGAGCGGTCGACGGCGCGTCGGTGGGAGTTGAATCGGTGGACATGCGAAACAGCATTCTATGAAGGGTCGCCATTGAGCAGTACAACTCTCCTCGCCGGAGGTGTTGGCGGAGCCAGACTCGCCCGCGGTTTGGCAGCCGTCATTCCGAGCGAGAGCCTCACCGTGATCGTCAACGTGGGCGACGATGACCGGATCTACGGCACCCACGTGGCCGCCGACCTCGACACGGTCACCTACACACTGGCGGGGCTCGAGGGCCCCCACGGCTGGGGGGTCGCCGGAGACACGTTTGCGGTCTTGGCCGCGCTCGACACCCTCGGCGTCGACACCTCGTTTCGACTGGGAGATCGCGATCTTGCCCTCTGCCTCCGGCGAACCGAGATGCTGGATGATGGCGTTCCGCTCTCGAAAGTGACCCGCGAGATCTGCGCCGCCCTCGGAGTCCCAGTGACGATCCTGCCGGCCACCGACGATCGGCTACGTACCAGACTCAACACGACCGAGGCGGGTTGGTTGGCGTTTCAGGACTACTTCGTCAGGCGACAGCATCGCGATGAAGTCATCGAACTCGAGTACTCAGGAAGGGCCGAGGCTCGGCCGGCGCCGGGGGTCATCGAGGCCATCACGTCGTCCGAAACCGTCTTCATTGCACCATCCAACCCGCCGCTCTCGATTCACCCGATCCTCGCCGTCGATGAGATCAAGGAAGCCGTGGCCGCGGCTGCGCGAGTTGTTGCCGTGAGCCCGCTCTTCGGCGGCACGGCGCTCAAGGGGCCGGCCGATCGGGTCATGGCATCGCTCGGGCTACCTGCCGGGAACGCCGGTGTGCTCGCCGCCTACGACGGACTCCTATCCGACCTCGTGGTCGATACCGCTGATGCCGCCGATGTCGATACGCTCGCCGGCGTAGTGCAGATCCACGCCACCGACACCAGATTTGCTGAGGCCGAAGCGGCGGCGCGTTTCGCCCGCTGGCTCCTCGATCTTCCATGACACTCACGATCCACCCATTGCTGGGGATCCCGGAAGTGTCGGAGGGTGACGATCTGCCCCGGCTTCTGCTCTCCTCACTCGACAGTGCGGGCCTCGCGCTAGTAGACGGAGATGTCGTAGTCATAACCCACAAGATCATCTCGAAAGCGGAAGGCGCCGTCATGCCGCTCGCGGGCGACGACGAGGATGCCGCCTACCGCAGGATCGTGCTCGATGAATCGGTGGAGGTCCTGCGCAGACGTGGCGATCTCGTTATAGCGCGCACCCGACACGGCTTCATCTGCGCCAACGCTGGTGTCGACAGGTCGAACGCGGCAGCCGGGGTCGCGGTCCTGCTCCCGCGCGATCCGGACCGGTCGGCTCATGGCATTCGGAGAGCCCTCGAAGTCGCATCGGGGTCATCCATCGCCGTGATCGTTTCAGATACGTTCGGTCGGCCGTGGCGGCGCGGCCTGGTCGATGTGGCAATCGGACTATCCGGCGTCGACGCACTACTCGACCTCAAGGGAACAACGGACGCTTCCGGGCGTGAGCTCGCCGTGACCGAAATCGCCGTCGTCGATGAGATCGCAGCCGCAGCCGACCTGGTGATGGGCAAGGCTGATGCGGTGCCTGCTGCACTGATACGCGGACTCGACGTGGCAGGCGGTGAGGGACGTGCTACCGACCTGGTTCGTCCGCCCCACGAGGATTTCTTTCGGTAGAAGCCCCTCCCGATGCCCGAGCTTCCCGACATCGTCGTCTACATCGAGTGCCTGGAAGCACGAGTACTCGGGGAGCAATTGGAACGGATCAGGCTCGCCAGTCCCTGGGTTCTCCGAACGTTTGACCCTCCGGTTTCGACGGTGGATGGACGGCGAGTGGTGCAGATCCGCAGGATCGGAAAGCGGATCGTCCTCGGACTCGAAGACGAGCTGTTCGTCGTGATCCACCTCATGGTCGCTGGTCGGCTTCGTTGGCGAGACGGCGGATCGGCCATCCCCAAGAAGCGAGGCCTGGCAGCATTTGACTTTTCGACGGGGACGGTGCTCTTTACCGAGGAGGGAACAAGGAAACGCGCCAGCATCCACGTGGCCCAAGGTGAAGAGGCTCTCATCGAGCACGATCGTGGCGGTGTCGAGCCCTTCGAGATGACGGTGCAGCAGCTCGCGGACGCGCTGCAACGCGAGCGTCACACACTCAAGCGTTCTCTCACGGATGCCCGGCTCATATCGGGAATCGGCGGTGCATACGCCGACGAGATAATGCACCGGGCTCGGCTCAGCCCGATCGTGAGAACCGACCGGCTCGGGTCCGACGACATCAGCAGACTTCACGGCGCGATCGTTGTCGTGCTCACCGAGTGGACCGATCGGCTGCGATCCGAAGTGGGCGGCGGCTTCCCCGAGAAGGTCACCGCCTTCCACGAAGAGATGGCCGTTCACGGCAGATTCGGGTCCACCTGCCCGACTTGTGGATCACCGGTACAACGGATCGTCTACGCCTCGAACGAAACCAACTACTGCCCCGGCTGCCAGACCGATGGGAAGATCCTCGCCGATCGCTCACTCAGCCGACTGCTCAAGGACGACTTCCCGCGAACGCTCGAGGAGTTGGAGTAGCGATCGTGCAAGCAGCGGAATCAAGCGCTGAGTCCGGCCGGAACACGCTGAAGTCCGGCCGGGAGAATCCACAGCCGCCGTGGGGCAGGGAACCCACGTTGCGGAGGAGGCCGGGAGAACCCACAGCCGCCGTGGGGCAGGGGCCCCACGTTGCGGAGGAGGCCGGACCGGCGTCTGTTCGCCGCCGCAGGCGGCGAAGTCCGGCCGGGAGAACTATTGAGACCGGTACCACGCCACCGTTCGTGCCAGACCATCCTCGATCGTCGTCCACGGCTCCCAACCCAGCGCCGACTTTGCCTTGGAGGCATCGACGACCGACCGGGCAATGTCTCCCGGCTTCGGGTCCTCGAACAACGGCTTGTCACCAAAACCGGTTGCAGTGGTGAGTGCTTTGAAGAGATCAAGCACGGAGGTTTCGACCCCACTGCCGATGTTGAGCAATAAGCCGTCCCCGCCGTCTATCGCCCTGAAGAAGGCATCACAAATGTCGCCGACATACACGTAGTCACGCGTCTGCGTTCCGTCGCCGAATATCGTCGGTCGGCGTCCTTTGAGCATCGCCTGCGAGAAGATCGCAACCACTCCTCCCTCGAGCCCTGGGTCCTGCCGAGGTCCGTAGATGTTGGCGGGGGCAATGAGCGTGTAGTCGAGGCCATGCATCTCGTGGTACCACCGGAAGTAGTCCTCGACGATCTTCTTGGAGATGCCGTATGGCGACTCGGGATGCTTGGCGGCGGTCTCCTTGACCGGCAGCTTTGCCGCACCGCCGTAGATGGCTCCACCCGACGAGGCAAAGACGACCTTGCGCGTCCCTGCGACGGCGGCGGCGGCGAGCAGACCGACGGTGCCCAGCACGTTGATCTCAGCATCATGAACGGGATCATCTACCGACGGTCTGACCTTCGACTGTGCCGCTAGATGAAAGATGATCTCGGGTCCGAATCGGCCGACAACATCACCCAACTCGGGAGCCCGGATGTCGGTGACGTGGATCCCGATCTTGGCGCGCTGCCGGGCGTCGGCGAGATGCTCCATCTTCCCCGACGAAAGATCGTCGAGAACGAGAACGTCCCACTCATGGTCCACCAGGAGATCGACGAGATGGCTCCCGACGAATCCGGCCCCTCCTGTGACAATGGCCTTGCGTGTCATAGCTCTCCTAGTTCAAGTTCTATTGCGGAGGGGAGAAGGTCACGGCCCCGGGCTCGAGGCGAGCCCCGGGCGCAATACGGATCCCGTGATCGAGTTCCGAGTTCGGACCTATTGTGGCTCCGGCCCCGATGATGGTCGCTCCTGTGACGATCGAGTTGCTCCCGATGACTACGTCCCAGCCGACGATGGCATGCCGAACCATCGTGTCAGAACCGACGACCGCACCGGGGAGCACGACCGACTCCTCCACGACGGCACCGGGCTCGACGCTGGCCTCAGCTGCGATCCAGGACCATCCTCCAGATGTCGTACCGCGGCACTCTCCCTCCACCAAGTGCGCCGACTTCGGGCGATACAGCGCCGTCTTCCCGGCAAGCACGGCTCCCGTGCAATCGAGAAAGAGTTCGGGCGTCCCGATGTCGAGCCACCTGCCCGCGATCACTACGCCCTGAAGCGCACCCTCGGCGGCGAGGGCCGGGAACACAACGCGCTCGAAGGACAATGGGCCTTCGCCATAGACGGCAAGAGCAGCCCGGGTCATCACATACAGGCCGGCATTCACCGTCGTGGCCGGTGCTTCATCGGCCGGTGGCTTCTCAACGAACCGATCGACCATTCCGGAGTCGTCGAGCACGACGACTCCGTAGGCGCTGGTGTCTTCGACCTCGACGAGCCCGAGAGTCGCCTTCGCACCGGGTTGAGCCGCCGCAAGATATCCGGCTAGATCGGCCTCAATCACAACATCCCCATTGAGGACCAAGAAGCGCTCGTCTAGGTCGTCCAGTGCGGCTCGCACCGGTCCGGCGGTGTCGAGCGGCTCGTCCTCGACGACAAGGCGGACCCCCCGGCGGCTCTCCGCGAATTGCTGCCACTCTCGCAATTGGGAGCGGCCAACAGCAAGAAACACCTCATCGATACCTGCGGCCGCGAGCTGTCGGATCTGCAGATCGAGAAAGGGCACCCCCGCGACGGGCAGCAGACCCTTGGGCACGGTTGCCGTCAGAGGCCACATCCGGGTACCGCGACCCCCCGCCAGCAGTAGTGCCTGATGAATCGTCACAGGGCGTGTCTCTCAGGGAGGTGGAGCATCTGCCCCGACGATAACCACGAGGTCTGCGCCAGCCGGGGTTCGTCCCGCAGTTGGCTGACCGTATCCGAGCCCGGTAACGAGATCGCTTGCCATGGTCAAGAACGTGGGACGGGAGATCACGAGCGTGATCTGATAGTCGCTCCGAGCAGAGTTGACGGTGGACACCACCTCGTAGCCGAGCTCGGTCAGTGCCTCCACCATTGCTGCCGCGGCGCCGGGACGGCCGTTGCCGTTCTGTACCTCGACTCGGATCGACGGTGCCACCTCGACCAGTGGAGCACCGGCCAAGAACGCGTTGATGACCTCGTTGGCCTCGGGCTGACGCTCGACCACGTACGAGACTCCACCCTCCGATGTGACGTCGACCGGCAGCGTGACGGAATCGAGATCGTCCGATTTGATCGATCTCAATTCCCAGGCGAGCTGAATGATGTCGTCGGGGTCAAGGGCATTGTCCGTGATTACGAACTCGCCTAGGGCCTCCAGCATGTCGCCATATCCGGCGATGGTGCTCGGGCGATCGATCTGGGTCAGCATCGCCATCAGAAGATCCTGCTGACGAGCAGTTCGACCGATATCGTTAGCACTTATCGAAATCCACTCACCGTTCCGTAGCTCCTGATAGCTGCGAGATCGCGCCAATGCGAGTGCAGTCTCGCCGTCCAGGAGTCTGGTTCCCGCCGGCACGTCCAGGCCCGATTTGACGTCCCGAGCCGGAAACGGAAAGGTCATCCGGATCCCGCCCACTGCATCGACGATCCCAGCAAAACCGGCGAAATCGACCTGGAGGTAGTGGTGTACGGGGATTCCAGTCTCCCGTTGCACCGTCTCGATGATTCCCGCCGCGCCTCCCAAAGCGAACGATGCGTTGAGTTTGCGGGTCGATCCCTCCCAGAGAATCTTGAGATCGCGAGGGAGGCTCAGCATCTGGAGACGCCCCGCGCCCGGGAGGATTTGAACGAGAATGGCGACATCCGCACGTTCCCCTCGAAGAATGCCGAAGTCACCAGACAATTCATCGACGTTCGCCCTGCTGTCGCTCCCAATGAGAAGGAAAGTTCGCGGATCAGACAACCTCGGCTCATCCGCAAGATCGAGCGTCTCCGCCGGAATGGTCGACACTGACGATGCCACCTGACGAGCTGCCAACCAGACAATGCCCAAGGCACCAAAGACCAGGACGTTGGCCGCAATGAGGAAACCGATGAGCACGCGCCGCGCCCTTGTCCTCGTACGGTCGGACGGAGGACTCGGCGGGAGCGGAGGCGGGGGCGGCGATGGGCCGCGGCGTCGGGAGGTCATTCGTATCGGTGAACGCAGCGACGATACAACAGGCCAGCATTTGCGCCCAGACGACGGGGTCGGTGCCCGCCTGGCGATCGACGGGTTAGGAAGGCCGAACCTGTCGGATCGCTCCGGCGTACAGGGCATCCACACCTGAACCGGAATCGACCAGTAAGGCGCCGTCTTCGGCCACGCCGATGGCAACGCCGGATCCGTCGGGTTCCCACTCGATCACCGCTCCGATCGTCGTGCAGAGTCCTAGATAGTCCTCACGCCCCCAATCGGCGGGCCCGAGTGCGATTCGACCGAGGAACGCCTCCGCCCACCGTTCGGCGATACGGCGTGAGTGCTCCTCGCCCGGGTCCGACGCGTGAACTGCTGCCATCCCGGCAGGTGGTGATCCCCAGAACACATTCAACCCGAAGCCAGCTACGACCAGGCCATCAACCGCCTCCGTGAGGAGTCCACCGATCTTGCGATCCCCCATCATGATGTCGTTGGGCCACTTGAGACCGATCGCTGAAGGCAGCACATCAGCGGCCGCGAGACCGGCAACGAGCGTTATCCGCGCCATAGCTCCGGCGGGCCAGACCGGCTCGAATGCCAGCGATGCCGCCACCGCACGATCCGCCTCGATCCACTCGCCACCACTCCTGCCTCGGCCGGCGTGCTGGCCTGAAGCCGTGACAAGAAGGGGGCCATCGCAGTAACGCAAACGAGCCTCATCCTGGGTGGAGCCGACCCGTTCGAGATGCTCGATCGCAAGGGGTGTAGCCATCAGCGCCGCTCCGAGGTCTGAGAAGTGAAACGAGACTCTACCCTTCACGCCCCATGAGCACGGAAGAACGAATCGAGCGGTTGCGCCTCCTTCGTGAGGAGCATGAGCACGCCGGGAGCCAGCGCGCCATCGACAAGCAGCACGAAGCCGGGAAGATGACGGCTCGTGAGCGCATAGACGCGCTTGTCGACAAGGGATCCTTCGTCGAGCTCGACATGTTCGTTCGCCATGAGGCTCGCGGTTTTGGCATCGAAGACCGGCGGCCGCCGGGCGATGCTGTGATCACCGGGTGGGGGACGATTGACGGCAGAACCGTGTTCGTGTTTGCAGAGGACTTCACGGTGTTCGGCGGGTCGCTTGGGGAAGCAGTGTCGGAGAAGATCTGCAAGGTTATGGATCTGGCAATGGACACGGGAGCTCCCCTCATTGGGCTAAAGGACTCCGGCGGGGCCCGCATACAAGAAGGCGTCTTTGCGCTGGATGGCTACGGGAAGATCTTCCATCGCAATGTGAGAGCATCTGGGGTCATCCCCCAGATCTCGTTGATCATGGGTCCATGCGCCGGAGGTGCCGTGTACTCGCCTGCGATGACAGACTTCGTCTACCAAGTGGAGGGCACGTCTCACCTCTTCATCACTGGGCCGGACGTGATCAAGGCAGTCACCGGCGAGGAAGTGACCTTCGATACACTCGGCGGCGCCCACTCTCACAGTCAGATCTCTGGAGTCACCCACTTCGTCAGCAGCGACGGTCGACACGCCCTGGAGGAAATCAGGTATCTCCTTTCGTTCTTGCCCCAGAACAACATGGAGGCTCCGCCGTTCTTTACGCCCGCCGACCGAGCCGACCGGATGGAGGAGGCGCTCACCACCCTCATCCCAGACTCCCCCAACCAACCCTATGACATCGTCGAGCTCATCGAACTCGTCGTGGATGACGGCGAGTTCTATCAGGTCCACCAGCGATACGCTGAGAACATCGTCACCGGGTTCGGAAGGCTCGACGGCTACAGCGTCGGCATCGTCGGCAACAATCCTTCGGCCCTGGCAGGAACTCTCGACATCGACGCGTCCGTCAAGGCAGCCCGCTTCGTACGATTCTGCGACGCCTTCAACATCCCGCTCGTCACCTTCGTCGACGTACCTGGGTTCCTCCCCGGTGTCGATCAGGAACACGGCGGGATCATCCGCCACGGCGCCAAGCTCCTGTATGCCTACTGCGAGGCAACGGTTCCCAGAGTCACGGTCATCACACGCAAGGCGTACGGCGGCGCCTACGTGGTCATGAACTCCCGTGGAGTTGGAGCAGATATCGCTTTCGCCTGGCCGACGGCAGAGATTGCCGTCATGGGCTCCCAGGGGGCGGTCAACATCATCCATCGCCGGGACATCGCCGACGCCGCAGACACCGAGCAGCGCCGCTCCGAGTTGATCGCCGACTACGAGACACAGTTCTCCAATCCATACGTGGCGGCTGAGCGAGGACTCATCGATGAAGTGATCGAACCTCGAGAGACGCGGTACCGCCTCATTCAGGCGCTCGAAATGCTGCGCACCAAACGAACCACGCTTCCTCCCAAGAAGCACGGAAACATCCCTCTCTAGGATGCCAACGATGCGCTCCATCCTCGTCGCCAACCGTGGCGAAATCGCCGTGCGAGTCATTCGAGGCGTGCAGGAGATGGGAATGCGCGCCATCGCTGTGTACTCAGAAATCGATCGCGATGCCGTCCATGTGCAACGGGCCGACGAGGCATGGCACATCGGAGGTGCCCCTGCCGCCGAGTCATACCTCAACATCGATGCGATCCTGGGCGTGGCCGCAGAGGCCGGGGCCGAGGCCGTCCACCCGGGATACGGGTTTCTCGCCGAAAACGCCGAATTTGCTCGGCGCGTGACCGAGGCCGGCCTCGTCTGGATCGGACCCGGCCCCGAAGCCATCACCTCCATGGGAGACAAGATTGCTTCGCGCGCCGTCGCACAATCTGCCGGCGTCCCAGGTGTCCCGGGGACGCTCGAGACACTGACGGACGTCGAGCAAGCGCGAGAGGTCGCCGCCGAATACGGATACCCGATTGCGATCAAGGCTGCCCACGGTGGTGGGGGCAAGGGACTCCGCGTGGTCCGGTCCGAGACTGATCTCGATGAGTCCTTCGAGGCGGCCCGCCGCGAGGCAGATGCCTATTTCGCCAACCCCGAGGTGTACGTCGAGAAGTACCTTGAGCAGCCCCACCACATCGAAGCCCAGATCATCATCGACACTCACGGCAACGGTGTGTTCCTCGGCGAGCGGGACTGCTCGATGCAGCGTCGGCATCAAAAGCTCATCGAAGAGACCCCGTCTCCGGTGATGAACGACAAACAGCGCAAGGCGCTCGGGAAGGCCGCGCTATCGATCGCCAAGGCGGCCGGCTATGTAAATGCGGGGACGGTTGAGTTCCTCCTCGACCGGGACGGCGAACTCTTCTTCCTCGAGATGAACACACGGCTCCAGGTGGAACACACCGTCACCGAGATGGTCACCGGTATCGACCTGGTCCATGAGCAGCTACGGGTGGCCATGGGAGAACCACTGTCGTTCTCGAGTGTCGAGTCGCGCGGTCACGCCATCGAGTTCAGGGTGAACGCCGAGAATCCCGCCACCGGGTTCCTGCCGAGCCCAGGTCAGATCATCGACTACCGCGAACCGGGTGGGTTCGGCGTCAGGGTGGACTCCGGGTACGAGGCTGGTTCAACGGTCAGTCAGTACTACGACAATCTCGTCTCGAAGCTCATCGTCTGGGGTCGCGACCGGACCGAGGCACTAACTCGGGCACGCCGCGCCATCGCCGAGTATGAGATTGCCGGCATTGCCACAACTCTCCCATTCCATCGGTTGGCGGTCGAGAGTGAAGCATTCAAGGCGGGCACACATCACACGCGATCGGTCGAGGACGAAATGGATCTCTCCTCGATCACTCACCCGTCGGCAGCCCAGATCCCGGAGGATGAGGAACTCGAGGAGCGCCGGATGACCGTCGAGGTCGGAGGCAGGAGATTCGTCGTAAAGCTGTGGGCACCCGAAGCCCAAGCCCCGACCGGTGGCCCCAGCCGAGCGACACCACGGCGCCGGCCGCCCAAGCTCAGCCAACCCCTCCATTCGGCGTCGGACGAGGGAGTCGTCACCGCACCCATGCAGGGCACGATCGTCAAGGTCCACCACAAGGCCGGTGACAGGGTCGAAGCCGGAAAGCCGCTGTTCATCCTCGAGGCGATGAAGATGGAAAACGAGATCAGGTCTCCCAACGAGGGTGAGATCGTAGATCTGCGGGTTCAGACCGGGGACAAGGTGGCGAGCGGAGCGGTCCTCGCGATCGTTCGCTGATCCGTCGGTTCAGGTCCGGTATCCCGCGTTGATGTCTATGTAGCCGTGGCTCAGATCGCAGGTCCACGTCTCTGCCTCGGCGGTGCCCAGGCCCAGGTCCAGCCAGATCTCCACCTCGGGCTGCGACAACAGTTCTAGCGCCTCATCCTCGGAGAAATCCGAGTGATACCCCGGAGACATCACCTCGAGGTCGCCGAAGCGAAGTCTCATCCTCTCTCCCTGCACCGCAACCCCTGCCCTGCCGGCCGCCGCCACCACCCGCCCCCAGTTGGCATCTGATCCGTACACAGCAGTCTTCACCAATGGCGACGACGATATGGTGCGCGCCACGGCCAACGCGTCGTCTTCGGTGAGAGCACCGGTGACCCGAACGGCGATCAGGCGGGTCGCGCCCTCACCGTCTCGAGCCACCTCCCGGGCCAGGTGGACCAGCACCTGGGTCAGAGTTCTCTCGAATTCCTCATCGATGACACCGATCTGCACCCCGGAAGCGCCGTTGGCCATCGCGATGATCATGTCGTTCGTAGAGGTGTCACCGTCCACCGTGATCCGGTTGAACGACAGGTCAGTCGCCCGCTGCAGCATCGCCCGCAATTGGTCCGGTGCCACTGCGGCGTCGGTTGTAATGAATCCGAGTGTGGTTGCCATGTCCGGGTGGATCATCCCCGAGCCTTTGGCCATGCCGCCGACGGTGTAGGCACCGTCAGATGTCACGACTCGTCCGACCGCCTCCTTGATGCGGGTATCCGTGGTGAGGATCGCTTGTGCGGCCAAAGGACCGCCGTCCAAGGCCATCGCCTCAACAGCCAACGGCAGTCCTACCGCGAGTCGGTCGAGTGGGAGCTGCACGCCGATGACGCCGGTGGAAGCGACCAGCACCTCGTCAGCAGGGAGGTCGAGCAAGCGCGCGGTCTCCTCTGCCATCCAATCTGCCGCTCGATCACCCTGCTCGCCGGTACAGGCGTTGGCGACGCCCGAGTTGATCAGAACGGCCGTGGCACTCCCACCCGTGCGCTCAAGAGCAGCGCGGTTTCGCACCAGCGGTGCGGCCTGGATCACATTCGTCGTATACACCGCGGCTGCCGCGGCGGGGCGATCCGACACGAGCAGTGCCAGGTCGGGTTTGCCGTCGCGGATACGGCACCCGACGCCCGAAGCGCTGAATCCCTCCGGTGCCGTGACGCCGACGGTGCTACGGGTGATCACGCTGCCTCCTTGCTTGCCAGCACTAGTCCGCTGACTCCGGCCCTCCGAGGCAGCGGTTGACCGTCAGAGCACTTCGGATCATCAGCAGCCCACAGGTGGAACACATGAACATAGGGTCAAGCGGGCCTCGAGGCCAGCGCTGCTTCGCAAGGCCCCTTTCCTCCACGCACCAAGCGTCCTATGCCAGCACGATCAGGGTCACCGCGATCACTCCGAGTCCGAGACCCACTGTTTGGGCGCGACCTATTCGTTCCTGCAACACGAATCGAGCAAGACCGATCGTCGATGCCGGATACATCGCCATGATCACCGCCACCAACGACAGCAGCTCCTGGCGGACCGCAATAAGGAACAGGACGTTGGCCACCATGTCGAGAGATCCGGCGGTGATCGCCAGGCCCCGTGCCTCCCGAGGAACCATCGGCCGGCGCGACGCCAACGTGATGAGGACTAGGAGGGCCACTGATGCCCCGCGTGATCCGACCAGAGGCCAAATACCGGACGAATCGCTGGTCCGCGAGATGAGCACGCCGAACATCCCGAAGGCGACTCCTGCGGTCGCCCCATAGGCCACGGCCCTGGTACCCCCAATCAGGGCGGGCGAGGCCTCACCTGTGGGGAACGCGATGAGCACGATCGCCATCAGTGCGAGCGCGATGCCGAGCCAGGCAAGCGGCATCGGGCGCTCCCCATCCCAGATGCCGAACACCACCGGTGTGGCCGTCCCGAACACAGCGGTCACCGGGGCGGTCACCCCGATCCGAGTGGTGGCAAGGGCGTGATAGAACAGTACGAGGCCAATCGAACCCGCAATGCCGGCGGCTGCGCCCCACGCAAAGTCCGAGGCGCCGGGAATCGCAGAAACGAAGGGGGCAACGGCCAGCACACCTGTCCCTGCAACCGACTGCGACAGCAACACGACCGACACTGCCGACGAGCGTCGCGTCGCCAGTCCGCCGACGAAGTCGGCGACTCCAAAAGTCAGTGATGACAGCCCGGCGAGAAAGAACGGCATCGGGCAGCGAGCGTAACCGGCGGCGCAACTCCGCCGAAGCGACCACAATGGGTCCGACTGCTCCTGGAGACTGCACTGCCACCAACCGTCACCACGAAGCCCCTCGTCGACCCGACCGTCCTGTGGACCAGGGGCGAGCACTGCCAGGAACTCGCGTTGATCCTTTCATCGACTGCGAGCCACGTGGAAGGTGATCTCACGAAGGCATGCATCGATGCCAGGGCCGACCTGCTGGTTACAGCCCGGGCATCGGCCTTCGGCCTGGTGAGCACTGCGGTGCCGCACGCGATCGACCCGGACCGCAAGATCCCCGCCGTCGTCGGGGCGGTTGGAACCGGTCCACACTCACCGCTGGTTGCCAGCCTGACGGGTCTCCTCGCAGCCGGCCTCGGCACCGATTCGGTCCTCGTCACGATGTCGCGATCAGACGCCGAAGACGAGCAGGCCTTGGAGACGCTCGGCTCTCTCGACCCTCTGGTGCCGGAGGCCGGCACGAAGGTCGTGCGCGCCGATACGGCAGCAGGTCTGGTCGATTCCCTGCCTGCCGACGCCCTCTTGGTACTGGGTGCGCCCGGTGGCTCCTGGTGGCAACGACAGTTCTTTGGTCCCGGTCGTCGCCTCATCCACCGCGCCCAGGCTGGATCGGTAGTCGCAAAGGCTGCACCGGGCAGATGCTTCCAGGCCATGGGCGACATCACAGCCTTGGGCCGACAGATGCGGGCTCGCGACGCCTTGGCGGTGATGGCACATCCGGTTGCGGCCGTCGTTGCCGAGGGGATCCTCGTCGGCGTCGTGCGGCGCGTCGCCCTAGAGCGAACGCCCAGCGGAACCGTCGGCGACGCCATGGAGCCGGTGGCCTCAGTCATGGCCGATGATCCGATCGAGACGACCACCGATCTCGCAGCGTTTCTGGACGGGTCCCCGATTCCCGTCGTCGACAACGACGGGAGACTGCTCGGTGGGGTCTCGGTCGCGCACAGCTGAGACCACTTCGAGACCGCCGACGCTCAGCCCTCGAAGCCGCAGCGCGACTTCCGTCAGGTTGGCGGGCGGTGACGACCGAAGACGTCGGCCAACGCCGTCGAAACCTCACCCAGGGTGGCGCCCACTCGGAGTGCTTCCTTCATGGGCCACAGCAGATTGATGTCTGTATCCGCAGCATCTGAACGGACCTGCTCGAGCGCTCTCTCGACGGCGGAGCCGTCACGGACGCTTCGGTGCTCGGCGAGACGCCCAATCTGCTCGCGCTCGAGATCGGCGTCGATAGTCTGCATCGGCACCTCGGCGCCCACGTCGTCGGTGAACTTGTTGACACCCACAACAACGGACTCTCCGGACTCGACACGCTGTGCAGCGCGATACGCCGAGTCCTCGATCATCCGCTGCACGATGCCGGCTTCGAGGGCAGCGACAGCGCCGCCGGCGTCGGCGATCTGGCGCATGACGCGACGCGCCACGTCCTCGACGGCATCGGTGAGCGACTCGACGTAGTACGAACCGGCCAACGGATCGACGGTGTCGGCGACCCCCGATTCGAATCCGATGATCTGTTGAGTGCGAAGCGCGATCTTCGCCGAATGATCAGTCGGTAGCCCCAGAGCTTCATCGAACGCGTTCGTATGCAGCGACTGCGTCCCGCCGAGCACGGCAGACAGAGCCTCGAGCGTCGTGCGGACGATGTTGTTCTCGGGCTGTTGTGCGGTGAGAGATGAACCGGCCGTCTGGGTGTGGAACCTCATCCGCCACGAATCCGGATTCGAAGCACCCATCTCATTGCGCATGAGATCCGCCCAGATACGGCGTGCTGCGCGGTATTTGGCGATCTCCTCGAAGAAGCCGCTATGTCCGTTCCAGAAGAACGAGAGCTTCGGAGCAAACTCATCGACTTCCAGACCCGCCTCCACCGCGGCTGCCACGTATGACAATCCGTTCGAGAGCGTCAGAGCAATCTCCTCCGCCGCCGTGGAGCCCGCCTCGCGGATGTGGTACCCCGAGATCGAGATGGTGTTCCACGCGGGCAACTCATCACGGCAGTAGGCGAAGAGGTCTGTCACCAGGCGCATTGATGGTTGGGGTGGATAGATGTAGGCGCCGCGTGCCGCGTACTCCTTGAGGATGTCGTTCTGGATCGTGCCCCGCACCTGGTCGGGATCGACACCCTGCTCTTCGGCGGTCAATTGGTACAACAGCAGCAGCACGGCGGCTGTGGCGTTGATGGTCATCGAGGTCGAGACATCGCCGAGCGGGATGGCGTCGCAGAGCCGCCGCATGTCATCGAGAGTGTCGATGGCAACCCCCACCTTGCCCACCTCACCCACCGCCTGCGGGTCATCGCTGTCCAATCCCATCTGAGTCGGGAGATCGAATGCCACGGATAGGCCCGTCTGACCCGCGGCCAGCAACGAGCGAAAACGCTCATTCGTGGCGTCGGCACTGCCGAAACCTGCATATTGACGCATAGTCCAAAGACGCCCGCGATACATGGACGGATATGGGCCTCGCGTAAACGGGTACTCGCCGGGGGCTCCCAGGGCGTCCGACGAATCCCAGCCGTCCAACGACGCACGGTCATAAACGGCATCGATTTCGATGCCGGAGGAGGTAGAACGGGTGCCTTCAGAAGAATCGACCATTAGTACACTCTGTGGTTGGACGAATGCTACCCGGGAGACCTGCAGTGCCCTGGTCGGCAAGGTTCGCGGTCGAGGCGTTCGCTTCGGAGTCCGGGGCCGAATAGGACCCGGACGCCGCGGCCAAGACCGAAGGGGCACGTGGACCGCAGAAGTGAATCCGCCTACTGGCGGAGCCTCTTGAGACAGACGGGATAGCGGCATGGACGACATCTCCATCCACGAGGCGGAACGGATTGAGCGCCGCGGTCGGCGTCTCATGTCGGGAGCGATCCTCGGAGCGATCACCCTCCTCGCCGCTACCTGGATCGGACTCTTCGTGTTCCTCGGCGCCAACACGGCGCACGGAACGCTGCAAGATCTGCGGGACTACTGGATCCCCGACGTCGAAGCAATGACGCTCGAACTGCCCGATCTCTCTCGTCTATCGACGGTCTACACCGCTGATGGCGTGGTACTCGGCCAACTCACCGAACGAAACAGCCAACCAACGGCGCTCGATGACATCCCCAATCTCGTGATCGGCGCCGCATTGAGTGCCGAGGATGCCGACTTCATGACTCATGGCGGAATCGACTACGAGGCGATCGCCAGGGCGTTCATAGAGGACTTTGGCGGCGGTCCGACCCAGGGTGGCTCGACTATCACACAGCAGGTCGTAAAGCAGAACTTCATCGGGAGCGAACCAACTCTCGAGCGAAAAGTCGCCGAGGCCACCATCGCCATCGAGCTAGAACGCAGGTTCACCAAGGAACAGATCCTCGAGTTCTACCTCAATTCGATCTTCTTCGGCGAGAACGCATACGGGGTCACCGCCGCCGCCGAGGTCTACTTCGACAAGGAGCTCAACCAGCTCACGATCGCGGAAGCCGCAGCACTCCCGGTGCCGATCCGCAACCCATCCCTCTACAACCTGACAAACGACAGCGAGATACCCCTTCGAGCTCGCAACGCCGTCATTGATCAGATGGTCGAAGAGGGCTATATCACTACCGCTGAAGGCGAGGCTGCCAAGGCAGAACCGCTCGAGACCGTACGGCAGGAGGAGTTTCAGGATCCTGCCCCCCAGGTTCTGCTGGCAGCCAAGGACACGGTGCTCAACGATGCTCGCTTTGGGTTGGGCTCCTCCTACCTCCAACGCACCCGGGCGCTGTTCGGGTGCCCCGCAGATACCACCGACTGTGAGGGCGGTGGTGGGCTCAAGATCTTCACGACGGTCAATGCGGAACTCCAAGAGGAGGCGCGACGAATCCTTCAGAGTTGGTTCCCTCAGGGTTCGGACGGACCGACGGGAGCGATCGCGATGGTCGACAATCGCACAGGTGCTCAGGTCGTCATCGCCTCCGGTCTCGATTTCGGAACCGACATCGAGGCCGGCCAACGGCAGTACGACCTCGCCACCAAGGGAAGGCGCAACCCCGGGTCGGCCTTCAAGCCATTCGGACTGATCGCTGCCCTCGAGCAAGGGATACCGCTCAACTCCTACTGGGACTACACGACCCCACAGATCATCGACTTCGGTGGAATCGAACCGTGGGAGTGTGCCAACGCCGGAAGGAACGAACCCGGGATTCGGTCGCTCGAGGAGGCGCTCTATCTGTCGACCAACACGGTGTTCTGTCAGGTCTCGGTGGCTGTTGGGCCTGAGAACATCGTGGATGTGGCACATCGCCTGGGAGTCAAGTCGCCCCTCGGCGCGATCCCGGCAATCGTTCTGGGGGCCCAAGCGGTGAGTCCTTTGGACATGGCCTCCGCCTTCTCGACGATCGCCAACTACGGCGAGCGGGTTGATACCTACCTGATCGAACGCATCGAGGACGCTGCAGGCAACGTGATCTATCAGCACCAGATCACGACGGCTCAGGTTCTAGAGCCGGCGCTGGCGGCCGCCGTCGTCAACACGATGGAGAAGGTGATTACCAGGGGTACCGGACCTCGCGCCAATATCGGGCGCCCCCAGGCGGGGAAGACGGGGACCCACGAAAACAACACCGATACTTGGTTCGTGGGCTACGTGCCGCAATACGCGACGGCGGTCTGGGTCGGGTTCCCCGACAGCCAAGTGGAGATGAAGAACATCACTGTGGACGGCGAGTTCTACAGCCGGGTCTATGGATCAACGCTGGCGGCTCCGATCTGGAAGGAATTCATGACGGTCGTCACCGCCGACCTTCCCGTCGAGGACTTCCCGAGCGATCCACAGGGAACCGGGGTCTACTACCAAACACCGCGAGTCGAGATACCCGACGTGGCAGGTCTCGAATTCGAGGAAGCCCAGGAAGCAATGTTCAAGGCTGGGTTCGAAGTCGATGCCAAGCTCCAGAACTCGCTACTCCCCAAGGACACCGTCATCGGATCGACGCCGCCCGCAGGCGAACGACAGGAACAGGGGAGCACCGTCGAGGTCCTGGTTTCGAACGGCCTATCGCCGACCACTGTGCTGCCCGATCTCACGGGTCGCACCGAAGCGGAATCCAACCAGATTCTCCTCACCCTCCAGCAGAACAGTCAGATCGGATTCTCCTGGGTGTTCGGACAGGCACCAACCGACGACCCGGCCCAAAACGGGCTCGTGATAGGAACCAATCCAGGGCCGGGAGCCGGTATCGACGAGTCGTCAGTCGTAACGATCACTCTCGGCATCTACACGGCGCCGGATCCTGCTCCGGATCCGGATCCTCCCCCGGACCCCTAGACCTCAGGACTGCGGGCGGGCCCCGGCTGAGGCGGCACGCTCTCAAGTCTTTCTTTCGCGCTCCTAGGTCGCTTCTGTTGCATATAACTGCTGTTATCTGATACCACTTGGGTATGGTCGCTGTGGTGCCCGGAACACTCCGTCGAAATGCCCGTCCTCCCATGTCGATGGATGCCGCGCCAGCTTCGGGCACCACAGCGGCTATAAGGCCGACGGTCCGTCCCCGGCCGTGGGTTGCCCCGATCCTGTTCGAGCTCGCTGCTCGTGGGCATTCTCCCGACGATCCCGCGGTAAGGCGGTTCTGGACTGCGATCGTGGGCCCCAGCGCTGTAGCCGATCTGCTCAGGCTCACGGCGGCGGCAGTCGCCGGACGCCGGGTTCGCGAGCCGCTGCGTCTGGCCCACCTGGCGGCCGAAGGCCTCGTTCATCGCTCCGGATCAATTGTCCTCGTCCGACCGACGATTCCCTACCTGTCGCCGGCACAGCTGCGCCGAATGAAACCAACGCTTCGCGTCGAGTACAACGATCTCATCGCTTCGTAGGACCGTTGCGCCCTCCGCCGAGCGCAATACGATTGGCCCGTGGAAACAGACCGCGCCATCGACCTGTTGGCAACCAAGGAATCCATCCTGCTGTTCACCGGCGCCGGGATCTCCACGGAGTCGGGTATTCCCGACTTCAGGGGTCCCGACGGCGTATGGACCAGAGTCGATCCCGCCGACTTCACAATCGAGCGCTACCTCGCCAGCAGCGAAACGCGGCAACGATCATGGGCCATGCGCACCAGCAGTGGTGTCCTCGATGCATCGCCCAACGAGGGCCACCTGGCGATCACTGCCTTATGGGAGAGCGGACGAATGATCGGCTGTGTCACTCAGAACATCGACGGCCTCCACGCTGCTGCGGGTATACCCACCGAGGCCGTCGTCGAACTCCACGGAAACGCCCGGTCGACGAGGTGCGTCGATTGCCGGGCCGTATTGACCACTGACGCCGTCCTCGGCCGAATAGTCGCCGGCGAATCCGATCCCCAATGCCACGAGTGCGGCGGGATACTCAAGGTGGATGTCGTCTTCTTTGGTGAGAACATGCCCGCCGCCGCGATGACCAGAGCCATGGCGATGGCGTCAGCGTGCGATGCCGTCATCGCCGTAGGTTCAACCTTGTCGGTCTACCCGGCCACATACGTGCCCCTCACCGCAGTCGAGTCCGGCGCTCCGCTCGTGATCATCAACCAAGGTCCAACCGATCTCGACCGTCTCGCGTCAGAGAGGATCGATGCGCCGGCGGGAACGACCTTGAGTGCTATTGCCGGCGCGCTCCAGTAACTAGTCACCGACCCCACAGAAAGTAGTCAACTCACCCACGTTCTGCACCGATGCGGAGGGTATGCGAATTGACTACTGGGTGCATCTTCGGCTTCGTGCCATCAGAGCGCTGGCCCTAACAACGGCAGCTGCGCTCGTCATTACTCTCGTTCCGACTGCTCCGGCTTCCGCCTCCGAACTCTTCGTATTCGACGGCGGAGGTTGGGGCCATTCCGTGGGGATGAGCCAATACGGAGCGCTCGGCATGTCCCAGGAAGGGTATTCCTGGGAGGACATCGTCACCCACTACTTCACGGGCTCCTCCACCGGTCCGGTCGCCGAGAACCTTCGCCAACCTGTTTGGGTCAACCTGACTATGGAGAACCAGTCGCTCACGTTCCATGTTCGAGCGATCGGCCCCGGCGCCGTTCCGGTGACCTTTACGATCGGCGGACAGTCGGTTGCGGTCTCCCCCGGCCAGTCGGCGACGGTCACCCGCCTCAGCAACGGCAACTGCAACTTGTCGACCCCGTCTGGCACGTTTGGCGGAAGCTGCTACATCGACGGCAGCTGGGATGGGTGGGCGGACAGTCCCACGACCCTGATCGAGATCGCCGGTTGCTACATGACGAACTGGAATGCCCCTGGTGGATCGGTCTCACAGCCGTGCAAATACGCGCGTGGCACCCTACATGTTCGTCCCGACAACAACACCAACACCGTCGATTCGTCGATCGAGATCGACATCGAGCACTACATCCTCGGGATCTCCGAGATGCCGTACGGGTGGGCGGACGTAGGCGGAGTGGCCGCGCTCCAGGCTCAGGCAGTGGCCGCACGCTCCTATGCGTACGCCCGCGCCAGGGTCCGCCCCGATCCGGCCGCACGCCCGTGGTGCTGGTGCCAGCTCTACGACACCCACTACGACCAGAACTATGTCGGATACGGCCACGGGAGTCAGGCCTGGATCGACATCGTGCGCTCCACCGAACACCAGGTGCTCACTCACCCGGCAGTGACCGTTGGAGGCGAGATGGTTCCGCTATCGACCTTCTACTCGTCGAGCACCTTCGGGATGACCGAGAACAGTGAGAACTCCTTCCTCAACCCCGTCGTCTATCTGAAGTCGGTAGACGACCACTGGAGCACACTCCCGTCGGTCGGCAACCCGCATGCGACCTGGTCGAAATCGTTTACCGGTTCACAGCTGGCATCGCTGCTCCCCAACATGAGTTCGGTGACAGGTGCCGCCATCACCACTTGCTCGTCGACAGGAGCCGCTCTCGAGGTCACGTTCTATGGCTCAGGGGGACCCCGAGCCTTCACCACGCGAGATCTGCGTGGTCGCCTCAACCTGAGATCCCAGCAGATCGTCACACTCACCACCCCTGGCAGTAGCTCCACCTGCACCGAGGAATCGCCGCCGCCCACCACCACGACGACCACCACCGTGGCCCCGACCACCACAACCACCACCGTGCCCGCCACCACAACCACCACCACCCTGCCCGCCACCACAACCACCACCACCCTGCCCGCCACCACAACCACCACCACCGTGCCCAGTGGTCCGGTATGCCCGAACAACGACTTCTCTATCGACGCCCTGCTCAGCTCGCAACGCACTCTCAGATACGGATCACAGGGCACCGACGTTGCCGACGTCCAGCGAATGCTCCGAGCCTTGGCTCACTACGACGGCGCGGTCGATGGTCTCTTCGGTCAGCACACAACTGCTGCGGTGCGCTCCTTCCAGGACGCCCGCGGTCTGACGGTGGATGGGCTCGTCGGATCGCGCACCAGAGGTGAGCTCGCCAGCCTCCACACGGCAGTGATCGGGGGAGCGATTCTGGCCTCGGACGGCACTCTGCTGGCCCGAGGAGTCAGCGGGGCCACCGTGCGGGCACTTCAAGCAATCCTGAAGCTTCTCGGATTCAACCCCGGCCCGCTCGACGGACAGTTCGGATCACGCACCACCACAGCGGTCGTTGGATTCCAGCAATCACAGAACCTGACGGCAGACGGCATGGTCGGTGTCCAGAGCCGTGCGGCCCTTACCCAGGAACTCAACCTGCACGGCTACGTCACCTGCGACAGCTAGGTAGGTCAGACAGGGACGCACCTCGCGAGGCGTCCTCGGGGGCGTCAGATCCCCGACATCTGCCGAGCCAGCTCGACGATCGTCCGTACCCCGAAACCAGTGCCGCCCTTGAGGATGTAGCCCTCGGTGTCGGGAGCTCGGGCCGGTCCGGCTATGTCGAGGTGGACCCAGGGTCCGTCGCCTGCAAACTCCTTGAGTAGCAGACCGGCGGTGATGGCACCTCCGTAGCGCTCTCCAGTGTTCTTCATGTCGGCGACGTCGGAATCGATCTGCTTGCGGTAGTCCTCGGGCAGCGGAAGATGCCACAGGCGTTCTCCGGCGATCTCGGCCGCTTCCGACACCATCGCTACGGCGTCATCGGTGCCGAACAGACCGCCAATCTTCTTACCGAGTGCAACCATGCATGCCCCGGTGAGAGTGGCCAGATCCACCACCAGGTCCGGCGACTGCTCGACCGCCAAGGCCAGGCCGTCGGCAAGGACGAGCCGACCCTCGGCGTCGGTGTTGAGGACTTCGATCGTCTTGCCGTTCCGGGTGTGTAACACGTCCCCCGGCCTGAGTGCCGCTCCCCCCGGCATGTTCTCGGTAAGTGGCGTTATCCCGACCACCTTCACGGGGAGACCAAGTCTGGCGATGGCCTTCATCGCCCCGAACACGGCCGCAGCCCCCGACATGTCGGTCTTCATCTCTTCCATTGAATTGGCCGGCTTGAGAGACAGTCCACCCGAGTCGAACACAATGCCCTTCCCAACGACCGCGAGAAAGGCGTTCGCTCCCTCAGGTTCGTAACGGAGTTCGACGAGCCGAGGAGGATTGGTCGCCCCGAGCGAGACACCGTGCAACCCTCCGAGCCGCTCGGACTCGATCTGGACTTCATCGAGAATCCTGATCTCAAGACCCGTCTCGGTGGCCATTTCGGCGGCGATCGCCGCCATCGTCTCGGGCGACTTGTACATGGCAGGTTCGTTGACGAGGTCTCGGGCCAACGTCACCCCGTCAACGACGATCATCGCTTCGCTTGCGGCTTCGAGATCTGCATCGGTGCCCTCCACGAACTGCACTGCGCTGATCCGCGAGGGCTTCGGATCGCTCTTGTGCTTGTCGAACGAGTAGGCGCCGAGAGCGAACCCCATCGCCACCGCGCCCGCCCCGCCTTCACAAGCACTATGCAGCGTGGTCGAGATGGTCGCGACCGTTTTGAGTGAACGTGCGGCATCACCGGCGGCGCGGCGCACTGCCTCGTCAGTCGGATTGTCGCCGACACCGACGAACGCGACCTGGCCGTAGGCGAAGGCATCACCTGTCGCAACGACGGTGATGTCTCCCCTCTTGCCGGTGAATTCCTTCGCGTCGAGGTGTTCTGCAAGCCACGGCAGTTGTGTGAGGACCCACTCGGCGCCGGCATCGAACGCGCTGTCTACGCCAACCGTGACAAGGAGGGCATCTTCGGATCCCTGCTCAATCGTCCCGACAGATCGGAACTCGATCTCCATGCTTACTCCTTGCTCGAATCCCAGGCCGCCTCTTCGGACCTGGCCAGGGCGTACAGATAGTCGGCAAGCCGATTGAGGTACGGGACCACCTGCGAGTCCTCGATCCCGACCGCTCGCATGTGAGACAACGCTCGCCGTTCAGCACGACGCACCGTCGTACGAGCCACGTCGAGACCGGACGCAACAGCCGAACCTCCTGGAACCACAAACTCCGTTGGCAGCGCTGCGCCTGCCACGACGTCGTCGATCCGAGCCTCTAGCGATGCCACCATCGCCGCAGTCGTCAGGCTCACCCCGGCGATCAGTTTCGATCTCTGTTCCGCTCCGGTAGCCAGTTCGGCGGCTACCACGAATAGGTCGCGCTGCACGGCAAGAATCGCCGCGGCCAATGGATCCGAGGTCGAAGCACGCACCGCGCCCAAGGCGGATACGGCCTCGTCGACGGCGCCGTAGGCCTCGGGCCCTGTGTCGTCCTTATTCACCCTGCCGCCGTGAAAGAGCCCTGTCGAACCGTCATCGCCCTTGCGGGTATAGATCCTCACGAACGGAGATTGTAAGGAACCAGCACTACGACAGAACCGACCCGTCGACCAGCAGTCGCCCGACCACTGCCGCACCGATGGTGGTGAGCAGCGCGAGATACGACAGGCCCGTTGCCGACATCACTCCCGCGTATCCCTCCTCCCGCAGAGCACCAAGGACTCCGACGAGGAGAACCACCGTCGTGATCGCCAACACGATGAAGCCGATCCCAACAGCCGCATCGCCGGCGGACCACGGGAAGACGCCGAGTCCCACCAGGACACCAAAGTCGACGATTGCTCCGACACCTGCAGCAACGGCAAGTCTCCGCAACGCCCACCGCGGCAACCTGGGATCAACCAGATACCAGTGACCCAGCATCATCTCAGTGCTCACTCCACCCAAGAA
The DNA here is from genome assembly GCA_029263095.1 of Acidimicrobiia bacterium. GTDB lineage: Bacteria > Actinomycetota > Acidimicrobiia > Spongiisociales > UBA11373 > JACZWZ01. Next base: position 6,456 of record JAJCYA010000087.1, on the reverse strand, counting down.
GACTGCTCCCGACAGAGCAGCCAACGCACCGGCATCAGCGGCGGCAATACCGAAGGCGACGGCCGCTGCAACCCCGGCACTTGTCGCCAGTCTCGGATTCCGAGAACCGCCAATTACAAGCACAGCCAAGCCGCATCCGATCCAGGCAAACGCTGAACCGCTACCCAACGCGGCGGTGACTCCAAGCAGCAGCGTCACGCTGCTTGCCAGCCAGGAGTAGCCAGGTCCGACAATCTGCCACCACGCTACGGCGGCAGATCCGGCGGCCACACCTCCCGCCCACATGGACATGACGGCGGGTGGCGAAAGACTCACGGGCGGCGAGTATACGAACAGAGGATCGTCCGGTAGGTAGCCCCCTGCGAACACACATCGGAATCCAGGCCGCACCGCGATTCTCCGTAGGCCAAAGAGCCATGAGGGCTGAGGTCTGCGCGATCCCCGATAGAATCCACGGTGGCTCCGCGGGGAGCCGTTCTCGCGACGGAGGTTCCCGTGTCAAGCACAACGCCCGATCACCTCATCCCCCCCCACGGCGGTCCCCTCGTCGACCTCGTCGTCGACGCACCGCGCGCCTCCGAACTCAGGGCCGAGTCGGTCGACCTCCCGTCGTGGGATCTGACCGACCGCCAGCTAAACGATCTGGAGCTGCTGGCGACCGGCGGCTTCTCACCACTAGAGGGATTCCAGACCCAAACCGAGTACGACAGTGTCGTCGAAGACCTGCGACTTCCCGACGGAACCCTCTGGCCAATACCGATCACCCTCGATGTCGACGGGGACACCGCTGCGGGCCTCGCTCCAGGAACAAGCCTTGCTCTACGCGATCCCGAGGGCGTCATGCTGGCGGTGCTCCACGTGTCCGATGTCTGGGAGCCGGACAAGGAACGAGAGGCGCGCCTGGTACTCGGATCGACCAATCCGGAGCACCCCGCCGTCCGCTACCTCCAAGATGTGGCCGGTTCGCACTACGTCGGCGGCCGACTCGAGGTGCTCGAACTCCCCTCCCATTTCGACTTCAAGACCCTCCGGATGAGTCCTGCCGAAACCCGAGCCCGGTTTGCCAGGCGCGGGTGGCGCAAGGTGGTCGCATTCCAAACGAGAAACCCGATGCACCGGGCGCACCTCGAACTCACGATTCGCGCCACCAAAGAGGTGTCGGCCAACTTGCTGATCCACCCCGTAGTCGGGATGACCAAGCCGGGAGACGTCGACCACTACACCAGGGTCCGCGCTTACCAGGCGATCATGCCCCGCTACCCCGCCAACACGGCCGAGCTGTCACTCCTACCCCTGGCGATGCGGATGGCGGGGCCGAGGGAGGCGGTGTGGCACGCCATCATTCGCAAGAACCACGGCTGCACCCACTTCATCGTGGGGCGGGACCACGCAGGACCGGGTAGCGACTCCAGCGGTGAGGCCTTCTACGGTCCTTATGAGGCTCAGGAGTTGCTGGCGGCCCATCAGGAGGAGATCGGGGTCGAGATGGTCCCCTTCAAGATGATGGTCTACCTCCCCGATGACGACGCCTATGCGCCGATCGATGACGTGGACGAGGGAACCAAGACGCTCTCGATCTCCGGTACCGATCTACGCGATCGACTCGCTGACGGGAGAGAGATTCCTGAGTGGTTCACATTCCCCAGGGTGGTCAGTGAACTCCGCCAGACACATCCCCCCCGAAGCCGCCAAGGCTTCACCGTGTTCTTTACTGGACTGTCCGGCTCGGGCAAGTCGACCATCGCCAACGTTCTTCAGGTCAAGTTGCTCGAGATGGGTGGACGCCCGGTCACGCTGCTCGACGGCGACATCGTCCGCAAGAACCTCTCCTCCGAGCTCGGCTTCTCCAAGGAGCATCGCGATCTCAACATCCAGCGCATCGGCTATGTCGCCTCCGAGATCACCAAGAACGGAGGAATCGCAATCTGCGCCCCGATCGCCCCATACGGTGCGGTTCGCCAGACTGTGCGCTCGATGATCGAGCCTTACGGCGGGTTCAGTCTCGTCCACGTGTCTACCCCACTAGAGGTATGCGAGCAGCGCGACCGCAAGGGTCTCTACGCCAAGGCAAGGGCCGGCATCATCAAGGAGTTCACCGGGATTTCGGACCCCTACGAGGAACCCGACAATGCCGAGGTCGTGATCGATGCCTCGATGCTGAGCCGGGACGAAGCCGCCCAACGGATCATCTTGCACCTCGAAGCCGAGGGCTTCATCGCACCACAGCGCGACTAGTCGCAGTCGCTCAGCGGAGCCAGGCAGCGACGCGGTCGGCCACGGCGCGACCCGTAAAGCCCCATTCTTCGGCAAGCCGCTTCCAGGGAGCAGAGGCGCCGAAGTGATCGATGCCCAGGACAAGGCCAGTCGGTCCGGTGAAACGATGCCAGCCCATGCTCACCCCTGCCTCGAGAGTTGCAGTCGGAAGATCGCCCAGCACCGAACGCCGGTAGGCCTCATCCTGGCAATCGAAGGCCTCAACGCACGGCATCGAGACCACCCGGAGAGAAACCCCCTCAGCGGCGAGTAGTTCAGCGGCTTCCAGAGCTACATGAACCTCCGAGCCGGTGGCGATCAGAACCGCGTCGTCGCCGTCCCGCAGCACGTAGCCGCCCCTGTGGAGCGCACCTTCTTTCCCGGTCCGATCGAGCACAGGGATTCCCTGCCTGGTGAGGATGATCGCGGTCGGTCCGTCCTCACGCCGCAGGGCCATCTCCCAGGCTTCTCCCACCTCCGCAGCATCGGCCGGGCGCACCACCCACATGTTCGGCATGGCACGCAGCGAGGCGACATGTTCTATCGGCTGATGTGTTGGCCCGTCCTCTCCAAGGAAGACCGAGTCGTGGGTATAGACAAAGATGCTGGGGGCCTCCATCAGTGCAGCGAGACGGGTCGACGATCGCATGTAATCGTTGAACACCAGGAAGGTGGCCCCGTAGGGCCGGACGCCGCCGTGGACGGCCATGCCGTTGACAACAGCCCCCATGGCATGCTCGCGCACACCAAAGCGAATGTTGCGCCCCCCGAAATCGTCCTGGATCTCGGGGGCGCCGCTGATGAGGGTGTTGGTAGACGGAGCGAGATCTGCCGATCCGCCCAGCAGGCCCGGAACCTGTGGAGCCAGAGCATTGATGGCTCGCTCCGACGCCTTGCGGGTGGCAACCGCCTCCCCCACTTCGTAGCCAAGCGATCCGACTTCGACATCGATCGGTCCGAACCGATTTGCCCAAAGGGCAGCAGCATCGCCATCTACTTCGAATGCAGCATCCCGACGCTGCTCCCAGGCGGTGCGGGCCGCAGTGCCCGAGGCCATCGCACTAGAGAAGAACTCGTAGACCTCCTGGGGAACATGGAACAGGAGTTCGGTGGGGAAGCCCATCGCCCGCTTGGTGGCGGCGATCTCCTCGTCGCCGAGAGGACTCCCGTGCGATGCGGACGTGTCCTGCAATGTCGGCGCTCCATGAGCGATGTGAGTGTGGCAAGCGATCAGGGAGGGGCGGTCTTCGGCTCGCGCCGCCGTGATGGCCTCGTCGATGGCCACTCGGTCGTGCCCGTCTATGTCAAGCACGTGCCAATCGAACGCGGCAAATCTGGCTGCGACGTCTTCGGTAAAGCTGATGTCGGTGCTGCCACCGATCGAGATCTCATTGTCGTCGTAGAGGTAGACGAGCTTCGAGAGGCCAAGACGGCCTGCCAGCGAGGCAGCCTCCGACGAGATGCCCTCCATGAGGTCTCCATCACCCACGAAGGCATACGTCATGTGGTCGACCAGATCTGAGCCGAATGCGCTCCGCAGGTTGGCTTCGGCAAGCGCCATCCCCACCCCGGATCCGAACCCCTGACCGAGCGGTCCCGTAGTCATCTCGATTCCGAGACCCGGCGCCCTCTCGGGGTGTCCCGGCGTCCTCGACCCGAACTGGCGAAAGCTCTTGAGGTCATCCAGCGTGAGCCCAAAGCCGGTGAGATGCAGCAGTGAGTACATGAGCATCGACCCATGCCCGTTCGACAACACAAAACGATCACGGTCGGGCCAATCCGGCATGGTGGGGTCGACGAGTAGATGCTTGGTCCACAGGACCGTGGCGATGTCGGCCATGCCCATCGGCATTCCGGGATGGCCCGAATTGGCGCGTTGTACGCCGTCCATCGCAAGGGCCTTGATCGTGTTGACGGCGAGTTGTTCGGTACTCATTGATCTTCCTGACGGCTTGACGATGAGCGTAACGAATGCTCAGGGTCGCCTGTTCCCGTCGGGGCACCGCTCACTCGACGACGCGGAGATGGCGGTCCGATCGGTTGAGCTCATCAACGCCGGATCCATCACAGATGACGATGTCCTCCAGGCGCATCCCCCACTCCCCCGGCCGGTAGATGCCCGGCTCGATCGAAAACGCCATTCCCGGTTCGAGCAGTAGATCGTTTCCCGCCACCAGATATGGGTGTTCGTGAGCTTCCAGCCCGATGCCGTGCCCGGTGCGATGGATGAAGAACTCTCCGTATCCTGCATCGTCGATGACTTGCCGGGTCGCGATGTCGATCGATTCCGCGGTCACACCCGGCCGGACTGCGGCGCGCCCCGCCGCTTGTGCGGCCGCGAGCACGTCGTAGGCGTACACGATCTCCGGAGCAGGCTCTCCTATCGAGAACGTCCGCGTCGTATCCGAGCAGTAGCCCCCGTGTCGTCCCCCGAAGTCGATCACCACGGTGTCGCCGCTCTGCATCGTTCGATCGGTCGGCTCGTGATGTGGGCTGGCTGCATTGGGGCCGGACGCCACGATGTCGAAGGTCGCGACGTCGTGTCCCTCTTCGAGGGTCATGGCCCGGACCGCGGCAGCCAACTCTGCCTCGGTTCTGCCCGAGAAGCGCATCGCCGCCAGTCGATCCACCACCCGATCCGTTGCCTCGGCTGCTTCACGCAGGTACCGGATCTCGTCGGGCTCCTTGCGCATTCGAAGTTCCCTGGTGAGCACGGAGGCGTTCTCGAATCGAGTGCCGGGCATCGCCGCCTGCAGCCCGAGGAGGAACGTGGACCAGGTGGTTTCCCCAACAACGATCCGATCGACGTTCCCGGCCAGTTCGGCACTTATCGCAACCGGATCCTCGGTCTCGCTCCACGCCCGCACCTCGAACACGCCCCGGTCGTCCACCCGCGGAGCCTCCAGTGTCGGGACAACGAGCACAGGATTGCCCTCGCTGGGAACAACCAGCATCGTGAGGCGCTCCAATGGCATTGCCTCATACCCGGTGAAGTAGGGAAGGTCGGCACCCACCGACAGCATGAGCGCCCCCACGCCAGTCTCCTCCAGCAGGGCGCGAACCAGTCGAATTCGATTGGCGTAGTCGAAGTCGGGGAACTGGGTCATCCGATTCGAGGCTAGTGACGCGGTGCAGCCTTGCTAGACCACAAGGACATCAGGCCAAGGATCGGGCTTGGTGGGTAAGGGATCCCGAGGTGCCGGGGACCTCCCTGTGGCACCCTCCAGCGATCGATTCGGCATGCGACAATCGCTGATGCCTCTCGACTATCCCGATCCGGAGCTCACCTCCGACCTCATACGTCTGCGGAAGTGGACGTACAACGACCTCCCCTGCGTCGAGGCCGCGGGCACGGATCCGAAGATTCCGCAGGGCACGACGGTGCCGCCCCTCTACACCGAGGAGGAAGGCAGGGCCTTCATAGAGCGACAGTGGGGCCGTCAGATCGGCGGGCAGGGACTCTCCATGGCCGTTGCCGATGCCGGGACCAACGAGGCGAAGGGGCTGGTCTTTCTCGGCCTCGGCCGCATCAGGGGCCACTGCCGTCTCGGGTACTGGCTAATCCCCGCGGCTCGGCGGCAGGGACTCGGCACCGATGCGATCGGCCTCGCCAGTCGGTGGGTGCTCACAGCGACAGACGTACACCGACTGGTCGCCGAGGTCGAGCCGAGCAATGTCGGGTCGCTTGCCCTGCTGCGGAAGTGCGGATTCACGGAGGAAGGCCTGCTGCGGTCATGGTTGTGGATCGAAGACGAGCTCTTCGATGCAACCCAGTTCTCGCTGCTCCGAACGGACCTGATGTAGCGATCGCCTCAGCCACTGGCGAACCTGATCCTCACAGTCATCAGAGGAATGATCGTGAGGTCAGGCGTGCTGGCCGTGCTGGGATCGGATCGACGGGCCTAGGCTCGGGCTCGTGGCCCGCATGAGCGATGCCGAGATCGAGGCCCGCCTGGCCGGTCCCCACATGTGCGTGTTCTCGGTCGGCCGCCTGGACAAAGGGCCAGTGGCGGTACCACTCGCATACGTGTTCCGGAGCGGACGCTTCTATCTCCAGTCGGATCCCGATTCGCTCCACGGACGTCTCGCTATCAAGCGCGGCAGAGCCACCGTGACGATCCACGACGAGTGGATCAGCGCCGTCGAGGCCTCCGAGTGGTACATCACGGCCGAGGGCCCGGTCGCCTTCAGCGATGACCCGGT
>JAJCYA010000086.1 GCA_029263095.1 Acidimicrobiia bacterium | reverse complement strand
TGCTGATACTCATCTCAGGAGCGTTTGCGGCGACTCTCGCCACATCTCCCGCACTTCTGATAGGAGCTCGGTCGGTGATGGGTGTCGGAGCCGCACTCATCATGCCGGCCACGCTGTCGATCATCACCGTCGTGTTCCCTCCGTCGGAGCGGGCCAAGGCCATCGCAGTGTGGGTCGGATTCGCCGGAGCCGGAGGTGCGCTCGGTGTCCTCGCCGGAGGAGTCTTGCTCGACTTCTTCTGGTGGGGATCGGTCTTCTTCATCAACATCCCGATCATCATCGTGGTGCTCGTCGCGGTCATCGCGATCGTGCCGACCTCCCGCGACGAGGAGCAGCGCCCGCTCGACTTTGGTGGATCGCTGCTGTCGATCGCCGGGCTCGGGATCCTGCTCTTCGGGATCATCGAGGGACCCGAGAGGGGATGGACCGATGGGTTCGTTCTGAGCCTCTTCGGTGCTGCTGCATTGCTGATCGTGCTGTTTGTGTTGTGGGAGCTGCGGGTGAAGGCGCCGATGCTCGACCCCCGTTACTTCAAGAACCGACACTTCGCCCTGGGCAGCCTGGCGATCACTGCGTCATTCCTGGCGATGTTTGGCTTCTTCTTCCTCATCACCCTCTACCTTCAGTTCGCCCAAGGGCACTCACCACTCGGTGCTGCGGTGCGGACCATCCCGTTCGCATTCGTGATGATTGCCATTGCGCCCCGCAGTCCGGAGTTGGCGAGTCGCCTAGGACCGAGGGTGACTGTGGTTGGGGGGATGCTGATGCTCTCCGCCGGTCTGGTTGGTCTTTCGTTTCTCGTCGTCGCCTCGCCGTATTGGCATCTCTTGGTGTGGCTTATCACGATCTCCGCCGGGTTGGCGGTCCTCATGCCTCCTTCGACGACGGCGATCGTTTCCTCACTCCCCCAGAGCAAGGCCGGAGTGGGTTCAGCGGTCAACGACACGACCCGTGAGGTCGGTGGTGCGCTCGGAATTGCCCTACTCGGTTCGCTGGTGTCGGTCGGCTACCGGTCTGGGATCGAAGATGCAGTGGTCGGGCTTCCTCCGCACCTGGCTGAAGCGGCCCGCGATTCGATCGGTGCCGCCCTCGGTATAGCGAGTGAAGTCGGCGGCGAGCAGGGTCTCGCCCTCGCCAACGCGGCAGGTACTGCCTTCACCGACGGTATCGGCCTTGCCTTCCTCGCCGGCGCCGCCATCATCGCTGCGGCTGCGGCTGCGATCGCTGTGCTCCACCCCCGCGAACGGCAAGAGGCGGATCGGTAGGACGGGACGCTGTCGGCGGTCCGCTCATCAGAGAATCTGGTGAACCGAGCATCGCCACCTACAGATGGTGGGCGCGGACGGCGGCACCTCACTCACACCGGGTACCGTTTCGAACCGCATGTCAACATCGTTCCCTGCCTTGCGACGTCACCTTGCACCTTTGGTGGGGTTGGCTGTGACCGTGGCGGCATGTGGCGGGACCGCAGCTGCACCGACCACCACAGCGGCATCGACCACGACGAGTTCTACGACCACCACGTCGACCAGCACTACTACGACCTCTACGACAACCACGACGACGCTCCCGCCGACCACAACCACCACCACGGAGCCGGAGCCCACGACGACCGTCCCGATCGACCCTCAATTCGCCCTGCTGTTCGACGGGTTCGAGCGGTTTGGGCGACTTGGAGATGATGCGACAGCCGTGATTGATGCTCTGACTACGGCCTTTGGTGATCCCGCTGCCGATTCGGACTGGAAGGAGGACCACACCTGTTCGTTCGAGGGTTCGCTGCGAACGGTGTCGTGGTCGGAGCCGGGTCTCGTTCGGGTCGTTTTCGGTGACGGCGAGAGCGACTACGGATCTGGCGAGCATCTCATCACCTACAACACCCTGCTGCCGGGGTTTCCGCTGATATCACCGTGGCGATTGTTCGGTCTCACTCAGGGAATGTTCCTCCCCGATGTCGAGACGTTGTTCCCCGACGCCGAGGTGATCGCGGGCGTGAGCCTTGACTACGTCCAATTCGATCCCGAAATGCCGTCCTACGCCTTCGTATACGACTCGGGTGAGATCAGGGACTTCTGGGGCGGGACCGAATACTGCTGGGATTGAACGCCGACTCCCGTCACGTTGGGCGGGGTCGGCGAGCAGTGACTAGCTCTACGCGATCGCCACCCCTCCGCTAGCTTTCCTCAAGAGGGACCCCGAGACGGAGGGTTTGCCATGAAGGCCTGGCGTCGTATCGCAATGCTGTGCGCGGTGTCGCTGGTAGCCGTCTCGTGCGGCGATGATTCCGGCGAGGCGGATGTGACGGTCACCGTGATACCTCTGTCCACCACGACTACGACGGCCACCACCAGCACCACGGTCCCCGATTCGGACATCGGTCTGGGAGCCGACCTTCCCGACGAGGCGATAGCAAGTCTCTCGGGCCAGATGTTCGAGGACCCGTTCATGGGTTCGGGTTTCCATGAGATGCGTCTGTACGACGAGCGGGGCGTGCTGGTGTCCGAGGAGTCGATCATGGGGTCGGAGCCCGGTACTGATCTCCTCGGAGTTGGACTGATTCTTCCGACGCCAGTGGTCACCGGCCTAGGTCCGGATCAGATGCTCTTTGAGGCATGGATCGACGGCTATTCCGGCGACTTTGCACCTTCAGCCGCCGTTCTGTACACGAGTGCCCCGGACGGATGGGCTGTGACTGCCGTCGTCGATACGGCCGCGGTCGAGACCGCCCTGCTGCTCACCACCGACTATGCCGCCGCTGCTCCCGGCGGGCCTGTCGGTGTCCAAATGACGGTGACGATCTTCGACTGGACCACCCGGATGTTTAGCGCCGACATCGTGGTTTGGGACTACTTGGGTGGTTATGAATCGGTGTATGAAGGCGAAATCGAGTGCACCATCGCTTCCCCGCTGGAATGCACGACACTCTCGGACGACGGAGTTCTTCGGCCGGGAGACGAGAGTGAGGATGTCGAGGCGCTCCAAGACGACCTGGCCGCGCTCGGATACCTTGGCGGAGACTCCGACGGCAAATACGGACCGCAGACCTCGGCAGCGGTGTCGGCTCTCCAGGCCGATTACGGACTGACGGTGGACGGCAAGGCCGGGTCACAGACGCTGGGACTCATCGCTGATCTCGTCGCAGGTGTATCCGATCTGATTCTCGCTTCCGACACAGGGATCGGAGCCGTCGCATTTGGCACACCGGCGGACCCGGCGTACGGCAGTCTCTTCGACATCTTTGGGTCGCCCGACACCAGCACCGGGTGGTTTGTGGATGGTTGCGACGGCAAGGACTGGCTCAAGACCACATGGGATGGCTTTACCGCCATTTTCACCGACCGGGATGGGTTCCGACAGCTCGACGGATGGGAGATCGACGACCTCAGCAACCTTCCGTTGGGACTCCTGATAGCGGGTGGGATCAACTCGACCTGGACCTGGTCCGATTTCGCAGCGGCCGGCGCCGTATTCAGTCCCGGCTACGGGGCGTTCTTCAGCATGGTCGACCTCGGGTACAACGACGGCAGGTTTGTCAGTCCCCCCACCGATCCACCCGCCGCCGGATCCGCCATCAGCGGCTTGGGAACGGGCACCGGCGCTTTCGTCAGCTGCTGACGGCGATACGCCGAAGTTTGATTCGTAGACGTAGCGGCTGCGTAGCGAGAGCAACGAGCCGTGAGGCTAAGTGTCTTCACCTGCATCGGTTTGCGCAGGTAGATGATGTTGTGGGTCTAGTTGCCTTCACCTTCGATGGGATCGAGACTCGCTCCGTTCTCATCGTCGACCAGCGTCGTTACGATCCCGATGCCCCGCGACTCGAAGATGGCTTCGCAGACTCGAATCAGGGCACGACCGAATCCGGCTCCATGGCGGTCCGGTACCACGGCGACCCGGCTGATCCATCCCCTGTGACCGTCGTTGGTCCCCAGCGCCACGCCTACGAGGCGGTCACCCTCGAACGCGCCGATGAGGAAGGTGTCGGTGTCCGCGAGTTCTCGGGTTAGCAACTCCTCCGAATCTCGCCCATCGGGCGGGAACGCGAGCCCGGATTGGCGCCACAGTTGCTGAGTGGCGGGGACCGACTCGGGGCCGAGGATGCGTATCTCGGGGTCGTTCGAAGCCGGCATGGGGAGCTTCCAAGGTCGGGTTGGGGGATATTCTGCCCATTTCCCGACAATCTCGCACGGCCAACCGGCCGATGGGTGCCAACGCCGTCTCCTCCTGAGCGGCGTACCCGACCCCTCCACGCCAATATGAGAGTATGTCTCGACCCCGCTTCCGCTCCGACGACCATCGGATTCGCACTGCGCTCGGCTCTACAACCCTGGTCGGCCTTGGAGGGCTCATCCTGAGCGCACTCGGCCGCAGGCGGAGAGTCTTGCACCGTGCCGAGCGCCGTTGGGGTTCGATGGCCAGACGCTTCTTGCGTCTCGAGGTGGATGCCGCCGGTCTCGATCATGTCGATCCGGACGAGCGATACGTGGTGATGCCGCTCCACGAGGGTTTCGTCGATATTGTATTGTTGCTGGGACTCCCGCTCGATCTGCGTTTCAGCGTCCGTCATGAACTGACCGAATGGCGCCACCTCGGCCGTTACTTGGAACGTACCGGACAGTTGGTGGTCCCCACGGGGTCGTCTGTTTCGATGCTGCGGCACTTCTATCGGGAAGCGGCCGCGACATTCGAACGAGGTGAGAGTCTGGTGGTCTTTCCCCAGGGATCGATCCTCGGGATCGAGACCGCCTTCCAGCGAGGCGCCTTCCGGGTGGCCGAACGCTTTGACCGACCCGTCCTCCCCGTCGTACTCACCGGGACCCATCGCGTTTGGGAGCATCCGTACTCCTCCGCGCTGCGGTATCGACAGCCGGTGTCGCTCCAGGTATTGGAGCCGATCGCCGGTAGCGAAGCCGTCGGCCGAGCGCGCCAAATGGAGCGGGAGATGAAGGGTGTCGCCCTCCAGCCGGGGATGGCTCCCGTGCGTCACTTTATTCCCGAGCGAGACGGATGGTGGGACGGGTACGCCTTCGAGATCGATGCTGACTACCCGGATCTGGCCGCCGCAATGGCGGCGCGTCGGATGACGTGAGTCGCACCGAACCGGCGAATAGAGTCACAATATGAGGGGCCGCCTCCTAATCAGGAGTTGCCAGCCATGAACGAGAATCAGACACGGCTCATGATCGTCCTCGGTTCGGTGATCGCAGTCCTCCTCTTGATCGTGATCGTGTTGTTGGTGACTCGGGGCGGGGGAGATGACACCGTGGCGGCCTCGTCGAGCACTCTCGAGGCGACATCGACATCGGAGGATTCCACCACGACGACTGTGAGCGTAGCGACCACCGCAGCACCTTCCACCACTGCGGCTCCTACAACGACTGCGGCTCCTACAACGACTGCCACGACTGCGGCCCCCACCACCACAACCACCTCTACCACTACGACCACGACGACGGCTCCTCCGCCCGACTTCGCTCTTCGATTCGACGGGGCCGATGACTTCGTGAGCGTCTTCGACTCGGGGGACTTCGACTTTGGCGGCGCGATGACGGTCGAAGCCTGGGTGAAGCCGACTTCGCTGGTGGGTACCGGCAACTACGCCGCGATCCTGCAGGGCGCCGCCACGGAACCGCCGTTCTCAGGGGGCGCTTGGGTCATGTCCCTCAGCCAGACCGACCGTTCCAATTGGGGGCTCAGCGCTTGCACACCGTCTTGCTCGGTGATCAAGTCGGGTCCCGGTGGCTTGGTTGTAGACCAGTGGCAACACGTTGCGGCCACCTACGACGGGGTCGCGATCATGATCTACTACAACGGAGTGTTTCTCGACAGCACGCCATTGTCGGGTGATCTTTCCGATGTGGGATTCCTTCTCATTGGTATTTGGACCGACGCCTTCCGCGGATACATCGACGAGGTTCGGGTGTGGGGCCATGCCCGTCTCCCAACCGAGATCCATGACGACCATGACGAGATTCTTGTCGGCAACGAGCCCGGATTGCTCGGTTACTGGCGGTTCAACGAAGGTAGTGGTCAGGTCGCAGGCGACAGCAGCACCCGGGGCAACGACGGCAAGCTTGGATCGGTGCTGGGACCCGACGTCTCTGACCCGGTTTGGAGATCATCCGACGTGCCGGTTGGCTGACGGCCGTCGCCAAGTGAGGCGGATGGGCCGCTGAGGCGTATTGCGACTTGACGCGCAGATGCTCCAGTTCCCGCTGGTCGCGCCGATAACCCATCCAGGTGGGTTGCCTTCCCGCCTTCAGGATGATGGAAGATAGAGACTCAAGTCGTGACGGTGTCGCCACCTTTGTTGGTCTCGAAGACCTCGCAAGGGATGATGCGCCGCCGCCGGTACTGCCCGACGATATCGGTGCGGGCCTTCCCGACCTGCCCAGCGGCCGGATGCTGGATCCTGAGCCGCGATCCCAGAAGCGCGTAGTCCGATTCATGGCCGTGGGCGGGTTGACGCTGAGCGTCGCCTACCTCGTCTGGCGAGTGCTATTCACCGTCGAAATGAGCGCCTGGTTCGTGGCCATTCCGCTGATGCTGCTCGAAATGCAGCATGCGGTCGGGCTCGGGATGTCCACATATTCTCTCTGGGACGTCGACCCCGTCCCCGGATGGCATGCCGTCGAAGCCACAGGTCATCGTGTGGCTCTTCTTGTTCAAGCCTCGGGCCAGGACGCCGAAGCGCTGATACCGGTGATCGGGGCGGCGGTGGCAATCGAGCCCGCTCACGAGACCTGGGTCCTCGACGGCATCCCCCGACTGGAAGTCAAGCACCTCGTGGAAGGCCTCGGCGGCCGGTACCTGACGGGGACCATCAACGATGCATTCGAGAGCGCCGACGTGGACGTCATCGGGATCATTGGTGCCGACCAGATAGTCACTCCCGACTTCTTGCGGCACACACTCGGATACCTCGACGATCCGACGGTCGGAGCTGTCCAAACGGCGGAGCACACGGGTGGTCCTGACATCTGTGAGTCGGAGGACGGCAAGCTGCCGCCGGAACGCGATTCCGCCAGATGCAGGATCGTTTTTCCGGCGCGCAACCGCTGGAATGCAGTGCATTGGGAGGGGACTAGAGCGCTGATCCGGGTCGATGCTGCTCGCTCGGTGCGAGACCTCGCCAGCGACATCGCGGGCTTCGAAGTGCGAGCCTCGATTCGGATGCACAAGCAGGGCTGGCGGATCGTGGCTCACAATGAAGTGCTGGTGCGAAGCCTGGCTCCGTACGACGCACTCCGGGCTGCTCGGGAAAGGAGGCTCGCATCTGTGGCGTCGCGGCGGGCGATGCGAAGTGAGCGGATTCTCACATCATCTGGCCTTGCACTCTCGCAACGGCTCGCATATATCACCGGCGCGTGGCCTCGGCTTCATGGCCTACGGACTCTGCTGTTCATCGCTGTGCCGGTTGCTGTTCTTGCCGGTGGGAGCCTTCCGGTGGCCGGGGACCTCCATCTCTTTGCGCCGCTCGCGTTCGGGGTCGCCTACATCCAGTACGCGGGGCTTCGGCTTCTCGCCCGAGGTCACTACCCGGCCTGGCGGGAGGTCGTCTTCGGGTCGCCGTCCATTCCTGCTGTTGTCCCAACATTGGGTGAGTTCATAAGGCAGTCCCGTCCGCAGCTCGATAGCTCTGTTGCCGATGGACGCACTCGTGATGCCCCACCGTGGACGCTCATCGGACTGATGGCTCTATCCGGGTCGACGCTGGTATGGGCGGCGCTCACACTGAGCGGATTCACTGCGGTGACCTATGTGAATCCTTGGTCCGTATACGGAACAGCGGTGTTCCTAGGTGCCGAGCTGACGCTGTTGGTGGCCGCAATGCAGCGGGTTTTCTACCCTGTGTATCGACACGAGAGTCGCGCAGCCGTCAGATTCGATGTCGACTTGGCCGCGCAGGTCGACGATCTTGCGGCTCGGGTCGTTGATCTATCGCTCACCGGAGCCGGAATCAGGATGCGCGGTGAAATGGGTGCCGACCCGTGGGCTCAATGGACGAACGACGCTTTCCAAGAAGGTCAGTCCGTTCGGCTCGATCTCCCTCTCCAAGGGATTGCGCTCGAGGCGCAGGTAGTGCGGCTGGCGGTAGGTGATCGCGGCGTCATCGAGGTCGGACTCGAATTCCGCGGCGGGCAGTGGCCGGCCGTACACGAGCTGGCGGTTGTTCTCTTCCACGGCGACCTGTTCCCGAGCGAGTCTGGCCCGGTGCGCGAGCACATTCACCTGCTCGAAGCCGTGTAGCCGGATTCCGGGTTGGCCAGGTCCATCTGGTGTGCGAGCCTCATTGCCGATTGCCCGGCGGCCCGGTCCTCGTACGGTGCTACCGCAATGGGATCGGATGCCTAGACCACCGGGCAGACGCGGGAACGGATTCTCGAATTGGAGCCAGCCGAGCCTGTGGATTCAATCGGAGATCACACTCTCATCTCGACCGATCTGTACTTCGAAACCATCGGGACCGATGATCTCGAGGTCGATCCGGTCATCACGATCTAGCCTGGCCGCTCCCCGGCCGAGGAGGCTCAGGTGAGGCGTGGTGTCGTCCTATTCGTCTGCACCGTCCTCCTGACGCTCAACGGTGTTCCCGCGCTGGCGTACTCCGATGGCGACAGCGACAAGGTCGAAGATGAACTAGACAACTGTCAGGGCTCGGCGAACCCGCTCCAGTTCGACATTGACGGCGATGGAGAGGGGGATCTATGCGAGCGACCGATCCCGACATCCGACGCCTTTGAGGGAACCCCTGGGACCGACCTCATGTTCGGATCATTTCGCGATTCGGTGCTGGCGGGAGGTGATGGCGAAGACGCTCTCTACGGCGGGCCCGGCAACGATGTGCTCAACGGTGGTGCCGGTCGGGACGCCCTGATCGGGGGCCCGGGGGACGATGTCGTCACCGGCGGTCCGGGGTGTGACGTCTTTGGAATCCACACCGCGATCGAACACCGCGACGTCATCACCGACTTTACTCCCGGGATCGACCGGGTTCGTTTCCCGCCCCGGGCGAGAGCGAGCGGGCTCAATCGTCTCCCATCGATAGAGCACGGTGGAACGGACTACCTCGAGGTCACCTTCCTCATGGAAGGCGCCCCTGATGCTGTGGTCGTGTTCGAAGGGATTCGACCCGGTGCCCGCCTACTACTCAGCACCGAGCCGTGTGACACACCACTGATACCGTCGTCGATATGCCCGATCCCGGGCACAGGTCGAACGACGGTGTTCGTGGGGTTCGAGGACATGTTCTGTCCGGACTCCGGCGAGTTGTGGCTCAACACCGGGGTGTACCGGACGGCAAGGTTTGGGGCAAGGGCGACGAAGATGTTCGGGGATAGGGGGTACAAGAGCCGAATCGGCTGAACCACACCCTGTCTCGTGACACCGCGTCTCAGAGGAGAGACCCCGTCCCGCCGCAACCGGGAGAGTGGGCCTCAACCTGCGGCGAATTCGATACCTGCGTCGCGGTACAGATCGACGAGGGCTTCCTCATATCTGCGGTAGCGCTCCCAGAAGTCGGGGTCGTGGAGTTTTAACGCCTTGGCCGCCTTCTCCATCTCCACGATGAGCCGCTCTGATCGACGCCAGGCTGATCGGTCGGCCTCGGCGATGGTCACACGTTGGTGCAGGCGCGTCCCCCCGGACCGTTGCAGCAGATCGTGGACGCAGCGATCCCGCCGTCGTGATTCCTTGAGGGCCGACCAGCCACGGTCACGATGGGTGAGCATCGCAAGTACCTCCTTGATGCCACCGGGACCATCCCGGTGATCATCGACGTTCTGACACCCACGTTCTGTTGTACCACTGGTGCCGCGGGCCGCCCAGGGCACAAGGCCCGAACAGCACCGCCGAACGGCTTTCGACGATGAGAGACCCTTGGAATCGGACCGGTGCGAGGTGTCGCGTGCTGCTCCTCGCCCCGCAGATGACCATGCCGAGCAGATCAGGACTAGCGCTGGAGCACTCGCCCCGAGCCCGCGATCGATTGTGTGACCGTCGGGTTGCCGACGTACTCGACGCTGCCCGATCCGGCCACCGAGATCTCAAGTGTCACCGTCGCGTTGACCATCGCAGACCCACTTCCCGCGATATCCACCTTGGCGCTTTGAGCGACAAGCCCGATGCCTCTGTATGTACCCGAGCCGGCAGTGCTCAGGGACAGATGCTCGGCGACGCCAACAGGTTCGACATCGCCCGACCCGGCGATGGAGACTTCGAACTCGGTCGTCTCGATTCCGTCGGCCATGACGTCCCCGCTGCCGGCGATATCGATTCCCACTAGATCGGGTGCGGTGATTCGGTACACGATCGGCTCGATATCGCGCAAGGACGTATCCGGCTCGATGCTGAGGATCAATCGACCGTTGTTGATCTCGGTCGTCAGCACCGGTATCACGTTGTCCTCGGCCTGGACCTCCAACGACGGAGCCGGACCGATCTCGACGAATACCTGGCCCGATCCCTCAACCACCAGTCGATCGAATGAGTCGACCTGCCGACTCTCGGTGATCACCGTGCCGGACCCGGTGATCACCCTGTCGGTACTCGTGACGCATGCCGCCGTCACCAGCGAGATCGCAATCAGTGCTGTTGTGATCCTTATGATTTCCGATCCACCTTCCTCGGGGTACCTATGGCACCGGGATCATTCCAGATGTCGAGATCACTCCTTGGTACCCGGCGATCTGTGGCACCAGAGTGCGTACCAGTGAACCGTCGGACCGGATGAGGCTGACGGGACCGTAGAAATCGCCGCATCCTTCGATCGAGTGGACCACGAGGTTGTTGCCCGCCTGCGCGTGGATCCAATGTGCCCCCGTCGGCTCGACCGGAATCCAGTCGCCGGTCCCTCCCGGCTGGCGGATCTGGAGTCCGCGGGCGGCACAGTCCCCCCACCACTGGAGGACTATCTCCCCGTCGACTCGCCAAGCGTCGGCGTGGCCGAACTCGACGACACTCCAGTTGACCGGTGGCGCTGCCGTGAGGGGGCTGCCTGGTGAGCCGTCCAGCGGGATGAGCCACAACACGTGATAGAAGCCGCTGTTGTTGAGCACGTCTTGCGGAATACAGCCGGCGAGAATCGTCGACTCGTCCCACCATCGGATTGGATCGCAGTAGCCCGGTGGTGTGTCGAGCGATCGAACGTAGGTCCCTTCGTTGGAGTACACGAGCAGACCGGTGGTGTCACCGAGCAACAGGTATGTCCCGTCGAGTCCGTAGAGCCAAGTCACCCCGGGAAACTGTGACGGGAGGCTGGTGATCTCGGCGAAGAGAGACCCGTTGACCCTATAGACGTCGAGGTTCTCCATGGTTGGGTTGAACGTTGTGTGTTGTACGACTACGTCTCGTCCGGTCGGCAGCGTCGTGCTGATTGCACTACCCGACTCGACCGTCACGACGTCCCGTTGTGCTCCGGTGGCGATATCGATCGATACCACTCGTGCCATGAACGATGGATCAGACATCTGAATGACGACGTGGGTTCCATCGTTGGAGATGTTGCCTACATCGAACGGCTCCGGCTCTCCCACGTTGAAGACGGCCAGCTCGTAGCGATTGCCATTTGGACTCACCAGATACACGGCCGAGGGACCGTCTACGGATGGGCTGATGGTGTCAGCCGAATAGACCACCGCCACCCAACCCTCATTGATCTGGTCGATCGGGATGACCGATCGGCTGAGTGCTGACGGAAAGCCGGGATGGGTTGTGACGGGGACGATGGTGGTTGTCGTTGTGGCGGCGGGCGCCTTTGTTGTCGTTTGCTGAGCGTGGGTCGTACTCGATGTGGCTTGGCCTTGCGGCGCGCTCGTTGTGGTCTCGGTTCCAGTCGTCGTCGGCGGGGCGGAGTCCGCAGTGGCGGCCGTCACCGTGGTCGGAGTAAAGATCCCGGTGTCGTCATCACCACAGGCCGCCATCACCAGGGCAAGCGCACAGAGCAGCGGGAGGAGACGACGCATGAGTGGCACCTTTCGGATCGACGTCACCACGAGTCTTACGGTATCGGATGCCGCCGGTCCAGGGGCGAAAGGCTCCCCCAAGGCCCCAGACGCGATGACTCCCCCGTGCGCAGGGGGAGTCATCGCGTCGTGGCGTGCAACGATTGTCAGACGACTGCTACCTCTTCGTAGAGCTCGATCCTCGGTTCTCCGATCACTCCGCCTTCCTGCATCTTCGCCTTGAGCTCAGGGTTTTCGAGGAAGGCTGTGGCGGCCTGCAGCGTCTCGAACCCGGCGACGACGGCGATCGTATTCGGGTCTTCGACTGCTCGGTTCACTCGAGCAAAGAGCGCTCCTCCCTCGGTGGGCGGAAACTCATCGAAGACCGCCTTCCATTGGTCGAAGTCATCTACGGAATGCCGGACAGCGGCAACAATCATTGGTTCCCCTCCGTGGTCGTGCCAGCCCGGGACGGTACTCCGAGAGGTGCCGACAGCATGTCGATGTGGGGATCTCAGGCTGGCGATCACGATCTCCCCGAAGGGTCCATTCGGTTGCCATCGGGCCGACTGACGTCTGACACGAAACCCATCTAGTACGCCGGTTCGTGACCGATACACCTATACGACGGACTCGTTGTTCCCCGTCCCTGTCATGTCCCAAGGATTGCAACCGGCTGAATCCGGCGATGCTCCCAGCGGTCCCACCGCCGAGCATTTCAACGCGTGGCTCGAGGATCAACCCGACGACGTCGGCCCCGGTCTTCCCACGCTTCCCGACGGTCGGCTACCTGCCCCCGAGGACCCCGGCAGACGCCGATTCATCAGACTCTTCGCCGTCGTAGCGCTCATCGTCAGCGCCACGTATCTCATATGGCGGACGTTCTGGACGATCGACCTCAGTGCCTGGTTTGTGGCTATCCCGATGCTGCTGCTCGAGATGCACCATGCACTTGGTCTCGGCCTGTACACGTTCTCGTTGTGGGATGTCGATCCCGTCGACGATGGCGGTGTGACCGAGGAGACTGAGCACAAGCTCGCGCTGTTCATCCCAACCTACGACGAGAGCGTCGAGGTTCTCCTGCCCGTGATCAGTGCTGCGCTGGCGATTGAGCCTGCCCACGAGACGTTTGTTCTCGACGACGGAAACCGGCCTGAGATAGAGCATCTGGCCGCGGGCCTGGGAGCTGAGTATCTGGCCCGCGAGCAGAACACCCACGCCAAGGCAGGGAATCTGAACAACGCTCTGGGCCACACCGACGCCGACGTGATAGGTGTCGTCGACGCTGATCACGTCGTCTCCAAGGACTTCTTTAGGAACACGCTCGGGTACTTCGATGACCCCCAGGTGGCGGTGGTGCAAACACCACAGGACTTCTACAACGTGGACTCGTTCGAACACCAGGACCGGGGCGATGAACGCAAGAGGTTCAACGAACAGGCCGTCTTCTACCGCCTGATCCTTCCCGCCAAGAACCGCTGGGAGGGTGTCTTCTGGTGCGGTACCGGGGCCATTGTTCGAGCCTCAGCCCTACGCGCGGTGGGCGGAGTAGCTGTCGAGACCGTTACCGAGGACATCCACACCTCGATTCGTCTCCAGAAGCGGGGCTGGAAGATCATTTCCCACAACGAAGTGCTGGCCCACGGCCTCGCTGCATCTACGGCGGATCAGTACATGCTGCAGAGACGGCGTTGGGCTCGCGGCGCGATGCAGGTGCTGCGCAGCGAGAAGCTGTTGCGATCACGCGAGCTCTCAATCGCGCAGCGGTTGGCCTACGGCGCGACGCTCTTCGCCTGGTTCGACTCGCTCAGATCATTGCTGTACGTGTTGCTACCCATTGCGGTGCTGGCGACGGGGTCGCTACCGATAACTGTTTCGCTTCTGGTATTCGCCCCGATGTTCTTAGGCGCCTTCTTCATCCAACACGCGGCTCTGCGGGTGTTGGCGCGCGGCTACTACCCGCCCTGGTTGTCGTTGGTGTTCGAAACGCTTCGGATGCCGGCCGTCATCCCCGCCTTGGGTGAGATCCTCAAGTCCACAAAGACTCGGTTCAAGGTGACCCCAAAGGGTCGCGTTGCTGACAGCAGGAACCGTACGAAGTCCCCACCACTGATCGTTGCGCTGCTCGCCCTATCAATCGCCGCCTTCGTTTGGTTTGGCCTCACCCTTGCCGGCCTCACTCCGCTGACATACTCGGTGCCGGGTGCCATGTACGGCACGACGTTCTTCCTGTTCGGCAACTTCGCGCTGCTGGTCGCTGCAGCGCGCCGAATCACTGCGCCCTACCACGCCAGCGAGCGGCGGGTCAGCGTGCGCTTCCCAGTCAGTATGGCCGCCACCATTGACGGTGAGGCTGCCTCGGTTGAGGATGTCTCGCTGACCGGCGCCCTGGTCAGGGTGCTCGGACCGCTGGATCTACCATCGTGGGCCGAGGTGGGAGACAGAGAGTTCGTTGAGGGGGAGATCGCGGTACTCGACTTCTCACGTCAGAACCTGCATCTCAAGGCTCGGATCATCAGGGCGGTGGGCGATCGGTGGACCGGGTTCGAGTTGGGTCTCGAGTTCGTCGAAGGGCAATGGGCGACCGTGCGCGATCTGGCCCTCGTTCTGTTCCATGGGGATCCCGAGAGGGCTGCCTCCGAGACGCGGGTCCGCCGGCACGGCACCGACGGGCCCACCGTGATCGCCGCCAGATGACCGGCCAAAGCCGTCTGACCTGATTGCCACCGGCTCCTAGCGGTTCGTTCGTAGCCTCATCCAGATGTATCGCCGTCTGCTCGGATACTGCCGCGCAGGACGCGGATCCAGCCACGTCGACCCTTGTTTCCACCGGGATCCTCCTGGACCTGGAGGAGATGCTCCTGGTTGCGAGGTACAGCGTTACCCACGGGCTCCACGCGCTGCGGCTGGAAGGCGGACGCGTCACTGAAGTGCGCGTGATTGCAGGGCCCGAGGGAATAGGGAACATCACAGACGTCGTCGTCGGTCCCGACGGTCAGATCGTGATGTTGGCATTCTGGGATCTGAAGCTGTTGATTGCCACGGGCTGGGATGGCTGAGCCCCTTCGGCTCGAGACGGCACCGGGGTAGCCTGCTCCTCTCGGAGGTGATAGATGCGGCAAATATCTCATTGGATCGACAACAAGTACGTCGATTGGCCGACGGACAATTGGGGGGATGTCTACGACCCCGCCACCGGCCTGGTCCAGGCTCAGGTTGCGCTCGCGAGCAGGGAGCAAGTGTCCGCTGCCGTTCAGTCGTCCAGAGCTGCGTTGGAAACATGGCGCCACGTGTCGTTGGCCAAGCGCACCGAGATCATGTTCAAGTTCCGCGATCTGGTCGATGAGAACAGGGATGAGATCGCCAAGATGCTCGTCTCCGAGCATGGCAAGGTGTTCTCGGACGCCCTCGGTGAGGTGCAGCGGGGACTCGAGGTAATCGAGTTCGCCTGCGGTATCCCGCAGCTGATCAAGGGTGAGTTCAGTGAGAACGTCTCCACTGCGGTCGATACCTACTCGATCCGTCAGCCGGTCGGGATCGTTGCCGGCGTCACTCCATTCAACTTTCCGGCGATGGTTCCCATGTGGATGTATCCGATCGCCATCGCTTGCGGCAACGTCTTCTTGCTAAAGCCCTCCGAGAAGGATCCATCGGCAGCGCTCTACCCGGCTGAGCTGTTTGCCGAGGCAGGCTTGCCCGATGGCGTGCTCAACGTGGTCCATGGTGACAAGGTGGCCGTAGACACGATCCTGCAGCATCCGGACATTGGGGCGGTGTCGTTTGTTGGTTCGACCCCGATCGCCAAGTACGTGTACGAGCAGGGGACAGCTTCCGGCAAGCGGGTGGCGGCTCTCGGCGGTGCCAAGAACCACATGGTTGTGCTCCCCGACGCCGACATGGATCTCGCCGCCGACGCCGCGGTATCGGCTGGCTTCGGGTCGGCGGGTGAACGCTGTATGGCGATCTCGGTGTTGGTCACCGTAGGCGATGCCGCCGACACGCTCATGCCTCGGATCGAGGACCGGATGGAGAAGATCAAGGTGGCAGCCGGAATGGAGGAGGGAGCGGAGATGGGACCGCTCGTTACCGCCCAGCATCGCGACAAGGTGGCCGGGTATATCGGCGTCGGTGTCGACGAAGGGGCGACACTGCTGGCGGACGGACGTGATCTGGTGGAGAAGGAGGGATTCTTCGTCGGTCCGACCCTCTTCGACAACGTGACTCCGGACATGACGATCTACCAAGATGAGATATTCGGGCCGGTTCTGTCCACGGTTCGCGTCGATACGTTCGGTCAGGCCATGAAGCTGATCGACGACAACCCTTGGGCTAATGGGGTGGCGATCTTCACGAACGACGGCGGGGCGGCTCGCAAATTCCAGAACGAGATAGAGGTCGGGATGATCGGGGTGAACGTCCCGATCCCGGTGCCCATCGCGTACCATTCGTTCGGAGGTTGGAAGGACAGTCTGTTCGGAGAGGCCCGGATGTATGGGATGGAGGGGGTCAACTTCTACACTCGACTCAAGGTCATCACATCCCGCTGGCCCGATCCGGCCCATCGCGGCGTCGATCTGGGTTTCCCGCAGATGTCGTAGCCTGCGGTCTCATCCTCGGTGGGGATCAGACCGAACGAGTTAGGTCCGCTTCGCCTTCGGCGAGGTAGTAGAGCCCGGTGCGCTTGCGTACCGGGCTCTACATATCGGTTGGCCCGGTCGGGACCAACGGCCCTCCTCCTGGCGTGATTGTGCGGTCACTCTTGTGGGGGAGGTACGCATGTCATCAGCGCTCGGTTACATCGCCGCCGGGATCGTCTTCGTTTGGGGTGTGAGCCATGTGGTGCCTACTCGTCAGGTCGTACGGAGCTTTGGCGCGATCGGTACCGATAACGAACGCATCATCACAATGGAGTGGGTGGCCGAGAGCCTGGCGTTCTGGTTCGTCGCGGTACTCGTCTTTGCTGTCACGTTGGCATCGCTGGAATCCGCTGCGACCTCTCTCGTCTACCGAGTGAGTGCGGGGTTCCTCGTGGCCATCGGAGTGTGGACGGCGATGACAGGGGCCCGTACTCCGGTGGTCTGGTTCAAGTTGTGTCCGGTGGTCATGACCGTCTCGGCGACTCTTCTCGTTGTGGCGAGCTTCATCTGATGACCGAACGCCGCTCCGACGCACCAGGTACCACGCCCTGGGATCGCTGGAACGGCGTCAGGGTCGGGGGAATCGTGGGTGGGATCCTCGGAGTCGTCACCGTGCTGTTCATCAGTTCGAGGCCCTTTTGGATCGTGCTCGCTCTAGCCGCTGTCGGGGCTACGGCGGGCTACTGGAGTGAGCGCCGCAAGCAACACTGACCAGACCGCGTCGTCCATCGCTAGCGTCCCGTCCGTGAGTTTCGACGCCGACGTCATCGTCATCGGGAGCGGGTTCGGTGGGAGTGTGTCGGCGCTTCGTTTGGTCGAGAAGGGGTACTCGGTCCTCGTCCTTGAGGCAGGGCGTCGATTCGGATCGGACGACTTCGCCAAGACTTCGTGGGACCTCCACAAGTTCTTGTGGGCTCCACACCTCGGGATGCGGGGTATTCAGCGACTCAACCTCCTCAACGACGTGATGGTGCTGTCCGGTGCCGGCGTCGGGGGCGGATCGTTGGTCTACGCCAACACGCTCATTGAGCCCGACGACGAGTTCTTCGGTGATTCACAGTGGGCCGGAATCACTGATTGGAAGTCCGAGCTGAACCCCTGGTACGACCAGGCGCGCCGGATGCTCGGTGTCGAATCGGCCAACTGCGACACCCCGGCCGATCATGTCATCGCGGCGGTTGCCGAGCATTTCGGCCGAGAACACACGCACCATCCGACGCCGGTTGCCGTCTACCGCGGTACATCGGGCGAGACGGTCGATGATCCGTACTTCGGGGGGATGGGGCCAAGCCGGACCGGGTGTGTCGAGTGTGGGGGGTGCATGGTCGGCTGCCGGTTCAATGCCAAGAACACTCTCGATAAGACATACCTCTACCTAGCCGAACAAGCCGGAGCCGAGGTCCTACCCAACTCACAGGCGGTGGATCTGGTCGAGCACGGGGACGGCTGGAGGGTGTCGGTCGAGAAGCCCGGGGCGTGGTTCGGTGGACCGCGTCGCAATTACCGAGCACGTCACGTGATCTTTTCGGCGGGAGCACTCGGGACAACGAAGCTCCTACTCAAGCTCCGCGAGCGGGGACGCCTGGACGGGGTGTCGGAACGACTCGGAGATGTCGTGCGTACCAATTCCGAGTCGATTGTCGGTGCGATGGCTCGGGGGACGGAGATCGACTACTCCAAGGGTGTGGCGATCACGTCGTCGTTCCAGGCAGACGAGAACACTCGGATCGAACCGGTCCGTTATCCCAAGGGGAGTAACTCGATGGGGCTCTTGGCAACCATCCTGGTCAAGGGAGGGAGCGGCTCGCAGTTTGGGCGATTCATCAGGAGGGCCGTCGCAGGACCGCGAGAGTTCATCCGATCGTTGTCGGTACGGCGTTGGTCGGAGCGGGGAATGATCATCCTCGTGATGCAAAGCATCGACAACAGCATCCGACTGACCACGTCGAAGGGTTGGTTTCGTACTCGGATAACGTCGAGCAAGGGTCACGGGGTCCCAAACCCGCGCTGGCTCCCCATCGCCCACGAGGCTTCTCGCAAGGCGGCGGAGGCTATGGGGGGTGATCCATCTGGGTCGGTGGGCGAATCCGTGTTTGGCATTCCGTCGACCGCTCATCTCATCGGTGGCGCCGTGATTGGGGCGACGGCGGCCGAAGGTGTTATCGATCCCTATCACCGGGTCCACGACCTTCCTGGCCTCCACGTGATCGACGGTGCGGCCGTACCGGCCAACCTTGGAGCCAATCCCTCCCTATCGATCACGGCGATGGCGGAACGGGCGCTGTCGTTCTGGCCCAACGCCGGGGATGTGGATACCCGGCCCCCGCAAGGGGACGACTATCGCCGTCTCGCGGCTGTGCCGCCCACCAAGCCGGTGGTTCCTGAGGGTACCCCTGCGGAATTGAGGATCTGAACAGCAGTGGCGGTCGGTGAGGTACAGCCTCCGACCAACTGCATGGCCTCGAACTGCGGGTGGGGGTTCGGAGCTAGATGCCGGTCCGGCTTCCTCAGCAGCGCGACTACCTCACCCCAGCGTGGGCGTCCCCGGGTGCGCTTGTCGCCAGACGAGTATGTTTCGCCTTACCACAGGCTCCAGGGGGCGCACTAGGGCTAGGTGCCGAGGGGCTTCCCATGATTGTGGAACCGTTTCGATCCAAGATGCCGGACTCGGAGACGTATCACACCAACACCAACTGTCCCGACGGGGAGGCCATCGCGCCCGGTGAGCGACGTAGGGGTGACGGTGGCTTGGGGGAATGTGATGTGTGTCGCAGTCTGTCCACACCGGGCCCAAGACACCCCTGGGGGAAGGCCGCCGACTCGGACGACTAGCTGGAGCCAACGAACCACACGGAATAGGTGATCGCCCGGACCGACGAAACGTCGAGGTGGTCTCGGGTCAACCCTCTGGGGTCATGTCGATCTCCACGTCGTCTGAAGATCCGTCGTCTTGGAGGTTCTCGATCTCCACGTACTGCGTTCCTCCGGAGATCGTCCACGGTCCGAGCGGTGGTTGGATGTTGAAGATGAGTGTGGCGGTCGTCCCGTCCAACGATCCTTCGCAGGTTCCCAATGGTGCGTCCTCGTTGGTGAGGATTCGGTATCCGTAGGGTCCGATCAGATCGCTACCGGCGATCCCCTCGTCGGTGGTCTCGGTATTGGTGAGTCCGCAGGCCAGATCTGAGATCGAGAACTCGACCAGCCACTGAAAGTCGGTGTTGAAGTGCGGGGTCTCGGACATCTCAATAGTGAGGACGACGGGACCGATGGCGTCGATTCCCACTGAGATGATGTCGGCTCCGTCCCCACATTCCACCAAACCCTCCCCGAAGGCGGACCGGCAATCGGCGTCGGCGTCCTCGTGGGAGATAGTGCCATCGTCGCCACCGCAAGCGGCGAACAGCAACAGCAGTACAACGGCGAGGCGCTTCATGTCTGGGAAGGTACCGGGGTAGGTCCCGCTACGCGTTGTGGACACTGCACTCGGCGCAAACGGGAGTCGCCGGTCTAGCCACTGTTGTACGCGACCGCCGCTGCCGCCCAGCGGCTACTTCTGTTCAGCACCGGGTTGTAGGTGACGTTGGCTGAGGAGCCATATTCCGACCAGGCGCCGCCGTAGGTCATGCGGCGATTGCACCGAACTTGCCCGAAGTCGAGAGGAGACCAACCCGACGGTTGGGTATACGTCGCGTTGGCTCGATTGGTCGATACCGATCCGATCACCAGCGTGTCATTGTTGGGCGCCTGGACCGTGACCGAGGGGAGCCGGCTGTTGCCGATAGAAGTGCTGCTGGCCGAGACACGTGAGGTTGCAGCCACACCCGAGTACTCGTCGAAGCTGACGACAACCGCCCGGCCTCTGGGATGGGTAACCGTGATCTGATCGCCACTGCTGAGAGCAGTGGTCACATGACCGCTCAGGACGGCGGTCTGAGTTCGAGACCTGTTGACCGCGTTGGCATCCACCGAATACGAGTTGCCCTGGGTGTCGCTGGCGCCGAGCGTCGCGTTCTGCCGCCGGTTCCGCATCGCGTAACGGATGATGATCGTGCTTCCCACCGGCACCGTCGCCCCGATGCTCAGGGTGGTGTCGGACGTGTCGGAGCACGTGGCGACGCCGAGCGATCGGAGGTGGTTGAAGCTGGTGAATGTTGCGGCGGCGGTGAGCTGGTTGTCCTGGTTGGTGGTGTTGGTGGCGTAGGCGGCCGAGCTCCTGGCGGCGCTTCCGACTCCGGCCAGGGCAGCCACCAGGCCTATGGCCACGACGGGTCGGAGCCAAGACCTCGGGCCTTGGGCTCTGCTCTCTCGTTGGCCGCTGAGTGTGATGATCGTCAAGGCTCCTGCGGTGATAACGATCCATGCTGCCAGCCATGGGTACTGGCTCGTTGCGAACCAGAGCTGGGGGAGTCCAGCCTTCGGGGATAGCAACGTCGCGACTCCGAGAATCGCCTCGGGTGGCACCGGGGTCGAATCGGCCGTGGCATTGGCATCACCCTTGGTCCGATAGGTGCCGTCTTGATTGACGTCGACGATGCGATGGGTGACGGTCGCTCCCGGTCGAGCCGGATCTTCGAACAAGATGATCGTGTTGATGCCGAGCGGTTCGTCGTCGTAGTCGGAGAACGCCACGACATCTCCTGCCGAGATCTGGGGCTCCATGGATCCGCTTATCACGGTGGTCGACTCCCATCCGGCAGCGATCGGCACAGCGACGGCGATGACGAGTGTCGCGAGGACGTAATACCAGTAGGCGGTGGCAGTT
This sequence comes from Acidimicrobiia bacterium, assembly GCA_029263095.1. Lineage (GTDB taxonomy): Bacteria > Actinomycetota > Acidimicrobiia > Spongiisociales > UBA11373 > JACZWZ01. The sequence goes on along the minus strand of JAJCYA010000086.1, from coordinate 51,663 downwards.
ATCAGGACGGCTGACAGGAAGGCTCCGAATCTGTGGTCGGAGGGCTGTTCTGGGGGATCCTCTGGCTGTTCATCGTCGAAGTGCTCACTCTGACCGATGAGTGGATCTGGGTGCGTTTCGACTGGTGGGGATGGCTCCGGTTCCTCCACAGGGATGAGAGCCTGGTACACGTCGGGAACGCTTGGCCGACTCGAGGTGGTCTCGGGTGCTGTTGACCGCACGTTGATAAACGACGCTGCGTCCTTGTGCTCGATCGCCGTGTCCTCGGCAGGTTCGGACCAGACAACGTCGGGGTGGTCCTCGGTGAGAGGACCGGCAACGGGAGCCCTGGTTGCGCCGGAGTCGCGCGGTCTGGTCGAGTCCGACCTCTGATGCAGGCGTGCCTCCTTATGCCGCTGCGCGACGTCGGCTTCGGCCGGCCGGGTCCAATCCGCTTGCCAGGGATCGGACGGGACCAGGGGTCGCCGTGAAGGCGACCCCTGGTCCGCTCCGTCGTCTAGAAGCGGGGCCTCGGCGGCTTGGGTCATGCCGTGTTCCCCTTTCCCCTTGGTCTAGACCTAGAGGTTCTGCGCTTCCCAGGTGAATGTCGCGGTGACCGTCTTGCCCTGGGCGGCGTTGTTGTCCTGAAGGGCCACAGTGAATTGGTACGGGACGGTGTCGTCGGGTCCGCCACCGGTGGGCTGCCAGTTGTCCTGTCCGGATGTGTAGTTGGTCGCCGAGCCGATGAACACGCCCAGGTCTCCATCGGTTCCGTTGGTCCACACTGCTGTCGAGGTGCCGAACGCTGCACAGGTTCCGGTGCCGCGTACGACGGTCAGATCGAGGAACGCCTCGAGACCGTCGCCGGCGGTGGCGGTGCCGAACAGTCGGACCTCTGGATTCAGCGATCCGGAGTAGGTCACTTCGATACAACCGGTCGAACTATCGCCGGGAGCCATATTGCTCACGTTGAACATGGCGGAGCCGGCGTCATTGTCGGAGAGGGCCACGCTGCCCGCGCCGAAGGCGTTCGGTGCGTTGGTTGTTTGAGCCGAGAAGGCGGCGTTGGTGGCCTGGAATGCCATGAGAAAGGCTGCCAGTACTGCGATGACGGCGGCGCCGATCCGCACTCGTGTGGTTGTCACAATCTATCCCCTTTTCTGGTTAGGTCCTGGTTAGGACGAGTGGTTCATCGGTAGGAGCGATGGCAACTCGAGTTGGTTTGCCTCGACGCAATGTGACTAGTCACTTGGGTGTAAATGGGAGCCGCATTCCTCGAATCGTGATGGCTAGGGTTCAAAGGTCCGTACCACAGGACCGGGGGCTCTTATGAGGCACTGTCCAGAGTGCGGCGCCGGGGTACGCCGTGATGAGGCGAAGTTTTGCGAGGTGTGTGGGTTCGGCCTTGCCTTCGAAGATGGGTCTGAGGAGCCGGTCGCGACGGTGTCGGAACCGCCAGCTCCCGTCACTTCAGAACCGCCGCTCCCCGATCAGGTCACGGTGCGATTCATCCGGCCGTCCCCGGTGCTTTGGTGGGCCGTCTCCGGCCTTTCGTTTGCAGTGTTCTTTCCCTGGCTGACTGGGACTGCTCGGATCAGCAATGCCATGGGTGTGCCGCTGGAGTTCCTGTGGAGCAGATCGGCTCCGACGGACGGACTACCGGTCGGCTGGGTGCTCTTGGCGCTGGTGTTGCTGATTTCGATCGCGGCGTTCGTACCCATCCTCTCGGCGGTGCGTCGGCTTCTTGGTTTGCTGGCGGTAGGAATTCCGATCGCCCTAACTGTCCAATGGATCCAAGCGTTGGATCAGTCGGGGAGTGCCGATAGCTGGTTGTCTTACATAGGCGTTGGCGCATACGTTGCTTTCGCCGCCGGTGCCATGGTGGTCTTAGCGCCGAGCCATAGGGGCGCCTAGATGGCGGCGGACCTACCAAAGGCTGAGTGGGTCGAGAGGATCCGGATCTTTATCCGGTCTGTCCGATCCAATCTCTCTGGACGTGAGCTCAACAACTTCCTCCTCAACTGGATTGGTCCGTACGCCGCGTTGGCCGTAGTACCGGCGGTGGTGCTGGCATCCTTCGGTGTTGCGGCGCAAGCCGAAGGGGTATTGCTCGACCGCAGCTGTGCAGCAGTGTCAGTCGAGGTGGGAGCGACCGATGGTGCCGTACCGACCAAATACATCTGGGGGGAGATCGATGGCGAGGTCCATGCGATCTTCAGGATTGGTCTAGATCTCACCTATGCCATCCCGGCCGAAGCCTTTGGCGAGGAGGGCGGTGTACTCACGAGCGCTGGAGGAGGTGCACTCCGGGCCGATGCCATCCCCAGCAACGCCATTCCGGCCGAAGCGATCCCGAGCAATGCGATCCCGAGCAATGCCATCCCCAGCAATGCGATCCCCAGCAACTTGCTGCCGTCGTGGGTGGTTGCCGGTGCGATGCCACAGGTGGCTGCCGGCGGGTTCTTGCGTCTCAACGACGGCGGGGCTCTCTCACATACATGGACCAAGGACTCGCGTGGGGTCCACATGATGTTCACCCTCAACGGGTTTCCGTACGAGTTGTCTCCGGAGCAACTCAAGTCGGCGATGGCGACAGGGGCGATTCCGAGCAATGCGATTCCGAGTAACGCGATCCCCAGTAATGCGATTCCGAGTAACGCGATCCCCAGCAATGCGATTCCCAGCAACTTGGTTTACATCGAGCAGGGGAAGGCGATCCCGAGCAACGTGGTTCTGAATGCGATTCCGGCAGAAGCGATTCCGAGCAATGCCATTCCGGCAGAAGCCATCCCTGTCGAAGCAATTCCGAGCAATGCCATTCCGGCAGAAGCGATCCCCAGCAACTTTGTGAGCGCGATTCCGTCGAACATTGTGGTCGGGATGCTCTCTTCTAGTCAGATCCAGAGGATCCCAGCCGAGAGTTGGGCCAACGCATCCGCTTTGGGTATTAGGGATGAACAGGTCTCGGAGTTAGCTCCTCAGATCGCGTACCAGGAGATGCTCGACGCCCTCTCGCACGAAGACAGAGATCGGCTGGATGCTGGTGCTCTCCCGAGTAGCGCTCTTCCGGCTAGCGCTCTTCCGGCTAGCGCTCTTCCGAGTAGTGCTCTTCCGAGTAGTGCTCTTCCTGACGCAGAGATGCTCCCCATGGTGGATCAATATGCAGCGAAGCATCAGTTGCCGCCCGACGGACTCTTTCCGGTGGTGATCGATGCTGGTGGTCCAGACCCGCTGCGAGAAGGGCTGCTGCGACCGTTCCTGGAGCGGTTCCAAGCTGGCGAGCTGGACCGTGAGGTGTCGACAGCGAGTGGCGCCCGTGATGACTGTGAGGAGCTGATCCGGGAGGCCAATGACATCGGTCAGAATTTCGACCCGTCCGTTCACATCGAGGTCGGCGGCAACGTTTGGTTCACCGGCTCGACGGGACAGGCGCTAGTTCCGGACGCCGAGGAGACCTCGGGATCGATATCACCAAGATGTGCCCCCGACGAGTTCTTCTTGGAGGGGTGGGGTTGCTACCACCCAACTACCCCAATCGTCACGGATGTCGAGGACTACGACGGTGACGGCGACGGGTATACGCCTAACCAAGGGGATTGTCGCGATGACTTAGTGGCGGTCAACCCCGGTGCCGAAGAGGTTCGCGGCGATGGACTCGACAACGACTGTGATGGCGACGTTGATGAGGGTACGCCAGGGCAGGAGATCGGAAGTGTCGCTGGCGACTCCGATGGCGACGGATGGCTCAACGATGAGGACTGCCAGCCGTCCGATCAATATGTTTACCCCGGCGCTGACGAGATCTACGGAGATGGTGTCGACAACGACTGCGACGGCGAAGTCGACGAAGGCTTCCTGTTCGATCCCGGCTCAGAAGTGATCGTGGCCGGCGGCCCGCCTGCGTCTGACCCGGATCCGCCTGCGTCTGACCCCGATCCGCCTGCGTCTGATCCGGATCCGCCTGCGTCTGACCCCGATCCGCCACCTCCGACGGAGACCGTCTCGCTGTCGGTTGAGGTGTTCGGTCCATCGGCGATCAACTCATCGATGATTGTCGGGGGTACTGAGGCGTGCTCCGGGCCCTTCTCGACTGAGATCGACATGTGGGTCGACCGCAGGATCAACGGGTCACCCGTTCCGACCTATTCGGGCGATGTTCAGTCGGCCAGCATGACCTGGAGTGGTGCCACTTCGTCGGGTAGCCCCAAGGGGATGGGGTACGTCCAGCAGGACGTTTGGTCTGCACAACTCGGACCGTTCGAAGACGTCAGCAGCGGTTCCATCGTTGTGACCGGCTGGATAACGACCAGCTCAGGGATCCAACGGTCGGGCACCACGTCGGTGACCATATCCAACTGCATGCAGGAATCCGGATAGTGATGTCGCGTTCAACAACCTTTGCGATTCAGTTGGGGATCGCCGTCTTCCTGTTGGTGTCGGGCGCGCTCGGGGTTGTCACTGCACTGAGTTCTGAGCCAGGCAGTTCGGAGCTGCGGGCAGTGTTGGCGGCTGATCCTGAGGCAGTCGACTCGTCAGGAGCCTCCGTGGCTTCGGCAAGCACAACTGTCGCTGAGACCACCACAACCACTACCGCAGCACCCGGGACCACCAACCCCGAGCAGGTCGCCAACCGCAACGCCCTGGTCGAGATACCGGAAGGGGTCCTCGACACGATCGGAGGCAGAGACTCGGTAAAGGTAATCGCCTTTGATAGGGACGGAACCAGCTTCGGCGACTGGTCCGGGAATGTCATCACTATTGCCAACGGTCGGGCTGAGATAGGCAAGGGCCCGTACGTGGCACCCGACGAAGTCAGCGCACCGATTGCCGTCATTGGACGTATCTCGTATTCAGAAGATGCCTGGTTCGAGATCGTGATCGAGACGGGCCAGTGGAATACGGATGGTTTCCTGCGGTGGGGTATCTATGCAGACTCTGACTCAATCGAGTCGAACGCCTGGATCGGGAAGTCCCAGGTCGATCTGGAAGCGTCTCCTATTCCCCCAATCGTCAACGATGACTTCTGGCTCGTCCTAGCGGTCGATCGCACCACTGCAATGCTGGCGGTGGTGCGGCCCGGCTCCGACACAGCCGAAGGAATTGCGTGGGCTCACGACTGGACAGTCGATAACTGGGACCTCGGGATCGAGGTGTTTTCGGGCGTCTTGTCGGTCGATAAGTACTACATCCTGGCCCCCTGACCCTGACTAACGCAGTTTCGTTTGCTAGACCTATGCCCTTCCGCATGTCGAGGAGGCACTGAATATGGATTTCGGGGTTGTACTCCAGACCGATCCGCCGGCATCGCGCGTGATCGAGCTGACCAAGCGCGCCGAACAGAACGGTTTCTCCTACGGATGGACGTTCGATTCCCACGTGCTTTGGCAGGAGCCGTTCGTGATCTACTCCCGCATGCTGGCGGCGACCGAGAAGATGATCGTCGGACCTATGGTCACCAATCCCGGGACCCGGGACTGGACCGTCATCGCTTCCTTGTTTGCCACCCTCAACGAGATGTCGGGTGGCCGCACCGTCTGTGGCATGGGTCGGGGCGACTCGGCTTTGCGTTACATCGGTCTGAAACCGAAGACACTGGCCACGATGGAGGCATCGATGGACGCCATCAGGGCCTTGGTACGCGGTGACGAGATCGAACTCAACGACAAGTCCCTCTCCATCCCATGGATCGAGGATGGGTGGGAGCTTCCAATGTGGGGCGCCGGCTATGGCCCAAGGGCTCTGACGCTTGTTGGGCAGAAGTGCGACGGCTTCATCCTTCAGCTCGCCGATCCTTACCTGGTCGAGTGGACCAGCAAGTTCGTCAAGAACGCTGCCGCCGAGGCCGGCCGTAATCCCGACGACATCAAGATCTGTGTCGCCGCCCCGGCGTACGTCGGCGATGACATCGCTCATCAGCGGGATCAAGTCCGCTGGTTCGGCGGGATGGTGGGCAATCACGTAGCCGACCTGGTCGAACGCTACGGAGACGACGGCTCCATGGTTCCAACCGCCCTCTCCGAGTACATCAAGGCGCGTGAGGGCTACGACTACGACCATCACGGCAAGGCGGGCAACCCTTCCACCGACTTCGTACCCGATGAGGTCATCGATCGGTTCTGTGTGCTGGGCACCGTTGAGCAGCACATCGCCCGAATGGAGGAGCTACGGGACATCGGTGTGGACCAGTTCTCGATCTACCTCATGCACGATCACCAGGAGCAGACGCTGGATGCGTACGGCAGCAGCGTGATCCCGGCCCTTGATGGCTAGCGCCGAGCGAGCAACGAGTTGATGAGTCCGGCCCCGGTCTCGGGATCGTCGACGGTGAGGACGAGGTCGGCTTCGTCTTCACGAACCAGACGAAGTCCGGGGCCACCCCGTACGACGAGCGCCTTGACTCCGGGACGGAGCCGGTAGCCCCACCCGCCGTACGACATCGGTGAGACATCTTCGACCTCGGCGCCGCGGATTCGAGCCATGGGGATCACCCAGGAGGGGATCCCAAGCCATCCAAGGCTGATCGCTACTCCGCGGTCGCTGACCGTTGCTCGCACCTCGGCGAAGAGGAGCACGATCACAGCAACAATCAGCAGCGCCAGGCTGGTCCAGCTCCACATCGCGATGGCGGCGATGACCACAACGGCGCCGATCGCGATGAGCAGTGGGCCGCGTCCCGATCCAGACCAGATGGCTGTCTCGGTTGCGGCCAGGTCGATGGTGGGACCATCGACTCCGCGAGCGGCGGCCTGGGCGGAATCTCCTGCGAGCTTCCATCCAACGTATCCGAAGCCGATGGCGGCGACGAGAACCAGGATTAGGTGGAGTCCGTTGAAGGTGCCGGCCTCCGTCCAGTCGGTCTGATTCCGATTCGCCAGTACGACGATCCATTGCACTGCGGCCAACAGGCCACCCACGCCCAGCAGACCGGCTGCAAACGACGGCAGGTCGTAAGGAATCCTGCGTGTGACCCGCCAGATTGCGGCCCATATCGCTATGAAGATCCCTCCCATGACGAGCAGCAGCAGAGTCGGCGACATGTGACCGTTCGGCTGACCCGACAGACCCCAGTGGGTGGCCATGGGGTTGGGGAGGTTGCTCCAGTAGATGACCAGCGGGGCCACGATGGCTCCGAGCATGATTGCCGGAATGGCTCCGAGTACCAGTTTTCGATTCATGAGAACTCCCTATTCACCAATGCGATCACTTCTCGAGCTTCGAGCCCTTGTTCTCGGGCGACCTCGACCAGCTCGACGATCAGCTGTTCTACTGCTGCTGCACTCGATACTTCGAGGACGATGGCACCTCGGCCGCGCCGCAGCTCGATGAGGCCTTCCTCCTTGAGCAGCGCGTAGGCCCGCAGCACCGTGTGCATGTTCACCCCGAGCGAGGCGGCCAGATCACGAGTGGCAGGGAGGCGATCTCCGTTCGAAACCGTCCCTGTACGAACCGCGCCCCTGACCGCTGATGCGATTTGGTGGTAGAGGGGCCGGTCGTCGTCGGTATTGAGCTTCAGTAGCATTGTTATAGAGCAACTATAACAACTCCTAGAGTGGCCACAACCCATTTGCTGTGGGTGGCTCCTCCATCTCCGTCGCCAGAGGCAGCCGACGCTCAGCCGAAGCTCTCCAGGGCCGCGTCGAGTTCCCGCGCGGCGTGCTCCCAACGCGGCCCGAGCATGAGATCGTGTGCGGCGCTCTCGACCAGCCGCAGACCGACCCCGTAGGCCTTGGCCACCTTCATTGACTCCTTCACACTGAAGATCCGGTCATTCTCCGCAGCGACGATCTGCACCGGCGTGTGGACCAGTTGAGGACGTGGCCTCACGAAGAAGACCATGTCGAGATACGCGAGGTACGACTCTCCCTGGAGTTGCTTCCACATCCAATCGACCTCGTCGTCAGAGGCGTCGTGTGGCAGGAAGAGACCGGCCGCAATCTCGCGCTTCTCGACGAGCGGCCGCAGATCCCATACGAGATTGGCCTTGAAGAACTTGAGTGGGTGGCGCCGCAGTGTCCGCAACGTTGCCCGCATCGCGCCTCCGATCGGGTCGGGAGCGAGCAGCACCGCGCCCGGGAGCTCATGGCTCTCGAGGTAGCGCTGAACGACCAATGATCCCATGGAATGTCCGATGATGATCGGCGGCTCGTCGAGTGAGTCGACGACCCCGGCAACGTCTTCCACGTAGTGCTTGATCCTGGTGAATCGAAGGGAGCGATCGTTCGGACTGGCGCCGTGGCCACGAAGATCGAGGGCGTGGGATTCCCACCCGCGGTCGGCAAACCAGCTCTGGAAGTGACCCCAACACCAAGCACCGTGCCATGCGCCGTGGACGAAGAGGAGTGAGCGTCGCCGAGTTCCGGTGTCGGGTTGGACGGATACCACGTTGGGCTGCATGGGAGAACAATACGGAAACGCCTCGTCGGTAGCCTCCGTCTCGTGGCACCCCTCTTTGAGATCAGGGATATGACGATCTCGCTCACCCGCGTTCCGACCGCCCCACTCCACCAGCAACCGGGGGAGCCAGAGGAGCGGGTAGTGGTAGAGGGCGTATCGCTCACCGTTGGTGAAGGTGAGGCTGTGGCCCTCGTCGGGGAATCCGGATCCGGCAAGAGCCTTCTGGCAATGGGGGCGGTCGATCTGCTCACTCCCGGAGCGCGAGTCGTGGCCGGTCGAACGATCTTCGAGGGGCGGGTGCTGCAGGATCTCGACAACAACGATTGGCGGGCTCTCGTCGGTGTCGGCATCGGCGTGCTGCTTCAGGATGCGATCGGCTCGTGGGATCCACTCGACTTCATCGGATGGCAGACGGGCGAGACGTTGATGGAGCACACGATGCTCACCCAGGAAGAGGTCCAAACCCGAGTTCTTGACGCCCTCGGCGAAGTAGGGCTGTCGAAGCGGCGCCACTTTGCTGCGTTCGTTCACGAGGTGTCGCGCGGTCAGGCGCAGCGGGGCATGCTGGCGTCGGCGCTGTTGTCGGCTCCACGAATGCTCATTGCCGACGAGCCGTTGTCTGGACTGGACGTGACCGTCGCAGGGGCCGTGCTCGACCTCATTGACGATATGCGAACAAAGCGGGGGATGGGGATGCTGCTGGTCACCCACGACCTGGGAGTGGTGGCATCGGTCGCTGATCGAGTCGGCGTCGTCTACGCCGGCTCGGTCGTTGAGGATGGTCCCGTGGCTGACGTCTATCGCCGACCGCTCCATCCGTACACCTCAGGCCTGCTCGGATCGGTGCCTGGTCTCGCGCGGGGACGCCTCAGACCGATCGACGGCGAAACGCCCGATCTCTTTGAGATCGCGCCTGGGTGCCGTTTTGCCGATAGGTGTCCATTCGTCATCGAGAGATGCCGGTCCGAGAAGCCGACCGTTCGAGAGTTCGTCGCTACTCGCGTGGCGTGCCACAGGGCAGGGGAGCTGGACTTGGAAGGTGTTGGGCGTCAAGCGTCGGGCATCTAGCTCCCGCTGTTATCCGTAGCCAGTCAACACCGTTGCGGCGACATGATGTTTATGTGAGCGAAATGCGCTTCTGGGTGGGTGATGGGTAGCCTGCTGGCGCCGCTGCGGCCTAGGAGCACCCTGCGAATCATCACGTATCTCGGGCTCGTTGTGCGTCGCATCTGGGCGCGCAAGATGATGCTGCTCGGGTCGTTCCTGGGTGCCACTCTCGTAACGGCACTGCTCGTTGTCCTTCCCCTCTACGAGGCCTCCGTGTCTGCTGTGGACCTCCTGTTCACATTCCGACAGGCACCGGATTCCAGCGTGAACCTTCAGGCCATCAGCTCCTCGACTGCCTACACACCTGCCGGCGCGGAAGCCGCTCGTCGTGCCGTCGCCGAAGCCTCCTCACCTATCGACACGTGGTACCCGACGATCGAGGAGCGCACCCTCAGTCGCGAGTATGTGTTTGTCCCTCTTGGATTCCCCGACTGGCTTGCGATTGCCGAGGAGTGGCGTCAGGCCGGGGGCCTGGATTCGGACGAACCCGCCCCATACCCAAGACCGCCCCAAGAGGCCACCCAGACTCGAATCATCACGGCACCTGATCTGGCCGAGCGAATAGAGCTGGTAGAGGGCGAGCTGGTCGCTGAGCAGGACCCGGCACGAATGGAGGAACCGATCCTGCAGATCGTGCTCGGGGAGGAGGCGGCCCGGTTGACCCAACTCGGCGTGGGTGACCGCATCGTCATCCGCGGTTTTACCTCCCTTCCTGAAGTCTTCGAGATGGTCGAGGTGAGCGGTATCGCCCGCCCAATCGATCCGACCGCAGCACTGTGGGAGAGCACGAGTCCGGAGGATCTCGTGATGGTCTCGGCGGAGACGTTCGACCTCTGGTCGGGCACTTTCGTTGTCGAGGATCCTGAAACGGACCCTTGGCTCAGGACCAATCGCGGCCTGCAGCGAGTTCAGACGGGTCAGACCTTCTCGCTCAATCTAGATCGTGAGGCTGTCGCTCTCGACAACGTCGAGGTCCTGGCGGGAGGGGTAACGGGGTTCGCCAGACGAGTCGCTCAGACCGAGGGCATCAGGACGATCACCAAGTTGCCGAACCTGATAGAGGACTTTGACGTTCGTTCGGTTGTCTTTGGCGCACCGATCCTGGCGATGCTTGCTCTCATCGTCGCCGGCGCCCTCTACTTCCTCATCTACATGGCGGCCTTGGCGCTCGAGCGGGAGGCGTCCGAATTGTCGTTGCTCCGTATGCGCGGGGCGACCGCCTGGCAGACGACCGGAATGCACCTGCTGCAGTCATTACTGATCGCCTTAGGAGCGGTGGTGGTGGCTCCGGTTGTGGCGAGGGCGATGGTCTCCGTCACCGGTCGGATTCCGCCGATGTCCACTCTTACAGGCGGGGAAGCACTCACGGTGGTCTCGGGCCGATCGATCACCCCTTTCGCCCTTGCCGGCGGGTTTCTTACATTTGCCTCGATGGGCCTGGCGATTCTGCCCATTGCCCGGCGCAGTGTGCTGGAGCTACGTGCCATCGCCAGCCGCCCGGCTCGTAAGTCGGTCTGGCAGCGATATCACCTCGATCTCTTCATGGTCGTGCTTGCGGGTGTCATCCTTTTCGAACTGCGTCAGCAGGGAATCGTCGACACCGACTCAGCCGACATCGGGCTCGATCCGTTTTCCATAGCCGCACCGGCGCTCTTCCTACTGAGCGGAGCTCTGCTCCTTCTCCGCGTGCTGCCGTGGATCCTGAAGGGAATCGGCTGGATCATGACTCGAACCAGGGGGATGACCGCGGCCCTTCCCGGTTGGCATCTCGGTCGCAATCCGATTCCGTATGGCCGTCTCGCCCTGCTGGTTTGGCTCACTACGGGGTTCGGCGCGTTCGCCCTCACCTACGCTTCCACACTCGAGATCTCTTACGCCGATAGGGCGTTATACGCAGCGGGGGCGGATGCTCGGATCGTGGCCGATGAGGCCGGCTATCTCGATGTCCCGGACGGGGCCATCGGATCACCAGTGTTCCGCGGTGTCGGCGCGCCGCGTTTGGCAGCACGCGGGGCGGAGCTACTGGCCGTCGATCCGGCGACGTTCCCCTCCGTCGTCGGCTGGCGAAGCGATTTCGGCGCCGCCAGTCCCCAAGAAGCCTTCGGCCCCGATGTGTTGGGCCCTCCGGCCGACTGGGGCGTCGAGCTGCCTGCGGGGGTCACATCCCTAGCGGTCGATGGCGTCATCGTTCCCGCTCCATGGGCCGAACGGGACCGGGATGGACCTCAGGATTCGGTTCGGCTCATGGCTCGCCTCATCGATGAACGAGGTCGGTTCAGGTTCTATTCGGCAGACACTTCGTTCACCGATGAGGGCTGGTCGACGGTCACCATGAGCTTGTCGGGCGTCACCGCTTTGAATGGGCCCTTTGATGATGGTGAGTCCTTGGTGCTTCAAGCCGTGTGGGTCGAGCGCGACGGCGGCTCCGGGGCTGCCCTGGACGCCGCCCGGGTACTTGTTGACGAGTGGACGGCGTCCTCGCCGGCAGGCGGTGAGTCGATAGAAGCAGCGATCGGCGCCGAGTTCTCGGCCCAATCGAATCTACGCCTCGAAGAGGTGGACGGCACTCTGGCGGCGGAGGTCTTCTTCGCCGAACTGCCGGACGGTGTTGCTACTCCCAACGCGGCCGAGCGGGCTGCATCGCCCTATGCGCGCGACGGACGCGTCGTGCAGTGGACGCTTCCGGCAGCAACGCGAGCCGAATCCGTACCGCATCTGCGCGTGGTGCCGGAGCGGCAGCTCGAATTCGTATTGGACACGGCCGCATCCGCGAGCGCAGGACTGGGCGTCGGATCGGAGGCGCTGTTCGGGGTCGAAGACACCACCGTGAGCGGCATCGTCACTGCGGTTGTGGATCTGGTTCCCACCACCGGTGATGACCGGTTTACCGGGGTACTTGTCACCCGACTCGACGGCCTGCTCCAGCGGATGAGTGCCGAACCAGCCTGGGCGTTGACGGGGGCCATCGCCAGGTCGCCACTCCCACAGGAGCTATGGATGAGTACCGCCGATCCCAATGATGCGGTTCGGATTGTGGTGGCAGGTTTGGGAGCTGAACCGGACGAGGTGGTGACTGCCAACGGGGTCTCGGCCGACTTCTCGAGCCGACCGATTCAGGTCGGATTGGTATCGATCCTCTTCATAGGCACCGGTGCCGGTGTCGTTCTTGCCCTCGCGGGAGTGACTGGGTATGTGCTGGTCGCGGTGCGTCGCCGCTACCGCGAAATGGGCGTGCTGCGGGCAATCGGGTTCAGGCGACGGGGTGTCGCCGGCACGTTCGCTCTGGAACAGGTCGTCGTTCTCGGAGTCGGCGCCATCGTTGGGGTGGCGGCCGGGATCGGTCTGATGCGTCTCATGATCCCGTTCCTCCAACTGGGGGAGGAGGCCGAGGATCTGATTCCTCCCGCGGTCATGCAGATTCCGTCCGGTCGTCTTGTGCTGTACCTAGCGGTTGTGGCCGCTCTGCTGATCGTGTCGGTGGTGTGGAGCACTCGAAGCGTCTCGGCGAGGCGCCTCAGTGAGGTGTTGCGGGAGGTGGAACGATGAGCGAGATGATCGTAAAGGTCGACAACGTCATCAAGATTCACAAGCAGGGCGCGCTGGAAGTGGTCGCCCTCCAAGGCCTCGACTTCGAGGTCCAAAAGGGCGAGTTCGTCGTGATCGTCGGCAGGTCCGGTTCGGGCAAGTCATCGCTGTTGCAGATCATTGGTGGGATGGACAAGCCTTCGGCCGGGAAGGTCTTGGTAGCGGGAATGGACCTCACCTCCCCACTGGGCGCCGACATCCTGACCCATTTTCGCCGCAACGTCGGGTTCCTCTGGCAGGACTTCACCCGAAATCTCGTTCCGTATCTCAAGTCGATGGCAAATGTGGAGCTCCCAATGCTGCTCGCTGGTGTTGGATCGAAGCGTCGTCGGCGGAGGGCACAGGCCCTGCTCGAAGTCACTGACCTCCGCAATCGGACCTATTCCAAGGTGAATGTGCTTTCCGGAGGTGAGCAGCAGCGACTCGCACTCTGCGTGGCACTCTCCCTTGGACCCAGGCTGTTGTTGGCAGATGAGCCAACAGGTGAGCTCGACACGGAACGATCCCTCCAGGTGTACGACCTGCTGCGCCGACTCTGCAACGAAGGTGGCCTCACGGTGGTGGCGGTGACTCACGATGTGGCCCTTGCGAGCAGAGCAGATCGGGTAATGCATCTTCAAGACGGCGTATTCCGCACCGATGTCGGTGCCCGCCACAAGCGGGCCGTTGATATTGCCAGGGATGGAACGATCCAGATTCCCACCGAACTGCTGGCAGAGGGAATGATGGGCGACACGGCGGTGGCCGAGGTCGTCCACGAGGGGATCCTCCTCAACCGGGACGGCAGCGATGCTTGAGCTGAGGAGCATCAGCAAGCAATACGGTCGGGGAGCGATTGGTGCTGCCGATGTGTCCGTCACGGTCGAGCCCGGCCAGATGATTGCCCTCTTTGGGCCGTCCGGTTCGGGCAAGACCTCGATTCTCCACATCATGGGATTGCTCCAGTCGGCTGATGCGGGCGAGGTTTGGCTCGATGGACGACGGATCGACGGACTATCGGAGCGGCGCGCTGCAGAGATCAGAAGTCGAGAGTTGGGATTCGTCTTCCAATCTTTCGGGTTGCTCCCACTGCTCTCGGCGGCCGAGAACGTTGCCGTCATGCTCCGGCTGCTGGGGGTCGGCGGCGAGACCTCACGTAGAAGGGTGTTGGGTGCTCTGGAAGCCGTGGGTGTCGAACATCGCGCCGATCACCGACCGGCCGAGATGTCGGGTGGCGAACAGCAGCGTGTCGCACTCGCTAGGGCGCTGGTTCACGCTCCCAAGGCGGTCCTGGCCGACGAGCCGACCGGCGAACTCGACACCAATACCGCCGCCTATGTGCTCGAGCTGCTCCACAAGATTGCCGAGGGCGGCGCGATGGTCGTGATTGCTACTCATGATCCCATCGCTCTCGACATCGTCGATACGGCCTACTTCGTACAGGACGGCATGCTCCACCTGCCCGACCCGGATGAGCTCCAAATGTGGCTTGCAGAAGGGGAAGGTGGACTCTCTATCGGGTGATGCCTGTGGAGAGTCGATCGTCAGTTCCGAGCCGGGGTGAGTTGGGCCGCGCCCGGCAGGGAGTTCTCGGGAGTCCCGGCGAGTACTCGATTCTCAGCCAGGATGGATGCCCATACCGACCGTTGAGCGAGCTACTCGAAGTCCTCGTGGACGCGACTTGCCGTCGGGCCGCGTTGACCGTGGTACTTCGATCCGGCCTGTGACGACCCATACGGGTTTTCGGCAGCGGTGCTCAGTTCATAGAACGAGAGCTGCCCGATCTTCATGCCCGGGTAGATGGCAATGGGGAGGTTCGCCCCGTTCGACAGTTCGAGGGTGAGATGCCCTTCGAAGCCGGGGTCCACGAAACCGGCTGTTGAGTGGATGAGGAGACCGAGCCGGCCCAACGACGACTTCCCCTCCAGTCGGGCCACGATGTCATCGCCGAGTCCAACAACCTCCAGGGTCGAGCCGAGGACGAATTCACCGGGGTGAAGGATGAATGGCTGGTCGACGTCTGTTTCGACCTGGGTGGTGAGATCCGGCTGCGCTTGCTTGGGATCGATGAACGAGTACCGATGGTTCTCGAACACCAGGAAGTACCTGTCGATGCGAACGTCGATGCTGCTCGGTTGCACCATCTTTGGATCGAACGGGTCGATCTCGATGCGTCCCAACTCGAGCGCTGCCCGAATGGAGATGTCGGAGAGGATCACGCGTCCAAGCGTAGATGGATGCGCTCAGGCCGTGTTGCAGGTCAAGCAGTCGATCGTTGGTCCTCGGTCGTCGGCCGGGGACTCCGGTTCCTCTCATCCCTTCCTTAGGAACTCCCCCTTCAGTTCCTAGGCGGCCCTAACAGTTCTCATACGTGGGTGTTCGAACCTGATCTCGAGCGAATGGGACTCACCGAACACAAGGAGGTCGTGATGAAGCAAACGCTCAAGATCGGGATCACCGTCCTGGTCGTCGCAGCTCTCGCAATGTCGGGTATTGCCCTGGCACAGACCGAAGAGCCGGCGGACGAGGCGGCCCAGAATGCAGTGACGAGGATTGCTGAGAAGCTCCAGTCGCTGGTGGACGAGGGGACGATCACCGCCGACCAGGCCGAGGCAGTCGCCGAAGCGCTTGCCGACGGTGGCGGTCCCGGGGGTCGGCGCGGTCACCGTGGTCCGAACTTCGGTGCAGTCGCCGAGTTCCTCGGGATGGAAGGTGATGCATTCCGTGAGGCACTGCAGGAGTACGACACCCTTGCGGATCTGGCTGCAGCCAATGGCTCCAGCGGCACCGAGCTGATCGACTTCATGGTCGGACACGCCTCGGAGCGGATCGACCAAGCCGTCGCAGACGGCAAGATCGATCAGGCCGATGCGGATGAGAAGCTCGCCGATGCGACCGAGAAGATCACCGAGATGGTGAACAGCGAGATTCCGGAGAATGGTGGCCAACGTCAAGGGCGTGGCCCGGGCGAGGGCCGCCAGGGTGGCTTCGGTGGCCCACCGCCTGCTGAGGGTGTCGGCACCGACGCCTAGGAATCTGCTCGCAAGACTCGTCGTTTCCTCCCCGACGACGATTAGAACGGGGCCCCAACGGGGCCCCGTTCTCGCGTTCGAATAGCACGCGATGCCCTAGGAGGTTCTACGAGGACACGTCAATCGTCATCATCGTGATCGTCGTCGTCCTCGTCGTCGTCATCATCGTCGTCATGGTCATCGCCGGCAGCACCGCCGCGACCGTCGTGGTCGTCGCCGCCAAATGTCGCGATGAGCCCGTCGATCAGCTGCTGCCGCTCGGCGCCAACCAGTCTGGCGTCGGCGTGGGTGAATCGCGTGAAGTAGGCGGGTGGCATCTCATTGTCCATCACGGTCTCCGCCGACTCGTCGGCCTCCCTCTGGGGCCGATCCCATTCCGAGTAGTTGACCTTGGAGCGCCCACTATCGATGTGAGCTTGGACGGCCCAGGAGACCGGTGCTATCTGTGAGTACCACGGGAACTCCACCTCGTTGCTATGGCAGTCAAAGCACGCTCGGACGGTGAGCTCTCTCGTCTGGGGTGAATCCCAGGCGGGCTCGCCGGTGATAGGGGGGTTGGTGTGGTCCCGTCCGTACGGGATCGCCTGGATGGCCAGTCCGACGACAACTACGCCTACGAGTGCACTTGTGAGGAGTCGGCTCCGCTTGAGTGGCTCCGTCCACTCGATTGGTTCCTTCGTCGTGAAGCGGTAGATGCCGATCGAGGTAGCAACGACCGCCAAGAAGAGTGTGACTGTGAAGGCCGCGTTCAGCCCGATGAGGAATGTGAATCCCAGTACGGCCACAACCAAAGCAATTGCGCCGACGATGATTGGGGCGCGGTTGGCGACGATGAAGGCCTTGAACGACTCCATGATTGCTCTTTCGGACGGATGGTGGACCTATCCGGGTCTGGTGCCTGTCCAGGCTAGACGTCGCGACCTCAGCGGCGGATAGCTCTCTCGACCCGTTCTACCATCCAGTGCCGGAGCCGCTCTGGAAGTCTTCGGTGACACACGAAGCCGCATCGGCTGCGACGGCACGCACCACGTCGGAGTTGAGGCTCACTCGGGTGTAGAAGCACTTCCCCGAATCTGATCGGACCGCAAAGGTCACCTGATCGTCGTCATCGCCGCCGTCGTCCAGAAACGAGAGACTACGAGATGACAGGCCGCGGATTCCCGATAGATCTGGTCCGACGCGGGAGATGGAGACCATGAGGGGACCGGTCCACGAGACGTCGGCTGCTACCCACTCGATGTTTGGTTCCAACTGAGGGAGGAGAGTGAGCAGCTCAGCGTTGGCCGGGAACGATCCCGTCGCAATACCGATGAACTGAGCGGTCTCCTCGCCGATCCTGAGGGTCGTCTGAGCCGAAATGTCGTCCGCCCGACCGAGAAAGCCCGTGAAGGTCGGAATAGCAATGGCGAGTAGAACTCCGACGATTGCAATGGCAACCATCAGCTCGATCAGGGTGAATCCTGTATCGTCCTCGACGCTCTCGTGCGGAGGAGTCATAGCATCCTCTGGGCGTCGATACGGTATCGGTGCTCCGTCGCAACCCTTGAGTGATGCGTTGCGCGATAAGCCTTGCGGGAGGTTGGCGGACGCCTCTACTTGCGGACCGAGGTGCTCCGTCGCAGACGCTCCAGGTCGGGGAGATTCACCTCTTCGACGGTGACGAAGGCCTCAGGGTTGACCTCGCGGACGATCGTGAGCGCCCGCGTTACCTGCTTGCGCGGCGTCACCAAGAACGAGAGTCGGACCTCGCCGTCTCGACCGTGTGCGTTTACCACGGTCACCGGGAAGCCCTCTTCGCGGAGGCGCGGCGCTACCTGGAGACTGTCCAGTGGTGCCACCACTCGGACGAATGCCGTACCCATCGCGATGCGGCGCTCTACGAAGCCCCCTACGAGTACACCTGTCGCGAAACCGGCCGCAAACGCCACAGCTCTGATCGGGTTGCCCAGGTTGGCAAAGACGAGCGAAGCCGCGGTGATCCAGAACAGTGATTCGAAGAACCCGAGGAGCGCTGCAAGGCGAATCTGGCCACGCATCATCACAACGATTCGCACCGTGTTGATCGATACGTCGATGACACGCATGACGAATACGAGAGCGACGCCGAGGATGGTCAGCAGCATTGGGGAAGTACCTGATCGGGTCTGGAAACCGGATCCATACGGTGGATCGGCGCGCCGACTGTAACTGATCGGTGGTGTAGGGCGGGTTCGGAATCGTTCGGTCTGAGTGCACTGGTGTCGTAGGCTCTCGGCGGTCCCAATGAATCCTCTGTCCCACCTACGTCATAGCGCCGGGCTGGTCCTCGTCTTGCTCCTCATCGTCACTGCCTGTGGGGATGACGACACGGTCGAGTTCGGTACGAGCGCGGTCGAAACACCGGTGACTATTGAGACGCAGGATCCGTTCGACGCGGCCGTGGAGGTAGTTCTCAACCTTCCGGTCGACGATGTGTTCGCACTACTCGATTCGCTCGACGACGAGGACTACCTCGCTCTGATCGAGAGTGTGGGCGTCGAAGGCGATGTCGAGTTTGTCGAGGGGCTCGATCCTGAGACTGCGGCAGGGTTGGTTGATGCGATCGATGACGTGCTCTATGACGAGCTCCTCATCCTCGCTGCGGCGGGGCTCGATCCAACGGGCGGGTCGCCGGTGACGACAATCGCATCCGACCCGGAGTTGCCACCGATATCCAGCGTCGCGGCGGATGTGCGCAGGGTCGATGGGGGGGCGCTAGGTCGGAAGGGCCGAGTTTCTGTGGAGATTGGTCCGGGCGACATCTCGTTCCTAGCGTTCGCCAGGACCGCAGATCCCGATGCCCAGGTCTTTGTAACCGGCGTGATCGCGCCGTCGGGTGAGGATGTTGGCAACGCGATCGGGCTGGAGTACGGCGAGCTCTCCAACTTCGGTGAAGCGGCCATCTACGCGCCGATCAAGGAGCAGGTGGATCTGGAGGTCGGCGAGTACTCGATAGCCTTCGAAGCCACAGACGAGATCACCACTTCCGGAGCACTTGTACGGTCGGGAAGTGGAGATGGTCCGCAGCTGCTCGACGTTGTTTTCTGGATGGCGACCCACGAACAGTTTGATCGCTCGGCTCTCGAGCAGCGATTCCGCACGGCGGGAGAGGCCGTGCTCGGCCGTCACGGGATCGCCATTGGGTCGATGACCTTTGTTGATCCACCTCCCGACGTGATCGAACGGTATTCGGTGCTTAGGTTCGTCGAGGGTGGCAGCGACGACGACCTGCGGGGTCTGTGCCGGGAGATGTCCTCGTCGGTCGGTGAGATGAGAGCCCTCAACTTCGCCATTGTGGACAGGCTCGACGGTGACGATCCCGAAGCGATCCTCGAAGGAAGCTCCGCCGGACTGCCGGGGACGGCGCTGCTCGCCGGCTCGGGTCTTTCGTGTGTGGCCGGCATGGCTTCACCCGATCCCGAGGAACCGGAGCGTGATCTGTTCGCCCGGGCGGTTGTTGTGTGGCATGAGGCGGGTCATCACCTGGGGCTCTATCACACAAGCGAGGGCGATGGCTTGTTGTTCGACCTGATGGACGACACACCGGAATGCCGTTATGGCGAGCGGGACACAAACGGCGACGGCTTCATCGATCTGTTCGAATGCGAAGGGCACGACGCCGACAACTTCATGTTTTACGACGGGGACGGGACGACTATGTCAGAGGATCAGGCCTGGATGGTGCGCAGGCATCCCCTGCTCTATCCGGCACCGGGTTGACGCAGTGTCGTTCGGGAAGAGGCGCCGGCTGCAACTGACAGATGGAGCGCGGGCCGAGATCCATCGCCTGCTGGACGACGTGCGCTACGAATTGCTTCCCTTGGGCAACGCTCTATCGCAGTCGGATCATCTCCCCGTCGGGGCGGAGGTGGCGGTGACGGCGGACCCCGGTCTTGGAATGGACCCCACGATTGATCTCGCCGTCGAATTGAGCCGGCGTGGGTTCGTGGTCATCCCCCACCTTGCGGCTCAGCTGTTCGGCGACCGAGATGAGTTGGCCGCATGTCTCGATGAGTTGGGTAGGGCCGACATCGGACGGGCCCTGGTGGTCGGGGGGGTCGCGGAGTCGCCGGGAGCCTTCAGGGATGCCGGTGCCTTGATGGACGCGATCGAGGACATGGGCAGTTCGCTTCATGAGATCGGTATCGGCGGGTATCCCGAGGGACATCATGTGATCCCGCAGGAACCGCTCGACAGATCCCTTGTTGAGAAGGCATCAGACGCCGGCTGGATCACGACCCAGATCTGTTTCGACGTAGACCAGACCTCCGAATGGATCGGTATCCAGCGTCTGCGGGGAATCGACCTTCCTATCTGGCTGGGGATTCCGGCCGTCGCCGACATCACCGGACTCATGTCCCTCGGGATGAGCGTCGGCGTCGGGCGGTCGCTCCAGTTCATGTTTGAACACCCCCGACTCGTAACCCGTCTGCTGCGACCCGGTGGACGCAAGGCCTCGGATTTGGTTTTGAGCCTCGGCAACCTGGCTACCGATCAGTCTTTGGGCATCGCCGGATTCCATCTGTTTACGTACAACCAGGTTCGGGCTGCTGAGCGCTGGCGCCGCGGCGTTGTGGCTCAACTCGCGTGAACACGGAACACGCGTGCGTCGAGAAGGCAAGCGTGGAATAGTGAGCTCCATGGACGTCAGATGGCGTGGGGCCTTCGAATCAGTCGAGGTGGAGGTCGTGCACGGCGAGGCGTTCGGCCATGAACCGGCCGACTTCGATTGGTGGTCTCAGGTCAACAACCACAGCCTCGGGTGGGTGACCGCGAGGGAGAGGGATCGGCTGATCGGATTCGTCAACGTGGCGTGGGATGGAGGTGTCCACGCGTTCGTCCTCGACACGATCGTTGTCTCCGACCGCCGAAGATCCGGCATAGGAATGCAACTCGTTGCGGCGGCAGCTTCAGGTGCACGCGCCGCCGGTTGTGAGTGGCTCCATGTCGACTTCGAGGATCACCTCCGGGAGTTCTATTACGCCGGTTGCGGCTTCGAGTCGACCAACGCCGGGCTCATCCCGCTCTGATCAGTCCTCTTGGCTTCCCTCGAATCCAACTCGAGGCAGGATTCTGTCAAGCCATCCCGGTATCCACCAGTTCCTGGATCCGAGCAACTCCATTGTGGCGGGGACAAGCAGCATTCGAACCACCGTCGCATCAATGAGGACGGCGAACCCGAGTCCGACTCCGAAGAGCTTGATGACCCGCGAATCCTCAAACAGGAAGGCCCCGAATACGACAACCATGATTGCCGCCGCCGCCGTGATCACCCGTGCGGTCGCCGCCAGCCCGTCGGCCACCGAACCGCCCGGGTCGCCCGACTTGCTGTACTCCTCCCGAATTCGCGAGAGCAAGAAGACTTCGTAGTCCATCGAGAGCCCGAAGACGACGGCAAACATCATCATCGGGACGAACGGCTCGATCGGTGCCGGTTCGAGCCCGAACAGGCTCCCGAACCATCCCCACTGGAAGATCGCAATCACAACTCCGTAGGCCGCACTGATCGATAGGAGGTTCATGATCACGGCCTTCACAGGAATCAGCACCGATCTGAACACGATCATGAGAAGCAGGAACGACAGCGTCAACACGGCAGCGAAGAAGTAGGGGGTGCGCCGGGACAGGTAGTCGGTGAAGTCGATGGCGACTGCGACGCCACCGGTCACGTTGACTTCCAGGCCGGTCCCGTCGGTGACTGAGGGAATCACTTCGTTGCGAAGCAGAGCTACAAGGTCGCTGGTTGTCTCATCCTGTGGGGCCGTGGACGGGATCACTTGTACCAGCACGGCCTCTGGATTTGCGAAGTCGTTGGGGAATGGGTCTGAGACGCTGGCTACTCCCGGCGTTGCTCTCAGGGTCTGGATAAGGGCCTGTACCGTCGGCAGATCCTCCATACCTCCTACTCCGGTCAAGAGCAGCGGTCCGTTGAACCCTGGTCCAAAGCCTTCCGCCAGCATTTCGTAGGCCTTGCGGGTGGTCGTTTCCTCAGCGAAGTTGCCTTCATCGCTGAACCCGAGACGCAACCCGAGAACCGGAGTCGCCAGAATGAGCAGGAACGCGGCGCCCGAGATCGCAATCGTCCACGGCCGGTGCTGGACGAATCTGCTGAACCGGTAGGCGACGGTCTCGTCGAGTGGCTTCTGTTCACGGCGCTTCACCTCGGCGCGCAGCGGTGCGATGGCGAATCCAGCGAGTAGAACGACCACGGCGAGTGGGAGCGCTACCAGCAGCGGACTGATGCTGAGCCCCAGGCCGAGGAGCGCCACGGCGACAAGTGACGCGGCGATGAGACCGCGTCTCCTAGTGACCTCGATCCGGTCTCCGGCGAACCCGATCAGAGCGGGCAGCAGAGTGAGGGCGGCGATCATCGTCATGAGCACGGCCGTTGCAGCTGCGACGGCGAGACCAGAAACGAACGCCAGTCCCATCAGCAGCATGCCGAGGAGTGAGATAACGACGGTCATGCCAGCAAAGATCACGGCACGTCCGGACGTGTCCATCGCCATCACGAGTGCCTCTTCGTGACTCTGACCGCGGTGACGACCCTCTCTGAACCTGGTGACGATAAAGAGTGCGTAGTCGATACCCACACCCAGCCCGATCATGACCGAAATCGTTAAGGCGAATTCCGGCACCGAGATTGCGTGAGTGAGGAGCGACACGAGTCCGATACCACCGGAAACGCCCGCGAGGGCAACCGAGATCGGGAGACCCATTGCCAGAACCGAGCCGAAGGAGAGGATGAGCACGAAGATGGCGAAGGCCACTCCGATCATCTCGGATTGCGGCGTCTCGAACGGAGCGAGCGCCTCGCCGCCGATCTCCACTGTTAGTCCGTCGATTTCGGGGCGGAGAGCGGTGATCTGCTCGCCGGCAGCCATCATGTCGTTGAACGTGAGATCGACGCTTATCTGCACCTCGGCGAACGCAACACCTCCGTCGGTACTCACGCCCCCACCGAACCCCTCGTACGGGCTCTGGATCGTGATGCCTTCGATTTCGCCTGCGGAGGCGAACATGGCATTCATTGCTGCCACAACTTCGGGGTCATCTACCCCCTGATCGGCCTCGAACACAATCGATCCTGAGAATCCGGTGCCGAGTCCTGCGAAGTACTCATCGAGAACGTCGAATCCGGTGCGGCTCTGCGACTCGGGAATCTCGAGGTCCTCGGCGTACGCGGTACCCACGACACCGGAGAGACTGAGGAGGACGGCGAGACCGGCCACCCATAGGATGACCGCGGCCGTGCGGTGGACGAAACACCAACGTCCGATTCGGGCGATGATGCCGATGCTGCGCCGTGCCATTCCGTTCTCCCAGCGTGATCGAGTACACGCAACGACGTCAGACTGATCTGGCATTGAGGTGTGGAGCACGGCCGTTCCCGGTCACGTCCGGCGCGTGCAGTCTTCTCCATCATTGGTTGCGATCTCCGGGGAAGTATTCCAGCGAGACACCCTGCTCGCACGGGCCGGGTGGCCCTATTGCGAGGTGGACTCAGACACTTAAGGGTGAGCCGATGGAGGGTCCCGTATCGAGCGACCTCGTTACGATCGCGCCATGCCCACTTGCGTTGCCTTTCTGCGGGGCTTGAACGTCAGCGGGCGTCGGGTCAGGAACGCTGAGCTCTGTACCTATTTCGAGTCCATGAACTTCGAACGGGTGTCGGCATTCCTGGCGAGTGGGAACGTTGTGTTCCAATCGGGGCGGGAGCCCACAGCGAACGTGCAAGCCCTGATCGAGTTCACCCTCAGGAAAAGGCTGGGCTATTCGGTACCGACGTTCCTGCGCAGCGCCGGTGATGTCATCGAGATTTCGAAGAAGCAGCCCTTCTCGGATGCCGCGACAGCTGCCTCGGCCGGGAACATTCAGGTCGCGCTTCTCTCGACTCGGCCGACCGTCTCGGCTTGGGAGTCTGCGGTGGCTCTGGCACCCCGTGATGATCATCTCGCTCTTGATGGCCGCGAGATGTATTGGCTCCCGAAGGGGACCATGTCGGAATCCGGACTCGACCTGAGTTCGTTGAGCAGGATTCTTGGTCCCATGACGATTCGAGCCCAGCGAACGATGGTGCGTCTGGCGACAAGGCTTGGATGAGGGTCTAGAGCTTCCGTACGGCCAGCGCGAGGGCTACTCCCACGGACGAGGGTCAGCGAGCGGAGCGAGCCGGTGGGGGAAGGCTCAGGAACCCCCCATCCCCCTCGTCGCTTTGCTCCTCACGGACTTCCCCCACAAGGGGGGAAGGATCGGAAACACCGGACTTCCCCACGGGGGCTTTGGCGATCGCTGTTAGGACTCGAGGCGGGAGATGCTGGAGCGGGTGAGGGGAATCGAACCTGCTGCGCTCGAGTCCGGGTGCAGAGTTGGGTCGCGAGCCGGTCTGGGGGAGAGGCATGCTCGGCGGGCCGATGAGGGTTCCGCCGTCGGTTAGACGGCGGGGGCTGAAGGGCAGGTCCCGGTAGAGCGGGTGAGGGGAATCGAACCCCCGTATCAAGCTTGGGAAGCTTGTGTTCTGCCATTGAACTACACCCGCGGTGGGCGCCATCGTAATGCTTGTCTAGAGGGCTAGAAGGCTTGCTGCCGCCCAACCGGTGATGACCACACCGACCGAGATCAGCCACCACGCCCGCCCCCGATGCAACTCGCCTTCCATGTTCTTGGGTCGCACGCCACGTCGGTTCTGGATGAGGGCGTAGGCGTTTCCGATGGCAAGCGCGGCACCCAATGCCAGCATCAGCTGAGCGAGCAATTCGTTGATGTTGAAGATGTCCATGGAGTTGCAGCAGGCGTTCGACGACTAGTAGTTGCCAAGGCTAGATGCTGGTCGCTGGTCGTTCGGTGCAAGCACCGACCACGACGAGAACCGAAACCGCCAGGATTCGTCTTGGCTTGGTTCGGGTGGTCACGGTGCCCGCCTATCGACTCACCTCTCATGACCCCACTAGCGTCTCCGGAATGCGGCCTTGTCATGTTCTGCGCGTATTCACCCGGGGAGATATCGGGGGGAACCACCTCGGGGTGGTCAACGATCTGACCGGTCTCGACGATGAAACGATGCAGACCATCGCAACTGAGTTGGGGTTCTCCGAGACGGTCTTTATCGACTGGATGGAGGAGGGGACCCCCCATGTGAGGATCTTTACTCCGGCAATAGAGATGCCCTTTGCGGGCCATCCGTTGGTGGGGGCGGCGTGGGTGTTGGCGTCGATGGGACCCGGCACCGTCACCGAGATGACGTGTGGTGTTGGGTCGATCCCATTCAGCGCGGAAGCCGATTCCGCGTGGGTCGACACTCCATTGGTCGCAGACGTCCGAGTCGCCGATGATGGGGCAGACATCGCCGCCGCCGCCGGGATTCCCGAGCCGGTACGGGCGTGGTGGGCGATGATGCCGCTGCCGTATCTCGTACTCGACCTGGGTACGGCCGAGGCAGTGTCGAAGGCCTCCCCCGACATTCCCAAGTTGACTGAGGTTGGTGCCGGGATGACCTACATCGTCGGGTCCCAGGGAGACGATCTGAGAGTGCGGTTCTTTGCACCGGGTGCCGGTGTGCCCGAGGATCCGGCGACCGGGAGCGCTGCCTCTGCCTACGCCGCCGTCCGCACGTTCGAGGGTGAGCCGGAGGGTGCGATCACAATCCATCAGGGAGAGGAAATCGGTCACCCTTCGACCATCCAGCTGATGTGGGCGCCGGGTAGAGCGTCGCTTGGTGGTTCGGTGCGACGTGACGAGGTGCGGATCCTCGAGCGGTGAGCCTGGACTTCTCGTATGCGCCGCCGCCCCCTGTGGATCAGGTCGGAGAGGTCATCCACCGGCACTACCGGGTGGAGACCTGGGCGTTGGAGGGATCAGCCGGTGACCGGGTCCTGGTAGACGCTCACCTCCCCGAGCGCATCGACCGCATCGTCGTTATGGGCCACGGCGCCGACAACAGCCGCAAGGCTCGCTACATCGAAGTGTCCGGCAAGTCGTTCACGCGTCACCACACTGCGGTGGTCGGCATGGACGCCCCATTTCACGGCGATCGGCGCGACGCTCGGATTCTGGAGCATCCCGTGGGAACCCTGGTCGAAGTGATGGTGCGCTGGGTACGAGACCAACGACGTCTGCTCGATGTGATCGAATCCCGCTGGTCGGGGATCCCTGTGGGCTTCGCCGGGTTTTCGATGGGGGGTCTCTATGGGGTGCCTTTGGTCGCCGTAGACAATCGGATCCGGTCCGCTGCGATCGTGATCGCCGGCTCGACGCGGGTCTCCTATCCAATCCGGTTCGGCCCGCTCGATGCCGTGACAATGCAGGCCTTGGCGGTCACCGATCCGGCCGTCTATGCCACCCAGGTTGGGGATAGGCCGGTCCTGGTTCTCAACGCCGACGAAGACGAACTCGTCCCCCGAGAAGCTGCGATCGCCCTGTACGACGCCTTCAAGGGGCCCAAGGAGCTGGTGCTGATGCCCGGCACCCACACCGAATGGGGGCAAGCGGCTCGATGGTTCCGCCGGCTGGAGTGCTTCTTCACCGAGACGCTGCGCTAGGTCTCGTCTCCGTTTTCGATCTGGTGACTCTGGGCGTTGATTGCGCGCCCGTCCGACTCATCCATTCTCTCTGATGTCGCGACCGTTGAATAGGACCACCGCCAGTGCGACCAAGGCTGCGACGATCGCCGCCAGGATGCCGAGGTGGCCCCAATGCATTCCGTTGACGAGCGGATCGCTCCCCAGGAAGTAGTAGAACGGCGACCACTTGGCGTATCCGGCGAGACCGTCGCTCAGGGGCAGCATCGTGTTCAACAGCCAAAACACGAGTGCGAGACCTATCACCCCGTAGGTGGCGACCTTGACCCGACCGGTCGCGGCGCTCAACGCCAACGCGGTCGCGCCGAACACCAAGCCCAGCAGCGTCATCAGCACGCACGTGGCGGCGATGTTGCCCATGCTCATGTCGAGTCCCCCGACGAGGGCGCCCAATGCCACCCCGGCAAACGTGAGGAATCCGGTGATCATCGCTGCCCAGAGCATTGCGATCGTCTTCTCAAACAATACGGTGGAGCGCTTGATCGGGTTTGCCAACAGCAGGCCCATCGTGCGCTTCTCTTCCTCGCCGGCCAGAGCCTTCGCTCCGATGGTGGCCGCAACCAGCATGACCGCGGCCGGTCCCATCAGACTGAAGGTCTCGGTCTGATACCAGCCTTCTGGTGTGGCGAGATCGGCGTTACCGACCATCGCCATAAGTGCTTCGGGGGCGCTTTCGCTAAAGGTGATCAGCGCCTCGTCCATGAAGTTGTAGAGCGGTCCCATGAGGACGCCCATCATCAGGAACATCGTGTACCCAGTGATGATCAGCATTCCCTGGTACTCGGACAGTGTCTTGATCCAGATGCGGGCGACTCTGGTGGACCCCGCCAGTCGATCAACTACCTTCTTGGTCATCGGCTGGTTCCGAAGACGATCCAACAGGGTGACCCCGATGGCCTGCTCCCGAAGATCGCGCCGGTTCAACCCGATGACCGCAGCGATCGCAAAGGCAGCCGAGAGTCCGACGAGAACGCCGATATGCCCCCAGTTGACCCCGTTCATGACGGGATCACTCGAATCGAAGTAGTACCAGGGGAAGAACCTCGCCAGATCGGAAGCACCCTCGATGAGAGGTAGCAGGCCAACAGCGAAGTAGGAGAGGACCATCACGCCCACCGTGATGCCAGAGGCCTTGGTCCGATCACCGGTCCAGGCGCCAATCATCATCGCCATGAATCCGTAGAGGATCGCGTTTATGAAGAGATGGAAGATGATCGCTTCGAGGAACAGCCCGCCGGTATCGAAGTTGAGCAATACGGGAACCGCGATGCCCCCGCCCCAGAGAAGCAGGACAGCCATCCCGATGAGAAAGACCATCGATCCCGCCTTGGAGACGAGCACTGCCGTGCGGGGCTTGGGATTGCCGAGGAGGAGGCCAAGGGTTCCGTCTCTCTCCTCTCCAGCGATCGAAGCAGAACCCATTGACAGTGCCAGTGATGCCAGTGTGATCGCCCCGATGAAGCCGAGAATCACGCTGTACGCCATTGAGGCGACGTCGGCTCCCTGAGGAATGCCCATGAGGCTTCGCATGACCTCGGGCATGTCGGTGTAGATGGAGAGGTCCATGTCGCGGTAGATGGCCGCTCCCATCAAGAGGTAGAGAGATACAGCCCCTCCGGCGATCGCAGTACCGATCCAGCGATCTCGGGTCGTCTTGGTGAATACGTTTGCCAGCATCAGGCCACCGACTCCTCATCCCGGTAGTACGTCAGAAAGATCTCTTCGAGGTCGGCTTCCTGCGTGCTGATGTCTTGGAGCGTGAACCGACCGGTCGCGACAGCAAGGAGTTCGTCCATGTGGCCATCGAAGGACAGCGTGACGTGGTGGTTCTCCACGGTCACATCGCGCACGCCGGGGATGATCGCGAAGGCACTGCCGTCGACTGGAGTGTCGAATTGGAGATCGACTCGACGAATCGCCTTGGATCTCAGGCTGGCCACCTCTTCAACCGCGATGAGGACACCGTGGCGGATGATCCCTACCCGATCGGCGATTCGTTGTACCTCCGAGAGCGTGTGGCTTGAAAGGAAGACGGTTCGGCCTTCGGCCGCGACCTCGCGCATCATCTTCTGGAACTCACGCTGCACAAGAGGATCGAGCCCCGAACTCGGCTCGTCCATGATCAGCAAATCGGGCTCATTCATGAACGCCTGGATCAATCCGACCTTTTGCCGATTGCCCGACGATAGGTCACCGATCTTCTTGTCGAGGTCTGCGTCGAGTCGATCCGCAAGATCGCGGACTCCATCCCAGTCGACGCCGCCACGGAGGTTGGCGAAGTAGGTGAGGGTGTCTCGCCCCGTCAGGTTCTGGTACATCGCGACATCGCTTGGTAGGTACCCGATGTGGTTGCGAATCTCGACGGCATCGTCGTGAGAGTCGTGGCCCAGGATCGAGGCCGAACCTGAAGTGGGTCGGATCAGATCCAGAACCGTTCGGATCATCGTGGTCTTCCCGGCACCGTTGGGGCCGAGGAAGCCAAAGACCTCACCCGGTTCGACCCGGAGGTCGAGATCCCTCAAGGCTTCGACATCGCCGTAGTGCTTGGTGAGCTGCCGGGTCTCGATTGCTGCTGTGGCCGTCATAGCTGTCCTTGCGTGTGTGATTGTGAATCGGGAGTCACCGACTCATCGTTGTCATTGGTCTGTCTCCCCGGGAGGGTCCAGAGACTCTTTCGCTTGCGCGGCGAAGGCATCGGTGAACAGTCCGGTTCCCATTACCTCCACGGCGGGTCGCAGGTAGTTGAGGAATGCCGGGTCGGCGGCGACGTCGGGGTTGGTGAGGTCGACACCCAGGAGCCGGTCCATGTGTCGATGGAGCACGAGAGCCCCGAGACTCCACAAGGCCACAATTGCTGCCCTGCCCCGTGGGTCGTCTGTGGGGCGGAGCATGCCGCTGTCGACACCTTGACCTAGGTAGACCTCTGCATCTGCCACCAGATCGTCCACCAGCTTGGCGACCGCTGGCGAGTCCTCGGCGAGGACCTGCGCCAGATAGGCGGCCAGCGACCCGTACTCCGCGCTTCTCAGCGAAGCGAGCATGTCTAGCTGCGGTCCTGAGGAGAGGGCCTCGCCCTTGCGGTCTCGGATGGCGGCGGCCACTTGCTGATCGCAGGCGAGACGGAGCCCCTCCATCGACCCGAAGTGATGTATCACCGAACCGGGGGAGACATCGGCGGCAGCGGCCACCTTGCGGACGGTCGTGTCGGCAACACCATGCTTGGCAAAGCACGAAATGGCGCTGTCGCGGATGCGCGCTCGAGTCGTCCGGTCGTCTGGTGCCGGGGAGGTGTCCTCTAGCGGATCGACTGAACGCATGTTCAATATCCTACACAAGTGTTTAGT
Organism: Acidimicrobiia bacterium; assembly: GCA_029263095.1. Lineage (GTDB taxonomy): Bacteria > Actinomycetota > Acidimicrobiia > Spongiisociales > UBA11373 > JACZWZ01. The sequence continues at coordinate 21,648 of JAJCYA010000086.1, read as the reverse complement.
CGGAGCCAATCCCAACGGGCTGGTCGTGCCATCCCTGGTGGCGACGCTCGCTAACCTGACCCGCCAATCGCGTGGGAGAAGGACTCAATGGAGCCGACGAAGAGCATTTGGATGGATGGTGAACTCGTCCCCTGGGCCGAGGCCAATGTCCACGTACTCACCCACGGTCTGCACTACGGCACCGGAGTCTTCGAGGGGATCCGGGCCTATGGGAATGATGACGGCACGGCCGTCTTCAGATTGCGCGATCACATGGAGCGTCTGACGGTTTCAGCGGGGGCATACTCGATGCCGCTCGAACACTCGCTTGATGAGCTGGTCACTGCGGTCCGGGAGACCATCATCGCCAATGAGCTCGACTCGTGTTACATCCGGCCGATCACGTTCTACGAGACCGGAACCATCGGTCTCAACCCCGACGGGGCGCGGCTGCGGACCGCGATCATCGTGTTTCCCTGGGGCGCCTACCTCGGTGAAGACGGCCTGCGCAACGGCATCAGGGTGAAGATCTCCCCTTGGGCTCGTATCTCACCTATGTCCTTCCCGGCGGCAAAGGCAACGGGTCCGTACATCAATGCGGTCCTGGCCAACCAGGAGGTCACGCGCGAGGGCTACGACGAGGCGCTCTTGTTGACAACAGAAGGCAACGTGTCTGAGGGTTCAGGGGAGAACCTGTTCCTCGTCAAGGATGACCAGGTGATGACTCCGCCTCTGTCGGATGGGTGTCTGGCCGGGATCACTCGGGACTCGGTGATGACGCTTCTCGCCGACGACGGGAATCCGGTCATTGAGAAGTCGATCGATGTTGATGCCCTCTTTGCGGCCGACGAGCTGTTCTTCTCGGGCACTGCTGCCGAAGTGACTCCTATTCGAGAGGTTGATGATCAGGCGATCGGAGAACCCGGCACGGTCACTCGCCGTGCCCAGGAGCTGTTTCAGGATGCGGTCGGCGGCAAGCTGGAGAAGTACCGAGGTTGGCTCGACTACGTCTAGATCTTTGGCTTAAAGGAAGGCCTTCCGGTGTCGTACTGGACGATGGCCTCCGCTTCGAGCAGCGTCACCCCGATCTCGTCCAATCCGTTCATCAGCATGTGCTTGGCAAAGGCGTCGATCTCGAACGGATCATCGATCCCCGCCGCTGTGGCTCGTTGTTGTTCCAGATCCAAGTCGATCACGGCGTCTGGGTCTTGGGCGGCGAGCGTCAAAAGGGTTGCAACCGTTTGCTGGGGCAGTTCCACGGCGAGCAGGCCGATCTTGTAGCAATTCGTCCGGAATATGTCGCCAAATGACGAGGCGATGACGGCTCTGAACCCCCAGTCGGCCAGGGCCCATGGGGCGTGCTCGCGAGACGAGCCGGTACCAAAATCGGGACCGGCTACCAGCACCGTCGCAGCCTGGTACTCGGGGCGGTTGAGGACGAAATCGGGGTCCTTTTCACTTTCGGCATCCTGAGCCCAGTCGAAGAAGAGGAACTCCCCGTACCCGGTGCGCTCAATGCGCTTGAGGAACTGCTTGGGGATGATCTGATCGGTATCCACTTGAGCCCGCGGCAATGGGGCCATTGTGCCGGAGACCCTTCGGATCGGGTCCATCAGCCTCCCTCCCGAACGTCGACGAAGTGCCCGGCGACTGCCGCGGCGGCGGCCATCTGGGGACTCACAAGGTGGGTCCGGGCACCGCGACCCTGGCGACCCTCGAAGTTGCGGTTGGAAGTGGAAGCGCAGCGCTCTCCCGGCGAGAGGACGTCGTCATTCATGCCCAGGCACATCGAGCAGCCCGGTTCGCGCCACTCGAAACCTGCCGCGAGGAAGATCCTGTCCAGCCCCTCGGCCTCCGCCTCCTGCTTTACCTGACTCGACCCGGGGACCACCATGGCCGACACGTGGTCGTGCACCGTGCGCCCCTCGATCACAGAGGCTGCGGCTCGGAGGTCACCGATACGGGCATTGGTGCAGGAACCGATGAATACCCGATCGATAGCAATGTCGGTTATCGGGGTGCCGGGTACCAGATCCATGTATTCGAGGGCTCGCTGAGCCGCATCGCGCGAGAGCGGGTCGTCGAAGTCTTCGGGTGATGGGATCGTGGCCGTCACCGGGATGGTCTGGGCTGGATTCGTCCCCCAACTGACGAACGGTGATAGGGCTGCAGCGTCGACAGTCACCTCCGAGTCGAATTCCGCACCCTCGTCGGTGGGGAGCCCGGTCCAGTACTCGATCGCCCGCTCCCATTCTGCCCCGGTTGGGGCCTGAGGGCGTCCCTCGAGATACGAGAAGGTCGTCTCGTCGGGGGCGATGAGTCCTGCTCTGGCTCCGGCCTCGATCGACATGTTGCAGACGGTCATCCGCTCTTCCATCGTGAGTCCGGCGACCGCCGGCCCGCGGTACTCGATCACGTGACCCGCCCCGCCCCCGACACCGATCTGAGCAATGATCCCCAGGATCAGATCCTTGGCTGTGACGCCTGACGGAAGTTCTCCTTCGACGGTGATGGCCATCGAGCGTGGTCTGCGCTGACGGATCGTCTGGGTCGCCAGCACATGCTCGACCTCCGAAGTGCCGATCCCGAAGGCGAGCGACCCAAAGGCGCCGTGGGTCGATGTGTGACTGTCTCCACAGACAATCGTCATACCCGGCTGCGTGAAGCCTTGCTCGGGGCCGATCACGTGGACGATTCCGTTGCGAGGATCGTCCAGCCCAAAGGCCGTGATTCCCGCGGCACTGCAATTTGTGATGAGTGTGTCCACTTGGCGCCGCGAGAGCGGATCGGTGATGCCGGCCGCCCGATTGATGGTCGGGGTGCCGTGGTCGGCGGTGGCAAGTGTGAGGTCGGGGCGGCTGACCGACCTCTCTGCCATTCGTAGTGCCTCAAAGGCCTGTGGCGAAGTCACCTCATGGACGAGGTGGAGATCGACGAAGAGGAGGTCGGGCTGGTCCTTCCCAGCTACCACGACGTGGTCGTCCCACACTTTCTGAAAGAGGGTGCGGGGCACTGTCATTGAGATATCAGTTCACCGACGCGATCGCCTACCTCGGAGGTTTGCATTCCCATCTCCCCGGCGGCCAGCGAGGGGAGGGAGCCGGCGACTTCGGCCACGGCGGCCTCGATGGCAGCCCCTGCCTCAGGTCGACCGTTGTAGGTCAGCAGCATTCCGGCGGCTCCGATCGCTGCCAACGGATTGATCTTTCCGGCTCCGGCGACATCAGGCGCTGTACCTCCGATCGGCTCGAACATCGATACCCCTTCGGGGTTGAGGTTGGCCCCCGCCGCGACACCAAGACCACCCTGGATTGCGGCGCCTAGGTCGGTGATGATGTCTCCGAACATGTTGTCGGTGACGACCACGTCGAATCGCTCTGGACTCTGCACCATCCAAGCGCAAACGGCGTCGACGTTGGCGTACGCCCGTTCGACATTCTCGTAGTCGGCTCCCACCTCCTCGAACACCCTCATCCACAAGTCGTGGGAGTGCACCAGGACATTGGTCTTTCCGCAGAACGTGATGTGACGTCGTTGGCGTTGTGAGGCCAGTTCAAATGCGAACCGAATGGTGCGTTCGACGCCGAAGCGTGTGTTCACAGACTCCTCGATCGCCACCTCGTGGCTGGTTCCTCGGTGCGTGAATCCGCCGGCTCCGACGTAGAGGCCTTCTGTGTTTTCTCTGACCACCACGAAATCGATGTCGCGGTGATCCTTTCCCGCTAGTGGTCCGGTAACACCCGGGTAGAGCTTGACCGGTCTGAGATTGATGTATTGATCGAACTCGCGGCGCAGGCGCAAGATGATCCCTCGCTCGAGGACCCCCGGGACGACCTCGGGATGTCCGATGGCGCCGAACATGATGGCATCGACCTTTGCCAAAGAGTCGAGTACTCCGTCGGGGAGAACTGCACCAGTGCGCAGGTACTGCTCTCCTCCGATGTCGAAGTGCTCGTAGTCGAGTGTCAGATCGAATCGACGTGCTGCCCTGTCGAGCACCTTCAATGCCTCGGCGACGACTTCCGGCCCAGTGCCGTCTCCAGGTACGACGCCGATGCGCATCTGTGGCCTACGCGACTTGGGCTACTGCGGCGGCGAACGCCTCGACGGAGCCGGCGACAACATCATCGGCTACAGCGTGGCCGACGAACGACGCACTACCCACACGCACAGTGGCGGTTACTCGGGCTCGTATGTCGTCTTCGCCGACCACCGGACGAACCCTGTATCCAACCAGTCTTCCGTCGGTTTCGGTGATCCGGCAGAACTCGTCGAACGCTGCGGGTACTTCCGGGTACGGCTCCGGATCGAATTCGACCGTGAGTTCGCGTGCCGGGACCCTCTCGGGCGTATGTGGGGCCACCATGCGACCCTCACTCACGTGATGAGAGACCTGTTGGGCTACTCGAGCAATGGGTTGGTTCATTTCGATTCTCCTGGGGGGCTTTTTGGGTTCATGAAGGGCATGAGCGACCGCAGGCGACCACCGACCTCTTCGATCGGGTGTTGAGCGTCCTGTGCGCGGTATTCGGCGAGATTGGTGGCTCCCGAGCGGTGTTCGGCGAGCCATTCGCTGGCGAACTGGCCGGATTGGACCTCGGCGAGTATTCGGCGCATTTCGGCGCGGGTCTCGTCGGTGACGATGCGGGGGCCGCGTGTGAAATCCCCGTATTCGGCGGTATCGGATACCGAGTGGCGCATCCAGCCCAGTCCGCCTTCGTACAGGAGGTCGACGATGAGCTTCAACTCGTGGAGACACTCGAAGTAGGCGGATTCCGGGGCGTATCCGGCGTCTACCAGCGTCTCGAACGATGCCTTGACGAGCTCGGACACACCGCCGCACAGGATCACCTGCTCGCCGAACAGATCGGTTTCTGTCTCCTCGCGGAAAGTCGTCTCCAGAACTCCGGCCCGGGTGGCACCAATGGCGTCGGCATAGGAGATGGCCAGATCCATGGCCGAGCCCGAGGCGTCCTTGTCCACTGCAACCAGGGCGGGAACGCCGCTCCCCTCCTCATAGGTTCGACGTACCAGATGACCGGGTCCCTTGGGGGCGACCATCGCTACATCGACGCCGTCGGGGGGCTCTATCTCTCCGAAATGGATGTTGAAGCCGTGAGCAAAGAACAGAGCGTCGCCGGGTTGGAGGTGGGGGGCAACGTCATCGCGGTAGACGTCCGACATGTGCTGATCGGGTACCAGCATCATCACCAGGTCGGCCCACTCTGCGGCCTCAGCCGGGGTCCGTACGTCGAGGCCCGCCTCGCGAGCTGCATTCACCGAGGGCGAGGAGGGCCGCAGGCCCACTGCCACCTCCACCCCCGAGTCTGCGAGGTTGAGCGAGTGGGCGTGGCCTTGGCTGCCATACCCGATGACCGCGACCTTGCGCCCACGGATGAGCTGGGAGTCGACGTTCTCCTGGTAGTGGATCTTTACGGTCATTGGGCTGCTCCTACTGCTCACCAGCGGTGGATCTTGTCTTGGCTTTTCCGTCCCGGGCCATTGCGATTCGCCCGGATTTGACGAGATCGAGCACGCCGTAGTGCGCCACCAGGCTGAGGAAATCGGTGAGGCGTTGGGGGTGATCGCACAGTTCGAAGGTGACCGAGTTGGCGCCTACGTCGATGGTGGTGGCTCCGAACACCTCGGCCGTGTCGCGCACTTCGCGTCGGGTACCGGGATCGGCGGATACCCGAACCAGCATGACCTCACGTTCGAGCGACTCATTCGGATCGAGTTCCGAGACTTTGAGGATGTTTACGAGCTTGTGGAGCTGCTTTGTGACCTGCTCGACCTCGACGTCGTCTACGACGAGCGTGATCTTCGACAGGCCCGCGTGATGGATGGGACCGACTGCGAGCGAGCGAATGTTGAAGCCCCGAAGCGAGCACATGGAAGCGACTCTGGCCAGCACCCCCGGCTTGTCCTGCACCGTTACCGACAGCGTGTGGTGCATTACAGGTCCTCCGGTCCCAGGGCGATGTCGTCGCAGGAGCCTCCCGCGGGCACCATTGGGAACACCATTTCCTCAGGATCGGTGCGCACTTCAAGGAGAACCGGCCTGTCGTCCACCGACAACATCTTGCGGATGGCCGGCCCGATTTCGTCGGGTGTCTCGGCCGCCAGTCCGACCCATCCGCACGATTCAGCCAAGGCCGGAAAGTTGGGGACGTCGAGACTCAGTTCCACGGCCGAGTATCGACGGTCGTAGAACAGCGTCTGCCACTGCTTCACCATCCCGTACCCGCCGTTGTTGATCAGCACCACCTTGATGGGGACCTGCTCCGCTGCAGCGGTCACCATCTCCTGGAATGTCATCTGGAACGATCCGTCCCCATCGATGGCGATAACGAGCTCGTCCGGCACGGCGACCTTGGCACCGATCGCGGCGGGAACGGCAAACCCCATGGTTCCCAAGCCACCAGAGTTGATCCAGGTCCGCGGCTTTGAGAAACTCCAGAATTGGCTGGCCCACATCTGGTGTTGGCCCACCCCGGAGACCACGATGGCATCGCCGTCGGTGGCATTCAGTAGCTGTTCGACAACGTACTGAGCCTTGACGGGACCACTCGGTTCCTGCTCATAACCCAATGGATGCTGGGCTTGCCAGCCGGCGATCGTTTCGAGCCAGGTCGAACGATCTGGAAGGGTTCCATCGGTGAGGCGACGTGCCAGCTCGGACCCGAGCTGGCCCAAGATGATCCCGACGTCGCCGACAATCGGAACCTCGGGGTTTCGCACCTTTCCGATCTCAGCGGGATCGATGTCCACGTGGATCACCTTGGCGTTGGGCGCAAAGGTCGCCGGGTCGCCAGTGACCCTGTCGTCGAATCTAGTCCCGAGAGCGACCAGCAAGTCGGCCCTCTGCATCGCCGTGACGGCGGTGTAGGTGCCGTGCATCCCCGGCATTCCCAGAGCGAGTCGGTGGGTGTCGGGGAAGGCGCCGCGCGCCATGAGCGTGGTGGTCACCGGGGTGTTGGTCTCCTCGGCAAACTGGAGCAACTGATCGGAGGCGTCGGCCGCGATGATGCCGCCGCCGACGTACAACACGGGCCGGCGTGCCTTCATGATGAGGTCGATGGCGCGATCGATCTGGCGCTTGTGCCCGCCCCGCGACGGCTTGTAGCCGGGCAGATCGACCGGTGCCGGCTCATGCCACTCGACTTCGGTGGCCAGCAGGTCCTTGGGGATGTCGATCAGTACCGGTCCTTTGCGCCCCGTCGACGCCAGATGGAATGCCTGATGAACTGCCTCACAGATCTCGTTGGCGTCTGTGACGAGGAACGTGTGCTTTGTGCAATGCATTGCCATGCCGGAGGTCGGTGCTTCCTGAAAGGCGTCGTTACCCATCGAGGACAGTGAGACCTGGCCGGTGATGGCGACGATGGGGACGGAGTCCATCAGAGCGTCCTGCAACGGCGTCATGATGTTGGTCGCCCCCGGGCCCGAAGTGGCAATCACCACTCCGACGCGCCCCGTGGCGTGGGCGTAGCCTTCGGCCATGTGCCCTGCACCCTGCTCGTGACGGGCCAGCACGTGTCTAATGGGGCTATCGAGGATCGGATCGTATGCGGGGAGGATGGCGCCTCCGGGTACGCCGAACGCGACTTCTACTCCCTCGTGCTCGAGGGATTTGATGAGGGCTTCAGCTCCGGTCATCTTGGTCATCGCGGCTCCTGGTCCGGATACAAAAAAACCTCCCGGCTGGGAGGGTGGCGCGTACGTATGTGTGTAGCCGTACGCGCTACATAAGAATCAGTACGAAGGTGGTGGCAGCTCTTGACATGTGGCGGGTGAGTATCCGCAAACTACATCGGCTTGTCAAGTTCATCCTTGACGTATCCCGGAAGCGACACACAAGACGAGTCAGGCGGGAGTCATCCCTAGGCTTGCGCCGATGAGCCGCAAGATCCACTCCAACGATGTAACCCGCTTTCCCGACGCTGCCGCATCGCGAGCAATGTTGCGGGCGGTGGGACTCGGCGATGACGACTTCGATAAGCCCCAGGTCGGTGTCGTATCGGCCGGCAATGAGGTCACCCCCTGCAACACCAGCGGGCCAAGGCTTGCCGCTCGCGCCAAGACGGGCGTGGCAAATGCCGGTGGGGTTGGTCTCACTTTTGCGACGATCGCAGTCTCCGACGGGATTTCGATGGGAACCGAGGGGATGCGGGCATCGCTCGTTTCGCGCGAGGTCATCGCCGACTCTGTGGAGCTGGTGATGCACGCCGAGCGGTTCGATGCACTGGTGTCGGTTGCCGGGTGCGACAAGTCTCTTCCCGGCATGCTCATGGCGGCCGCTCGCCTGAATGTTCCTTCGGTCTTTCTCTACGGCGGAACGATCATGCCGGGACGCTGGCGTGATCGCGACATCTCCATCGTGGATGTCTTCGAAGGCATCGGTGCCCACTCCGAGGGCAAGCTCACCGACGAGGAGCTCCTCGATCTGGAGCGGGCCGCCTGTCCCGGTGAGGGTTCGTGCGCCGGGATGTTCACCGCCAACACGATGGCCTCGGTCGGCGAGGCGTTGGGCATGTCGCTGCCGAGGAGCGCTTCGGTGCCGGCGATCGATCAGCGGCTCGAGGACTTTGCCGAGGCTTCGGGTGTAGCGGTGATGAATCTTCTCGACGCCAACCTGAGGCCCCGCCAGATCATGACGAGGGAGGCGTTCGAAAACGCCATAACTGTGGTGATGGCACTCGGCGGCTCCACCAACGCGGTGCTGCACCTCTTGGCGATCGCCCACGAGGCTGGGGTCGAGCTCACCTTGGAAGACTTCGATCGGATCAGCCGCCGTACGCCCCACATCGGTGACCTTCGGCCGTTTGGTAAATACCACATGGTGGATCTCGATCGAATCGGCGGGGTTCCGGTCGTGCTGCGGGCCCTACTGGATGAGGGGCTGCTGGTAGGCGACACCATGACGGTGACCGGTAAGACCATGGAGCAGAACCTGGCGGGGGTGTTGTTCCCTTCCGACCAGGACGTGTTGCTCCCGCTGTCGGAGCCTCTTGCGTCTGATGGGGGGATCGCGGTCCTGCGCGGATCTTTGGCGCCGGAGGGCGCAGTCGTAAAGGTGGCGGGCGTCGATCAGACGGTGTTCGAGGGTCCGGCTCGGGTGTTCGACGATGAACACGATGCGCTCGATGCGTTGGGCCGCCACGACCTGCACGACGGCGATGTCGTGGTCATCCGGTACGAGGGGCCTAAGGGCGGTCCGGGGATGCGCGAGATGTTGCGGATCACGGCGGGGATCAAGGGCGCTGGGCTCGGAAAGAGCACGGCTCTGCTCACCGACGGCCGCTTCTCGGGAGGCACCACCGGTCTGTCGATCGGACATGTTGCCCCCGAGGCCAGTGTCGGTGGCGCCATGGGCTTGGTCCACGAGGGCGACCCGATTCGGGTCGATGTTCCCAACCGCCGTGTCGATTTGCTGGTCGACGATGCGGTTCTCGAAGAGCGCCGCAAAGACTGGAAGGCGCCAGACCCGCGCTACACCACCGGGGCTCTAGCCAAGTACGCCAAGCTGGTCGGTTCCGCCGAAACCGGAGCAGTCTGCGGCTAATCCTGATCACTCCCCCCTTGTGTGTCGAGTTGCGCGATAGAGCCGGCGCTCGTCGGCTTCTTGTGGACTACTCCCCTTGGAGGAGGAGTCAGTGAGCAAGGCGAGCTGGTGGGGGGAAGCTCAGGAACCCCCCATCTCCCTCGTCGCTCTGCTCCTCACGGACTTCCCCACAAGGGGGGAAGGATCGGACGAGGGGAAGGTTGTCAGAGACACCGAACCCACTCATCGCTACGAACCGACGGGCACTAGTCGCGACAGATCACCCTTGTGGGGGGTTCAATTGGCGGAGCGGATTGGTGCGGGCACCGCTGGACGCTCGTATGTGAGTCAGTTGTTCGCCGATGGTGGTGACGAGGTTCGTACACTCGCACCCACATGGCAGCCGGAGAGTCACGCATCCTCATCCTGTTGGCGCTCACCGCCAACTCGCTGATCGCCGTCTTCAAGTTCATCGCGGCCGGGATCAGCGGGAGCGCAGCGATGCTGGCCGAGGCGTTCCATTCGGTTGCCGACAGCGGTAACCAGGTATTCCTGCTGCGTGGCACTGCGGCCAGCAAGTTCAAGCCGAGCGTTCAGTTTCCGTTCGGGCGTGGCAAGGAGCTCTACTTCTGGGCGTTCCTGGTGGCGGTCGTTCTGTTTGTCGGCGGCGGTGTCGTGGCCTTCATGCAGGGTTTGGACCGTGTCAGGAATCCCGAGCACCTCGAGGTCGGGTTGATGTTCAACCTGGTCGTGCTCGGAACGGCGGCAGCCTTTGAGATCTTCATTGCGTTCATCCCGGCGATCAGGGAGTTCAATCGGCGCCGGGGTGGTCGCAAGGTGTGGCTGACAATCAGAGAGTCGAAGGATCCGGCGCTCATCGTCGTCCTCTTCGAGGACTCAGTGGCGGTGGTGGGCATCGCGGTTGCCATAGCGGGGCTACTGGTTGCCGATGCGACCGGCAATGCCGTGTGGGATGGTGTGGCTTCGATGACCATCGGTGTCTTGCTGGCCTTCAGCGCCTGGTTCCTGGCGATTGAAACGAAGGGTCTACTGGTCGGCGAGGGTGCAAGCAGGCGCACTCGTTCGGCCATCCGGTCCGCGGCATTGTCCATTCTCGAGGTCGAGAAGGTTGATCGGCTGCTCACCATGCATCTCGGCCCCAACGAGATCCTGGTCAACATGGACGTCGTCGTCGATGGCAATCTGAGAGGGAGCGACGTCGAGTCGATTGTCGATCAGATCGAAGGCAAGATTCGCGAATTCGTCCCCGAGGCCACTCGGATCTTTGTCGAAGTGGGTCCGGGCCCGTGACTCGTGCATCGGCACCCGCTTCGTCGGCGAACCTGGGACCGGGGTTCGACGTTCTGGCACTGGCACTCGATCTGCGCTGCAGGGTGACGGCGACGCCGGCAGATGAATGGTCCGTTCACACCGGCAACCAGGTCGCGTCTGCGGCGACAACCGAGATGGTTCGGTCGGTGGCCGAGAACGCCCCGCCTCAGACGGTGCAGATCGATTCCGATATCCCTGTGGGTCGTGGTCTCGGTTCGAGTGCCGCAGTGTTGGTTGCCGCTGCGGCCGCCATCAGCGGCAATACGGATCGTGACCAGCTGTTCGAGGTGGCAGCTGCCGCCGAAGGCCACCCAGACAACGTTGCCGCAGCCGTATTCGGGGGCCTCGTCGCTGCCGGCGCCGATGGAAGTCTCAATCGACTTGCCGTCCATCCGTCATTGCATGTGGTCGTGGCCATCCCCGACGAGGTGCTTCCCACCGCCGATGCACGAGATGTGCTCCCACCTGAGGTACCCCGCCAAGTAGCGGTCCGGACGGCAAGCCGCCTCGCCATGCTGGTGGAGGGCTTGCGGACCGCGGAGCCGACATCGCTTCGGGCTGCTCTCGGAGACGAGATGCATGAGGCCCCCCGTCGGTCGATCACTGAGACCCCAGATCGGCTCATCGCAGCAGGCCTGGAGGCCGGGGCGGCATTTGCGGCTTGGAGCGGGGCCGGTCCCTCCGTGATCGGGTTTGCAGTGGAGGGTCTCCTCGACGCGGTCTTGGAGGCGTTTGCGGACGAACTCGCCGGAGTCGGCATCGCCCGCGAATTCGCCATCGATCGGGAGGGTGTGCGATTCGAATGAGAGAGCACAGCGGTCGGATCGGGGAGATCGCGGCGGCACTGCGGGCGTGACACGGGTCCCCTGGCAGTCGACTCACCTCGATAGACGCCCGGCGTCGGTCATGGAGGTGGCCCACGACTCGATCGGACTCTATGTCGCTCCACCGGTATCACATCTCGAGCTGGCGGCCCGGGTACCCGGCTACGGGACTTCGGATCTCGAGGCGCTCATGGCCGAGCGCAAGCTGATCGGCTTGCGCTGTTTGCGCGGCAGCGCCTTCCTCATGCCGATCGATCTGCTGCCGACCGTGGTGCCGGCGACGCGCCACCGAAACGTCAGGGCGTTTGGCAGCTACATCCGGAAGTCGCTCGTGGCGGATACCTACGAGACATGGGTGGGTCGGATCGAGGCTGTGCTCGGCCCGGGTGAGCAGCTGACAAAGGCGGAGATCACCGCTCGGCTCGATCCACCCGAATCCGATCTGCCCTTCATGACGAACGTGGTGAGCCAGATGGCCACCGAGAGCAGGTTGATTGGCGTTCGGGTGCCTGTTTCGTGGCGATCCGCCCAAATCGCGTACACCCGTTGGACCGACTGGCTTCCCGAGGTGGATGTCGAGGGCCCGGATCCGGATGAGGCACGTGTGGCACTGGCCCGGCTGTATCTGCAGTCATTCGGGCCGGCTTCTGTTCAGGACTTCGCCTGGTGGTCGGGGCTCACGAAGACGGAGGCCCGGTCAGCGATCGGCGAGTCGGATGCCGACGCCGTCGGTGACTTGTTCGACATCGATCCGGCTGGGACCGACACGCCGTCGGGGGTGCGATTGCTCCCGATCTGGGACACGTTGTTCGTCACCTGGAAGGATCGGTCCCGTTTCATCCCTGAGGAGCTTCTTCCCTACATATACGACGCATCGGGCAACGCCACCTCGGCGGTCCTGATGGACGGCATCGTTGCCGGGGTCTGGAGCATGAGCTCCGATGATGATCAGCTCGAGATCAGAGTGGCACCGTTCGGGGAGTTCTCCTCCAGCCAATGGTCTTCGATAGAAGAGGAGGCCGGTGTGGTGGCGGACATCGCGGGAATGGACTCAGTCCGACTGGTGCGTTGTGACGACCCTCCCGATCTCAAGAAGGGCAGGCGGAACCTCTTTATGCGTCCAGTGTGATGACGTTGGGGGATGGTGGGGTGGTGTTCTCATCGCCTCCGATAACTTCGATTACCCCTGGTCATCGAACCGTGCCGGTGTGTCCGAGGGTGTTCGATCGTCTATTGACTGAAGCCGGGGCAGCGAATCCCGGTTGGAAGTGAGACATCACTGAGCGTGAGGGTCCACACACCCGATTTCTTCAACTCCGGTGAACTCGTGAACACAAGTTCTTCAGGCAATGGGGCCATGTATTTCTGTTCGGGGTTCGCAAGACCGATTGGACAATCCGTAGAAAGCACGTCCGAACTGACCACCTTCACATTCACCGTGAGGCAGAATTCGCAGTCTTCGAATGTGCCGTCAACGCGGTAGTCGACCTTGTGCACGATGTGGAACCAACAATCCTCGCTTCCTCCACCGCTGCCCGCGGCAAAGTCGACGCTCTGCGTGCTCGGCAGGAACCCTTGCACGATCCACTTGCCCTCTTCTCCGACAGTGAAGTTCGGAGAAACCGTCAGGGCAATGTCTTCGCTACCTTTGGATTCAAGCCCGAGCACATCTGCCAGGTATTCAGCTTTGAGCGCAGCGCTTCCGTCAGTCAGCTCAACTATTTCAGCCGGCTCAGGCTCGAATTCGATTTCGTTTTCGTTTTCGTCGGCCTGGGGAGCAGGGCTGTTTCCGTTATTGGCCATCACGAGGGCCACTGCCAGGGTCAGCAACATCAAGCCGGCCAACACGATCGTCGCTGGATTCGGAGCTGGTCTCTTCGGCATAACACCCCTTCGCGGATGATCCCTCAAATCGATCGGAGCCTGTCGAGACGCCATGATCGGCCATCTCACCAACCTCCGACGACCCCCGTGGTGTCATCGTCGCTGTGAGTCTGATGGATACCCAGGGTCCTTAGGCCCTTGGCCCAGCAGTCACCGAATCGGTCACCTGAACGGAACGGGCACAGAACGGGCACACCACAACCCAAAACAACCTGACCAGGTGTACCGCACCACCGGTCAGTTGTGCACCGTCGAGCGGTACAGCTCTGACCTCCGATAACCGTCCCTTCGCGCCACCGGGCTCATGTAACAACTCCGAACACTGGGGTAAGGACTCCTAAGTACACCCCTCAAATGGGCAAGGCAGATTTCGCTGTGGATTCTCGATCGCCAACCCAGTGCTAACTAGATTGGAAGCCGTTGACAGCGATCGGAGGATCTGTGTTGCGTCGGCTCGGGGTCTTCTTTGTGACGTTCGTCATTGCCGTCCTTGCCAACGTAGCGGTGGTGTGGGTCTGGCCCGACAGCGATGTCAACTGGTACAGAAGCGTTGTCCTCGGCGTGGTAGTTGCTCTCGCAGTCACGATCATTGATGCTCGAGCCACCCGAGGATTGGAACGATGAACTGGTTGGTGACCCGACTCGCCTTGGCTCAGGGCCCGGTCGGTCAGACAGAACCCGACCATTGTCGTCTCGCTCTCCAGTGACCTTCCCGAACACTGGGGGAGGCCACGGTGCTGATACAGCAGCTGCCCGACTCGCAGACCGACTAGGCAGACTGTGCGGCTAGCTGTCGTCGGATTCCTTTGTTGATGTCCGGTAATTGAGAGCAAGAATCCCGAAGGCAGCGCTCAAGATGATGAATGCGATGCTCGCCCTGAGTCCGCCCAGAAGGCCTGCGATGCCCGCGATCAAGAAAGAGGCTGCGGCTATAAGGTACATCACCGCTGCTCTACGACGAACACTCATGTCGTCCTCCTCTCCAGCGTCAGTATTCAGTGTTCTCACCGACGGCGAGGCCGAGGTCCAGGGTTGTCAGCAGCTGTCGGCGGTATTCGAGGAGTGCCGTGCGTCCATATGGGGTCAGCGCGATGGTGGTCTGTGGCTGCTTGCCTCTATAGCCCTTGACGATGCTCACATAACCGGCATCTTCCAGTTTGGCGAGGTGGGACCCCAAGTTTCCCCAGGTGAGGCCGCTCTGTTGGAGCAGGTACGTCGCATTGGCGTTCTCAACGACGAATAGGTTGGTCAGAATCGAGAGCCGGGCAGGTTCGTGGACGACGCGGTCGAGGTCCAGCGGCTTAGCGCTCCCGTCGCTACGACCCGCCAAGAACGGTCTCCTGTCGCGAGGTCGGCTGGGCGGGGTAGTCCTTCAGGAAGTGAGTCAGTTTCCACAGGCCGATGATGATGATTGGCACGGCTGGGGCTCCGAAGGCAACCAGGGGCGGGACCCGGGAGTCCCACAGGACATCGGGCCAGATCAACAGCGGTCCTACCAGGCCGAAGAGGACGCCGTAGAGGTAAAAGCGGGGGACGTCGAGTAGGTACGCCATTGCACCAAGCACGACGGTGGCGTTGACGAACCACACCAAGGGCAACCAGACCTCGACTGCCGTCGCCGATATCCCCCCACCGTTGGCAACAGCGCCGACACCGAAGGCAATCACTCCGAGGACGGCGGAGGCCAGGAGAATCAGCCGCGTGCTTGTGATCTTGCGCCGGCGGCCTGGTCCCGGCGTGAAGTGACCCAACCTGGAGCGCAGTAGCTGAACTCGCACGATCTTGAGAGAGGTAACGAGCACCACAGCGATGCCGAGCATGAAGAGCAGGCCCATGGCCTCGTTGTCGAGCCAATCCTCGACAACGGCACCAACAGACATCCCGACCATCATCAGACCGAACAACACGTCAAGGAGCCCATCTTCGTAGAACTTCCTGAAGGCCTGCTTTTCGAGACTCTTGAGGTCGGCTAGCTGAGCCACTGTGATCATCTCCTGAGTGAGTGGACTCTCCATCGTGCAGAGTCCTCTGCAGTACAGAGTACAATTGGTCCTCCGCCCATGTCAAGCCCCGACACCTGACAACGACCATCACGCGACAGTCCAGCTCGATTGGAACTGCGCACTGGTTGGGGGGAGTCAGCGCCAGGAGGCTTGGTCAGTTCGACGAATGTGATCTTCAGCGATCTGGAGTTCCAGGGACGATCAAGACAGCACCGTCAGCTGGAAGATTCCTCAGGTGACTGTGAGGATCAGTCTCGCCGGTTGGTGCTGCTGATTGGCAGGCTGGTGACGTTGGCGGAGGCGACGGGCATCACATCAGGGGGGGTCGGACGACCCTTGCCGGAATCAGGCGGGTGTTGCGAGGATCGGACCATGACCATCGACGAGATCCTGCTCGAGCTCGGCCGGATTAGCGATCGGCTCGAATCCGGGGTCGATCGGGACGAGCAGGCCGCCCTTCTTGCCCGGAGAGCTGAACTGCGACGTCTGGCTCGGGATGCGGTGCCGACCACACGGGCGGCGCTGCGGTCGGAATTGGAGTTGCTGGTGAAGCAGTGGGACCGCCTGGCTAAGGAGCGGCTGATGCCGGTGCCGGCCAGCGGAACTGGTGGTGGGGACGTCGGGTTCATCACTGAGGCCACCGGGCTGAACCGGGCCATCGACGCGGCCGGTGGGCGCGAGGAGTTGGAGCGCCGGATCCGAGTGCTTCGGGACCGCCTTGGTGACTAGAAGTGCTGCATCGCTATCAGCATCCCCACACGCTGAGTCGAAGAACCCCGGCTGGATCGCGGTGACTTCTCTGGTCTAGTCCGGTCGCTGGCGACATTCCCCACGCTGGCCGATGCTGGAGTGATGCGCCTTGAGGCGAGTCGCGTTGCTTATCGAGATCCGGGTCGCGGCTCAGGTGGGGGTCGGTTCGGACACTGGCCGATGGGAAGGCGCTGACGCCTCGACAACTGCGACCGCGGACTCGAAGATACGCTGAGGTCATGCGCTTCCCCGATACTCCGCTCACCGGTGGGCTCACCAATATCCGGCCGGCCATCACGGATGACGTCGATCTGCTTGTCGCCTGGCACGGCGATCCTGACGTGGCGCGGTACTGGGATGGGGATACCTTCACACGAGGCGAGATGCTTCTCCG
This sequence comes from Acidimicrobiia bacterium, assembly GCA_029263095.1. Lineage (GTDB taxonomy): Bacteria > Actinomycetota > Acidimicrobiia > Spongiisociales > UBA11373 > JACZWZ01. Next base: position 4,938 of record JAJCYA010000086.1, on the reverse strand, counting down.
ACTGGCACGGTCCGATGTCGACGCCTACATCGTGGAAGCGGAGGGGGAGCCGGTTGGGTATCTCCAGGCGTGGTTCGAGGAGGCGGGGCCCGGCGCTGGTGGCCTCGACATGTTCCTAATCCCATCCGCTCGCGGCCGCGGACTGGGGCCTGATGCTGCCAGCACTCTCGCCCGGTGGCTCGTGGGCGCTGGACGGGTTCAGCGTCTTACCGTCGATCCCTACTTGTGGAACGACCGTGCCATCCGGGCGTGGACAAAGGCTGGCTTCCAGCCGGTCGAGGAGCGCGAACCGGATGATGGGCACACCGTGATCTGGCTGTTGATGGCCTTCCACCCGAAGGCATGATCTGCGTGTAGAGGCCTTCTCATCGCTTCGGGACCCCTGATCAGACGAACGCACCTCATATGACATTTTCGAACACTGGCCGAGAGTGGGGTGATGTCAACCGATTGAGACTGGTCTCGTTACATTCCCGCACCCTGACTGACGGAGGTGCGATCTCGCCGCGATACTCATCACATGATGTGGCGCGTACCAATACTGGCTTGCGCAATGATGTTCGTGGCATGCAGTGCCAGCGGGGCGAAGCCCGACGGGTGCCAGCCGTCGATTACGGAGGCGGACCCGCTTCAGGCGACCGAGGTCCGAGCGGACGCCTCCGATGGCCGTGAGGTTTGGGCCCTGATATTCAATGGGTGGGAACTCGGCTTCGGGGTGGAACTTCGGATGCCGGTTGGGCAAGAGGTGAAGATCGTGTGGCGAGTCCCGGGCGAAGGTGATGTGAGTTTCCACGCCGATGGCCCCGACGGGGAAGGTGTCGAACCGGTCTGGGGACCGGACCGACATCTGGGCTCGAACTGGGAACGACCGGGTGACGAATACGGAACTGGGTGGCTGATTCCGTCGGCGGGGTGCTGGACTCTCACCGTCGAAAGGGGTGGCGCAGGGGCGAGCATCGGTGCCACGATGTTCGAGGAATAGCACCGTTCTCGATTGTTCTGCTCTGGTGTCTGTGAGGATCAGTTGCGGTGGGGGGACGGTGGCGGTATGTCACTTGGGTGGTATGAACCACTTTTTGTGCCTGATGGTGTCAGTGCGGTCGACCCCCATCGGAGTAGAGAAGCTGCCCGTTGATCCACTGACCTTCGGACGAGCAGAGGAATCCGACCAGGCGAGTGCAGTCCTCGGGGGTCCCGAGCCTTTGCTGCAGATTTCGTCTCAGGATCGACTGCTCCAACTCAGGGGTGATCCAGCCGGTCTGGGTGGGTCCTGGGTTGATGACGTTTGCTGTCACTCCCAGTTCGGCGAGTTCGACCGATGCCGCAAGGACGATGCGGTCCGACGCTCCTTTGCTGGCTCCGTAGGGCAGGTTGTAGGGGGTGTGGTCACTTGTGATAGCGATGATGCGCCCGGAACCACCCGGCCCGGGGAATCGATCAGCGAAGGCCTTGATCAGCAACCACGTCGCTCGTGCGTTGACGGCGAAGTGACGGTCGAAGCTCTCGACCGTCGTGTCGATAATCGATGAATCGACGGACTTGGCATGGCACATCACCAGAGCGGTGATGGGGCCATGCTCACGATGGACGTCGGCAACCAACTGCTCCGGAACCGAGGGGTCTTCCAGGTCGGCTTGGAGAATCGGCATCGGCTCGGCGTCGGCACCCCACGGCATCCGGTCGTCGTAGGCGCGCCATCCCACCCCGACGACCTTCCAGTCGCGCGAAGCGAGTTCGTCGGCACAGGCAGCTCCGATCCCGGCAGTGCGACTGACACCGGTGATGAGGGCAACTGGTGATGCGGACACAGATCCACTGTATCTCCCCCTCCCGCGACACCTACCTCTGGTGACCCTCCCCGCACGCTGGCGGAGGTGAGTGACTACTTCTTCAGCAACAGGACCAGGATGATCTCTTCGTCCGGGCCTTCCTGCCAATAGAGAGCGATATCGTCATCTGAGCACCTGAGCGCAATCAGCCAAGCAGATCCGTGGTCTCCAGCAACGCGATTCTGGCGGGCCCACGCACTGCGATGCTCAGCAAGAAGCCGGTGGATCGCTTCGTCCACACACTCGACCGTCTCATCATCAAGCGTCTCGTATCGCTCGACAAACTCGGGAGTGACGGCGAATTCCATGGGTGTAATTGTACCAGGAGTGCCCGTATCGCGTGAAGTGGGCATTGACCCATCTGCCGATTTGAGGTATTATCCACTACAAGCCGTAGGAGGAGCCACCACCACCATGACCACCCACGGTCAGCGCCGAGTCATTCTTGATGTCGACGATCGCGGGCGTGTGTCCCTTGGGAAACTGGGGTTTCGTTCGATGCAGATCGTCGCAGCCTCAACAGACGACGGCGGCCTGATTATTCATCCGGCCGTGCCTTTGACTCCAGCCGAACTTGCCCACTATCAGAACCCAGAATCGGTCGCCGCGCTCAGTGCGGCATTTGAGTCAGCGAACGAGGGACGCCTGAGCACGTTCAGATTGAGATCCGACAGTTGACGCGTTGTCAAACCCATCTGGGAGTGCGTTCGCTCTGATGAGATTCCCGCACACTGGCCGATGCCACGGGAAAGTCACCGGGCTTCGTAACCCCGAGCAAACTCGTCGCGCTGCATCCAACAGAAACCGAACTTCGTTCGCATTTGCGTGACCGTCTGGGGTGTCCGAGGCTGTCCGGCCCTCCTGAGGCGTAGGATGGTCGCCATGGATCCGCCGGAGGATGCCATCGAGACCATCGTGTCATTCATCTGGCTTGAGGACGGGATGATCTTCGCGCAAGGCAAGGACACTCCCAGCACCCCCGAGTCGGTGAAAGAACTCTTCGCTGCCGGTCGCGACCTCGTCGGCGGAGCACCCAGACCCGCGTTCCTTGACGCCCGGAAGTCGCCGATGCCTGGCCCGGCGGAGTGGCGAACGGCTATCTCCCACCTTGAGTCAACCTGTACGGCGGTGGCGATGCTCATCACCCCCGAGGCGGCTGTGAACGTCAGCCCGTTTCTGGAGAGCATCTCCCGGCTGCTGATCCCTTACCAGTTCTTCACTGATGAGGGTGAGGCCCTGGCATTTCTGCGCGAATTCCTGCCGGACGAGTAGCCGACGAACTGTCCTCGACTCTTTCGTTCGGACCAGATCAGGTGACTCAGGACCCCTGACCTCCCCACCGCCCTCGAGTAGCAATCTCGAACGCTGGGGGATGTCACCGGACTGCTTCAGGGTGGCACTGCGCTCGGTGAGGCTGTCAGACTGTGGGAATGCCCAGCCCATCCGAGACGGCCGCTAGCGCACCGCTCGGCCAAGCGTTCACACGGGTATGGGCTGCTTCAACGATTTCGAATCTTGGCGATGGCGTATTCGGTGTTGCTCTCCCGCTCCTTGCAGCTGCTCTGACGCGGGATCCAGTTCTTGTTGCATTGGTGGCCGTCGCTGCCCAGCTCCCGTGGCTTCTGTTCTCCCTGTTTTCTGGCGCCCTGGTTGATCGCTGGGACCGGCGACGGGTGATGTGGGCAACAGATCTCTATCGAATGCTTATTGTTGGTCTGCTCGCCTTCGCCGTGATCACGGACAGAGCGTCGATCCCGTTGCTTGTCGTCGTGGGCTTCCTGCTCGCCATCGGGGAGATGCTCTTCGACAACGCTGCACAGTCGATCCTTCCGAGCGTCGTAGCCCCAGCCCAACTCGAGCGCGCCAACTCGCGTCTCTACGCCGCGCAAGCAGCTACCAACGACTTCATTGGGGGCCCACTAGGGGCAGCGATGTTCGGTGTCGCTCGCAGTGTTCCGTTCGTCGCTGACGCGGTGTCGTTTGGCCTGAGCGCGATCCTGATCAGCACTCTGCCCGAAGCGGACTACCGCGCCGAGCAGGGTGTCGTCGATACGAGCCTGTGGACCGAGATTCGCGAAGGGCTCTCATGGCTCTGGAAGCACAGGCTCCTCCGAACGCTGTCAGCCGAGGTCGGCGTTATCAACTTCTGGTTCATGGCCTATGTCGCGGTGTTCGTGTTGCACGCTCAAGACAACCTGGGAGTGAGCAATCTCGGGTTTGGGCTTCTTGTAGCTTCCGGTGGCGTAGGTGCCTTCGTCGGTGCCGCGACAGCCTCGCGTATCAGCGCCGCGTTCCCACCCGGGAAGTTGTTGCTGACCGCTGTCGTGGGCTTTGGCGCTGCTCTGGCAGTGATCGGCGCGACCTCGTCACCCACGGTTGCCGGCATCGCCATCTTCACGACCGGCATCATCAGCATGGTCTGGAACGTCGTGACCGTCTCCCTGCGTCAGGCGATCACCCCCGACACGCTGCTTGGACGAGTCAACAGCGCCTACCAGATCGCATCTATGGGCTCACTCTCGCTGGGTGCCCTCGCCGGAGGCTTCCTTGCCTCATGGTTCGGGCTGAGGAGCCCAATGATCATCGGCGGTGCAGTCGTAGCGCTGACAGCCGTGCTCGTGACACCCATCGTCTCGACCCCCGCCATCGAGCAGGCCCGAGCCCAGGCCACCTGAACGCCCACCCCTCGGATAGCTCCTTCGAACACTGGTGGAGGCTGCAAAGGCCCGTAGACGACCAAATGCTACCCTGTGTGCCTATATGGCCACCGAGAGTGAGATCACTCCCGACAAGGACCTGGACCGGCGCACGCAGAAGGACCGCCGTGCCCGCAAGACGACGGTCCACTTCCCCGAACGCCGTTTGGGCTTCGATCGCCGAATGGACCCTTCGGTCGGCCGCGCTCGCGGTTCCTATCTCGGTTGGATTCGCCGGCTCAGCGAGTCCCCGGAGAGGGTGGCCCTGCTCATGCTCTCGATCGTGGTCCTCAACATTGCCGACATGGCGTTCACATTCCGGGCACTCGATAGAGGTCTCCGGGAACTGAACCCGGTGATGGCGGGCTTGCTCGACGCCGGCCACGGCGTGGCCGCCATTGTGAAGATCGGGG
>JAJCYA010000085.1 GCA_029263095.1 Acidimicrobiia bacterium | reverse complement strand
CACTACTCGTCGAACCGTTCGAGGCCGAACAGAACTCGAACGGCGAGAATCCTGCAAAAGAGAAACCCCAGGGTTTACCTGAGGTTTCTTCGTAGCGGGGGCAGGATTTGAACCTGCGACCTTCGGGTTATGAGTTAGGAGATGGGGTTCGCGGTGGTGCCGTTGGATTCGCGAGATGCTTGATTCATGCGGGTTCTGATCACCACAGTCCGCGTGCATCCGGCCTCAGACGACCCGATTCGGCGCTGTTCGTTTGACACAGGCTTGACACCATGACCTCAGATTTCCATTGGGAGATTGACCGAAGCAGCGAAGACCTCCCTTCTTCCGTTCAGCCCTCCCAAGAGCCTCCGCCATCCGAAGCGTGTCTGCGATGCCACTGCTACGCGATTGAGGAGTTCGCCAATAGCGGCTCGGTGCATGCCGAGGGATCCGATGTTCATATCATCTGGCTCCGTCACCGGTCGACTCCCCCAAGCTGATTGGATTGCCGGTCCAACCGCAGCACGCAGCGCCTCGGTTACCTCGCTATACAGACGGCCCATCGCCCTGCTCTCTGCGGTGACCCACGCCTTGTGGTAGACGACGTTCTCCTGGAGGTCATGCCCGAGCACCGCCAGCCCTTCAAGTATCTCAGGGGCATCTCCGACTCGACGCGCCACCCGGTAGGGAAACTCAGTCCAGGCGACAAGAGTTTGAACGGATTCTGCGTAGCGGGTGCGCCTGGCCTCTCTGACTTCCGCCCAACGTGGGACGAACGCGACCACGATCGCCCCAGCCACCGGAAGCGAGGCGACCGCCAACTCAAGCCATCCTCTATCCACGTCTCCACCTCCGACTCGCTTGTTTCATCTGCGTCGTCCGCATAGGCCAGCCGCCCGGCCAAGAGCCGTGAGGTGAATCCTCCACAGGCCATTCACCGTGGCGTCGCCAGTACTCCTCGTGAATGAGGTGGCGCGATACGATGCGCACGTACTCCTCCAATCCGTCGTCCCAATCCCAGCGTAAGGATGTCGGATCGTTGGGATCCCATAAACACAGATCAAGCCCTATCCCGAACATCGAGTTGCGGTGAAGCCACTCTCGCTGTCGCCCTGACTTGGGAACTGCACGAATGATTCCATTGCTAGAGATCACAACGTGCACTTCCTCGATGGGATAGCCCTCTCGGATGAAGACGCCGGTGGAGTCATGCGGAAGCAGCCGCAACCGGAACACCACCTCACATGGCGAAGCACGTCTGCGCACCACGGACTCGACACACGGTATGGGCGCGAGAACACGGGCAGCCATACCCGGTTCTTCGAGAACCATCCTCAGCTCGAGTTCTGCCATGATCGGGTTGGTCGCGGCGCGGAGACACCGAATGACAAAGCCGAGGCAGCCGCCTTCTCGGACACTGAGTCAGCCGGCGAAGAGAACGGCGATCCGAACACGCGAAACCACCAGACAACGGCCTCGTCGTGATCCCCATCAACTGCCCGCTCATGCGCACGGCGAGCGTCGGCAGCTTCCGACTCAAACCACTGCTTGGCGTTGTGGGTGAAGCCAGGCTCGATGGCATCGATCTTGGGGGCCAGATCGTCCCGTCCCGTCGGATCGATGATGGTGCGACCCAGCCTCGAGGCACCTTCCTCAAAGACCCGGAGGCAGGCCTCTGCGTATCCCATCTGCGTATCGATGGCTGGAATCGCCAGTGACTCGACGGCCAGCCCGGGGAACCCTTCATGCAGCTTGGTCCTGACGGCGTGCTTGACCATTCGTACAACGTGGATCAGCTTGCCTCCCACCTTCTGGTTGGCGGTGGCGACGACACGCGTCAGCTCTCGAGTGTTGGACCGCTCCCACCGCCGGTCATTTCGGTCAGCGATCAGCACATCGTCGTCGTCTGACGTTGTCTCGAACGCGGGTACGAGATCAAACGACGGGTCCCCATCTCCAAGCTCGATCGAAAGAGCGTGTGCTTTCCGCTCCCCAAACACCAGGTTCGGGTACTTCCCCCGCAGCTGCCGTTCAAGAGCGTCCTGGAACAGGTCCATTGCCTTGTCGGACCCCAACGGATCGTCGAGTAGGTGTCGGTACGCCTCTCGATCGAGCGATACCACCATGTCGACATCCTTGAGCGGCGACACCATCGTCCCTCTGGCCAGCGAGCCCTGCAGGAAGGAGTAGGCGACGACTACCCCCTCGATCGCCAATGCCGCCTGAATCTCGTCGGGAAACCCCCTGGCAAAAGCTAGTTCATCTGGATCGAGCTTGAGTTCCTCGTGGAACTGTTCAAATGCCTCACTCTCAGTCACAACCATCCTCCGTGCTCTACTTGAAGCTCGCAATACGAGTTTCGATGTCACCATAATAGCATACAGGGTCGGTGTTGGGCTAACCTGGCTGGACCAATTCTGCTGTCACCGGAGGAACCCCCCAATGGCATCCACCCTCGGAGAGCGAATCCGCGCCCGTCGACAGCGAAGGGGTTGGAAGCTGAAGGATCTCGCTCGAGAAAGCGGAATGTCCGTCCCGTATCTCTCAGACCTCGAGCGAGACCAAAGCGCCAATCCAACACTCGAGACGCTGAACACGATCGCACGGGCGCTGGAATGCGAACCGACCGACCTGCTCGGCGATGGTGATACCCGAGGTGCTGATGTCCCTTTGTCGGTTTCACTTCAGCGGTTCGTGAATAGCCCCTCCTTCTCCAAGAAGCTCCAACGCCACGCCGAACGGCTCGACCTGCCACTAGACGATGAGATGCAGAAGAGAGTCACCAACTTCCTCGCCAACTCACCCAAGCGCTCGACGGGTGAACTGACCCGAGAGGACTGGAGCCAACTACTCGATTTCTATATGTTCTTTTCCGAGCGGTGAACCTGTACAGGGATCTGGCCATCCGGATTCTCGAGGACTACAAGGAGTCCCGCCGTCAGGAACTTGGACGATCGCCCGTCTCGGCGCTCAGGCGGCTCGGCCTTCGCGTCAAAGTCTTCGAGAGCAGCATCTACCAGACGAGTGATTGCTCATGCGACGGGGTGTTCCTCGACGACCTGAACGCGATTGGGTACCGCCCGACACCCGGAAGCCGTCGAGAACGGTTCACGCTGCTCCACGAGTTCGGCCACTACGCGATCCGGAGCAACATCGATGTGCTGTCGGAACTCCATGACATCGATGATGATGGGGGCCAGCAAGCCGAGGAGCGGGTATGCGACTCACTGGCAGGTCTCCTCCTCATACCCGACACGCGCCTCGACGCCGTTCTCAACGGAAGCCGGCCCCTAGCCGGCCATGTCGCTGAGCTGCACAAGGAATCGTACGGGTCAATGGAAGCATGCGCAGTACGGCTGTCAGAACGTCTCCCATCATTCGGGTACGTCATGATCGCCAACCCGAAAAGCAAAACTGTCCGTTTCGCCAGCGCCTCACCCACCACGCCTTACCGTTTACGCAGGGGAACCGTCCTTCGCGATAGCCACCCGATCTGGCGCGCCAAGAGCGTCGGACGGCATCGAGGGCAAGGCTCCATCACGTGGCCTTCCGGCCAAACGCGCACGCTCTGGTTTGATGCTGCATCGTACGAACACGAGGTTCACGCCGTGTTCACGGAGAGTCGATACTGGCCGGGGAGCGGACTGTCGGTCCTCGATGGCGGAACCCGTCCGGCGAGGAAGGCCGCTTACAGCGGCACGTGTCCCCACTGTTCTTCTCACACTTGGGGCTACAGCCTGCACGACGCATGCGGAGAACTCTGGTGCCGAAGCTGCAAGAAGTGCGCCTGCGGTACACCATCAAAGCGTGAGCCCGAGACCAAGACCTGCATTCAGTGCGGTCTCTCGAAACGCACCAACCTATTCCCCGATGATGGCACGAGGTGCGTCGACTGCCCGTAGGAGAGACAACACGAAATCCCGAGCCGTGCTGAGATGAGCACTGACCGGGGTGCCTGCTCAATCGAACAAACGGTCGAATGTGCGCGGCCAGACAAGGTGGATCCCGATCTCTGTGCACAGATCAGCCCACCCCTGATCCGAGGGTTGACGCTCAAGCGCAATAACCGGCGTCACCTTGCTCACCTCCCAATCAAGGAGGAAGCAGTAGCTGAACACCTGACCGATCGCGTACCGAATCTGGCGGACCTCGTTTTGGCCCGTCAAACTCTTGACCTCCGCAACCCAAGCGTCGTCACCATCGATCCAGGCTATGTCGAACTGGGGATCCGAGGGCTTCGGGGACAGAGGCTCAAACTCGGCCTCCACGATCTTGTCTCTCAGGGCATTCTGCGTCAACGCATGGGCGTCGGTGGCTCTATCGAACAGGTCGGGATCGACCTCGAATACGCGTCTCTTCGAGGCTTGGCTGCGGGAAGTTGCGGATCGATAGGGAACACCATTGGTCGAAGCGGTGGGATCCGTCACGGGAGCGCTCGCGGGAGGCGGCGAGGATCCCGTACCGACCCGAACAAGAAGCCCATCGACAAGATTCTGGGCGGGAACAACGACGACCGATTCCATCGCATCCACTGATCGCAGCCGCCGCTCCTGCACCGCCAGCCCCTCAGTGAAGGCTTCTTCAACCGTTTCCCCCTTCACCTGAACGTTGGCGGAAAAGCCGAAGTCGCGGTGTAGCGCAGCATCCCAGAGGACATACACCCGCTCGGTTTCCGAGTATCCGGCCATGATCACCTGGGAGTCGCCGGAGAAGTCGAAATCACCGCGCTCATCTCGAGATTGGCCCGGCACCATCAACTGGATCTTGTGCTCCCCTGATGGCCGCCCGCCAGGCGGCGACGTGAGGTTGTAGACATAGGCACGGACCTTCTGCGGGAGCGGCGGCGCAAGTACCACCTCCAGCGGCTTGTCCCCCAACGCTCCGGTGCCAACCACAAGGTCACCGAGATCGCTTACGAACCGATCATGCAGCTGCTGCGTATCCAGTGTTGAGTCAGGCAACGCCTCATCCTTCAGACAGTATCGAAGAACCTACCGCTACGAACATACCTGGTGTTACATATGGCCTCGAAGGCATGATACGAGAGGCCTTCGGGCACGATGTTTCGCCCGATGATCCGCGCCACCGCCAGGGAGTACAGATACTCAAGGCTCCGACGTTCGTCCCCGGCCGAGGCTCCTGACCGATCGAGATCAGCAAGATGGTCGTCGATGATCTGGACCGCCAACTCTCCCGCGCCGTTCAATCGCTCCACCGAGCCACTACCGAAGGTGATCACGAGGTCATAGAACGGAACGCGTTCGCGACCCGATCGGCCCTTGTAGCCCTTCATGGATCTCTGCACCTTGTCCAGCAACGCAACGTGATGTTGCACAAAACCAGCACTCTCAGCGGCACCAAGCATCGCGGTCCAAACCGAGTCGTCGGAATTATGGAACACAACGCTGGCGAGTCCACCGGGTTTCAGTACGCGCCGCATCTCGACGAACGAGGCAGCCAGCAGGGCCCCATAGTCTGAGACTGTCTTACCTCCGTCAGCGGGCCGCCTCGACCTGTTGACCACAATCTCCTTGTCGCTATCGGTCGTCTCGCCAAGCCATGCCTCCCACACCAGGTTGCAGTCGGCGTAAAACAGATTGGCTCCGAATGGGGGGTCCGTGAAGACGTAGTCAACACTCCCGACCTCCAGCCAGTCGAGATCCGTTGCAGTCCCCACACGAGCATCCACGGTGTGGTCGGCGACAACCCCGAGCCTCTCGTAGTAGCGGCCGAGCTGTCGAATCTGGTTTCGGAAGACCGCGAACACGTTGGCTTCAGCAACAAGCTGCGGAATGTACAGGGTGCCTGTGAGCGGACGTTGCCCGCCGCGGGCGTTGTAACGGCGCATGCGGCTCGAGTGCCAAGCAGTATTGGTGAAGGCGAATCGGAAAGCTCCGCGCGTCCTGGCGTCCTCTATTCGGGAGATCCGCTCCCAGAGTTCGGACAGAGCAAGCTTGGCTCTTGCGAGGTAGAAATCAGCCACGGTTGCGATGCCCTTCAGATGAAGGGCCGAGCGCTTGTACATCTCGCGGTCGGATCCGACTGCATCAGATGGGAGCCAGTATCGACGTCTCCTTCGACCCTGCGCGTCGATTGTGCGGGCATCCCCTCCGGAAACCGAACCCGTTTGAAGGCTCCGACAACCTCCCTTGCATTCCACCGTTATCTGCACCGGAACGGACCTGCATGCGATCGCCCCGGCTCGAATGATCGAGTTCCCGCAGCTCGCGCAAGAGACAGTCCTCGGAATCTGCCCCGAATCGGAGGCCTGGTCGAACAGAACTGTCTCTGCCGCGCAATGAGGACAAGTCAGGGTCTCGCTCCAGATGGTGTGCCGAGCGGTACCGGCAGAACCGCATGTAGGGCAGGTCGCGCCATACAGTGCCAGCTCCCTTCGCGCCATCCATCGCCGGTCAAGGATGCCCAACGCATCGGCGAGCCCGCTGCTTGGGATCGATTGGGTGTGACCTTTAGTGACGTGCACGGCCCCTGGAGACAGGTCAGACAGAATCGCTCGACGTCCGGTCTGAAGTGCTGCCACCCCCGTCATACCTGACCCACAGAAGGGATCAACAACAAGATCCCCGGGTTCACTACAAGCCTCGATGAAGGGCTCTATGGCCTCCGGCGGAGTTTTCGTCGGATAGCTATGCGCCTGGTAGGCGAAGCTGGTCTTTGGAGCCGACACCGAGGTTGGCAACGACGCAGTCCGGGCGGATGTGCTGGTCACGATTCAGCGCCTCCTGCAGCAGTTGGGAGTTCCCAGCTGCTGTCGGTCCATATGAAGTGATTGCGGCAAAGGTCCTCCACGGCTGCGTAGCTCCAGCCGTTCAGCGCGAACCCACCTTCAAGCAAGATCCGCATAACGAGCGAGTGCAAGTACGGCGTTGTCCGCTTCGTTGGCGGCGAGTTCTCAAGGTGTTCCGAGAGCCTCGCCACAAGAGTGGCTTCCTTGGCCGGAGCTACCCGAGGGCGGCTCGAGGACCTACGGGAGCGAAGATGCAAAACGAGATCGAAAGCAGGAACACGCTCACCATCGAGGTTGGCTTTCACACCTTTGAATGAAGGCTGCGACTTGTCGAAGGCCACGGCCGAGCCGATCTCGAAGCCTGCCGTCTCGATTGCCCGTTGCATCGAGCTCCACACCTCGTCGTCGGAGTTGTGGAACATGACACTCGCCCAAGCACCGGGCCTCAGTATGCGAGCTACCTCTCCGAAGGCGCCAGCCATGAGCTTCTCATAGTCAGTGACATTCTTGCCTCCCTGGAGGCTCGGGAGAGAGCGGTTGACAACGGTCTCCAGATGCAGGTTTGTGTGTTCCTGCAACCAAGCCTCCCAAAGGAACGAGGAATCGCCGTAGAAGATGTTGGAGCCGAAGGGTGGGTCGGTGAAGACGTAGTCCACCGAACCGTCGGGAAGATGGTCGAGTCGCTGGGCCGGCGCCTGGTGTACCTCAGCTCTCCCCGGCAGCGTGGACGTTGCTTGGTAGAGACCGGCCACCGCCTTGAGCTTTCGGCGTAGTAGTGAGAAGACGTTGAACTCATATGACAGAGACGCGACGTACATCGTCGATGACAGCACATTCGTTGGACGCTTCGGGTTCCACTGATAACGACGGGACGCGCGATTGACGATGGCTGTGAAAGCGAAACGAAGAGCATCCTTGGCTTCGGAAGAACCCATCGAGGCAATGCCATCCCACACCGCGGCGAGAGCCCACAGGTTCCGGGGCGTATAGAAATCGGCAGCCGTCTCCAGCCCTTGTACCCCGTGTTGGCCGCGCCACATCTCCCGCCACTCCTCAAAGGGGTCGGTCGGATACCAATGCGGGACCGCACTCTGAGAGAATCCGGAAGCACGTGCATGCTCAACATCGGAAAGGGGACGCTGCTCTCGTGTCTTGCAGTCGGGGCAGCTGACTGAGACCAAGACGGGCACCGAGTGAAGCCACGTCAGGTCCCTCTTCTTCCAATCTCCTCCGCAAGCAGAGCAGTGAATCTCACGCCTAATACCGGATCGATCATCCTTCAGACCCACGTCCCAGAAGGTCATCTCGGCGTTGCAGTCCGGACAGGCGTGGACATCTGACCAGACCGTGTACTCGATCCTTGCACCAGCGGTGGCGCACTCACGGCACTCGGTTCCGTAGAGGCTCCGCTCGAGAGTATGCGAATCCTCCATCAGATTGCGGCCCGCCACCGCGAACCGCTCAGGGTCGACAGGAGTGACATAGTTGCGGGCTATGTGCACCGCAGCTGGCGAGAGGTCCGAGAGCACTGCTTGCCGGCCCGTGAGCAGGCACGCGATGCCCGTCATACCGGATCCACTGAAAGGATCCACCACGATTGCCCCCGGATCCGTGTAGTGCTCTATGACTTCTGCAATGCCCTCGGGCGGCACCTTGGTGTGGTAGCTGTGCGCTCGGTAGAAGATCGATCCCTTGTGACCTACGATCTCGCGCCGATACGGTTTTCGGCTACCGACCGGACCCCGATCTGGACGTAGTTCCCCGAGATCCGGTGGGGGATCCTCAAGCCGGAGCTGGTCCATATCGCGAGCTCTCTCCATTCGTGCCGGGGGAATGCACCGAGCCATGTCAAGCACAGCGGTGTGCAAATTACAGTAGCGTGAGTCTCGATTCCTCTGCGGGTGAAGCTACCGGCAGCAAGTGACACAAAAAACGCTGCGAACCTGAGTCTCCCATCACTCGCCACGCACCCTTGCCGCGCTCCAATCACGTATCTCACCCATCAGCCACAGCTTGCACCGACCTTCCCCGAGTTCCACAACGGGTCTCGGCATATCGGGATAACGGTGCTGGTAGGTACTCACGCTATTCGAATGAGACAATCCCAGGAACCGCGCAACCCCCCGGGCGTCAACGAGATCGGCAGTGTCGATAGTGGGCATCCTGAGGCAGTCTACAACCATTGACAGGGACCTGACAGCACTGTAGTCTAATGTTATAGACACGGAATCGGCCCCGGCGGTGCGTGAACACCCCGGGGCCCGGCCGGAACCTAACTAGGAGGTCCGACATGGTTCAGCCTATCGCCGCCATCGCACTCAACGATCTCGAGCGCCGCATCACACTCACCGTCGAGGAAGTCGCCTCACTCCTCGGGCTCGGGCGGACCGCCGCCTACGAGGCGACCCGGCGAGGCGAGATCCCGTCGCGTCGACTCGGAAGGCGAGTGATCGTCCCCGTACCTGCCCTCCTTGAGTGGCTTGGGTCACCAATTGCGGGCGGGAACCGCTGATGCAGGGGCACATCCGTAAGAGAGTCCACACCACTAAGGATGGGCGCAAGACCGTCAACTGGTATGTCGTCATCGACCTCCCACGCGACGCCGAGAGGAACCGGCGTCAGAAATGGCATGGCGGGTTTCCGACCCGCAAGGAAGCCGAAGCCGCCCGAGCAAAGGTCGTTCACGAGTTCAACACCGGCGCTTACGTCGAACCGAACGCACTCACGCTTTCCGAGTGGGTGCAGGGGCACTGGCTGCCGACAACTGAGTCCCGGGTGAAGCCGAGCACTTCCGATTCGTACCGGAGGAACCTCAACCTCCACGTGCTTCCCCAGCTGGGAAGCCAACAGCTTCGACAAATCACCCCGACGATGCTCAACCGGCTCTACGCCGACCTGTTGGCCAATGGGAATCGAAATACTGGAGCTGGGTTGAGTGCCAAAACCGTCCGTTATGTGCACACGATCGTCCACAAGGTGCTTACCGACGCAGTCGATTCGGACCTCGTGGCAGGCAACGTCGCCGCACGAGCAAAACCGCCCCGGCCTCGCGCCACGGTGTCCAACGCGATCGGCTTCTGGGAGCCAGACGAGCTGAAATCGTTTCTCATGGCCGTCCAAGGTCACCGATTGGAGGCCGCGTGGCGTGTTGCCGCCATGACCGGCATGCGTCGAGGTGAAGTTCTCGGCCTGCGTTGGAAGGACCTCGACTTCGACGGTGCTCGCATCTCGGTGCGCCAAGCCTTGGTCTCGGTGGCCTACGAGGTCATTGTCTCGACCCCCAAGAACCACCAGGCAAGGGTGATCGACCTTGACCCGGCCACCATCGAACATCTCCAGGCACACCGGCTGCGCCAGCAGGAAGAACGAAACACATGGACTACCGATTACCAGGACCGGGATCTGGTGTTCTGTAAGGAGGACGGGACACCTATCCACCCCCACAGCTTCTCTCAGACATTCGGCCGTTTGGTGGCCAGGACTCCTCTCCCAAGGATCCGACTCCATGACCTGCGCCACTCCCATGCATCCATCGCGATGAAGGCCGGCGTGCCGGTGAAGGTAATTAGCGAACGCCTCGGCCACGAGAATCCAGCCTTCACGATGAAGCAATACGCCCACGTAATCCCGGGGATGCAAGCCGAGGCTGCGGCCCGGATCGCCGCAACAGTGGCCGGGGAATCCGAAACGGGCTCTCCAGGCGATGGTCAATTCACTCTATGATCTCCGGTCATAGCAGCTCAAGAAGACTCACAAACTGGCTTGGCCACTATCGACGACTACTTCAGTTTGGCCGAACGTGATCTGCGAGATCTACTCGGAGCCAAGATCTCTCACGGGATAACGACCGAAGGTCTGCATCGGATCTATGGCAGGCCAGAGCCGCGCGAAGTGTGGGTCCTACTCCCCCGCAGTAGCCGCAAGGTCTGCTTCAGCCGATCCGCTCTCGTGTTTTCCGGAGACGAGGCCCGCCTGCTCAGGGCATATGCCCAAGCTCTCCACGAGTTCAGTGAAGTGCCTCGGAGCTTCGCGCCAGCTGCTTCAGGGGATGTGTTGACCCGCGCTATTGCCGTTCGCTGTACAGACGACACCAACAACTCCCGAACGCTTGAGACCGTTATGCAATCGATCGTCCAATATGCAACAAGAACGTACGAAGGCGTTCGAATCGCCATGAATATGTGTTTGGACCTCAACGCTCAAGAGACTGGCGTGCCGCTGACATCCTTCCTGGATGAGGCTTGGGCGCCAGTGATGGGTTCTGGCCTCGTGACTGCCGTTCGACTCGCTGGTGATGGCTCGGCCCTGAGCGTGATCGATCTGGAGTTCACCCAGGATTCTGACATCCTCGCACCGGACAGTTTCACGGCATTAGCGGAGTGGACCGGTTCGACCGGCCGAATTGGCCTTTCGGTAACGAGGTCCGGCGAGGTGTACCTCTTCGCCAATCAGCAGCTCCTCTTCGCTCGACGCAACTCTCGCTGGCGCGGCTTTCCTCTCGATCTGGTCAAAGGTTCCGGCTGGTTCGGAAGCACGAAACGGCAGCTATCACCACCTGTCAAAGGGGCAATCTTGACCTCGCTGCTCGATGCATCGGCAGCGCATCATGGAGCTTGCATTGGCATCCTCGCCCGCGACCAAGTGAAGACGGGAATCGCAAAGCTCCTTGCCCCGGATGATTCCTGGTCGTCAGAGTCACACATCCCGAGCCGGATGATCAACCAAACCCACTTCCAAGCGCTCAGCAGGCGTCGCCGCCTGGAACTTCTCTCGATGGACGGGGCCACACTCCTCGATCAATCAGGTCGAATCCTTGCTGGCGGAGCCATTCTTAAGGTCCGCGGCGGCAGCCCTGGCGGCGGGCGCACAGCGGCGGCCCAGGCTCTCAGCAGATACGGGGTCGGAATCAAGGTATCTCAAGATGGGCCAATTAAGGCGTTCGTTCAGGAGAATGGAGAAATGGTCGAGCAATTCTCAATGGGTTAGGGGTAGCTCATAGCGAGGCGTGTTTGACACATGTTTGACATGGCCACCTGATCGCGCCCCAACAAGAAACCCCCAGGCCTCTGACCTGGGGGTTCTTCGTAGCGGGGGCAGGATTTGAACCTGCGACCTTCGGGTTATGAGCCCGACGAGCTACCAGACTGCTCCACCCCGCGTCGTAGGGACCGGAGCATACGGACGCACCCGATGCTGCGCAAGACCGTCCCGATCATGTGACCGACAACCGCAGCGACCACCTGCCGGGCACTCCCCAATGATCTGCGCCCCCGAGGATCGAGAAGGAGGCGATCACCTCACCGTCGTCTGCCGCGACGTAACTGAACGTCAGGATCGTGGGCGTGACCTCCACCAGCGTGAATCCGACCTCAGCCCTGGGCTCGGTGGAACTGGTGTACCCGGCTGCCATGAACGGGAACTGTCCGAACGATCCAGACCTCACACTCTTGCCGCCGACACCCGACACCACCTGAACGACACCGTCGCCCTCCCGATAAGCGGTTCCCCGGTGGGAGACAAAGGCGGCGGTCCCATCTCGGCCTCCCGTGAGGGGATAGCTCCACCCATAGGTGTGGGAATGGCCAACCATGAAGGCGTCCGCTCCCGCCGCAAACAGAGCCGGTACCAATCGGCTGTAGTACCCACCTGAGGGGGATTCCCCCTTGTCGGGAGTTCCAGCCACAGGATGATGGCCGAAGACGATCTTCCAAGGCTGCCGTGAGGCGGCCAGATCGGCAGCCACCCATTCGATCAGACCATCAAGTCGGTCCGGGTTGTCCAGGCTGTTGGTGTCGAAGGTGACGAAGTGGACCGACCCGTAGTCGAATGAGTAGTTGTGCTCCGGCCGCTCGGAAACCGGAGGTGACGCCGCGGCGGTCACACCGACGACCGGTACGGGTACGGAGAAGCTGTCCTCGGTGGCTTGGCCCGACCGTGTTCGAACGTCGTGATTGCCAAAGCTGACGTAATCAATATGGCCGGAGTTCCACGCTGCGGCCTCAGGATTGAGAGACGCATCGAAACGAGCATCGATCTGGTCATGGCTTCCATCGTTGTAGGTATTGTCACCGAGCAGCAGGGAGAATTCGGGATCAACCTGGTTGATCCGTTGCTGGAGCAATCGAAACGACCCCAGGGACGACACATTCGCCGAGTCGCCGTAGGCAGCAAAGCTGAACGACCGGTTGCTCGCCTCCGGGAGCCGGGTACGAAAGGCCGATCCGTACGTGGCCAAGATCACTCCGTCCCGCACATGCTGCACCCGGTACTCATAGCCAGCATCGAAGTCCAGACCGAGCAGGTCGGAGTGGTGGATTACCCGACCTCCAACACCCGTATCGGTCCGCACCACCGCCCGGGCTCTGAGCCATTGTGCCGCACTCTCGAGTCGGTACTCGACGTGAAACGAATCGTTGGTAGCCGAACCCTCGGGGACCGTCTGCCACATCACCCGTACCTGATCGGTCTCACTGCCGGAGTATCCGATCAGGGGAGCATCACCGAGCTGCAGATGCGGCGTGTGCCTGATTTCGGACCGATCGGAGGCGGATCCGCCCGCGGCAGTCGTCGAACCGACGGCAAGCAGGAGGCCCACGCCCAAAGCAACCGCACCACGACCTATCACCGTGTCTCCGCGTTCTGGAAGCCCAAGCTACCGGGCAACCGACGGAATGCGCTAGGCGCTCTCTCCGACCAGAGCCGCCTCGATGAGTCCTCTAGCCTGATCGAGCAGTCGCTGCGCCTCGGCGACCTCGGTTTGGTAGGTGGCCAGGTCGGCATCTCGGAGAGCAGCGTCTGCTCGAGCAAAGGCTGCATCCGCCTGAATCAGCAGTTGTGATACCGCCGCGGTCACGTCGTCCGGCAGAGGCTCGGTAGTGCCATCGTCGGGGGTGCCATCGTCGGGGGTGCCATCGTCAACCACAGGCGCGGCGTCGCCGAACACTGCTTGAAGCGACTCGTCCAGCGTCTCTCGCATCACAATCCGATCACCGAACACCACGATCACGAACTTGACCTCGGGGAGGGCCGCGATATCGGAGGCAGCAGCGCTGCCTTCGGGGTCGGCGGACACATAGATCGGCTGCACGTACATAACCGATTCTTCGATCGGTACGACGAGCATGTTGCCTTGAATGACCTCTGAGCCACCCTGACTCAACAGGCTGAACTCGCGAGAAATCTCAGGTTCCTGATTGATCCGAGCCCCGATCTGGCCAGGACCATCGACGAACGACTCACGTGGCAACTCGAATGTGATCAGCCGGCCGTACTCGTCGGGATCCGATTTGGCGACAATGAAGGCGACCATGTTGGGGCGGGTCGCCGCGGTAAAGGGCTGGAGCAGCAGGTACGAGAGGTCGGTCTCGTCGGGCAGCTCCATCAGCAGGTAGTAGGGCACCATCGGCCGGTTCTCTACCGGGAAGGACACCCGTTGCGCCTCAGAGCCAGTGGTCGACGGATCGCGAGCGATATCCCACGGAGCACCGTTGTTGAAGAACACCCGAGAGTCGGTGACGTGGTACTTCGTATACACATCGGACTGGACCCGGAACAGGTCCTCTGGATAACGGAGATGGTTGAGCAGCTCCGGAGGCATCTCGTCGGCGCTGGAGAAGAGTGCCGGGAAGATGCCCCGATACGCTCGCACGATCGGATCTGATTCGTCGAACACGTAGAACTTGATCGTGCCATCGAAGGCATCGACGGTCGCCTTTACCGAGTTGCGGATGTAGTTGAAATCACTGGGGAGACCAGAAGCGACATTGAGCCTTCCGGCGGCGGGCACGCCACCAGCGGTCGAGTCGCCACTATCGGCAGGAGTCGAATACGGGTAACGATCGGTGACTGTGTACATGTCCTGCACCCACACCAGACTCCCGGCATCATCGATGACCAAATAGGGGTCTGTGTCGGCCGCCAGGAACGGGGCGGCCTTCTCGAGGCGATCGCGCAGGTTGCGCACCATCAGCACCCGGCTGTCGCTGGTTATCTGGCCCGAAATGAGCGTATTGACATCGGCGAACCGCAGCGCGAAAGCAGCGCGACGGAAGATGGAGCCCATCTCGACTCCGCCCTTGCCTTCATACGACGTGAACGCGAGCAGCTCGCTCCCGTTCTCCTGACCGGCGGAGGTCTCGATCGGGAAGTCCACTTCCTGTTCCTTGGTCCCGACCACCACGAAGTCGCTCGACCGGACCGTCTCACCAAAGTAGATGCGGCCCTGGGTCACCTCCACAGAATCGGGAGCTCCGGCGGGAGGGTTGATGTCCTTGACCAGAAAGTCGGGCTGGCCCTGACTCGTCACCGTGTTGGCCGGACTCAACACCGTCCCGAACCCGTGGGTGTAGACCAGATGCTCGTTGACCCAGCCGCCGCCCGGTATCCCGGCGGTGTCCAGTTCGCGAGCCGAGAGCATGACCTGAGTGAGCTCGCCGTCGAGCAAATAACGATCCACATCGACATCGTCGAACTGGTAGAACGGCTGGAGTTCCTGGAGCTGCCTGAAAGTGGTGAGCAGCACCGACGGATCCCACAGTCGGATGTTGTCGATCGTCGGCGCGTTGGCGGCCACGTCGTCCGCCGTCAGCGAATCTGAGGCGGCAAAGTCCTTTACTTCGACTGCATCGAGGCCATACGCCTCTCTGGTGAACTCGATGTTCCGCTCGACGAACGGAAGCTCCTTGTTGATCTCGTCCGGCTGGACCGAGAACCGCTGCACTGCGGCAGGCCAGATACCTGCCAGTCCCACTGAGGTGACCAGCCACAGGCCGACGGCAACAGCAGGAAGCGTCCACCCCCTTATCCGAGTATTGACGAGGAGCAGGATCGCGGCCACCACCGAGATACCTATTAAGAGATTGAGCGCAGGCAGCTGGGCGTTGACATCGGTGTGGGTGGCCCCAAACACCGCGCCCCTCGACGAGTAGAGGAGATCGAAGCGGTCGAGCCAGTAACTCGCCGCCTTGAGGATGGCGATGATCGCCAGCAGTACCGATAGGTGAACCTTCACGCCGGCCGCAACGCGCTGAACCCGGGGCTGGATTTGGACCCCGCCGTTGAGGTAGTGGATCGCGGCGATGATCAGGAACGTGATGAGGAAGAACTGGAACGCCCACCCGAACAGGTCCCGATAGAACGGAACGGTAAAGACATAGAAGCCGATGTCGTTGTTGAAGACGGGGTCGACAACGCCAAACTTCTCGCTGTTCTGATAGAGAAGCCAATCCTCCCACCAAGTGCCGGCGCCGAGACCGATCAGTAGACCAAAGAACCCGCTGACCGCGAGACGGAACCGAAGGCGACGAGCCCGCACCCACTCCTGGAAGCGCTCCACTATCTCCTCATCGGGGCTACCGGCCACCAGCGATTGTGGGGGCGAAAGCTTGTCGGCAAGAACGAGGTTGAGGAAGAGCAGGCTGAACGCCACCAGTGTCGCGATCACGACAAGGATCACCCGGCTGAAGACCAGCGTCCGCCACACCGACGCAAACCCGACCGAATCGAACCAGAGGTAGTCCGTCCAGAAGGTGGCGATCCCGCGCAGAGAGAGAAGCAGGATGAAGAAGGCGACGCCGAACCCGATGAGCAGCTTGCGGCCGCGCGAGGACGTTCGGATTGGAATGGGGGTGGGTTCACGCTCGATCATTGAGCACACATACTACGAACGTCTGGAACCTGTCCGGCGGCTCCGGGGCGCTGAGGGCCCGGGTGCTCGACTTTGTCGTATCGGGCACAGCCGACCCATCACCTCGAATCGCGTCGGATCCGCCGGCGAGCATCCAGGCCAGAGGAGTAGTTGGCCGCCGGTCAGCTGGCCGGTGAAATCGTGCAAGAGCAGCCGAGGCTGGCCGGTGGCACCGCCTTGCCGTCGGGCGGTTCTCGACCCGGACGCCAAGAGAGGCCTTCGGGTCCTGCACAGTTCTCACAAGGTGCGCCGGTCGATAGCGCAACCACATTGCTGATCCCGCCCGACCGGAACGCGGCGAGCAGGCTGTCGTGATATGCCGCTGTGGCCGCCGATCGCACCCATCGTTCGGCGGCGTCGTTGCGCCAAGAACGGAACACCTGGCTGACTGCGGAGGCAGCCTCCTCGGGGCCACGCGAATCTTCCAGCGATGCTGCCAACTGACCCGCCAGCGCCGCCGACATCGAAGCCACCAGTCGACCGGCGCGATCCCCCGGCTCCGACACCGACCCAAAGAGGCCGCCGAGCGGACCGGCAGCGGTCGCACCCGCCGAACCGGCCTTGTGAATCATCGACTCGAGCAGAAGCGCCATCCCCCCAGCGATATCGGACGGGTGCGGTGTCCAACCTGAGCCGCGCAGACCGTCGAGAGCAACATTCTGCATATCGACGATGCGACGCTTCAGATCGCTCACGCCGTCGTTGATGACGGGCAGCAGTAGCTGATCCCTCAACTCAAAAGGGTCGGTGGGAAGCTGCTCCTCTACGACGACCGTCTCGACCTCTCCGGTCGTCCGGAGAGCCTCGAACAGAGTGCCAACATCATCTTCGGTTCCAAAGGCCTGGGTAGGAGGATCGACCCGAATCGGAATGGTCTCCGGCGCCGATCTCATCTCGTGCACTTCGGCCGCAAGCACATCGCTGAGGTCGATTCCGTCCGGTTCAAACGCCTTGTCCGCCGGCTCCACGTGGGTCGGTCGCACCATTGGCTCACTGCGAAAGACCTTTACCGAGTCGATCGAGCGTTCCAGCCGAAGACGCTCGATCTCGGCAAGCAACTCCTCGCGACGGGCGTCGGTGAATTCAGATGGCGGCGTCGTCTCGCCACCGGAGTCGGCAAACTGCGGACTGGCAGCGCGGTCAATGATCTGCTGAGCCACCTCGCGGGTCTGGTTGAGTTGTCGATCGGCCTCGTAGCGTGCCTGACGGATGAGATCGCTCGCCTCCCGCTCGGCGCTGGAAATGTGGCGGTGGGCGTCCTTTTCTGCTTGGGCGCGAATGAGGAGAGCATCATCCTTGCCTGCACTGATGATCCGCTCCACCTCCAGCAATGCAGAGTCGAGCAGATCCATGCCGCTATCCCAGGCGTCGCGGCGCAGCCCGAGTGCCTGAGCTTCGGCCTCAGCGATCGCGCCGGTCGCAGCTTCGGTGGACTCGCGATCGACGCGATCGGATTCCTCCCGGGCCCTCGACCGCATTCCGTCCGCGGCCTTCTGGGCAGACGAGAGAACCTCTCCGACTTCGGTGCCGATTGCACCCAAGTCGCGACCGAGAAACTCGATCCCGCCGGATGCTTCGACGGTCGCCCTCAACTCCTCGTATTTGTCTTGAACTGCTTGCCAGCGGTCCCGCGCCTCCGAGAGCAAGGCGTCGATCACCCGTTTGTCGTACCCGCGCTTCGAAGAGGGAACGCCTCGCGCAGTGAGATATTCGGGACCGAGTTCTTCGTCGGCCATGGGACGAGGGTACCCGGCCAAATCCTTTGAAGGCTGCAATCTCAGCCTGAGGCAGCCACCGCGGACACCTGCTCCAGACCTGCAAGGTGGTCGAGTGCATCCTGCAGAATGGTCACAGGGACGATGTCGATACCGTCTCCGGCCGCAGTCAACGCATCCTCGTAGTTCGCGGCGGGGACGAAGACGACGTCAGCGCCGACGGCGCGCGCAGCAAACACCTTTTGCCTGACACCTCCAATCGCTCCAACAGTCTCATCGAAACGGATGGTCCCTGTCCCGGCAATGACGTGGCCCTTCGTCAGATCATCTGGCGTCAGAAGGTCGATCAGCGTGAGGGCGTAGGTCATACCGGCCGAGGGACCCCCGATGTTGCGGGAATCGACGTCGACACCCACCGGAAGATCTAGCGCCAGGTTCACCGTATTGAACACCACCCCCACCATCGGCGCACCCTCTATGTCGGGGTGCGGGATGAGAGTGATTTCGCCGTCGAATGGCTCCCCACCCCGGGTACCGCTCAAGATGATCGTGTCGCCGATGGCGAAGGATCGGATCACGTCAGCCGCCTGATCAGAAGTGTGGACCTCGACGCCGGCGACGGTCGAAAAGAGGTCCCCCACCTCCAGAATTCCGTCGGCCGGTGTGTCGGGGACCACCTGCATGACCTCGACACCCTCGCCGAGGAATCCGACCTCGTAGCCGAGCCTGTCGAGTGCAACGAAAACGGCCGTGTCAATGGAACTGTCCATCGCCTCGAGATTCGAACGCGTCACCTGTTCCTGACTGGTTCCAGGAGGTCGGATCACGTCGCGGGCCACCAAATCGACCCGTTCGTCGAGGAACTGGGCCTCAAACCACTCGAACGCATTGACCTCACGCAGACCGACGGTGAGCAAATAGATCTCCCCTTCCGATTCAAATGTCTCGATGTCGGAGACGCTCACCAGGTCCGAGACGGCTTCGACGGGACCCGGCGACATCGCAAAGTAGGGGAGCTTGACCGGCCAGAAGGCAAGAACGAGCAGCCCGGAAAGCAAGAAGCCGATCGCCAACGCATACGGCCACCGCGGCCCGCGCTCCCTCGTCGTTTCGATCGTCGCTGTGTCGTTCATGAGCCTCGTGTGTGGCCGGGATCCTGGTGCAAGCAATCGTTCCTCAGATCCTCAAGATGAGAATGACAGACACTGCTCGACGGAGTCCAGGAGGGATCGTACCTTCGCTTCATCAACCCGCAATCTTCGCCGTACTCGAAACCAGCCAATGTCCTCGACAGGGACACCAGCCCCTTACACTGCGGCCCATGGGACGAATCAGCCGCACCATCCAACTCGCCGGGTCGTCCTGGCGGGTCCTCAAAGCCGACAAAGAACTCGTACTCCTTCCCGTCTTGTCACTCATCGCAACGGTTGCCGTCGCCGTTTCGTTCCTGTGGCCGATCGTAAGCAGCTGTACCGACACGATCGGGCCCAAGAACGCCTGTGAGCTCGGCGGAACCGACTACGTGATCATGGCCGTTGCCTACGTCACACTCGCTTTCATCACGATCTTCTTCAATGCCGCACTCGTGCACGCCGCCAACGAACGGATGGAGGGCGGAGATCCCACTGTCGGGAGCGCCATCCGGGGAGCACTCGGCAAGGTGCACCGCATCCTGCCGTGGGCAATCGTCTCGGCAACGGTGTCGGTGATCCTCCGCAGCATCGAGGAGAGGGCCGGCATGGTGGGACGCATCGTGATAGGGATCATCGGTCTCGCCTGGTCTCTGGTGACCTTCCTGGTGATCCCTGTGCTCGTGATCGAGAACATCGGCGTGGTCGATGCGGTCAAACGCTCCGGAACCCTGTTCAAGCGCACCTGGGGAGAGAATGTGGCCGCTCAGGTGGGATTCGGTCTTCTCGGTCTTTTGGCGGCGTTGCCTGCCATCGCAGTCATCGCCCTCGGATTCAGCGCTGGAGGCGCCGCGGCGGTGGTCGCAATCGCCATCGGTATCGGGTGGCTCCTCTTCGCGTCGTTGGTATTGGCCGCCCTCAACGGAATCTTCCAGACCGCGCTCTACCGCCATGCGTCCGGTCTGGACACCGGAGCTTTCGACGGCGATCTGGGAACCGCATTCGCCCCGAAACGCGGCGGTGGATTCGGGTCCGTACCACGCGGTTTCGGGGGGTAGTCGGCACTCCGCCACAGAGAGGCGCCCCCCATTGCCTCTCGCTGATTCCTAGTCGTGCGCGAGTCGCCACGCCGCGGGAAGCGCGATTCCCGCCAGGGCAACCTTTACCAAGTCCCCAATGACGAACGGCACCAGCCCAAGTTCCATGGCCTCGATCGCACCGATACCCAGACTGTTTGCCAGCCAGGTCACTCCGAATAGGTAGACGATCGCGGTACCGGAGAGGAATGCCGGAATCGCGGTTGCGACCGTTCGATCCTGCTTGCGCTCGGCCAAGTGACCGACGACCGCCGCGGCGAAGATAAATCCGACCAGGTATCCGCCGGTGGCGCCGGTCACAACCTGCCACCCACCATCCCCGCCCGAGTAGAAGGGCAAGCCAATCGCGCCGAGACCCACATAGAGCACCTGTGACGCTGCTCCAGCGCGCCACCCCAGGGCCGCACCGGCGAGCAGTACCGCAAAGGTCTGACCAGTGATCGGCACCGGGGTAAACCACAACGGAATCTCAATCTGGGCCATGAGGGCGGTAAAGAGCGCAAAACCCACTACGAGTACCAGAGTGACACTCCGGGTCTGGGGCAGAACGCGTGAACTGATGACTGCGGGAGCGGTGGTCATGGGAAGAAGATAGTCAGCGGCTTGTTGCCACCTTCTCTGCCGACCGCGCAATCCAAGTGGGAATCCCCGAACGCCAACCAAGGCGATGGCCGGGACGGCCGAGGTCGAGAGGGGGTCCGCCGCAGAGAGGCCGGCCAAGACAAGAGAAGGGGCGGGCCGAAGACCGCCCCATCTAGCTAGTTGCTCTTGCGGCGAGTTGACGAAACAGGGCGCTGCGAGATTGAAGTCTGCAGCAACCGATCCCACGAAGGAGTCGGTCAGACCCACGAGTCCGTCAGGTGACGTCGGATCAACAGCCGAAACGACCGTCGAACGCTCAATGTGATCGTCCGCCGAGCCTTGGTACGTACGCATGGGCAGAATGCCCTGGTAGTCCACGTCATCCAAGGTCCGGGCGATCGCTGCGATGTTCGCTCGCTCCAGATTCGCACTGGCAATCGACTGGTTCAGCAACGTCAGGATCGGGTACTGCCACACCCAGCCCATGATGTATGCACCACTCGGGTCCCTGCCGTTGGTCTCGGCAGCAGCACGCATCGTGGCATGGCCGGCGGTGTCGGTAGCCCAGCCACCGATCGACGACGTATTCCAGAAGACCGCTTGGAGCAGCGGCAGCAACGCCTCGTTGCCAAGCAGTGCCACGTTCCAGGTCGGTGCAGCACCGATCACCCTGAATTGGGTCATGCCGGCTTGGAACAAGCCGCCCACAATGGTCGCCATCTCTGTCGGACCGGTCACGATGACAATCACATCTGGCGCAGCCGCAGCCAGTTCCGCGACGGTCCCGGCAGCGTCACCGCCGGCCGACATCGGGATCTGGAGAATATTGGCCACCGGATCCGGCAAACCCAGCTGGGCTGCCGCGATCAGTGCGCCGGAGGCATAGTCGCCGCCGTAATCGCCGGGGAACGCCACCAGCGCCCACGAGAACTCGTTGCCCATTTGATCCACAGCGAAGGACATACCGTTCATCGCTTCTAGGCAATACGGAGCACCGGACTCGAGCACGTTTCCTGAATCGATTCCGGCAAAGGCCCAGCCCGACCACCAGGTGGCGGGTGCCGTCACGACATCGTCGTCAACCATGCGCGGCAATGCCGCCTGCAGCTGAGGAGTACCCAGAGTCTGCGCCATCAGCGCAACCCGATCACGCATCGACTCATACCCTTGGACAGTGAGGTCGCCCGAGTAGTGAGAGTCGAATGTGTTCTCGCCTGAGATGATCACATCCCAGTCGCCCAGACCGCCATCAGCATTGATACCCGCCCAGAAATCCTCCTGAGCCGAAGTAAGCGGTACCGCCAGGGCGGCAAACGGACCATCAGTCAGGTCCGATATCACGCCCATGTAGATACAGCCGTTGCCCTCGTTCACGGCGTCGCCGCACGGCGCAGGTGTCACACCTACGTCGAACGCGACTTCAGCGCCTGAATCACCATCATCAGCGGGCGCTGCGGTCGTGGCGGGAGCAGCAGTGGTGGTAGGAGCCGCCGTCGTCGTTGCCGTCGTCGCCGCCGTCGTGGCACCGGTGGTGTCCGACGACGAATCGTCGTCGTCACCGCATGCCGCCACGACGAGAGCAAACGCAGCGAGGAGGCTCACCACACCAAGCCACCGTCTCTTCATTGTCATTCCTCCCTATTCATTGGTTGGTGAAAGGGACCCCGCCCGGCGGAGTCGCCCTGCACACTATCCGACCGCTCAGTAGCTGAACGGCCAAGCCTTCCAGTAATTTCTAATCCGAATCCAAATCCCGTACAGCCCAAGAGGTTCGAAGATGAGGAAGAGCACGATCAAAAGACCAAACAGGATCTGCTCGAACTGGGCAATCGTGACGAAGCCACCAGTCGCCCCGTCCGAAATGAACCCGAAGAACCACAGTCCCGCCATCCACTTGACGATGCGGGGAAGGAAGATGATGAACACCGCTCCCATGATCGACCCCGAAACTGTCGCTACTCCACCGATGAGCACCATGGCGATGTACTGGATCGACATCAGCAGATTGAACGCCTCGGGTTGGAGACGACCGATGACGGCAAACAGCAACGCTCCGGTTACGCCCGCGTAGAACGACGAGACCACAAACGCGATCATCTTGTAACGCGCCAACGGGATGCCCATCATCTCAGCCGCTATATCTCTGTCCCGCACCGCCGCCAGTGCCCGACCGATGCGAGACCGGGCCAGGTTCTTGGCTACCAAGGCCATGATTGTCAATAGGACAAGACCGAGGAAGAACAGCCTCTGTTCCTTCGAGAGGAATACTCCGAAGATCTCACCGTCCTCGTCGAATCGGAATCCCAGGAGGCTGGGTACCGCCGTCTCCCGGCCGATGCCCACTCCCCCGGTGACGGTCGTCAATTCGCGGAAGAGGTGGTCCCCCACGAACACGAGTCCGAGAGTGACGAACGCCAGGTACAGACCGCGCAGCCGAAACGCCACCGGAGACACGATCAACCCGAACAGGGCCGCGACCAGACCGGCGGCAGGCACCCAGATGAGCATGTCCAGCTGGAAACCGATCACCTCGATCTGCTCGACGAACTCACCCGAATCGAGGTCGAACACCTGCCGGGTGACCTCCATCCCGCCGAGGACCGCACCCGTAAAAGCGCCGACACCCAGGAAGAAGGCGTGACCCAGCGAGACCTGCCCCGCATAGCCGGTCACGATGTTGAGGCCAATCGACCCGATGGAGGCAAAAAGAGCCGTCACTGCGATCAGCAGCAACTCACCCTTGAGGCTCAGATCGACGACCCCTGGGAGGATCGGTATGGAGCCACCAAACCCGAGGATCACGGTGACAACCATCAAGACGGTGAACCAGAAGCGTTGAACGTTCGATCGGAAGACGGTGGCGTCGGACTGGTAATCGGCGATCAGGCCGGGGCGGTATCTCATACCCGCTCCACCTCCTCGGTCCCAAAGAGACCGTATGGGCGGATGAGGAGAACGACGAACATCACGACGTAGGGCACGACCTGGGAGAAGCCCTTGCCGAGGAACGCGGCGTACTGCGGCTGATAGGTGGCTGTAAGCATCTCGACCATCCCCACCAGCAGGGCACCTGCGAGAGCCCCTGAAATCGAATCCAGACCTCCAACCACAACCACCGGTAACGCCTTGAGCGCGGTCACAGTCACCGATTTATCGAGACCGATCCCGACACCGAGGAATACACCGCCAACCATGGCGAGCACGGAAGCGATCGCCCAGGACACAGCAAAGACCCCAGAAACCGAGACTCCCTGAGTGAGTGCGACTTCCTGGTCGAAGGCGGTAGCCCGCATGGCGAGTCCCATGCGGGAGTATTTGAAGAATGCCAGCAGTGCTCCCACCAGCAGAACGGCGGCGACCACAACGGCGATCTGGCTGTGGGCGATCCTGACATCACCGAGAGTCAGCACCTTCAAGCCCCACGGGTTGTCGAATGGACGGAGATCGAGGCCCAGCAGATCGAGCGCGACGATATTGATGGCGGTATTGAGCCCGATCGTCATGATCGCCACGGCGAACACCGGCTTGCCCACCATGGGCCGCAAGAAGACCCTCTCCAAGAGCACCCCTGTCAGGGCCGCCAATCCGGCGGCACTCAAGATCGCGACCCAGAACGGCCAGCCCCAGATTCCTGAGAAGTAGACGACCCAGTAGGCGCCAATCAGCAGCAACGCCGGCTGGGCAAAGTTGAGCACCTGCATCGACTTGTAGATGATCACGAAGCCGAGCGCGATCAACGCATAGATCGCCGCCAAGGCGACCCCATTGACCACCGCTTGCAGGAATTGGCTCACGTGTACATCGATTCGATGAGATCTCCGAAGCGCTCCTCGATGATCGAGCGCTTCACCTTCTGGGTAGCGGTCAGCTCGCCGTCCTCATGGTCGAGTTCCTTGGTAAGCATCTCAAACTTCTTGATCTGCTCCACCCGCGAGAACTTCTCGTTCGTCTCGGCAACGGCACGTTGTACGAACTTGCGGATCTCGGGCTTCTCGGAAAGATCGCGATACGTCGTATGAGGGATTCTCTTGCGCTGGGCCCACTCGCTGGCCACTTCGAAGTCGATCCCGATGAGACAGGTGAGGTACTTGCGACGATCGCCGATGACGATCGCTTCCTTGATAAACGGAGACGCCTTGATCGAATTCTCGATCTCCGAGGGAGATACATTCTTGCCCCCGGCGGTGATGATGATGTCCTTGATACGGTCGACAATCTTGATATGGGTGCCGTCGACCCACGCACCTACATCACCGGTGTGGAGCCAGCCTTCGGAATCGATCGTATCGGCGGTTGCCTGCGGCATGTTCCAATAGCCGACAAACACGGCCGCGTGCCGAGTGAGGATCTCGTTCGTTTCCGAGTCGAGCTTCAACTCGCACCCCGGGTAAACCTCTCCCACCGTTCCCACCTTGACGGCGCCGGGCCGGTTGACCGTAGCCACGCCGGCGTTCTCGGTCATTCCGTACGCCTCATGGAGCGGCACGCCGATCGACATGAAGAACTCGAGGATTTCAGGTGCAATCGGGGCCGCCGCAGACACACCGAACCGAGTGCGCCGCAAGCCCATTCGATCTTTGAGAGATCGATAGAGAAAGACGTTGCCGAGTGTGTACAAGCCTCGGCTCACCGGCGTGTGACGGCCTTCGTGTCTGACCAGTGTCCTTCCGATGTACCGAGCCGCCCTCATCCAGATCGCGGTGTTGATCCGCTTCATCCGAGAAGCCGATGCCATCCGAACCAGCGCCCCTGCGTGAATCCGCTCCCAGATGCGCGGCACTCCCTGCACGATTGTCGGCTGGACATCACGCAGATCGTCGCCGAGGGTGTCGAGCGATTCACCGAAATGGACGACGGTTCCCCGAGTCACTCCAAACAAAACGGAGAACAGCTTCTCGTAGATGTGACACAACGGTAGATATGACACAAGCAGGTCGTCGGGTCCGGCCCCCGGCTGAACGATGCCGTGATCGCCGGTGATCTCTTCGGCGGCGAATAGCAGGTTGGCCAGATTGAGCATCGACCCCTTGGGGGGGCCAGTCGTGCCCGAGGTGTACACCAAATAGGCGAGGTCGTCGGCTTCGGCCACGGCCATCCGGTCGTCCACGGCGTTGGGGAAGGCCTGTCGGTGGCTGCGCCCCGCTTCCATGAACGCATCCCACGAAACAAGCCGCGGGTCGTCGTAGGCATCGACACCGCGGTGCTCCAAATAGATGACCTTCTGGAGGTCGGGGAGATCGGCAGAAGGGATCGCCAAAACCTTGTCGGCCTGCTCCTCGTCCTCGACAACCAGGACTCGCGAGCCGGAGTTGGTGAGCAGATACTCCACCTCAGAGGCCGGATTCGTTGGATACAAGCCCATACAGGCTGCCCCGGCAGCGATCGACCCCAGGTCCGTGTACAGCCATTCGGGCCGATTCTCGGAGTGGATCGCAATCCGATCGCCCTTCTCGATGCCGTGGGCCAACAGAGCGTGCGCAAAGGTCTCCGCACCATCCCAGTACTCGCGCCAGGTGATCTCGCGCCACACACCGCGATTCTTCTCTCGAAGGGCGATCACGTCACCCTTCGATGCAGCCCTGTCCCGCACCATGCTGGCCGGACTGACGAAACCTGTGATCTCAGCGGTAGTGGTCATCCATCCCCTCCCTCGTCGGCGACGGCGTGTTCCTGACCCAGATAGGCACGGATCACGTCAGGATTGCGCTGGATTTCTGCCGGCGTTCCCGTCGTAATGGGCTTGCCAAAATCGATGGCGAGGACACGATCGGCCAGGTCCATCACCATCCGCATGTCGTGGTCGACGAGGACGATCCCGATCTTCAACTCGCGGCGGATATCGGTGATGAAGCGCGCCATGTCCTCGGTCTCCTCGAGATTCATCCCGGCCGCGGGCTCATCGAGTAGCAGCAGCTTCGGTGCCATGGCGAGGGCTCTGCCGAGTTCGACGCGCTTCTGGATGCCGTAGGGGAGCATCGCCACGAACGACCGGCGGAACACTGCGATGTCCAGAAACTCGATGATTCCCTCAACGACTTCTCGGTTTCGGGCTTCCTCGCGGGCGGCCTTGCCGACCCGCAGCATCGCCGCTGGAGTCCCATACCTGATGTGCTGATGCCTCCCCAGCATGAGGTTGTCGAGAACCGTCATTTGCGGAAACAGCTCGATGTTCTGGAACGTCCGCGCCACGCCCAGATCGGCAATCTTGTTCGGCTTCATACCCAGCAGGTCTCGACCCTCGAACGAGATCGCCCCCTCCTGCGGGTGATACACGCCGGAGATGCAATTGAAGATTGAGGTCTTGCCGGCACCGTTGGGTCCGATGATCGCAAACAGCTCGCCGGCATTCACAGAGAACGACACCCCGTCGATAGCCTTGATACCGGCGAACGACAGATGTACGCCCTCAACCTCGAGGATCGCCGGCCCATCCGGGCTGCCGGGCGGCAGGAACTCGTTGAGCATTCGGGCTCTCACGAGAGCCACCGCTTCTTTCGCCGGTAGTGCTTGACCTCTGCGAACGACCTGACCTCTCCCTCGCCACCGAGCCCGAGGTAGAACTCACGAACATCGTCGTCGGAGAGCAGCTCGGCAGCTGGCTTGTCCATGACGATCTTGCCGGTCTCCATGATGTAGCCATGCGACGCGATCGACAGCGCCATCATGGCGTTCTGCTCGACCAGCAGAACGCCGGTGCCTTGCTTGTTGATCTCGACCACGATGTCGCGAATCTGCTCCACCAGGAGCGGAGCCAGACCGAGGCTCGGTTCATCGAGCATCAGATATCGCGGGGACGACATGAGGGCCCGCCCGATCGCCAGCATCTGCTGCTGACCCCCACTGAGGTACCCCGCAGTGAACTTGGGTCGCTCTCGGAGGTCGGGAAAGAGGGTGTAGACCCTCTCGAGGTTCTCATTCATCTGCTTGCGAACAGTGTGCGCCCCGAGCTTTAGGTTCTCCTCAACTGTGAGTTCGGCGAGGATGCGGCGACCCTCCATCGCCTGCGAGATCCCGAGCCTGACGATCTTGGCGGGAGATGCTGTCGAAATCGGTTGATCATCGAGAAGAATCTCGCCCTTCGTCAGATCCCCGTTGTGAACGCCGAGCAGGCCGGAAATGGCTCGCAGCACGGTGGTCTTGCCGGCACCGTTCGCCCCGAGCAACGCCACGATCTCTCCGTCCGGAACCTGAAGCGAGATACCGCGCAACACGAGAATGACGTCGCTGTAGACGACTTCGACGTTCTTCAGCGCCAACACGCGGTTGCGTCCTCCCTGGTCTGGGGCGGCAGGCTACCAATCGAGCCGACGCCCCGTCGGACAGACGCGATCTCGAGTTCCAGACTCTGCCGTTTCGCCGGCTGTCGACGCGCCCGTTGGGATTCCCCCCACCGACGCCTGAGTCCTCCATCTCTGGCCAGAATGGTCAGCCCCTCTCGACATCTGACGACTGGCGACCGACAACCGATCACATCTCAGTGGTCCTCGCGAACCCACTCGGCGCCGCCCGGCCAGTGCTCCTTCTTCCAAATCGGCACACGGCGCTTCAGCTGGTCGATCAGGTATTGACCGGCCGGAAACGCTTCAGCACGGTGCGGCGCCGAGACAGCCACACCGACCGAGATGGCACCAACGCCGAGCGAGCCAATGCGGTGGACGGCGGCTATCCGGTCCACATCGGGCCAGTCGCTGCGGACCTCGGCGACGATCTCGGTGATCTTCGCCTCCGCTACTCCTCCATAGGCCTCGTACTCGAGGTGAGTGACACCCGCGCGACCCTCCGAGTGATCGCGGACGGTGCCGAGGAACAAGACGATGGCGCCGGAGGTCGACGAGGACACGGACGCGATGAGGTGGCCGGAATCGATCTCCTGCTCGGTCACCTCGACGAGATCGTCGCTCATCCGTCGGCTACCACCCTTCCGTCCATACAATCGGGCCGTGGCCGACACTACCTACCCGAACGACGAGCCAGACCCGGAATCACGTTCCGAGTGGCAGGAGCCGACTCGGCACCGCCTCCCGGAACGACCTCCCGTGTTGGAATTCGCAGTGGAAGACCCGTGGTCGTACCAACAGCCGCAGCGATCTCGACCCAGCCCGAGGCGATTCTGGCCCACGGTCGGGATTGTCGTCACCTCGGCGTTGATCGGAGCCGCATCTGCCGCGGCTGTGTTTCTCCTCGACGACAAAGGGAGGTCGGAGGGCCCGACTGCCGTAGTCGAACGGCTCGAGACACAGATCATCACCGTCGAGGCGCCGTCGAGCCCGGCCGCCGCGGTCGCTCAGAAGGTTCTCCCCTCGATCGTCACCGTTCAGATCGGGTTCATTCAGGACAATGAATTCGAGGTCACCGGGTCCGGTTCGGGCGTCGTCATCGATGCCAGCGGCATCCTGGTCACGAACCAGCACGTGGTCGAAGGAGCCGCAGTCGTTCGGGTCGTCTTCGCCGACGGAAGGTCGTATGCGGCGGAGATCGTCGGAAGCGACGCCATCACCGATTTGGCGGTGGTGACGATCGACGGGGTGGGACTCACCTCCATCGAACTCGGAACCACTCTCGACATGGCCATAGGAGACACTGCCATCGCGGTCGGCAATCCACTCGGGCTCGAAGGCGGACCTTCGGTGACAGTGGGGGTGTTGTCGGCGTTCGATCGCCGGGTCCAAGTTGCCGCCGACGCCAGACTCTTCGGGATGCTGCAGACGGACGCCCCCATAACGCGCGGCTCGTCGGGCGGAGCTCTTGTCGACACCGAAGGCCGACTGATAGGAATCACGTCAGCCATCGGAGTCAGTGACGTCGGAGCCGAAGGGCTCGGTTTTGCCATCCCGGTCGAGATGATGACCCGCATCACCCAGGAGATACTCGAGGACGGTGCCGCCCGGCACGCCTTCCTCGGTATCTCAGGAGACACCCACTTCGAGAGGGAGGCCGATGGGGCACTCGCTCCCGCGGGTGTCACCGTATTCTCGGTAATACAGGGGACCGCGGCCGACGCGGCAGGTATCGAAGTGGACGATGTCATCCAGTCCGTCGACGGGGATCCAGTCACCACAATGGACGGGCTCGTGGTGCGCTTGCGCTTCTACCGCGTCGGCGATGTGGCGGCGCTTCAGATCTCACGCAATGGTGAATCCATGGTCCTCAACATGGAACTCCTCGAGCGCCCGGCGGGGGTGTGATGAACAGCGACAATCTCTTCGATCGCCTAGCAGACCTCTTTCGCTCCAACGGTCCCGTCAACTGGAGACTCGCTCGAGAGATCGCGGAGAGCGTCGCGGGGGAGCCCGAGCCGGTCGAGCCATGGCTCGCCGAGGAGTACCGCGAGCTGGCAACCACAGCCGGAATGCGAATCGGTGCCACATCCCCACTGGATCCTTCCAAGCGCACCGCAGACGTACGGCCGGTGGATCGTCGCACCTGGGCCGGTGACAACGTCGCGGCGTTCTCCTATCTCGCCGAGCCTCTCGCCGAGAAGATGACCGCTGGCGGACCCGTCGGTTCTGCTCAACAACCGCTCGGTCCGGCCCTGATAGGGATGCAAATGGGTGCGGTGGTCGGATTCATGAGCCACGACGTCCTCGGCCAGTTCGACGTGGGAATCCCATCCGGGGAGGAGTCTTCGATTTCGTTCGTTGTTCCCAACATCGAGGCGTTTGCTGCGGACAGCGATGTCGACCCTCGCCAGGCCCGGCTCTGGGTGGCCCTGCACGAGGTCACACATCAAGCAGAGTTCGACGTTCCTTGGGTTAGAGAGCACTTCCTGATGCTCATGCATGCATTCGTCGAGGGCCTCGAGGTGGATCCAGACGAGATCTCGCGCAGACTGGAAGGCTTCCAGGATCCTGAGTCGCTCCAACGCATGCTTGAAGACCCGTCCGGCTTCTCCGGGCTACTCGCCGGCGAGGCACAACAGGGGACACTGGAGGACATTCAGGCCTTCATGGCGGTAATGGAGGGGTACGGCGACTACCTCATGGACAGAGCCGCCCCCGGCCTCATCCCGGAGGCGCCTCGAATGCGGCAAGCCATCGACCAGCGCCGCGCCGAGCCATCGCAGGGCGAGCAGATCCTGCAACAGGTCCTCGGACTAGATCTCAAGCATCAGCAATACCGACTCGGCGCCGAATTCTGCGAGGAGGTGGACCGGCGCTGGGGAGACGAGACGCTGGGGCGAATGTGGGAAAGCCCCGAGATGCTGCCGACACTCGGCGAACTCGAAGACGTGGTCGGGTGGGCAGCGAGAGTGTTGCTCTAGTCGGTCTCCAGTCTGCAGCCGGATCCCAACCCGACCGATTGGTGATGGGTAGCCGGAAACGCCGATCTACGCTGACTCACCCCCACTAGAGGATCGACCAATGCCCGCCACGATTGGACAGCCTGCCCCCGATTTCGAACTCCGCAACGTAGACGGAGAGACAGTTTCCCTGGCAGACCTCGCCGGAAGGAAGAGTCTCATCGTCTTCATCCCGTTCCCGTTCACGGGCAACTGCGAGGGCGAGCTGTGCACGATCCGCGATCGCATGGCTGAACTCAACGAGATGGAGGCCAACGTGGTCGCAGTCACCACTGACACGATGTTCTCCAACAAGGTCTGGTCCGATCAGAACGGCTTCGAGTTTCCGGTGCTCAGCGACTTCTGGCCGCACGGCGCCGTCACCGATGCCTATGGCGCCTTTGACCCGAAAGTGGGAGCGGCCCACCGCAGCACGTACGTTCTCGACGAACAGGGCGTCGTGCGCGCCATCGTGGCCACCGAGAGCCGAAAGATCGTCAGGGAATACGACGAGTACCTCGCCGCGCTCGGGTCGTTCTAGAACAGGCAGGACAAGTCGCTCATAGGTGACGCCCGTGCGCGGCAAGCGATAGGCACCCTTGTGCGGCGCCCTGAGGTTGATCCCGAGCAGGCCTCAGAACGCGAAAACCGTTCACGCAGAATCCATCCCTATAGTGCCGAGTGACGTGGACACGATCACCGTCATAGCCTTTACGATCGCCGCCGTATCGGTTGGCCTCGCCTTCTTCTTCCTTACTAGGTCGCGGGCGCTCAGTCGCTCCGTTGACGCAGCCCGTCAGCGCATCGGCGGGAACCCGCCAAAACGTTCCTGGCATCGCAAGGGGGCTCTGGACGAAGCACTGCAGCGGCTCGAGCGATCCAGTTCGCAGGCGCAACGGGAACGATCTCAGCTCGCTGGAGCGCTGCAAGCGACATCACTCGGGATCATCATCACCGACGACCACGGGGTGGTTACCTTTGCCAATCAGGCCGCAGACCAGTATCTCGGAGCGCGCCAGGGCGAGCCCATAGCCGAGGAATCCCTCGGGGACGTAATCGAGCGGGCGATCCTCAAGCGCATCGCAATCTCGACCGAGATAGAGCGCCCCACACCGGTTCCGCGCATCCTCGACGTCTCAGCCGTGCCTCTCGACTTCGGCGTAGAAAGTGTTGGTGCGGTCACCTACATCGACGACATCACGGATCAGAGGAGTGTCGATGTCATTCGACGCGACTTCATTTCCAACGTGAGCCATGAACTCAGAACTCCGCTTTCGGCCCTGGCTGCGCTCTCGGACACGGTCGCAGACAATCTCGACGATGCCGAGACCGCCACCCGCCTTGCGTCACGGCTGGCTGCAGAGGCGAGCCGCCTCAGCGTTCTAGTGGACAACATCCTCGAACTCAGTCAGGCCGAGGCACTCGCCTCCCGCGACGAGGCCGTCGAGGCATCGGTGTTGACGACATCCGTCGCCGATTTCATGGAACAGATGGCCGCCGAACGGGGCATCGAGTTGGTCGTAGAGCCGGCGCCGCCGTCTGCTCGCGTCTCAGGTGACGAGCGCCAGCTTCGGTCGATGCTGCTCAACCTCGTTGACAACGCACTCAAGTTCTCGACGCCATCCGGGGACGGCGCCGCGCCGCGGGTCTGGCTCCGGACCTCGTTGGGCGAAAACACGGTGGTCTTCACCGTTCAGGACGAGGGAATCGGGATACCGAAGAGCCACGTCGATCGAATCTTCGAGCGGTTCTACCGGGTAGACCGTGATCGTGGCACCGCAACGAGCGGCGCCGGCCTGGGCCTCAGCATCGCGCGCCACGTGGCGCGCAACCACGGAGGCGACGTAGTCGTCACCAGCAAGCCGGGAGAAGGCACCCTCTTCTCCGTCACGCTGCCGTTGTGGAAGGAATAGCGGAAGCCGGTCGTTTTGGATCACGTCTCGGCTGGATACTCGATCGCGTGCAAGTCAGGTGGACGGTCTGTATCCAACGCCCGGTTCCTAGCCAAAGAGCCGTGCCAGCAGCCTCATGATGACCCCTCGAACCCCCGGTCTCGGCAGCTCGCCGAGCACGCCCTCGATGTGATCCGGAGGAAGATCCCCGACCAGTACGTATGAACGCTCCGGTGCACGCCAATGCACCCAAACATTGCTCGCGGTGACTATCCGGCCGTACAAGACACCCTCGACCTCGAATCGGGTCGCCGACCCGAACTCGGCCGGCCCGGTGCCCCGCCCGGTCTCGAACACCGAAAACGAGAACAACCCATCGGTGTAAAAAGCTTGCGTCCCATCGCCGGCCATCGCGTACGTGTCCTTTCGGAGGTATCCGAAGACGGAGTCGGGCAACCGCGATGAGGGTTGCTCGGGCATCAGCATCTCGTGCTCCATGAACTCCTCGGGCATACCCAGTTCGAGCCCGGGAGTGGCAGCGAAATCGACCATCGCCGCGGACCGGAACACACGTCCGTCGCCGTCGAACACCTCCGTCAACAGTGGAACTGTGCTCTCGTCATCGAGCACGAGGCGGGCACGCGCTCGATCTCCCTCCATCACGATCATCTCGGTGGCAGGACGACCGAGACGGACTGTGGCCGTGCGATCTCCCAGCGAGTACCTGTCGGAGAGGCTCCAGGCCGACCACTCGGCAACTTCGAGCGCGTACCAGTCCGCCCCGTATTGGGAAGCCATGAGTGAACCCAGGAGTATGAAGTCGCCGTTCGGGCCACTGACCATCGACATACCGTGGGAGCGAGTGACCTCGTAGGTGGCCGCCGCCGAATCGGGCCCCCAGGTGCACATCACGACGCCGGAGCCATGGAAATCGGCATCCGTCGCCGACAGCAGAACCTCTGCAAGGTCGTCGTCGGCACGCGCCACCGCCGGAATCGCCATCAGGCCAATCAATGCAAGGAGAACCAAACGGCGGGTCACGGACCACCCACCGGTCCACGGGCCATGGAAAGGCCCGGAACGACCCCCACTCTCGCCGTGTGCTGACCGGCGAGCATGTTCAGATCGACTTCCTGGGGCTGCGCCGGGGAGACCACCAGGCCGACAGCGAGTGCTGCAGCAGCAGCCGAGGCGGCGGCCCAGGCCCAACGTGGGGGTCGTCGTAGTGTCGGAACCAGAGGAACAGGTGGCTCCTCGATCGGTAACCCTCTAATCCAGTCCCTCACCCTGGCGAGACCGTCGAGATCCGCCGTGCAAGCACTACAGCGACCGAGATGCGCTGCTACCGCGGCGTGGTCTTCGGGGACGAGTTCACCGTCGAGGAACGACGAAAGGAGTTCTGAAGGATGGGTCATTCCAGCATCCCCCGCAACATCTTGCGGCCCCTGTGAATCCGGCTTCGAACCGTACCGACTGGAGCTCCAGTCGCTTCAGAGATTTCGTCATAGGTGAGACCCAACACGTCACACATCACGACCGCCTCACGGAAGTCGAATGGAAGAGCGAGAAGCGCCGCCTGGAGGTGTTCGGGCAGCCGGGTCTCGGCGAGAACCTCATCTGGCTCCGGTACCGACCCGAATGCGGTTCGATCGTCCTCGGGAAGCGCAACAGTCGGCCGACGCTTCTTGCGTCGAACGTCGTCGAGGAAAGCGTTGCGCGTGATTCGCCACAGCCACCCCTCAAGCGAGCCGGGCGTGTACCCGCCAAGCCCGCGCCGAACCCGCAGGAGCACCTCCTGCATGAGGTCGCTGGCGTCATCGGGATTCCCGGTGAGCCGATACGCGAAGTTGTAGATCCGACGCCCATGGTCGCGAGCCACCTCTTCCCATGTGGGTACGGCGTGGTCAGGCATCCACCACCCTCTCTAACGCCCTCTCAGAGCACTGAGTTCCGCCGACGGACGGCCAATCACCCGACAGAGAGAGCGTCGACGAACGCCTGGAGTCGCTCCCGAGTGATGAACCGCATTCGGGGTTCGCGGCGCTCGCGGTCGTAGATCTCGAACGGACTGAACTTCTCGGTGATCAGCAGACCGCGATCGGCACCCGAGGAGATGAAGTCAACCACGAAACGATCTACCTGGCGCTCATCCAGTTCGGGATGGTCGGTACTGAGGTGGCAAACCGTGCGCAGGAAGACCTGCTGTCCATGTCGCAGCCCATCATGCGTGTCCGCCGAGCGCTGATTGATCGCATACCCCGCGAGTCGCATCACTCCGAGAACGAGGGCGCACGCATCCGTGGCATCAGGGTCGAGTCCCTGAGCCCGGAGTCCGGCCTCCATCGCCCGTGGGAGGCGTACGTCCGGCCCCATCGGCTTGAGCCCATCGGCCGACGTCGTATCGGCGAGGCCGGGACGTTGCGTCGGAAGATCCGAAAGCTTCTCAAACGCATCGAACTCAGGTCGGGACGAGTGCGGAATCAAGTCCATCGTCATTGGAGGCGGAAGCATTCCCGGGGTATCGAGCTCGACACTGCCGACCTCGACCTGCCCCTCGACGCGTCGGCCGTATGCGATCACTCGTGAGACCTCATTGAGCGGAAGCGAGTGGCTCTTCTCCCGCACTACCTCTATCGCCTCGCGTATCAGTAGGTCAACGAGGACCGAATCGATCGATCCGGCCGGAAGGGGGACGTCGAAGTGCACCCGCGCGACCCCCTCCGACATGTGGAAGTCGACTACCGGGGGGCGAGACCGGTCGGTCTTTATCGGCATCTTGCCGGAGTCCGATTCGATGACCGTCCGATTCCTGCGACCGAATACGACCACCAAGACGACGGTGACGACCACAACTGCGACGACGATCACGATTTCCACGAATCACTCCAATGACGACCAGGAACATTGTAAGTACAACAGAGCGCCGCACTGAAAGACCGGCCCCGGGATCGCTACGAAGCCCTCCGCGAAGCAGCAATCTGGCGTTCCTTACGCACCCGGCGCCTCTCCCTCTCCGACATCCCGCCCCAGATGCCGAACTTCTCGCCGGTCGAGATCGCAAACTCCAGGCAGTCTTCGCGAACCCTGCATTCGCGACAGATCGACTTGGCTGCCCTCGTCGAGGCGCCACGCTCGGGGAAAAAGAGGTTGGCATTGGCCCCTGTGCAGTTGGCCCCGTCCTGCCACTCGAGGTCGTAGCCGGTGGTCAGTACTTCCTTGAGATGCTCAAGCATTGTGAGTTCCTTACACCGGTGTAATTACGTCGGTGTCATTATTGCGCGCGGAGCGCGCGCACGTCAAATGCTTATTGCACAAGGCCTCCTCGGATTCAGAGCCGCAATGGTTGGTCAGAGGAATCGAGATGTTGCGCGCGGAGCGCGCGCAACAAGAGGTAGCCAATTCAGGTCATCACGGGGCGGGGATGAGGCAGCGAGCACGCCTCCATCGCAGAGGACTCGATTGAACGCGACGCCACCCGATGAACCCCAGGGCGGCCAATCTCCGGACCAGCTCCAGATATGGAGATTGCGCGCAGAGAGAAACGACCTAGCGCTGTCCGGCAAGCCTCCCGTTGCGCCACTTGGCCTTGATGTAATCGCGGTTGAGGAGCGCTATGAAGTCGATCGAGATCTGCTTGGGACAGGCTTCCTCACACTCGGCGTGGTTGGTACACGAACCAAAGAACGATTCCATCGTGTCCACCATGGCCTCGGTCCGCATGAACCTCTCCGGCTGACCTTGCGGCAGCAGATTGAGGTGGGCCAGCTTGGCGGCCGTAAACAGCTGAG
Organism: Acidimicrobiia bacterium; assembly: GCA_029263095.1. GTDB lineage: Bacteria > Actinomycetota > Acidimicrobiia > Spongiisociales > UBA11373 > JACZWZ01. The sequence continues at coordinate 54,735 of JAJCYA010000085.1, read as the reverse complement.
CCGCGCTGTTGGGACAGGCGGCAACACAAGCCCCGCACCCAATACATGCAGCAGCGTCCATCGAGGCTTCTGCCGCCTCCTGTGGAACCGGCACAAGGTTGGCGTCGGGGGCACTACCGGTGTCGACAGTTATGTATCCCCCAGCCTCGATGATCCGATCAAGGGCGCTCCGATCCACCACGAGATCCCTGAGCACAGGGAATCCTGTCGCTCTCCACGGTTCGATGGTGATCACATCTCCGTCTCGGAACTTCCGCATGTGGAGTTGACAGGTGGCGGTTCCCTGCTGGGGACCGTGAGGCTGGCCATTGATCATCACGCCGCACATACCGCAGATGCCCTCTCTGCAATCGTGTTCGAAAGCGATTGGCTCTCGATCCTCGAGTGAGAGGCGGTCATTGACGATATCGAGCATCTCCAAGAACGAGACATGCGATCTGATGTCGGGAGCGGCGTACTCTTCAAACGCTCCCGGCTGATTCGGACCGTGCTGACGCCAGACGCGAAGTGTGAGGTCCATTACTTGTAGCTCCTGGTCTTCAGCTCCACATTCTCGAACTCGAGATTCTCCTTGGTCAGGCTTGGTTCTGAACCGTCGCCCTCGAATCCCCATGCCGAGACGAACCTGAAGTCCTCGTCGTTGCGCTTCGCTTCACCGTCTTCGGTGACGTGTTCGACACGGAAGTGTCCTCCGCTGGATTCCTCACGGTGTAAGGCGTCGCGGCACATGAGTTCAGCGAGGTCGAAGTAGTCGGCGACCCGACCGGCCTTCTCCAGCGTCTGGTTCAGGGAGTCACCATCTCCGACGATCCTCACGTCGGCAAAGAATTCCTCCTTGAGCGCCGGGATTTCAGCAAGCGCCTTCGTCAGACCTTCGGCGCTCCGTGCCATCCCACAGTGTTCCCACACGATCTTGCCCAGCTCACGGTGGAACCAGTCGACCGTGCGTGAGCCGTTGACACCCAGCAGTCGCTCCGTGCGGCCGGCGACGTCCGCTTCCACCCGCGTAAAAGCCAGCTCGCTCGTTGAAATCGGATCGGTACCGAGGTACTGCGACAGGTAGGCGGCAATCGTGTTGGGGAGTATGAAGTACCCGTCGGCGAGTCCTTGCATGAGGGCGCTCGCCCCCAACCGGTTGGCACCGTGATCCGAGAAGTTGGCCTCACCGATCGAATAGAGGCCGGGGATAGTCGTCATGAGGTCGTAGTCGACCCAAAGACCGCCCATCGTGTAGTGAGGAGCCGGGTAGATCCGCATCGGGACCTCATAGGGATCCTCGTCGGTGATCCGCTCGTACATCTCGAACAGATTCCCGTACCGCGCCTCGATGGTGTCGCGTCCCAGGCGGCCGATCGCATCGGCAAAATCGAGGTACACGCCGTTGCGCATCGGACCTACGCCCTTGTCTGCGTCGACCTCCTTCTTGGCGGCGCGAGAGGCCACGTCGCGTGGAACGAGATTGCCGAATGCCGGGTAGCGCCGCTCCAGGTAGTAATCGCGCTGATCATCTGGGATATCGCCGGCCGGCCGAGTCTCACCGATCTCGGAGGGAATCCAAATACGCCCGTCATTGCGCAGCGACTCGGACATGAGGGTCAACTTCGACTGGAACTCGTCCGCCTGCGGAATGCATGTGGGGTGAATCTGCGTAAAGCACGGGTTCGCGAAGAGGGCACCCTTGCGGTGGGCCCGCCAGATCGCGGTGGCATTCGACGCTTTGGCGTTGGTCGACAGAAAGTACGCATTCGAGTATCCGCCGGTAGCAAGCACCACAGCATGTGCGCTGTGCGAGCTGATCTCGCCGGTGAGCATGTCACGTACCACGACTCCGACGGCGCGTCCGTCGTCAACCACGATGTCAAGCATCTCGCACCGGTTGTATGCCTTCACACTGCCGGCCTTGATCTGGCGCGCCAATGCCTGATAGGCCCCCAGCAGAAGCTGCTGACCCGTCTGGCCCCTGGCATAGAAGGTACGCGACACTTGAGCACCACCGAACGAGCGGTTGCCAAGCAGACCCCCGTACTCCCTACCGAATGGGACGCCTTGAGCCGTCGCTTGATCAATGATCTCGCCACTGACCTGGGCGAGACGATAGGTGTTCGCCTCACGCGACCTGTAGTCCCCGCCCTTGATCGTGTCGTAGAAGAGCCGGTAGTCGCTGTCGCCATCATTGCGGTAATTCTTGGAGGCATTGATGCCTCCCTGAGCAGCGATGCTGTGGGCACGGCGGTTGCTGTCGTGATAGGTGAAGGTCTTCACCCGGTACCCGAGCTCACCCATTGTCGCGGCCGCACCGGCACCGGCCAGACCGGTCCCGACGACGATCACCTCGAACTTGCGACGGTTCGAAGGCGCGACGAGCGGGATCGAGAACCGGTGGGCATCCCACTTCTCGGCCAGGGGACCCTCGGGGATCTTTGCATCCAGTTGCATTCGTACCTCCGGGTCAGATCTTGAGGATTCCGGTTTGCACCGCAATCGGGAATGACAAGTTGATGAGCACGACCGCCGCAGTCAGACCGGCGGCGAGCCGCTTGCGCCAAATGTTGAATCGCGGGTGGCTGTAGCCGAGGCTCTGAAAAAGACTCCAGGTGCCATGGAAGATGTGCACCGCCAGCGCAAGGTTGGCGATTACGTAAAAGATCGCAACCGGAAGACGCTCAAAACTCGCGACCAGATTCGAGTAGACGTCGCCCCGGAAGAACTCCTCCGGTGCCGCCGGAGCGGCACCCCAAGTGAGATCAGCCAGATGGAAGAAGACGAACAACAGCACCACCGTGCCGGTGAGGCGCATCGTGTTGCTGGCGTACGTCACTGCGATGTAGTCCCGCTCCCGGTAGCGGCCACCGCGGGCCTTCCAGTTGGTGTAGGTGAGGCTGTACGCCGCATGCACGTGAAGCAGGGCCGCACCAAGCAGCCCAATCCGCAACGCCCAGAGAATGTGGGTGCGGGGAGCCAGATTGCCCCCCAAGTCGCGCAGTGCCTCGCCGTAGTGGTTGATCTCCTCAGCCCCGAAGTAGAGCTTGAGGTTGCCGATCATGTGGGCCACGATGTAGCCGAGGAGCGCGACACCCGTCAGCGCCATCACCCACTTCTTCCCGACCGCCGATCGGTAGAACTCGATCGGCCATGGATAGCGGCGCCGCACCGGCGCCTCCTCAGTGGTCGTCACTGACCATCTCCTTGTCAGCCTTCTGTCTCGCATTCTCGCGCGTCGCTAGACGCGCGGCCAAGATCCAAAGGACCCTTGGTCCACACTAGAACGCACGCGTTGGCCTCAGGCTCCCACCGACGAATACGCTGGCAACATGCGTTCCCTCCCCCGCACCATGCCGGCACTGATCACCCCATTCACCCGCTCCGGCGAACTCAACCTGGCGGCACACGCTCAGAATGCAGCACGAATGTGGGATCTCGGGATACGGGGGAAGCTCGTTGCCGGTAGTACCGGGGAAGGCCCGTATCTCGAGCCGGGAGAACGCCGCAGCCTCGTCACGACAGCCCGTGGTGCAGCTCCACGCTCATTCATCCTGTGTGGAGTCCACGCCGAGACCGTACGCACCGCCACCGCGGCCATGCAGGAAGCATCTGATGGTGGCGCCGACGCTGTACTCGTGACGACGCCCACCACTCTCGTTCGTTACAGGCCCGATCTCATAGAGTTGTTCTTCACAGATGTGGTCGAAGCAGCCCCGATCCCGGTCCTCCTCTACTCGGTGCCGAAGGTGACCGGAGTCGAACTTGCAGAGGAGAGTGCGGCCACGCTCTCTCGCCACGCCGGGGTAGCCGGAATGAAGGACTCCGGTGGCGATCCCATCAGGGCATCGCGCCTGGTGAAGGCGACACCCGCCGATTTCGCACTGTTTGCAGGGGCAACAGCCGCAGTCAGTCTGTCGATCGGCGTTGGAGCCCACGGTGCCATCACCGCCAGCGCCAACTACGCGCCACGATTGGTTGACGACACGGTCATCGCCGCCCGTCGTTCTGCACGCGCTGCCGAGCCACTTCAATCGACCCTTTCGACCTTGTCGACCGCCGTCGAGCGATACGGCATCCCAGCAGTGAAGTACGCGGCAGGACGCGCCGGTTTCTCACCCGGCTACTGCCGCTCTCCCCTCGTCTCGCCAGCGCCGGACGTGAAACGCCTGGTCCGTCAGGCCATGAGCGTCGCCGGACTCAGCTAGACGCCTAGTAGACAAGGCCGCGCCTCAGATCGTGGAGAGAACCCGCTCGACAGACAGGACGTCGGTGCGGCGACGACAGTCCACGTCGGCAAGGTCGGTTGGCGATTGAGGCGAGTCCATGACTCAATCGACCTCACAGAGCCGGTATCCTCTGATCAAGGACGAGAAAGGACAGGTCTTGGCCCAGTTCCTCACCAAGGATTGGCTGTCGGCCCTCACCGAGACGGTGAACGGACACGACGGCTTCAAGAGTGCGATCGCCAACGTGGATCTCACGCTCCAGTTCGAGATCACAGATGCGCCGGAAGGCACGGAGAGCCGCTATTACGTCTCCGTCGGCGATGGTGCAGCCCAAGCAGTCGCCGGTGACGCCGAGGATCCGGACGCCACCATCACCAACGACTACGAGACAGCCACCACCATCAGCAAGGGTGATCTCAATACCCAGATGGCCTTCATGACAGGCAAGCTAAAGGTCACAGGCAACATGGCCAAGCTCATGATGAATCAGGCGATGCTCACGCAGTTCGCTGAAGCTGCATCCGGTCTCGACGTCGAATACTGATCGACTCAGAAGTAGAACAACAACGACGGGCGCCCCTGCGGGCGCCCGTCGTTTGCGTCCAGCGAATCCGCTGGTTCGCTATTCCTTGCTCAGAAGTGTCCTAGTTGACGGCTTCCTTGAGAGCCTTGCCTGCCTTGAACGCCGGTGCGTTGCTGGCCTTGATCTGCACGGGCTCTCCAGTGCGAGGGTTGCGGCCCATACGGGCCTCACGGTGCCGTACCTCGAAGGTCCCGAAACCAGTGACCTGAACCTTCTTGCCGCCGGCGAGGGCTTCGGTGAGTGCCCCAAACACGGCGTCGAGGGCAGCAGCGCCCATCGTCTTGTTGCCGCCGAACGAAGCGCTTACGGCTTCGGCGAGCTCAGTCTTGTTCATACCTTCCGCTCCTCCTCGAGGAAATGACAGTCATGTAACTCTAGCAAGCCTATTGGGGGTTTTGCTACACATTCGAGAAAATAACCGTTGAAACTCAACGAATCCGGTCTTGCGCACGGCCCAGACGAAGCCGGAGATGCGCTCCCCGCCAGCAACACCCAGACTGACCTCCCGCCCCGTGTGTAGAGTGGCGCCGCATCGACCTCCGGGGAGCAGATGGTGAGGAAGTTCCTAAAAAACCGGCCGCTCGTGCTGACCGTCCTCGGCATGGCCATCATGGCCCAATCGATCGCTTGGGAGTACGTCCGGGTCGAACCCACCTATCGATTCCTCATCGATCCTTGGTCGATGCGCGGCTACGAACTGGCGCAGGGACTCGTGATCGCGGTAGGCGCGGTCGTGATTGCCATCCTCGCGATTCTGCTCTCCTACGGAATCCTCAAGGAGACGCTGGTGCACTCGATCATCGCTGTCATCGTCCTCGTTGGTTTCGGAGTGCTTGCTTCCATCCTCACCGATGCCAAGGACGTGAAAGCACCCTTCATAGTCCACATCTTCCTCGCAGGTGTAGGTGCCGTGGTTGCCAGATCGTTGCTCGAAGACTTCATCCCCGAGGCGTGGACCAAACGGCGGCGAGCCGCCCGAATGGGAATCTGGCTGGCAGGGTTTCTAGTCATGCTCTTTGCGGTCGTCGGGCCGCTGCTCCAGAACGAACAACCGTTCTGGGTCTTGATCGCGGTGGCCGGCGTCAGCATCGGAGCACTCGCCCTATTCCGACCCCCGGCGGCCCTGGCCGGGTGGCGGATGGTGATCAACGGAATCGTGGCCATCTGGGTGATGTCGATGACGATGTCGGCCTCGCTGCGAGTAACGCTCGACCGTGCTCAATTCGATCTCAATGGGATCAGCTCAGATGTGAAGAACCTACAAATAACATCGGGCATCCTGTTGGCCTGGTTCGGCGGTCTCGTCGCATTCGTCGGCGCGGTCGGCATGTGGGCAAGCCGTCGCGACGAGATCATCGCCGTCGATCGCGCCCACAAGCAGCAAGAGGCCGCTCGGGAATCCGAAGCTCAGCTTTCGGTCACCGGCTGACCACAGCCGAGTCCCTCCTATCCGAGGTCGAGCGAGTGCAGCTCGTCGACCTTCTCCTTTACCGCCGATGCTGCCTCACCAAGAGCAGCAAGTTCGTCGTCGGTCAGATCCATTTCGATGATCTCGGTGACCCCACCGGCTCCGACCTTGGCCGGTACTCCGAGGTAGACGTCCGAGATCCCGTACTCGCCTCCGGTCCAGGCGCAAACCGGCATCTGCTCTCCACTGTCTTCGAGCACCGCCCGCACCATCTTGGCTGCCGCAGCGGAAGGCGCGTAGTAGGCGCTGCCGGTCTTGAGCAGGCCGACGATCTCGGCGCCGCCCTGTCGGGTACGGCTCACCAGCTCTTCGATTTCATTGCCGTCGAGAACCTCGGTGAGTGGCCTGCCTCCCACGCGGCATTGGGAAGGAACGGGAACCATCGTTGCCCCATGGCTGCCGAGCGTTAGGGCCTCGACATCGAGAATGTCGGCACCGGTCTTCTCGGAAATGAAATGGATGAACCGAGCAGTATCGAGGTTCCCGGCCTGCCCCATCACCCTCCCCTTTGGGAAGCCGGATACCTCCGCAGCCAACGTCGTCATGTGATCGAGCGGATTGGTCACCACGATGAGGACCGCATCAGGTGACCCCGCAGCGATCTCCCCTGTTACCTGCTTGACGATCTTGGCGTTCACCTCAAGAAGACCCATGCGGCTCATACCGGGCTTGCGGGGAAGCCCTGCGGTGATCACGACGACGTCACTGCCGGCCGCATCGCCATAGTCGTTGGTTCCTACGACCTTGGTCCGGTACCTCTCCACGGATCGGGATTGGTTCATGTCGAGCGCCAGGCCCTGAGGGAGACCCTCGACGATATCGGTCATCACAATCTCATCGACGAGATCCGCCTCAGCGAGTCGCTGAACGGTGGTTGATCCGTACTTGCCGGCGCCGACGACGGTGATCTTGCTCATTCTGCCTCCTGAGGGGTGACCTGGGTCAGGGTAGTTCTCACACGGGCCTGCAATCAGGGGAGAAGGTCTCCAGTCTCAGATCTCCGATTGGGCTCGACAGGGACCGCTCCCGGCAAACGGAGATCTATCGAATGCCTGTCACATTCGTTCGATGACGGCGTCTGCGAACTCGCTCGTCTTGACCTCAGTCGCCCCATCCATGAGCCGAGCAAAGTCGTACGTGACGATCCGATCTCCGATCGCGGACTCGATGGCGGACTCGATCAGATCGGCCGCCTCGTTCCACCCCATGTAGCGCAGCATCAGCCCACCGCTCAGCGTCACAGAGCCCGGATTCACCTTGTCCTGGCCCGCATATTTGGGCGCCGTTCCATGGGTCGCCTCAAAGATGGCATGGCCGGTGTCGTAGTTGATATTCCCTCCCGGGGCGATTCCGATCCCTCCAACCTGAGCTGCCAGCGCGTCACTTATGTAGTCGCCGTTCAGGTTCATCGTGGCGATCACGTCGTAGTTGGCGGCCCTGGTGAGGATCTGCTGCAGGAAGGCATCGGCGATGACATCTTGGATGAGCATCCGGTCGCCGGGATCGCCACCACTGTCCTCCCAGGACACCGTTCGATCGCCGAACTCCTCCCTCGCCAACTCATAGCCCCACTCGCGAAATGCCCCCTCGGTGAACTTCATGATGTTGCCCTTGTGTACCAAGGTGACGTTGCGGCGATCGTTCTCAAGGGCAAACGAGATCGCCGCCCGGATGAGCCGCTTTGATCCAGTTTCTGAAATCGGCTTGATACCGATGCCACTGTCCTGTCTGATCTCCCAACCAAACTCTCCCTCGAGAAACTCGATCAGTCGCCTCGCCTCGGCACTCCCGGCGAGCAGTTCCTTGCCGGCGTAGACGTCCTCGGTATTCTCGCGGTAGATCACCATGTCGATCTTCTCCGGGTGTTTCACCGGGGACGGAACGCCCCGGTACCAGCGCACCGGCCGAACGCAGGCATAGAGGTCCATGATCTGCCGGATCGCGACGTTCAGGCTGCGGATCCCACCACCCACCGGTGTCGTGAGCGGTCCCTTGATCCCAACGAGGTGGGAATCGAGGGTCTGGAGAGTGTCACTGGGCAGCCACTCCCCGGTTTCGTCGAAAGCCTTCTGACCTGCGAGCACCTCTAGCCAGGCAATCGAACGCGCCCCTCCGTAGGCCTTCTCCACCGCGGCGTCGAATACCCGGTTTGCGGCTGCCCAGATGTCGGGGCCGATCCCGTCGCCCTCGATGAATGGAACGATCGGTTCGTCTGGAACCTCGAGTCCACCCGAACCCATTGTGATCTTGTCGGCCATGTCGCTCCTTAGGTATTCGGCGTCAGGCGTTGGGAAGAATCAGAGCCTAAAACCATTTCTGAATCGAGAATCCCTACCGACCGCGCAGAACATCGCGAATCGCCGAGATGACAGTGCCGACCGCACCGAGGTTGTATCCCTCCGGTATCACGATGTCGGCATACCGCTTCGAAGGCTCCACGAACTGGAGATGCATCGGCCGCACCGTCGTCAAGTACTGATCCCGGACCGAGTCGAAGCTACGGCCGCGTTCTTTGATATCACGCTCCCAGCGCCGGGCGATGCGTAGATCAGCGTCCGTGTCCACGTAGACCTTGAGATCCATTAGCTCTCGCAATGTCGGCTCGGACAGCACCAAGATTCCTTCGACTATCACAGCCGGCTTTGGCTCGACTGCGATGGTGTCGAGTGACCGATTGTGCACGGTGAAGTCGTACACAGGACGATCGATCGCATTCCCATTCAGCAATTCCCCCAGATGGACCACCAGCAGATCGGTCTCCAGCGAATCGGGGTGGTCGTAGTTGACCTTGGCGCGCTCCTCCACCGGGAGATGCCTCTGGTCGCGGTAGTAGGCATCGTGCTGAATGAGCGTTACGTCGTCGTGACCAATCGCCTCGACAATGGACTGAGCGATAGTCGTCTTGCCCGAACCCGATCCTCCACCAATGCCGATGATGAGCGGTCCTGCCGTGGGCCACGTCGGTGGGCTGGGGGCCATACGGCGACGGTAGCGGGCTCCTAGAGGCGCCCGGTCGCGGCCTCCCAAACGAGCACCATCCCGGCGCCGGACAGCAGCAGGCCTCCAATGACCACGAGACGACCACGCCACGCGGTGCTCAAGCGGCGACGGCCCCTGGCAACTACCCAGGCGATGGCGATCTTGCTGCCCACGAGAAGCGCGTAAAACCCGACGAGGAAGGCGATGCCGAGGCTGGGTGCCCGACGCCACGCTGTGACCAGCAGCGGTGCACCGATCCCGATCCAGAAGATCCAGGGATGGGGGCTGAGGGCGTTGGCAAACACACCTCGCCACACGTCGGCCGGTCCGGGATCGAGCTCCGCCGGTTCGAGGGCCATGCGAGTGGTGAGGATCGTCCAAATCCCCATCGATGCCACGATGATCCCTCCGGTGATCCCCATCACCCGGAGCACACCATCAGAGACACTGCTCACCAGAGCCACGGTCAGACCGATAATGGGAGCGTCGGTGAGTAGAGGAGCGATGGCGACGCGGAGCCCCGCTCCAAACCCGCGCTCGAGGGTGCCCGTCACCACCAGCGTCAGCAGCGGTCCCGGGGCAATGCCGGCTCCGAGGCCGAGAGCAAGGCCGGCAAGTAGCTCAGTCATCTAGGCGCCCGGCCCGGCCCTAGACGCTGGTTCAGATCCTTCGCCGGTCGGGTTCCCCCAACCCCTCCGGAAGACAAATATCTCCGGACATGAGAGTTCATTGGCCTCCGGTATCCCGCCTCCCGGCTACTTGCTATAGGAGCGAAGTAACGGCCTCACCAATCGATGTGGGGTCGTCAACGACAGTCGCCCCGACGGATCGCAACGCCTCCTGCTTCGCCTGAGCAGTCCCGCTCGATCCTGAGATGATCGCTCCCGCGTGACCCATCTTCTTGCCGGGCGGGGCAGTGACGCCGGCCACATATGCGACGACCGGCTTCGTCACGTACCCATCGATAAATCGGGCTGCCTGCTCCTCGGCATCTCCCCCGATCTCGCCGATCATCACGATCGCTTCCGTGTCATCATCGGCCTGGAAGCGCTCGAGGACATCGACGAACGACGTGCCCGGAACGGGATCCCCTCCGATCCCTACACAGGTCGTCTGGCCCAAACCGCGCGATGTGAGTTCATGGATCGCCTGGTACGTCAGCGTGCCGGAACGCGAAACGACGCCGACCGAGCCCTCGAGTGCGATCTCGGGCGGAGTGATTCCAACGTTTGCCTTCCCGGGAGACAACACACCCGGGCAATTGGGTCCAATGAGGACGGTCCCGGTCGTCTGCTTCACGTAGTTGTAGGCCATGGCCTCGTCGTGAGCCGGGATGCCTTCGGTGATCGCCACAATGAGCTCGATCCCTTCGGCGGCAGCCGCCTCGAGAATGCCGTCGGCGGCAAAGGCTGGCGGCACAAAGACCATTGATGTGTTCGCTCCCGTGGCGGCGACGGCCTCGGCGACAGAGTCAAAGATCGGGACGCCGTCTACATCGGTCCCACCCTTTCCGGGAGTCACTCCGGCAACAAGGTTGGTTCCGTAGGCCTTGTTGCGGAATCCGTGGAACCTCCCCTGGGATCCGGTGAGCCCCTGGACGACGAGCCGTGTGCTCTCATCAACGTAGATCGCCATTTCAGCCCCTCTCCGCCAACTCGACGGCCTTCTCGGCTGCTTCTCGCATCGTCTCGGCAGGGATCACCGAATCGGAAACGACGCCTTGGAGAATCTCGCGCCCCTCGACGGCGTTCGTCCCATCGAGGCGCACAACGATCGGCCAGCGCAGCTCGAGACCATCGAGAGCTTCCGCAATGCCCTGCGCCACCAGGTCGCACCGTGTGATTCCACCAAAGATGTTGATGAGAACGCTCTTGACGGTCGGATCCTTGGTGAGTACGTCGAGAGCGTTGGTGATGGTGTCCGCCCCAGCACCGCCGCCTACGTCTAGGAAGTTCGAAGCTGCGCCTCCGACGAGCGAGACAACATCGAGTGTCGACATGACGAGGCCGGCGCCATTGCCGATGATCCCTACCGAGCCATCCAGCTTGATGAAGTTCAGGCCGCGCTCTCGCGCCATCTTCTCCATAGGTTCCTCGACGAAGGCCGCTCGGAACTCCTCGAAGTCGGGGTGGCGAAAGAATGCGTTCGAGTCGAGGGTGACCTTGGAATCGAGAGCAACGACCTCGCCGTCCCCGGTGAGGATGAGAGGATTGACCTCGACCAGGTCACAGTCCAGGGAGACGAATGCGGCGTAGAGCTTGCGCAGTGCTGCGGCGGCCTTGCGGGCAGAAGCCCTGTCCAGCTTGGCTCGATACACGATCTCGGACGCCTGCCAATTGGTCAGTCCGACAACCGGATCGATATGCATCTTGACCACCGCGTCGGGCTCGTCGACCGCAACGGCCTCAATGTCCATTCCACCGCGAGCCGAGACGATCGCGAGGTGTTTCTTCACACCGCGATCGAGCGTGAAGGAGACGTAGTACTCGGCGGCAATGTCAGAGGCCTTTTCTACCCACACGAGATGAACGGTATGGCCCTTGATATCCATGCCGAGGATGTCAGTGGCGTGCTTGAAAGCCTCATCGGGACCGTCAGCAAGCTTGATGCCGCCCGCCTTGCCACGTCCTCCCACCTGTACCTGGGCCTTTACGACGACCCTCCCGCCCAGGTCCTCCGCGGCGGCGCGTGCCGCGTCTGGAGTGCGGGCCTCCCGGCCCTCCGGTACCGGCACCCCCATACGGGCGAACAGGGACTTCCCCTGGTATTCGAACAGGTCCACTGGGCTCCTTTCAGTGCTCCGCGATGTGGTCGTTGACCCAATTCACCACATCTGCCAGCGGAGTCCCTGGGGTAAAGATCTCGGCGAGTCCCAGCTCTTTGAGGGTCTCGATATCGGCGCCGGGGATGACACCCCCACCGAACACGACAATGTCTGTTGCCTCCCTCTCGGCAAGCAGTTCAACGACCCGGGGGAACAACGTCATGTGGGCGCCGCTCAACACCGAAAGTCCGATTCCGGCGACATCCTCCTGGAGCGCCGTTTCGACGATCTGCTCGGGAGTCTGATGCAAGCCGCTGTACACGACCTCACAGCCAGCGTCGCGCAACGCCCTGGCAATGACCTTGGCGCCTCGGTCGTGACCATCGAGGCCCGGCTTGGCGATGAGGATTCGGCGCGGCATGACCCCGTGAGATTAGCTACGACTCAAACAGCCGGCCTCACGGTCGAGAACGGGTCACTCGAACCACCCCGCCCAGGACCGCCAGGCGAGCAATAACCCGATCTGCTTCATCAGGGATCACAGAAACCCGGATTACCGAGCGTTCGACTCCGACCTCATCGATCACGACCGTACCTGCCGGCGCCACCAGGTCACGAGCCGCATCACGAATCAGCTCGACTCCTTCGGCGGATCCCAGCCTGATGAGAAGCTCTACGGTCGCTTGCTCGACTCGGCCGCGGTACAGCCATTGAAAAACTCCGACGACATACAAGACCACGACTGCGACGCCTGTCGCAATGAGAGCAACCGCGTACTCACCGATGCCCGATGCCATACCGACCGCAGCCGCGGTCCACATCCCAGCGGCGGTCGTCAAACCTCGAACAGACACCCCGTGGCGAAAGATGGCACCAGCACCGAGGAATCCGACACCAGCCACGATCTGGGCGGCCACGCGGGCCGGATCGGATTCGGGAAACGCCTCCACACTCAACAGGGCGAACAACCCTGCTCCGAGCCCCACCAGCATGTGGGTGCGGAGTCCGGCAGACTTCTGGGCGGCCTGGCGCTCGATTCCGATGATTCCGGCAAGCGCCGCTGCCGCCGCAAGCCGGAGCAGGGCTTCACCCAGAGAAATCGTCATGCGCGTTCCAACGGTGCCCAGGCCAGAAGGAGCCGCTTCTTCCCCTGGTCGTCGAATGCGACGGTCGCCTCGGCTTTGTCCCCGCTCCCCGAGATCGCCACCACCACACCGAGTCCCCAGTGTTGGTGCCGGACCCTGTCACCGGTCGAAACGCTGGAACCTTCGAGCGTCGGCCGTGGCCGTACTGCCTCGCGATCGCGCAACCGTTCGCGCTTGTCCGCCTCCTTGAGCAAGGAGTCTGGGATTTCGCCGAGGAAGCGACTCGGCGAGTTGTAGTTCGTGGATCCGAACAGGTTTCTGGTCGTGGCGTGAGTCAGATAGAGCTGCTCCTGCGCTCGGGTGATCCCCACATAGGCCAACCGGCGTTCCTCCTCCAGCTGATCGGGATCCCCGAGCGATCTCATGTGCGGGAACACGCCTTCCTCCATCCCCGCGACAAATATCACAGGGAACTCGAGGCCCTTGGCGTTATGGAGTGTCATCAGTGTCACCGCACCGGATTCCTCCATCCCATCGACGTCAGAAACCAGCGACGTCGCCTCGAGAAACAGCTCGAGTCGACGGCTCCCCTCGAGGTCCTCCCACCTGTCGTCTCCGAGATCGGCAATCGGCCCGTTCTCCTCGAATTCGGCTGCAACCGACAGTAGCTCCTTGAGGTTCTCTGCTCGACTGAGAGCCTCTAGCCCCCCATCGGCCTCGAACTCTGCGAGATATCCGGTGTCATCGAGCACAGCACCCAATGCGGCGCGAGGACCACCGACAGCAGCCGCTCGCAGCACACCCATCAGCGCCACGAACTCGCCGATCTGCTTGATCGCCCGAGGCGACAACCGGGTGTTGTCGCCGGCTTGCTCCAGAGCCTCAAAGAACGTGATCCCGCTCGCCTCCGCGAACCGATCGACATGCCCGATGCTGGTTGCTCCGATCCCGCGCTTTGGCACATTGACGATCCGCTTCATCGCCACCTCGTCAGCGGGATTCGCGAGAGCCCTCAGGTACGCCATAACATCCTTGACCTCACGACGGTCGTAGAATTTTGGGCCACCGATCACCTGGTACGGAATCCCGTATCTGACGAGAACTTCCTCCAGTACGCGGCTCTGAGCATGTGTCCGATAGAAGATGGCTGCATCGGAAAGCCGCTTGCCAACGTCCTCGAGCGATCCAAGCTGTTCGGAAATGAACGCCGCCTCGTCGTGCTCGTCCTCGGCCCGATACACCGTTACAGGGTCCCCGGTGCCGAGGTCGGTCCAGAGATGCTTCGGCGTGCGACCTCGGTTGTTGGCGATCACCGCATTCGCCGCATCCAGGATCATCTGCGTCGACCGGTAGTTGCGATCGAGCACAATCACCTTGGCGTCCTGATAATCCCGACCGAACTCGAGAATATTGCGCACATCTGCGCCACGGAACGCATAGATACTCTGATCGGAATCCCCCACAACGCAGATGTTGCGATGCTTGGCCGCCAACAGCTGGACCAGCTGATACTGGGCGTGGTTCGTGTCCTGGTATTCGTCGACGAGGACGTAGCGAAACCGGTCCTGATAGTGCTCGAGGACCTGGGGGAACGCTCCGAGCAACTCGACCGTCACCATGAGAAGATCGTCGAAGTCCATCGCCGACGCCTCCAGCAGCCTCTGCTGGTACAGGCGGTAGACGTCGGCCACCTTCTCGTGATACCGCCCACTCCCCTGCTGGGCGAAGGACTCGAAGTCGATGAGTTCATTCTTGGCGTTGCTGATCGCGGCCCTAATGCCTTTGGGGGGAAACTGCTTCGGGTCGAGGTCGAGATCCCGCACGCAGTACTGGACAAGACGACGGGCATCGACATCGTCGTAGATGGAGAAGGCGTTTCTATACCCCAGCCTCGAAGCATCCCGCCTCAGGATCCGAGCACATGCACTGTGGAACGTCGATACCCACATACCGCGAGACACGCCGCCGACCAGACGGCCGACCCGTTCCTTCATCTCATTGGCGGCCTTGTTGGTGAAAGTGATCGCAAGAATCGAGTACGGCGAAACCCCCAGATCGCGCACCAAGTGAGCAACCCGATACGTGAGCACTCTGGTCTTGCCGGACCCGGCGCCTGCAACCACCAGCACGGGACCATCCGTGGCAGCCACGGCCTCCCGCTGTGAAGGGTTGAGCTCGTCGAACAGTGGTGACTCGGCTACCGAACGATCCATACGGCGAGTATACGGAGCACCCCGGAGGCGAATCTCACGGGTGTGATTAGACGGAGATCTGGTGTCGGGAGCCCGGGGCCTGGAGCTTCGTTTCGATCAGCTCTCGTATCAGCGCCGCTAGAGCACCTTCCCGAACGTCGTCCTTGTCCAGATAGGCGTCGGCCCCGGCGGCCAGAGCCTTCTCCTGGTCATCGGCCGTAGCTGCGCCGGATAGCACCACAATGGGAGCGGTGATACCGAGGTCACGCACCCGGCCGGCCAACGTCGCCCCGTCCATTGTCGGAAGGACGTAGTCGAGGACGATCGCATCGAACTGCTGGTCGGCCAGCACCGACAACGCTTCGGTTGGACTGCCTGCCAGGTCGACCTCGAAGCCGGCCGATCCCAAGGCTCCGCCGACCACCTGTCGTGCCCCGCGAGAGTCGTCTACGACAAAGACTCGACGGCGTGGAGTATCTGAATCCGGAACCTGCCGGGCGCGGTCGGCCAACCGGGCAGAGTCGACCAGAACCACAATGTCGCCACCACCCAGCAGAGCGGCTCCCGTGAGATGTGGCACACCGTCGAGCACGGGTCCCAGCTCGCGAGCCGCCACCTGACGCCGGCCAAGATCCTCCTCAACCGCGAAGCCGACGGGGCCTACCGGACTGGAGACGACGAGGATGCAGGTCGGTGCTCCGATGGCGCGCAATCCGACCGTCTCTGCAAATGACGTGACCGGCACCGAGGTGCCGTTCCAGATCATCTCTGTGCGAGTTGGAGTCTCTATGAATTCGGCACTGTCGGCGGACACTCGGTCGATGACGGCGATTTCGGGAATCCCCCACATCTGCCCGGCCGATCGGATGAGCACAGCATCCTGAAGAGCGTGACTTGTCGGGACCGTGATCGTGATCCGGGTCCCCGAACCTGCCTCGCTCTCCAGTACCAGCGTGCCGTGAAGTGCCTCCACAGCCTCGGCTACGTTGGCAAGACCCATGCCGTCACCGACCAACTCGCCGGGTTGTGCGGTCGAGAAGTGGGGAGAGAAGAGAACAGCTCGCAATGCCTCCAGATCTCCCGACTCTCCGTCGGCGAGCAGTCCCTGACTCTCGGCGGTATCTCGCACCGCCGCCCAGTCGATGCCTGCCCCATCGTCCTCAACGACAATCGTGAGTCGATGGTCAACGACGTCGACACCGACCGCCAACGTTGCCGTCGGTGGCTTGCCGAGCGCCTCGCGCTCCTCAGCCGACTCGATGCCGTGTTCGATGGCGTTGACGAGCATATTCCGAAGGGGATCGCTCAGCCGCTCCAACACCTGCCGGTCGACCGGATGGTGATCGCCGACTAGCTCGAAGCGAACGTCCTTGTCGGCCCTTCGCGCCAGGTACCTGACCAACTGAGGGTAGGTGCTCGTTATGTCGCTCAACGGCGCCGCGGCCAGATCGACCGCCCGGTCCTGGAGGTCGATCACGTTCTTTTCTGTGGTGGCGATGAGGTCACTGAGCCGGGCCAACGACTCCCGAAGCTCGTCTCTGTTGTCGACCGCCTGTCCCAGTTTCTCGATCGCACCGTGGAGAGCCTCGGCATCGACCCGAAGCGAGCAGATCTCGTTGATCAAACGAAACAGACCCGCAGCGTTGACCCGAACGTTCTCACCAAACGCCCAAGAGTCGAGCGTCCCCAGCAAACCACCGAGATCGCCAGGCTCCGAAGAGGTCCGGGGCACCGGCTCGTCATCGGGCGTCGCCGCACCTCGCATCGCCTCTCGCACTGCTCTCATCCCGGCAGCAAGCTCAGGAGTGCCGGTGGCGGGGTCGGCCGCTACGGCCGGGAGGAGCTCGCAGCTGAGAACTTCGAGCGCGTCGGCGAGGATGGGCGTGGGGATCTGCTCGGCGTCGCGCAACTCCTTCCACGCGTCCTCGAGCAGCTTGCCCGCATCGGAGACTGCGAGGAATCCCATCATCCGAGCTGTGCCCTTGATGGTGTGCCCTTCGCGGTACATGTCCTGATACAGCCCCTCGGACACGTCGCCGGCGGCAAGGGCGCGGGCGCCTCTGGCAAGGGCGTCAGAACGCTCTTCAACCTCACCGCCGAACAAGCGCTCCAGTTCGAGATCTGGGGGGAACGTCAAAGATCAACCTCGCAAACCGGGTACATCAGGGGTATCGACTAGGACCTCGCCGGGCTTGAGTTCCCCGCAACATCATCACCGGCGCCGAGAATTCGATGCCGACGACTCCGGACGCGCCGGACCCCCGGCTTGCGCCGGGGGTCCGGACGTCTAGTTGGTAATGAACCGCCTAGCCGGCTGCTGCCGCCTCTGCGTTCGCTCGAACCGCGTCCTGGAACGACTGGGCCTTTGGACCACCCATGTCGCCCATCAGCATTCCATCGTCCCAACCGCCGTCGTACCACACGAACGCCATGCCGTGCGTGTCGCCGTTGTTCGGAGTCGCGATATATGCCGCAACTTCGTCGTTGGCGATATCGACCACGATCGTCTCCCAACCCTTCATGTTGGAGATCCAAATCTCCTGCACTTCCGGATCGGGATGCAACGCACAGTGTTCGACCGACGAGGCCGATCCACCTAGGTAGAACGGCGTGTTGCCGTGGCTCCGCGAAGCGCGGAACCGATCGGCGAGGTCGAAGATCGACATGGAGTTGCCGAGGTTGGCAGTGCCCTCGCCCTTGCCGTTGATCCAGGCCTCGGTCTCATCCCAGGTCAAGCAGATGCCGTACGGGCCGGCGATGCCGGTCGCTGCGTCGTCAACGATCTCGTTGGTCTCGTTGTCGATCTTGTACAGCCACGAGCCGTGACCATCCACCACGTAGGTGAACTTGCCGTCCTGCGTGTGAGTGATCCCGATCGGGTGGCCACCAGTGCCCTGGATGACCTCGTGAGTGCCGGTCTCCAGCTCGTACTTCGCAACCGCGGCGGGTGTGCCGTGCTGGCTGCGAATCCAGTTGGCGCCCATCGACACGTAGATGAACTCGCCATCGGGCGTCGGGGTCGTAAACGGGTGACCCATCGGCTTGATGTCGTCATACGTGATCGAACGGAAGACCCGGTTGTTGTCGTTCGGCATGAGGATGTGGTGCGGGCCACCATTGGCTCCGAAGCCCCACTGCAAGATGCAGTAGTCCTCACCAGTCGCATCACGCGTCCAGCATTGGATGTGGTGGATCGCCTGGCTGCGGGTACCAGCCTCGAAGTAGGACTCCTGGCGGAGGACCTTGTCCATCAACATCGTCTGAGTGTTGACGATCGCGACATAGCCGAAGCGGTCGCCTGCATCGTTCTCAGCCATCCAGCCGACATAGAGCCACTTGCCGTCCGGCGAAACCGAAACGCCATGCGGTCCACGAGTCACTGTGCCGCCGTAGTCGTACAGCCCCGAGGCAATCACTTCCTTGGAGTACGCATCGATGACGTGTGCTCCGGCGAAGTTCCCGACTTCTTCCGGAAGTTCGTTGTCGTTGAAGAAGTTGCTCTGGTAGGACTCACTGGTGAAGTAGACCCTCGGATGCTCGGCGATATCCCATGCATCCGGACCGCTGGAGTCGAACTCCGCGTCGAGGAACAAGCCACCGCGGATCGACTCCGCATTGGTCCATCCATCGTCCGGGATTTCACTCGGCGCAGGAGCCGCCGCCAGCGAACCGGTCTGAACGACCTGAGTCGTCACCTGGGCAGAAGCAAGCTGTCCTTCGAGGGCAGATACTTGTGCTTCGGCGTCGGCAAGCTGATCCGCTACGGCATCCAAATCTGCCTGCGAGATACCGCTATCGACTGTGGCGACGGTGTCGTCGCTCTCGTCGTCACTGGTACACGCAGATGCGACCATCGCGAAGATGGCCACAACCACTGCAAGCCGGGTCAGCACGCCCGGCCGCCAATGTCGAGTCATATTTTGTCTCCCCATCTGTTGGCTATTCCATTCCGCACCGAAACCGAATGAGGGTGCACAGAAACGCGCCTCCCTCCTATCGTGCGGCTCTTGTGAAAAAGTGTACAAGTGGGGAACGGACCCCCGTAGGGTCCTAGGACCCTACGGGCAAGCTCCTTCGGCCCTGAGGGTCATGGTTGACCCAAACGGTACGATGGCCGCTGCCCACACCATTGATGACAGCAAGACGTCCGAGGAGGGAACGTGAGATTCAACCGAGTTTTGGTCGGTGCCGTCGCCGTAACAGCGCTCGCACTGACTGCCTGCGGCGGCGGCGACAGCACCAGCGACGACACCACCGCAGCGACGACCGCTGCCACCACTGCCGAAACGACCCCAACAACGGCGGCTCCGGCTACCACTGCGGCCCCGGCGACAACCGCAGCGGGTGGCGACACGACAATGGCCCCTTCCGGAGATGCGGTCGAGATCAACGTGCTCACCAACGGAGGCGCCTTTGATCTCAAGGAAATCACCGTGGAGGCCGGCCAGGAGGTCACGATCATCGTCGTTGACCGGGACACCGGTACCGACGAGCCACACAACTTCCATGTCCGAGCCGGGGACCTCAATTTCTTTACCAAGATCCTTGATGCACCCAACACGCAGGAGCTCACCTTCCAGATCGACACCCCGGGTGTCTACGAGTTCTTCTGCGACACCCACATGTTGGAGATGACCGGTGTGTTCATCGTCGAGGAGAGCATGTAGCCCACCAGACAAACCGATGAGAGAGGGTCCGTACCGTGTGGTGCGGACCCTCTTCGATTGTGGGTTGGCTTCGATTGTGGGTTGGCTTCGATCATGGTTGGGTTCTGATCGACCACAAGCGCGACCCAACGACAGGCGCCTCATATCGCACCGAGCGGCGCAGCAGATGTCGGGGACGGGACACCGATCCAGATGCGGTCGACAACCCTCCATCTCGTCCTGTCTCAGTCCTGAGCTCGGAGCCACTCCATGTAGGTGTAGATGGCCTCGATCTCATCCCTCGTCAACTTGGTGTCGACCTCCATGTCGGGTATGTCTCGCAACGCAGTCACGATTCCCGAGCGGGAAACACCAGTGATGTTGGGGCCATTGGGGCCACCCTGCATCGTCGGCCCATGGCACTCCTGGCATCCGGCGAGGCTGAAGTCCTCCTGGTAGAGCCTCTCACCCAACGCCAGAACTTCATCGGCATCGGGTCCAGCAGCGGTGGTGGTCGTCGTCGAGTCGGGCGCCGTCGTCGTGTCCGATCCAGACGGCATGGTCGTGGTGGTCGTGACGTCGGGTGGCGGGTTGTCCCCGTATCTCATGTAGGTGACGATGCCGGCTATCTGCTCCGCAGTGAGGATCCGGCCAAACCGCGGCATCAGCTTGAACCCGTTCGTAATCCGATCGATGATCCACTCATCGGTCTCCAACAGCGTCAATGACTCCTGCGAAATGTCGGGAGCCACATCGGGCGTGCCTGTCGCATCGACGCCATGGCACCGAGAACAGGCCAAGATGAACAACTCATTGTTGGTGAGGTTCTCGTCTTCCAATGGCGTCCGCCAGTTCGGCTTGGAGATTGCATCCTCTTCCAACGAGCGTAGGTACGTCGTGATCGCGGTCACCTCCTGAGAGGTGAGCGGGCCGCCGAAGTCGTTCGAGTAGGCCACCATTTCGGTTCCGGGAACACCAAGCGCGATCAGTTGAGTGATCTGCGTGTCGTCGACGGAATCGAGAAACTCCTTTGCGCCAATGGCGGGGGCGATGGCTCCGGTGCCGTTCACTCCGTGACACGAGGCACAGCTGTCTTCATAGAGGCCCGAGCCCTCGGCCGCCAGGAACTCGACCTGCGCCTCCCTGGCGTCGGCACGCTGCGCCGGCTCGTAGAAACGGAATAGTGGGAAGGCCAGAAAGAAGAGCCCCATGAGGATGAGCCCCGCCCACTTCCACCTCTCGGTGGAGGCCTCCAGGTCGAATTCCTCGGTGGCGTTCGTCGTCTCGTCAGGCATGGGCGCACCCCGATCCGCGCGGTGGCTCATCGATCGACTCAGCTGAGCCAGCCGGAGCACCCTCCGTCACAGCGCCTGTATCAACCTCCACCAGGTCTCCCTCAGCCGCTACGGCGAAGCGATCCATTCCGCGCGGCGATGGTCCAGACCGGACCTCTCCGGCCCGGTTGAATCGTGATCCGTGACAGGCGCACTCGAATTCTCCCGACGTCTCGCACCACGCCACGCGACATCCCAGGTGCGGGCACTTCTGCCACAGCGCGACGACCTCATCGTCGATCTTCGTCAGATAGGTCTGCGCCGTGCGGACGTAGACCGCCGTGCTACCGGGCACATCATTCGCAGGAATAGTGTTGACAACGCCGCCAAGGCCCGACCCCGGAAGCGGTCTGAGTACATCCCATGATGTCCAGAACCCGGCGGCGCTGAGCATCACGATCCCGGTCTTCCAGCCGCGGTCGAGAAAATCTCGGCGGTCGATTCCCCTACTCATAGTTCACCGTGCCATTCCTCCCATGGCCAAACCCAACTCCAATTGGGTCCTCTGAAAGCAAAACCGATCAACGTCAACACGATCCAGGTGACCATGAAGATGGTGAATGCCGCCACCGCCACCTTGCGCGCCTTGGTGGCGATCGCCGGGTTCCGATCAATGTACGGCAGAGCCAACAACCCGCCGATGATGGCCGTCGGCACCAGCACACCGGCAACGACCGGGTGGAATAGCGCCAACAACTCCTGCAACGCAGCGAAGTACCACGGTGCCTTCTCCGGATTGGGTGTCTCGAACGGGTTCGCCACCTCGCGCAAGGGAGCATCGAACAGGATCGAAAGCACAAGTACCACCAGTAGAACCGCCAGTGCTGCCACTGCGTGCCGCACCAGCAGGTGCGGTGAGGTCATGACTAGATCCTGGTCTGAAGGATCCTTCTGCGCGCCGGTAGCGGGAATACCGGGAACCACGCCGAGAACTCGCTTGCCGTCGGCGATGCGAGGGTCCTGATCACTCATGCCTCACCTCCCTCTTCGGCAGCCGCCTGGTCGAACATCGAGTCCTTGCGCCACCGCCAGAGATGAACCGCTAGTGCCCCCACCAGGACCACAGGAAGCACCACCACATGCAGCACATAGAACCGCAACAGGGTCTGTGACCCGACCTGATCGCCGCCGAGCAGAACCTCTCTCACACTGCCACCGATGAACGGAACAAAGTCCGCCATGGAAGACCCGACCGTGACCGCCCAGAACGCCAGTTGGTCCCACGGCAAGAGGTAGCCCGTAAAGGACAACAGCAGCGTGAGGACCAACAGGATCACGCCGATTGTCCAGTTCGCCTCACGGGGCGCCTTGTAGGCACCCCGATAGAAAACGCGTGCCATGTGAGCAGCCACCGTCAGCACCATCAGATGGGCCGACCACCGGTGGACGTTGCGAATGAACTGCCCGAAGGCGACCTGAGTCTGGATCGTCTGCATGTCGCCGTAGGCGCTAGACGGCGAGGGAAGGTAGAAGAACATCAGGTAGATACCCGACGCCACCAGTGATGCCAGCAGAACTGCTGACGCCACACCCAGGTACCACGAGAACGAGAAGTGGAGTTCTCGTCTGCGCACCTTTACCGGGTATATGTGCAGCAGGAAGTTGGACCAGTGCCCCGCGGCTCGATCACGTTCGGTCGCTCGATCGGGACTCCTGAGGAAGGAACGTCCGACCGTCGTATCACGCAGTTTCAAACGTTTCAAGCATCCACCTCCACCGGTACCTGAACCGACAACGCCCCTACACCCGACCAGACGGACATGGACAAAGCGGCGGTCGGGCACCGTTCGATGCACAAGGCGCACCTGATGCACTTCGATTCGTCGAGCAGTAAAGCAGTTCCCCGCTCCGCGAGATCCACATCAACGGCAGGCACGATCGATATGAGATTGAACGGACACACGTCTACACAAAGACCGCACAAGACACACAGTTCGGCATCGAGCTGAATGTTGGCGAAACATCGCAAGCAGCGTTGTGCCTCAGCCCGAGCTTCCTCCTCGCTGAAACCCGTCTCAACCTCGGCGAGACCGATCCTGCGATCGGTCGGAAGCGTCGGGATTTCCTGGCGGGGAATCCGATCGTATAGGTCATCGAGGCGATGGAAACTCCGCAGCGGGATCATCGTGCCCGACTGCTCCTGCTCCTCGGTTCCACCGAAGGTTCGATGGATGTCGGCCGCCACCTTGCGACCCTCGGCGATGGCATCGATGAGGTTGCGGGGCCCGAATGCGGCATCACCTGCCGCCCAGACGTTGGGCAGCGACGTAGTGAACTTGATCGGATCGGTCTGAATCGTGCGCCTCGGTGAGATCTCAGGCCCGGAATCGCCATCGATGGCGTCGAAGTCGATGGCCTGACCGATGGCGATGATCACCGTATCGGCATCAAACGTCTCGGTGATCTCGAGGTCGAACGTCGGGGCGAAGCGGCCACTTTCGTCGAACACCGATAACACCTTCACCGTGGTGAGACCAGTCACGACGCCATCCTCGACCTCTATGCGGTGCGGTCCGAGCCGGTGCCGGAATTCGATGCCTTCGATCTCGGCCTCTTCGATCTCGAATTCGGCCGCCGGCATCTCCTCGAGACTCTCCAGCGCGACGACCGTGACGTCCTTCGCGCCCGCTCGCACTGCGCTACGGGCAACATCGACCGCCTCGGCGAGATCGCTGTCGTCTTCGATATCCCCGGTTGAAGCTTGTTGCCCGTATTCCGCGGCCCGAAGCGCAGTCCGCGCAGCGTCCATGGCTACGTTGCCGCCACCGATCACGACGACTCTCTCGCCCACATCGACCGAAAAACCCTGATTGATGTTGAGGAGGAACTCGATGGCTCGCAATACGCCGTCGGCTTCGTTACCGGGGATATCCAGGCCGCGCCCGAGGGTGGCCCCAAGAGCCAACATTACGCCGTCGTGGTGATCGCGCAGTTCGGCGAGAGTTACGTCGGTGCCGAGCTTGGTGCCCATCTTTACATCGACGCCCAAGCCGATGATGGTGTCTATCTCGGATTGGACCAGGCCACGATCGAGCCTGTACTCCGGGATTCCGAGAACCATCATCCCCCCCAGGATTTCGGTGGCCTCGTAGAGCGTCACTTGGTAGCCATGGAGCCGCAGATCGTGCGCCGCGGCGAGGCCCGCGGGCCCGCCACCGACGATGCCAATCGACTCCGATCTCTCGGGTCTATCCATGGCAACCACCGATGGTTTGTATGGGCTGGCCTCAGGGCCGTACTTCTCCGTGACGAACCGCTTTAGTGCTCGGATCGCAATCGGCTGATCTATCTCGCCCCGACGACAGGCGTCCTCACACGGCGCGGCGCACACCCTCCCGCAGACCGAGGCAAAAGGGTTGGGCATCCTGGCGGTCAGGTATGCGGTCTTGTCATCACCTTCGGCGATCGCGGCGACATACGCGCCGGCATTGGTGTGGACCGGGCAGGCAGCCATGCACGGGATGTTGCTGTCGTAGTATGACAGCTCCAGGGGGATGGCCACTAAATGACACCCTTGCGCTGAAACCGCCGGAGCAGATACAACCCGGCAACGAAGCCGGCACCCCATGTTGTCAGGACCGCCAGATCCTGAACAATCGATGAGGATCTAGCGACGGAGTCGAGTCGCACCACGAAGTTGGGAATGATCACCGTGGCAATCACGAAATACACGAAGATGAGCAGGCCCCGCACATATGCGTTCATCCAACTCATCGGATCCCCTCTCCGAGACTCAGCACCTACTCGAATCTAGTTGCTCGATCGGATTGCTCCGAACCAACCGGACCCCATACGCTCTTGGCTACGGGCAACGGGCAACGGGCAACGGGCAACGGGCAACGGGCAACGGGCAACGGGCAACGGGAGGATGCTATGAACGGTTGGTCGCTGCGGACAGGGCCGAAAGGCCCGACGTCGATTGGTTGTATCTGGTGCGTCACAGGACGCACTACCGTTCCCGCCCGTGAAGACCCTTGTCGCCCTCGTAGCCCTGTCGTTCGCAGTCACCGCATGTAGTAGCGACGCCACGGATGCCGACGATTCAGTTGTTGGCGATTCAGTTGTTGGCAACGACCCAGACGCCACCCAGCTCTCCACCGATGAGCGCGAGTGGTGCTCCTTCGCGGGCGCCAGCGAGGCAGACGCCGAGCGGTTCGATCGGATATTCGACGCCGGGCTCAGCCTGGGTTTGCCGATGGACGCCCTAAACTCTCAGGCTGCCGGCCTCCGCGAGGAGTACGTCGCAGAGGGGATGTCACTCGACGAGGCCACACGCCGCGTCTCCGAGCAACTACTCGAGGTCGAGACGTTCGTTGCGGCCTGCAAAGAGGCATACGCCGACCAAGTCGGCAGTTAGATCTGGCCTAGGTAGATCTGGCCTAACTAGTTCTGGTCCGCCGCAAACACGATCACACGGCCGGTGATGTCGGGGAAGCGCACATCCTCCGAGACGAATTCTCCAGTTTGGAGAGCAAAGAAGGTCATCACCTCGGTGGTGCCCAACGTCGCATAGCCGTGGACGTCGGTTCCCAGGGGCTTTATCCCAGTAGGCGACACCTCTTTGGTGGGAACAAACTGCGGCGTCAAGTGGTGCACGATGTGGGAAAGGTCGGCCTCCCCCTCCCCACCCTCCAGGACGATTCCAAGATCAGCCATCTCCTCGGGAGACAGGTCGTCGACCTCGGTCTCGTCCACCTCCGGGGTCAACATCCACCTGAGCTGCGCCGGGACCAACCCCTTGATCCGGAAGTGATGCTCCGTCGTGCCTCGGTTTCTCAGAACGAGGCGAATCTGGCGCCCTGCGGGCAAGAAGATGAAGTCGGGTTCGAAGCCCTCATCGGTCAGCAACACGTTCACGTTGAGCGGCGGCATACCGAGGTCGGGTTGGACCGTCACGATCTCCCTCTCGGATCGGACGGCTCCACCTACCGAACCAGTATCGCTGCTGCTGCAAGCTGCTGCGACGAGCGACAGCGCCAGTACTCCGATCAAGTACTGCAATGACCTTCGATGTCTCATGGTATGGCAATCCTCCATAGAGACAGGGCGACGGCAGCGCCCCGTATCCGTCCGTGGTGTATGCGAGGACGATATCAAAGTGTCGACACAACCCGGCTAGGGCCAAAGGACAACACGAATCCGGCAATAGGCCGATGGGAGCCTGGCTTCTACTCCCACTCGATCGTCGCAGGAGGCTTCGACGAGACGTCGTAGGCCACCCGGTTGATCCCCTCCACCTCGTTGATCACGCGCGAAGAGATCCCCTCCAACAGGTCGTATGGCAGCCGAGCCCAATCCGCCGTCATGGCATCCTCACTCGTCACCGCCCGCACGATGAGCGGATACGCATAGGTGCGAGCATCACCCTGGACCCCGACCGATTTGATGGCCGGCAACACGCCAAACGCCTGCCAGATCTCTCGGTAGAGCCCGGCGCGGCGGATCTCCTCGAGGATGATCGCATCGGCGTCACGCAGGATCTGGAGGCGCTCCCGGGTCACTTCACCGATGATGCGGACCGCCAGCCCCGGTCCCGGGAACGGCTGGCGCCACACGATCTCCTCGGGCAATCCGAGTTCCTCGCCAATGGCCCGTACCTCGTCTTTGAACAGGTCGCGCAACGGCTCCACCAACTCGAAGTCCATGTCGTCGGGGAGTCCTCCGACATTGTGGTGGCTCTTGATCTTGGCGGCATCCTTCGTCCCCGACTCGATCACATCGGGGTACAGCGTCCCCTGCACGAGGAATCGAGCATCATCGATGTCGCGAGCAACGTCCTCGAAGACACGGATGAACGTCTCACCGATGATGATGCGTTTGCGCTCGGGGTCGGTCACGCCCGCGAGAGCGTCGAGGAACCGATCTTGGGCTCTCACATGGACTAGATCGATGTCGAGATTGGCTCGAAACGTCTCCTCGACCTGTTCGGCCTCGTCTCGCCGGAGCAGCCCATGATCGACAAACACACAAGTGAGCCGATCTTCCACAGCCCGCTGCACGAGAGCAGCGGCAACAGCTGAATCGACTCCGCCCGAAAGGCCACAGATGACCCTTCCCGCCGGGGCGGCCATGCTGATGGCACCTACGGCTTGCTCGATGATTCCTACATGAGTCCAATTGGGCCGGGCTCCGCACAACTCGAATAGGAACCGCTTGAGGATCTCCTGACCACGAGGGGTATGGACCACCTCTGGGTGGAATTGGACACCACAGAAACGTCTCACCAGATCCTCCATCGCAGCAACAGGCGATGTCGAAGTCGAAGCGGTAACAGCGAAACCCGGGGGCGGCTTTACGACCGCGTCGCGGTGGCTCATCCAGACCTGCTGCCGGTCGGGGAGCTCAGAAAACAGAATTGAGTCGGAACGGACGTCTAGGTCGGTTCTGCCGAACTCGGCCGTCTCGGTTTGCTCGACATCACCTCCCAGGGCGTTGGCCAACACCTGGTGGCCGTAGCAAATCCCCATGATCGGAATGCCCAACTCGAAGATCGCCGGATCGAGGTCGTACGCATCGGCCGCGTAGACCGAGGCAGGTCCGCCCGAGAGGATGATCCCGGTCGGATTGGAGACCCGAATCTGCGCCGCAGTGATATCGCGAGGGACGATCTCGGAGAAGACATGGGCCTCGCGAACCCGACGGGCGATCAGCTGGGCGTACTGCGCCCCAAAGTCGACGACAAGGACCCTGTCGAAGCCTTCGTTCATCGGTTCCCAGCCCGGTGACGTTGCGGATCCCGACGACGAGCCATCAACCCATGCCGACGTTTTGATTGATCTGGAGCGCCTTGCCCTCGGTCTTGAGCGCCGGCGCCACCATCACTTCGGCCTTCTGGAACTCCTTGAGATCCGCATATCCGGTGGTTGCCATCGACACCCTGAGCGCCCCGAACAGATTGCGGCGCCCATCGTTCTCGTGTGCCGGACCAACCAGGATCTCCTCCAGGGATCCCAGCTCACCCACCTCCACGCGGGCCCCTCGCGGCAACGTCGGGTGAAACGTGGCCATGCCCCAGTGGACCCCCTTGCCGGGCGCCTCGGCAGCTGCTGCGATCGGAGATCCCAGCATGACCGCATCGGCGCCACAGGCGATGGCCTTGGCAACGTCACCGCCCGTGCGCATTCCACCGTCGGCTATCACGTGCACATAACGGCCGCTCTCATCGAGGTACTGGATCCGGGCTCCTGCGGCGTCGGCGATCGCAGTCGCCTGCGGGACCCCGACCCCGAGCACACCACGAGTCGTGCAGGCTGCTCCAGGGCCGACACCGACCAACACGCCGACGGCGCCGGTCCGCATCAGATGCAGCGCTGTCGAATAGGAGGCACATCCACCAACGATCACCGGGAGCTCGAATTCGGCGATGAACTGCTTGAGGTTGAGCGGCTCCACCCGAGTCGAGACGTGCTCCGCCGACACAACCGTTCCTTGAATGACGAGAATGTCGAGACCGGCTTGCAGCGTCGCCTCGGCGTGCCGAGCGACGTGCTGCGGGGTGAGGCTTGCCGCAGCGACAATGCCGGCCGCCTTCATCTCACCGATTCGCAGGCCGACCAGCTCCGATTTGATCGGCTCCAAGTAGATCTCCTGCATGCGCCGGGTTGCCTTCTCAGCCGGCAACGAAGCAATCTCCTCCAGGTACGGCTCGGGATCCTCGTAGCGGGTCCACAGCCCCTCCAGGTTGAGAACGCCGATACCGCCGAGGCGGCCGATCTCGATCGCCGTGGCGGGACTCACGGCCGAGTCCATGGCGGAGGCGAGCATGGGGAGTTCGAGGTGGTAGGCGTCGACCTCCCACGAGATATCGACGTCATCGGGATCACGGGTACGACGACTGGGAACGATGGCGATGTCGTCGAAGCCCCAGGCTCTGCGCCCGGTCTTGCCGATCCCGATGTCGATGTCCATGAGTCTGATCCCGGGTGTGGTCGCGACGAGGGTAGCTAGTGGAACCGGCAGCAGGCAGCGGGCCCGGGGGGAGACATCATGATGTCCAAGACCATCCGAGGATGTCGTACCCAGACCCTGCGACAGCAGATGGCAGAATCTCCTCACTGAGCCCCGGCGTTGCTCCAGATAATGCGAGGCACTCGACGCGAACAGGGCGTCGCCTGCCGGATCCGGCGCCTCGTGAGGCGCGATCTAGATGTGATGCAATGTGGCGATCGGGACGATTCTCACGGACGGCTCCTCATCAAGGACTCCAGGCGTGGAAACGTCCGGCATGCCGCTCCAACCGGAGGTCGACACCGAACGTCCCGGACAGCAGCTCTGGGGTCATGGTCTCCTCGATCGGGCCGGCAGCCACAACCTTGCCGCTCGACAGCATGATCACGTTGTCAAAGCTCTCGGGGATTTCCTCAACATGATGGGTGACGAGCACGGCCGCCGGACTCTCCGGATCTCGAGCAAGCTCGGCGAGGGAAGCAACGAGGGTCTCCCTCGCCCCCAGATCGAGCCCGGTCGTCGCTTCGTCGAGTATCAGAAGCTCCGGACTGGTCATCATGCTGCGAGCTATGAGCACACGCTGCTTCTCGCCCGCTGAGAGAGATCCAAAGCGGCGGTCTGCGAGGTGAGCCGCAGCCAGTTTCTCTAGTTGATCGGCTCCGAAGTCCCAGTCCCTATCGTCGTATTCGTGCCAGCGACTGTCGACAAACGAAGCGTGCTTCCCGGTCACAACGATCTCAAGGGCCGGCAGATAGTCCCTCACCATCGCCGCCGGCCCGGATCCCGCATACCCGACACGCTCCCGCAGATCTCGAACATCGACCCTGCCGGACAACTCACCAAGGAGGCGCACCGTCCCCTGGGTTTGCCTCAGATAGGTCGAGGCGACCTGGAGCATCGTTGTCTTGCCCGAACCGTTGGGACCCAATACGACCCACCGTTCGTGGCCGTGGACATGCCAATCAATATCGGTCAGAAGCCAACATCCATCCCGCACGACGGATACGCCTTCAAGGGCAATGATCTCGGAGTCGTCTACGACTTGAGCTGCAACCACATCTGAGCGATCCATTGCTTCAGACCGGCAGCCAGTCGTCGTATCCGACATGCAACAGGACGCCGGTGTCCTCAGCCTCGCTGCAGGCCATGCCGCTGATTCGGACGCCACCACCGCTCGGGATATCGGGTATCCACGCCGGGGGTTGTACCGCGAACACCGTGTTCTCCTTGCGGCGGAGCGCCGCGAAGTCGGGCGGCTCCTCCCAGTTGACCGCAAAGAGCCCGAGGCCGTAGCAAGCCGGCATCAAACGTCCCTTCCGAGTCGGAGTTGGAGGCCACCCCTCGGGCGGGGTGTCTCTCTATTGTGCACAATACGCCCCCCAGGCGGGAGGTCCCGGTGTGGAAGCGCCGGTCTCAGCGCAACGTTGCAACGTTTGCCACCGCCGCTGAAGATCACACCGCGCTCGGTGACGAGATGAACGTTGCCGGTCCCGACCTGAGAGCGATAGGAGTCACATGCCAAGCCAAGTCACCGTGCTCGCAGCCTTCAGGCCTCTTGAACCACACCGCGACGACTTCCTGGCCCTGATGAGGACGATGATTGAACACACGAGGAAGGAGCCGGGCTGCGCGGCGTACGATTTGTACACCGACGGCGATGGGGGTTACCACTTGTTCGAGATCTACTCGGGAAGCGAAGCTCTCCAGGCTCACCGCGATACGGCTCACTACAGGCACTTCAGAGCGAACGTGACCGACATACTCGACGGTGATGTCGATGTGCTTGTGCTCAGCGGCATCGACACCGAGAGATGAAGGCACAGCGCCATCCAACATGGGTGAGCCACCGACGACTCACTACAGCTCCCCGATCCAGATGAGGCGCGCAACGCCATGAGACGCCACCGGCTCTCGAGCTCCGACACCCTCAACCAGCCAAACCAACCCTCTTCCGGACTGCCTGTTGAAATCCCTCCGCTCGGGTGCGGGCATCCAAGGCTCCTCGTTGCATGAGTCTCGCCACCTCGGCGTCGTCCATCTCCCGGAAGGCGCTGCGAATGGGGGCCAAACCGGCTACGACAGCGTCGGCCACTGCGTCCTTGAACGTCCCGTAGCCGCCGGTGCCGTATTCGGTCTCGATCGACTGGACAGATTCGCCTGTTAGCAACGACATGATCTCGATGAGATTGGTCACCCCCGGCTTTGCCGCCCAGTCATAGCGGACCTCTGTCTCAGAGTCGGTGACGGCACGCTTCAGACGCTTCCGGATCGTGTCGGGATCGTCGAGGATGAGGATTCGACTGTTCTCATCAGGATCCGATTTGGACATCTTGGCGGTCGGGTCCTGCAGCGACATCACCCTGGCGCCCTTTTCTGGAATGATCGGCTCCGGCATAGGGAACTCGTCACCAAACCGGTGGTTGAAGCGCTCGGCCAGGTCTCTGGTGAGTTCCAGGTGCTGTTTCTGATCCTCCCCGACCGGGACCGCATCAGCGCGGTACAAGAGGATGTCGGCCGCCATGAGCACCGGATAGGAGTAGAGGCCGAGATTGGATCCGGCCCTATCCGACTTGTCCTTGAATTGTGTCATCCGATTGAGTTGTCCGGTCCCAGTGATCGTGCCGAGAATCCACGCCAGCTCTGTGTGTTGTGGCACCTGACTCTGGTAGTAGAAGAGGGATCGTTCCGGGTCGACACCCGCCGCGATCAGAGCCTTGGCGGCATCGAGGCGGTCCCTGTTGAACTGGGTCGGATCGAGGGGAACGGTGATGGCATGCAGATCGACGACGCAGTAGATGCAGTCGTACTCGTCCTGAAGCTTCACCCAATTCCTGAGCGCCCCTAGGTAATTCCCGATATGGATGTTCCCAGTCGGCTGCAGTCCGGAGAAGACGGTTTTGCGTTCCATGAGAGCCACAAGTTAGTAGGTGGCCGGGACGGCCAGACGACAGACTCAGCCATCTGCCATCTGAGATCTCGTACCCTCCCCCCATGGACGTGACCCGAGCTGCGATCCACGATCTGGGCCTCATCGGTGCGGCGTCGCAGCATCTGACGACAGAGATCGCCATGCATCTCCCGTTCGAGGCGTTGGCGCCGTTCAAAGACGCGCTCAAGCAGTTCTTCTCGAGGGCAAAATGGACTCCCGCCGACGAGGCTCGGTTGTCGGCCCTCGTCACGACGCACGTGGCTGAAGGGATGTGGGAGCACGACTTGGGACACGGAATCACACTCACCCACGGCATCGTCGAAGGGACCTACCTCATCCGAGTCGAGGGAGGCAGGGAGCGCAAGGAGTCGGTGTTTGACCGTGTCTTCGAGGGACCGGTGATTCCCGAACCGACCCCCCACCCTCGAAAGGTCAAGTTCCAGATCGGCGGTAAGCCCGCTCCCGGTCGCTGGCTTCGTCGCGGCGAGCCCGTCGAGGACGAACGGGTCATTTCGTTGTTCGCCGATGCCGACATCACCGACGTCATGGTCGCCGGGGACTTCGTGACGATCGGGCTTGCCGGGCGTTCGGCGTGGGAAGACCGCCTCGACTCGATATTGGATCGAGTTACCGAGCTGTTCTGGGACGGGGAAGCTACGCACGCCCCGGCGCGAACTCGGGACGAGCTGCTCGAAGAAGCCGGACGACTCGGCGTAGATGAGGTGCGGCCCGAGGATCTGCACCTCATGGACCCGGACCGACCGGAGCACCGGGCGCTTCTCATCACGGCTCTCGGAGCCGATGATCCACGCCATCGCCGCGCCGCGGTCGCCACCCTGGCCCTCAGCGGAGACCCGGACGTGACCAAGGCCGCGGTCATCACCGGGTATCGAGAGGACTCCAGAATCGTTAGACGGGCCGCCATCGACGCCGCCGGTGATCTAGAGGATGAGGCGTTTCGGCCGCTGTTCGAGGAGGCGATCTTCGACCGTGACCCCTGGATCCGTTGGCGTGCAGTCCGCGCCATCTCCGACATCGGCATCGGTCCCAGCGAGGAGAAGATCATCCTGGCAACCGCCGACGAGGACTTCCAGGTGCGGTTTGAAGCAAACGCCGTCATGCGGCGCAATGAAGGAGACGACGAGTAGGGGTCCGGTCCGACCTCGCGAGCAGCTCTACCTGATCGTTACCCTGCCGGGATGGTCGATAGCTACCACATGACCCCCGAGGAGTTCCGGGTCAGGGGACACGAAGTCATCGATTGGCTTGCCGACTACATGGAGACGGTGGCAGACGCCGACATCATTCCGGATGTGGATCCCGGCGACATAAGGGACCGGATCCCCGCGGCCGCACCCGAGACACCCGAATCCTTCGAGCAGATAATGAGCGATCTGGACGAAGTCGTACGTCCCGGGCTGGTCCACTGGCAGTCGCCGGGATGGTTCGCCTACTTCCCGGCGAATACCTCACCCCCTTCGATCCTGGGCGATCTGGTGTCGTCCGGTCTCGGACAGCAGGGGATGCTGTGGTCCACCAGCCCGGCCTGCACCGAGATCGAAAACGCGGTGGTCGACTGGATGGTCGAATTGCTGGGCCTCCCGTCCGGATGGAAGACCGCCGGCCCCGGTGGTGGCGTGATCCAGATGAGCGCCTCCGATTCCACACATACGGCTCTGGTCGTAGCCCGGCACCAGAGAACCGCCCAAGGCGGTGTCGACCAAATGGTGGCGTACACGTCGGCCCAGGCGCACAGCTCTGTAGAGAAGGGGGCCCGAATGGCCGGTATCCCCCACATCAGGTTGATCTCGGTCGACGATCGCTATGCAATGCGACCCCAGGCGCTCGCGGTCGCCGTCGCCGAGGACCTGGCAGCGGGACGCCAGCCCATCTTTGTCGCCTCCACCGTCGGAACTACGGGAACAACCGCGGTAGACCCGATCGAAGCCGTTGGTGCCATCGCCCGCGAGCACGGCCTATGGCACCACGTCGATGCCGCCTACGCGGGGTCGGCCATGATCTGTCCCGAGTTTCGAATACACCAGCCGGGCCTGGACACAGTCGACTCCTACACGACCAATCCTCACAAGTGGATGTTTACCAACTTCGACTGCAACCTCTTCTACGTCGCCGACCGGAGCCAGCTCGTGGAGACGATGAGCATCTTGCCGCCATATCTGCGCAGCCAGCGGTCCGAGGAAGGCAACGTCATCGACTACCGGGACTGGCACGTGCCACTGGGTCGCCGTTTCCGCGCTCTCAAGCTGTGGTTCGTCCTCCGTAGCTATGGGGCCGAAGGGATCCGCCATCACATCCGCGAGCATGTGCATTTGGCAAAGGAACTGGAGGAACGCCTCGGGGCCGACGATCGATTCGACCTCATTGCGCCGGTGCCTTTCGGTCTGGTGACTTTCCGACATTCGGCGGGGAACGAGGCGACCGACGCCCTGGCCCTCGCCATCAACGCCTCGGGCCACTCCTACGTGACCCCGTCAAAGCTCGGCGAAACCTCGTTCATTCGCGTGTCCGTGGGACAAACGAACACCGGTCGCAAACACGTCGACCGCCTGTGGCGAGTGATCGACCGCGCCGCGTAGAGGCGG
The DNA here is from genome assembly GCA_029263095.1 of Acidimicrobiia bacterium. Classification (GTDB taxonomy): domain Bacteria; phylum Actinomycetota; class Acidimicrobiia; order Spongiisociales; family UBA11373; genus JACZWZ01. Next base: position 19,997 of record JAJCYA010000085.1, on the reverse strand, counting down.
GCGACGGTTCTGGCCCAGCATTTGGCCCCGGCTATGGACCCGGCTTGCGACTCGACTGGCCGCGACGTCCCGCGACCTCGATCCGCCCATCCAAAGACTCCGACCATTTGATTTCGCCTTCGCTCGTAAACAGCACGATCGAATAGTCGGGATACCGCCCCAGCCATTCGAACGACCGACCCTGGTCCGCAAAGATGGCAGTAGAGAGCGCGTCGGCGGTGCCGAGGCGCGGACCGACAACGGTGGCCCCAAGCAACGCCGCCTCCGCCACCCCCGTCCCCCAGATGTGATCGCCGCGTTCATAGGCACCCGATGTCGCGACGGCCGCCTCATTCACATGCAGCGCGGCACCAACCGAATCCGGCTGCTGGGGAAGGCGGATGCCGACGCTCCACTCCTCCGCATCGTTTGGGTGCCCGCTGCAAAGCACATCGCCGCCGGCATAGATGGCGAAGTTGACTGCACCGGCGGACTTCAGCAGTAGGGCCGCTTCGTCAACACTCCACCCTTTTACGAACGCGGCCGGATCCAACGCGGGTGCATTCGGTCGGTTGGGATGAATCGAAAAGCGGCCTCCGGTCTCCTCCTCGAACTCGCTACAGACCGCGAGAACGTGCCGTACGTCACCGTCGGCTTCATCAACCGACAGAGAGCCACGGGCGATCGCGCTGATCTGGCTGTCGGGCCGAAACGTCGAGAACAGTCGCTCGACGTGCACCCACCACGCAAACACCTCATCCGCGGCTTCGGGGTGAATGTCGTCCTCGATGGAGACGGTGAACACCGTCCCCATTACCGCAGCGGAAGCTCGCATTTCGGTCTGGCGCACAAGTCCGCCTGTTCGAACGCATCCCGCAGCGCTCTCATGTAGCCGAACGACGTCTCAGTCGCCCCCGAAATCACATGGAGGCGGTAGCCCTGCAATTCGATCGCCTCAGCCGCCAGGATTGGCGCCGTCTCGATGTTGATGGATTTGGCGCGCTCCGATGACGACGGGGTGCGGATCATCTCGACGTCCACCAGCTCACCGAGTTCGAGCGTGATCTCGAGCTGCATCAACCCTCTACCGAACCGGACTATGGCGCTCTCAAACTGCTGTACACCCGGTGGAAGCGGCGGGACCGTTGTCGTGGTGACGCTGGGGATCGGAGCGTACGTGGGGTAGGTGCTGGTGCTGGTGGCCGCGGTCGAAGCAACGACTTCCACGGCGAGGATTTCCTCTATGTCATCGACCTGGCTGGGTGGTGGCCGAAAACGCAGTGCGAAGCCCAGCGAAGCGACTGTCAGTAGGAAGACGGCGGCGAGTCGGTGCACCATCAGTAGGAGAAGCTCTCGAGATGGATCTGACGTGCCGGAACACCGGCGAGCCTCAGACCGGAGCGCGCTGCAGCAATGAGCCCGGCTGAACCAATGATGAACACGTCTCGCTCTCGAAGATCGGGAGCCAAACGTAGTAGCGCAGCCGGTTCGAAAGGGTTGGGATCGCCGCCGGCGAATCGGCTGTAGGACAGCTGGAGGCCAAACCCCTTCTCGATACTCAGAGCCTCGAGATCGTCTCTGAAGACGGCATCGTCGGGAGTCCTATTCCTGTACAGAAGCATCACGTCGCCCGGCCGAGGAAGATCCTCGATGAGCCCCCGAAACGGCGTGATCCCGATGCCGCCGGCAATGAACAGAATCTTGCGTTCGGTCGGCAACGCGTCCAGGAACCCACCATATGGCCCTTCGACCACCACCCGCGTGCCCGGCTCGATTGTCTGCAAGGATTCCGTGTCCTCGCCGAGCGCCTTCACCGTAAACCGAAGCGACCGCCCGTCGGGTGGAGCCGACAGGGAGAACGGGTGAGCCTTCCACCAGCGACCGCGGTCGAGGACTCTGAGCAAGAAGAACTGGCCTGCCTGAGCAGACAGTCGGTTGAGTCGACTTCCACCGACCACGAGAGTGACAACACCTGGTCCAGCAGCGACCACATTGACAACCTCAAAGCGATGGCGAACTAGCCGAACGACGAGCGCCATCCACCTGTGACCAAGGATCAACATCGCCACCGACACATACAGCAGTGTCCAGTAGACCAGAGCCCATCTGTCGAGCGCGAAGTCGGCGCCGATCACCGTTTGGTGGGCAAAGGTCAATGCCGCGCCGGCGTACGCCAGCAGGTGGATGATCCACCAGGCCTCATATGAGAGAGAGCGCCTAATCGCTCGCATTGACACGACCACGAGAGCCAAGAGCAGACCGAACCCAATCAGCGTGTTGGTCATGTATGGGTAGCTCCGCACATAGTCCACGATCTGGGCCCAGAGCGAGATGCCGGTATCCGCAGCGAGACCCACGGTGATGGCCACGACGTGCAATGTCATGAGCCACGCTGCCGCAAACCCGGTCCTCCGATGGGCTCGCATCATCTGGTCCATGCCGTAGCGACGTTCCAGCCATGGAGCTCGCGAGATCAGGACCAGGCCGAGGAGAATTGCCAGGCCGGCGTACAAACCGCTGAGTTGACCGATGGCTACGAGCCACTCGCCGAGATCTCCGGTCCGTTCGATCCCACCGTGACGAAACCACATGTAGGTGACGACGGCCACGTTCACGGCGATCAGCCAGATCGCGTCGCGGGCGGTCAACGGCGAAGGTTTGGGACGTGGTGGAACCCGCGGCACGGGCAACGTGTCTTGCCCCCTCAGTGCAGTCATATCCGGGAGTGTCGCAGCAACACACGGCCTTGGGACCGGCCAAAGGTCCCGGCCCCGGTCGCATCGGGATCTGAGCACACCAGGGTCAAGATCTAGCCAATTCGGGCGTACCCCCATAGACACTCGCGCCGGTTACCTCAGCGAGGGGGCATCTCCATTTGGGGATGCCAAGAAGGGGATTCCCGATCCAAGGAAGGTGCGAGACATGAGATTCGCCCACCCAGAGGACCGCTACCGACTGCGCAAACGATCGGTCGTAGCCCTCGTCGTCATGGCCATGACGGTCTTGCCGGCCACACCGGCCTTCGCTGAGCTGTCCGAGGCCGAGAAGCAGGCAATCGAGGCAGAAAAGAAGGCCGCCGAGCTGGCAGCCGAAGGCGGCCAAGACCAGCAGCCAGACGAGCCGCAGCCAGACGAGCAGGAGCTGACCGAGGCGGAAAAGAAGGCCATCGAGGCCGCCAAGAAAGCCGCGGAGGACCAAGGCGGACAACAGGATGCGCCGGGTGGAGCCGCTAAAGCGTCCTTGAACGGAACGATCGGCGCCATCGGCACCAACTCCATCACTGTCGGCATCTTCCCCGACAGTACGTTCGGCGTAAATGGGGGAACGAGCATCACGTTCAACGGCCAAGTGTCGAATCTGATCCGCCTCCACATCGGGGACCGGATTTCCGTGCAGTACGACCCTGAGACGCTCGTTGCCACATCGATCGAAGCCGAAGGCATGTTCTGGGGTCCGGCCATCTACACCGGTGTTGCCACCGTCAGCTTTGTCGGGCTGATCGGCCACTGGCCCGGACGGTCCTACGGAATGCACGCAGGCGGCGCCGGAGTCAAACTCGGTCCGGGTACCCAGGTGACGGTGAACGGGGTACCGGCCACCTACATGGACATCCAAGTGGGCGACACAGTCGATTATGTCCAGAACTCGCTCGATCTCAAGGCTCACACCGTCAAGGTCACCCGCTGACGACTTGCCTGACCCGACCACGCAGGCAGAAGATGAAGGGGCCCTTCGGGCCCCTTCATCGCGAACAAAGGACGGCGTCGGCTACTCCCTCATCGATCGAGAGCGGCCCAGCCGCGAGACTCCTCGAAGTTCTCTCGTGCCTCGTTGACTGCCACCAGCGCCACCAAGAGCGCCGCGATCGGGTCGGCCCACCACCAGCCAACCGCGATGTTGAGTCCCAAACCGATCGCCGTCCCCAAGGCGAGCACCCCGTCCAGCACGGTCATGGTGGCCTCCGCCCGCAGCGGAGCCGAGTCGAGCCGTTGCGCGATTCGGCGCTTGGCGACTCCAAGACCGAACATGACGATCGCGACGCTGACCAGGTAGATCGCTCCCCAGATCGACTCGTCGGGACGTCGGCCGGTGACGAGATCCCGCGTGCCGGCGACGGCCAGAGCTGCTGCGAGCACGGCAAACGCGACCCCGACGAGCCAGAGAGCCCTGGAGGTTCGCCCGGGATGGTCTTGCTCGTGCCCAGGCCTCAGGTGCCAAACGACCACACCTGACGCGAATACTTCGATGATCGAGTCGGAGCCGAAACCGATGAGCGCCAACGACCCGGCCGCAATGCCGAGAGCGATCGTGAGCCCGGCTTCTCCGACATTCCACACGATGGTCGAGTACTCGAGTCGAAGTGCAATCCGTCGTAGCCCAGCCCGGTCGTGTGTCATCCCGGCATGCTCGCAGGAATCGAGGCGACGACACCATCAGTTCACCACCGACGATCCGGAACTGGACAAAGAGAAGGTGGACCCCGGTCGGGGTCCACCTTCTCTGGAGAGAGCGGTTCGACTAGCCGTTCGGTGCGATGCTCAACCGAACCCCGTCTGAGGTCCAAGCTCCGTGCTGGCCGCCCGAGGTGCGGTACCAACCCCTGCCCTGCAAGAACACGGTGCCGGTGCCCCTGGCCGCCAGGCGGCGGAACTTGCCCGAGGCCGAGACCGAGAAATCCGAGCCCTCAATCGTGACCACACCGGTGAAGCCGGTGAGCGTGATGGTTGTTGATTCGGAGTCCGACTCGGCTCCGTTGTCGTCGCCGGCCGACCGGATGACGATGTCGGCGTCGCCAGCATGGTCGGTGATAGTGACGTCTCCGCTCATCTTGAGCTGGACCTGACCTTGGCCCTCGATCTCGACGTTGCCGATTCCGGCGGCGACGAGCTTGCCGGTGCCCTCGATGACGACATCGCCGTCGTCGGCGACGGCTACAGATGTCACCATGAGAGCCGAGGCGACGATGGCCGCCAGAACAGTGATCCGAGTACGCATGTGGTGCCTCCATTGGTCGGTATCAACAGCACCGTCGACCATCCATGTTCGGAATGCGTGAAGTTGGGGATAAGAAACCGACGCCGGGTCGCTCAGGCCGGGGGCCACCGAACCCCGGTCAACCTCAACCGGCGAAGAACGCGGGCAGAACTGCGTCGCGGCCGAGTGCGAAGAGCGTCCCCACCACCAGGCTCGCCACTGCGGTAAAGGCTCCCAGGGCCATCTGGACGCCTTGGCGTCGACCTGTAGCTCGAAACCCGTATGAGAACAGCCAGGAGATGATCCCATTGGCGATGAACAGCCCCACGAGGAAGACGACCAGAACGGTGACTCCGGCAGAGATGCCGCCGGCCCGACTGGCGGCCAGGAAGGTCACCACCTGCGTCGGGGTCTCAGCGCCGATTCCGTGGAGCATCCCCACTCCAAATGACACCGAATTGCCGTATTCGCCAAACCCGGCATCAGGTCCGTGGGTATGGCGGTGCGAGTGCACCGGGGCAACACTGATGTCGGATTGGCCGCCGTCATCACTATCGCTGTGGTGAACGTCAAAAGCAGCATGCTCATGCTCGTGCTCGACGCCGTCGGAGCGCCGGAACCAGGCAATCAGTCTGCGACCCGTCCCGATTATGAGCATCCAGCGGCTCTGCATCCGAAACCCATCGCGATTGACCACCAGGCTGTAGAGGAGGTACACCCCGAGCAGGATGAGCGTCCAACCGACGATGCGGCCAAACAGTGCATCGATCGAATCAGGAAGACTGCGCCCGGCGACGATCACGACGATGCCGATGACGAGCACGACCAACCCGTGCCCCAAGGCGTAGACGACCCCGAGCAGGAACCCCCGCCGCGCCGAATCTTGGGTGGCCGAGATATCGGTGATGGCGGCTATGTGATCCCAGTCGACCCCGTGGCGCAGCCCAAGCAGCAATGAGCTGATGATCAGGCCGATACCGAGTCCGGTCACTGCAACGAAGGAATCCATGAAGATGCGAGAGTACTCCGCGCAGAAGTCGCCTCCGCGCGCCTTGCTAGTCCCCGTACCTCTGCTATCGTCCCATCCGGCTCGCCGGGTGGAGGCCAGCGCACTGTCGCTTCCCCGGTGATTTCACGGTCAATTTCTCACCCGGTTGGACTGCCTCTTCGGCCGACTCTCGATTCTCGTAGGTGATTAGCGCCGCGCGGTCGAGCCAGAGATCGGCAAATCCCCCTACCTCCCCCAACCGGGACCAGGAGTCATCATGACGACCACGTTCGCCCAACTCGGGCTACCCGACACGCTCGTTCGTACGCTCGCCAAGAGCGACATCGTCGAGCCCTTTCCAGTCCAAGCCGCCACGATCCCCGACGGGCTCGCCGGCAAGGACGTATCCGGCAAAGCCCCTACCGGGTCCGGCAAGACCCTCGCTTTTGGGCTTCCCCTTCTCACCAGAGTCGAGAAAGGGAGCAAGAATCGACCCCGAGCTCTGATCCTGGCCCCCACGCGGGAACTCGCAGAGCAGATCAAGAAGGAACTGGCTCCGCTCGCCAGAGCTGTCGGCCGACATGTGTTCGCCATCTACGGCGGCGTGGGTTACGGCCCCCAGAAGGGAGCCCTGCGCAAGGGCGTCGATGTCTTGGTGGCCACCCCGGGACGGCTCGAGGACCTCATCGCGCAAGGATCCGTCAATCTGGGGCAGGCCGATATCGTCGTAATCGACGAGGCAGACCGGATGGCAGACATGGGGTTTCTCCCCGCCGTGCGACGAATCCTCGACGGCACCGCACGACGTCGGCAGACGCTGTTGTTCTCGGCCACGCTCGATGGAGCGGTAGCCGTTCTGAGTCGCGACTACCAGCGTGACCCCGTCCGACACGAAGCGGGAACGGTGGAAGCCGAGGCGATCAACGCCCTACACCACTTCTGGTTGGTGCAGCACCATGACCGCGTCCGGCATGCAGCAGACGTAGTCGGCGCGACTGGTCGCACCATCGTGTTCACCCGTACCCGCCACGGAGCCGACCGCCTCGCCAAGCAGCTCTCCAAGCTGGGAATCGGAGCTGTTGCCATGCACGGCGGACGCAACCAGAACCAGCGGAACAAGGCTCTCCAGGCGTTCTCGTCCGGCAGGGCCCAAGCACTCGTCGCGACCGACGTTGCCGCACGAGGAATCCACGTCGATGCTGTGGCGTCGGTGATCCACTTCGATCCCCCTGCCGATCACAAGGACTACCTGCATCGATCGGGACGCACCGCTCGCGCCGGCGCCGCCGGAACAGTCGTCAGCCTCGTGACCGGAGATCAGAAGCGAGCCATTCGCCGCATACAGCAGGATCTCGATCTGCGGGCACCGATCGAGGAGCCTCGACTCGACGCACTCGACGACGGCGGCCATCGAATCTCGGAGCGTGGATCGGTCACGACGGGACGAAAGGGGTCGTCTACCCGGCCGGGAGCACGTTCCGAGCGAACGCCACGGCCTGCGACCAGAGACGAGCAGAGCGTTTTCGTGTCAAACCTGCCTTGGGGAACCACCGAAGAAGACATCCGCACCCTGTTTGGACGCCACGGGGAAGTCCACAAGACCACGATCATCACGGACCGCAGGACCGGGCGATCCAAGGGCTTCGGATTCGTGGATATGTCCGCCGCTGCCGCCCGAACGGCTATCGATGCCCTCAACGGCTCCAAGCTGGAAGGCAGAGATCTCATCGTTCGCGCCGCCCGGCCGAGGCGCTGACGCGACTGTTCTCTCCCCCCAACCTCACCTCTCACCTCACCACTGTCGGGCCAGCAGGCCCATTTGAAAGGAGTGCCGATGAAGGCACCACGTATTGCGTATGAACACGCAACACCAAACCTCAATCACCTACGACGCGGCGAGATCTACCGGGCTATGACCCGGGGTCGCACCGTGGTCGGCGAGTACCTGGGCATCGAGGCGCCACACGGCGACCGATCGATCCTGATTCGCCACGGCGCCGGGACTGATTCCATCGCACTGTGCGATGTCACTTCCATCCTGCCGATAGCCGCCTAGCCGGTCACACACAGCCCTTGTCCTAGGGAAGTTGGCCACGACCCTGCCGCTCCGACAGGGGCCAAAGACCCATCGCCTCGCCGGGGCGTGAGGCAGTTCGGTACCGGAATCTCCCTCCCAAGGTATTGACAATCATCGATATTTCGATATATTGCGAAATATGCAGATGAAACTGACGCATCCGCTGGTGGCAACCGACCGACACGCCGAAGCCTTCAAGGCTCTCGCCCACCTGACACGGCTCAATGTCTTCTTTCTCCTGGCTGGAGCAGGAAGCGAACTCGCAGCCGGTGAGATCGCCGAGGCGCTGGACGTCCCGGGCCCAACATTGTCCCGCCACCTCGATGTGCTCCGCCGCGCCGGACTCATAACGAGCCGGCGCCAGGAACGTTACGTCTATTACTCGGTGGCCCCTGAGATGGCCACCGACATTGTCCGCCTGCTCTCAGCCTGTTGCTGAAAGGAATCCCCATGACCAAGACCAACGAAGAAGTCCGCTCCGAAGTCCGCACGTCATATGCCGAGATCGCCCTCGGCGACACGTCGTGCTGCGGACCCTCACCAACACAACTCGGCTACGACGCTACCGAGCTCGCCGGTCTTCCCGATGAGGCCGTTATGGGCCTTGGCTGTGGCAACCCAGTAGCGCTCGCCGAAATATCTGAAGGAGACACCGTTCTCGACCTCGGTTCCGGCGGCGGGATCGACGTGTTCCTGGCGGCCCGCAAGGCCGGTGACACCGGCCGGGTGATCGGTGTCGACATGACCCCGGAGATGCTCGCAAGGGCCGAGGCCAACACGGCTCGGCTAGGCATTGAGAACGTCGAGTTCCGGCAGGGACTCATCGAGGACCTGCCCGTGGAAGACGCGACGGCGGACCTGGTGATCTCCAACTGTGTGATCAACCTCGCCCCCGACAAGGCAGCCGTCTTCGCCGAGGTGTTCCGAGTGCTGCGGCCGGGCGGGAGGATGATGGTCTCCGACATGGTGACCGATGGTCCGCTCCCCGACTCGATGAAGGACGACCCAGAGGCCTGGGCGTCATGCGTTGGCGGAGCTATTCCGCTGACTGAGTACTTGGACAGTATTCGAGCGGCCGGTCTGATCGATGCAGACGTCCTGAAGCAGGATGGACCGGGACCGGTCTTCAGCGTCGCGGTACGAGCCACCCGGCCGTAGCCGCCATCCCGCCTGCCCCCGGTAGAGAACTGTTGGGGGGCAGGCAGAGCCGCCCGATTCGGCCGACCTTGCCCGAGGGCGGGACCCCCGCTCGATGGCCGCTCCCTCTTCGGTAGTATTCGCAGCATGGCTCATGACTCTTGTCGGGAGTGCGGCCACGAGGACCAAGAGGCCGCCTGTTCATGCGCAAACTGCGGCTGCGGCGGTGATGAGTCCGGAACCGTCTGCCCGTGCCGAAACTGCAAATGTGGCATTGGGGGACACCGGGCAGCCTGCTTGAAGATGCTCGCCGCCGTAGTAATCGGCCTCGCTCTCATCGCCCTATTGAAGAAGCGACTCCGCCGCACGTCCTAGCCAAGACACGCCGGTGCTAGTCGGTGGCGGCCGGTGGCGGGCGATAGAGGTCCTCCGGATGCTCGGGATAGGCGGCACATCCGAGAGCGACCTCCACTATCTCCTTCAACTCACCCGGAATCCACGGCGTGTCCGCAAAGATCCCACGCTCTGCGGTGGCATCGAGAGCAGCCTGGAAGTCGAAACACACCTGCTGGTCCGCTACCAATGCTGCTCGGTAGGCGGCCATCTCGGCGCTGTCGGATAGCTCCTCCCAACCTGCCGTGGTGCCCGCGCGGGCAGCCAGTGCCTCGATCGGGAGTCTTACGAAGAAGAGAGAGTGATACTCGGCGATCTGTTCGGGAGGCTCGATGGTTGCGGCGCTCTCGAGCGCTTCGGCTTGGACCTCTGCCATTCGTTCGAGGGCCACTTGCAGGTCTTGCGGCGTGAAGTCAGCGAGTTGCGAGCCTTCGGCGACCAACACTCCCCCTCGCGGGCCTGCGATCAGCACCTCGTATTGCCCCATTGCTCGGTCGTTGATGGCGTTGACGCGGTCGACATACTCGGTCAGCGACATGTCACCGCCGCTGCAACCCCAAAGCAGCGAGGTGAGGCACAAAGTGAACAGAACGAATCGCTTGTTGATCATCACCTACCCATCACGTTCTCAAGCTAGCGGGGCATGGTGCATCGCTGGTCGCCACGTCCCCTGGTCCGCACCCCACACTCTGTTGAGCGGCCTTCAAGGCTATGCGCCACACCGCACCGGCTACCACTCCATATTGGTGATATTGGATAGCTCCTGGTATTAGTCGTCACCAGTGTTCCCCGTTGACAAGTTATTATCACCAGTGTAACCTCTACGGTGGTAACGGTGAGCGAAAAGGGAAGAGCCAATGAACCACCATCCGATCATCGCCGAACTGCTGGCGCGGGAGCGCATCGGCGACCTCAGGCGTGAGACGGAGACACATCGCCGGAGCCGTGAAGCGCAGATTGCTCGCAGGAACAGAAGAGCAGGCAAGGCTCGGACCCGCCGCCCAATCCGCCGGCGGAAGGCGTCCCCGGCATGATGATCGGACTGGCCCTGGCAGTCGTCTACGTCGCCTGGGGCTCCACCTACCTGGCGATCAAGGTCGCCATCAACGACATCCCGCCATTCCTGATGCTCTCGGCCCGCTTCTTGATAGCCGGTGCTCTGCTGCTGGCCTGGTCACGTTGGCGTCGACCCGATGCACCGCTCCCCACGGCCCGACAATGGCGGACTGCGGCGATGCTGGGAACGGCCTTCTTCGTGGCAGGCAACGGCGGCGTCGCCTGGGCCGAGCAGTACGTCCCCACCGGCACGGTGGCGCTGATCGTCGCGATCATTCCAGTCTTCATGGTCGCTCTCGATCGGATCTTCTGGAACGCCCGTTTGGCTCTCAGGACCTGGATAGGGATGATCGTCGGTTTCGCAGGTGTGGCGGGAATCGTCGGCATCCCGTCTGCAGAGTTCTCCTTGTGGGCTGCACTCGTCCCCGTCGGAGGTGCCCTGGCCTGGGCAGCCGGATCACTCCACTCGAGGCGCGCCGATCTACCGGACGATCCGGCCCTATCTGTTGCGATGCAAGTGCTCGCCGGAGGAGTGGCGTTGCTGGCCCTCAGCGCGGCGACCGGCGAGCCGGGCCGCTTCGACCTATCTGCGGTTTCGGCCGGATCGCTGGTCGCGGTGCTGTACCTCGCCATCGTGGGCACGGTCATCACATTCTCCTTGTACTCCTGGCTACTGCGAGTCGCCCCTACGCCCCTGGTCGGCACCTACGCATTCGTCAACCCCGTTGTCGCCGTCGGACTTGGGTCACTGGTTCTGGGAGAGACCATGACGCCATTCGCACTGCTGGCCGCCGCCGGAGCGCTATCCGGGGTGGCGCTCATCGTGGCCTCGCCGGGGCGCAGGGTCCCCCGAGTGGTCTTCCGATCGATGCTACGAATCGGCCGCGCCGCCGAGCCGGACCCGGTCTATAACCGATGAGAGGATTACGCTGGTGACTGTGACCAACCCATCGTCGGAGACCAAGCGGGTCGCAACCCCTGGTGTGGATCTGATTAGGGCGTTCGTCAACACGGCGGAACTCGAGGAGGGCACCGACCACCTCGCGACGGTGGAGCAAGCCCGCGGCTGGCTGCAAGACCGAGGACTCATCGGCGAAGATCCGCTCGCAGAATCTGAGCGGCTTCGACTCGTCGAAGCCCGCGAAGCCCTCCGCACCGTGATAGCGGCAGGGAGCGACGGCCGAATAGACCCAGAGAGCCTGGCAGTCCTCGACGGGGTCGGGCGGAACGGACGGCTCACTCTCGCCTTCTCCCCCGACGGCTCCGCGGACCTCCACCCCGATGCAACAGGGATTGACCGGGCGTTGGGGCAAATCATCGTCGCTGCGTACACGGCCATGATCGACGAGTCCTGGTCACGCCTCAAGATCTGCGGGAACCACGAATGTCGCTGGGCGTTCCACGACCGATCCAAGAACCACTCCGCCAAATGGTGTTCGATGCAATCCTGCGGCAACCGCATGAAGGCCAGGGCCTACCGGGCCCGCCAAGAGGCCAGGAGCTGACACAGCGTTCAGAGGGACCACGGGGTCTTGTGGGCATACCGAACAGGTCGAGGAACCGGATTACGCGAGGGGTCGCGGAGCACAGGTAGGTTCTCGCGGTGAAGCCATTCTCTCGTCAAGGGTCTCAGTAGCCCGTCTCGGTCCTGAGATCCCGCACGAAGGCAATGATGTCTGCAAGGTCCTGGTCGTCGAGTCCTTCCAGCGCCGGCTTGGCCCCCTCACACTCACGAACCGACCGCTCGATGGCGCCGGCATCTACGGGTGTCGCGGCATGAGCTTCGATCAGATTCGGGCCAGCCTCGGTACCTTCGGCGTAGCTGCCGTGGCATCCACCGCAGAGGTCGGCGAAGGAGTACTCGCCGGCCGCTGCATATCCCATCGGGAGCGCCCGGCCCGCAGTGAGCTGCACGATGACGGCGACCATCAAGCTCAGAAGAACGAGCACCGCGATGCCGAGCGCGGTTCCATGGCGGAACGGCCAACGATCGATCATCGTCGCCTCTCGGGTGACACGCCGAGGCGCATGGGGGAACTTCCCATACCATTCTCATCGACCCACACCCCGAGGCCCTGAAGAGGCTCCCGCATCGGGGCCGGTCGATCTCGAAGCCTGCTCAGCCGGCCCAGAAGCCCTTGCGTTGGGTAAACCCCAGGACCTTCCTGCACGATGGGCAGGCGTATACGTATCGCTTCCCCATCGTGAAGCTCGACGAACCCCGCGCCACGGTGGTCGTTGCACTGATCTCCGTCAGTTCGGCATCGCAGTGAGGACATCGAGGTACGAGATCGGGATCGTCGTTGATGATGATCGGCATCGGTTCTCACCTTCTCTGGTAGAACGTATATCAATATGATATCATCTTGATATACTTCGTGACATCGATCAAGTGGAGGTACCTGAATGCTCTCCGAATCTCGCGGCCGTTCACTGGCCGGCGTGCCGTGGTTGGTGTCCGACATCGTCCTTGGCCTCGGCACCATCGCCCTCTACATCGTCGGTGGGATACGAGGCAACGCGCCACTGATCATCGCGGCCGCCGTGCTGTCGCTGCTCGTGGTTGTCATTGGCGTGAGCTTCTTCATGCTCCAACCCAACCAGGCTGCGGTGCTCATGCTGTTCGGCGACTACCGCGGGAGCGACCGCACACCCGGTCTGCGAATCGCCAACCCTCTGTACATCAAGAAGAAGGTTTCGCTGCGGGTACGGAACTTCACAACCCAGACCTCAAAGGTCAACGACGCCAACGGCAACCCCATTGAAATCGCAGCCGTGGTGGTGTGGCGAGTCACCGACACGGCGCGGGCCACCTTCGGTGTGGATAACTTCGTTCACTACGTGCACACTCAATCCGAGTCTGCGATTCGTCAGCTGGCCCGGTCCTATCCCTACGACTCATTCGATCACACCGACGTCACCACGCTCATCGGCGACACCAGCGAGGTGAATGCCGACCTGCTGATCGAACTCCAGGAAAGGGCCACCGAGGCTGGGGTCGAGATCCTCGAAGCCCGCATCACCGACCTGGCCTACGCCCCTGAGATCGCGGAAGCCATGCTGCGCCGCCAACAGGCAGCGGCCATCGTGGCCGCTCGGGCCAAGATTGTCGAGGGCGCGGTGTTGATGGTGCGAGAAGCCATCGAAGCGCTCGAGGAAGGCACCGACGAGCACGACTCCATACAGCTCGACGCGGACCGCAAGGCCACGTTCGCTTCGAACCTGATGACTGTCATCGCCAGCGACCATCCCACCACACCGGTGGTCAACGTTGGCACTCTGAACCGCTAGTCCGACAGCGTTCGAGTAACCCACATGGCCCGCCAGCGAAAACAGTATCTGCTGCGAATTCCCCAGGAGCTGTACGACAGCTACGAGGCTTGGGCTGCTGATGAGTTCCGCTCGGTCAACGCCCAAATCGAAGCCATCCTGATGGACGGCGCTCGACAGGCGGGACGGCTCCGCAGAACCCGACCGAACCTGTCTGGTGAAACGCCTCCGAAGAATGAAGTCTGAGACGCCACCAAGTCCTCGCGGTCCGGTGTTGTCGCTTTGATGCGATCGTGGACGCCTGGCGACCTACACACACCTTCTGCCAGCATGCGGATTCGCCACATGTACCCAGCCGGCTAGGTCAGAGGTGCTGAGGGAACTTGATTGGGTGACATGACGGTGGCCAACACACCGCAAGAGCCTGGACACCAGGCGTCGTGCCTCCTTTGGCGCGATCTCTCGCCTGATCAGTGGGGACATTGAAACGCCTGGGTGCATGACGGGAGGCTGGGGCATCGGTGTGCCCTCGGGAACCGGATCAGGCGAAGCCTCGTTCTTACTTCACCGCAACATTTCAGAGGAGGACAAGTGAGGACCCCGATCCGGCTCGTGGTGGCCTTTGCCGCTCTCGCCCTGGTCGCCGCGGCCTGCGGTGACGACTCCGTAGGCGACACCACCGCCGCTGCTGTTGACACGACCGCAGCGACGACCGTTCCCCCGGCGGCACCCTCGACGACCGTTCCCCCGGTGGCACCCTCGACGACCGTCGCCGATGACATGGACGACGATATGTCGGACGACATGGTTTGCGGCGCCAGCAGCCTTCATCTCGACGTGGCCGCTCTTTCCGAGTTGGGCGGGGACGCTCACTACGAGGGGTGGGCCATTATCGACGGTGTCCCGGCGACCACTGGTAAGTTCGTCGTGGCCGGCGGCACTGCTGTCCACCTGGACGGCTCGCCGCTCGAGTGCTTCACCACGGACCGGCTGGAGACCGCGACCACAATCGTGATCACGATCGAGCCGGCAGGCGACGCCGACGACATTCCGTCGGACACCCACATCGTTGCCGGCGACATCGTCGACGGGACTGCGGTTCTGACCGTCGACCATCCGGCAGCGTTGGGAACCGACTTCTCGGAGGCGGCAGGCACATTTGTTCTGGCAACGCCGACCGATGGAGGAGACACGAACGAGTTGAGTGGAATCTGGTTCCTCGAACTGCCAGGACCCGTCGCGAGCCTCGATCTGCCTGCCCTACCGATCGGTTGGACCTACGAGGGGTGGGCCGTGATCGACGGCGTGCCCGTCACGTCGGGAACGTTCCTCGCCGTGGACGACTTCGACGCATTCGACGGCTACAGCGGCGATCAGGGCGGCCCCGCCTTCCCTGGTGAGGATTACCTGGTCAATGCACCCGCAGGCGTCGTGTTTCCGACGGACCTGAGCGGCGCCACCGTGGTTGTTTCAGTGGAACCCAGCCCTGACGACTCCACGGCACCGTTCGCAATCAAGCCGCTAGTGGGCTCGGCCGATGACCCGGCAGCCGACCACGTCAGCTACACGCTCGACAACAACGCAGTGGACCTGCCTTCGGCCACTGCAACGATCGGGTGACCAGCCAAGCGACGCCCGGGTCTCCGGTGATACTCCGGGGACCCAGGCGTGCCAACCCTGGGCGACTGCCACCTCAATCACGGCCCGATAGCGAGCTCAAACGGAACTCCCACGGCGGCCATGTCTTGACGGGAGTCCCGAGGCGTTCCTGACTTTCCAGTCCTCCGCCTCTAGCCGCCGCCAGGCGGCCGTGCTTCGATAACCCTGTGACCTCAAAGTCCGGCCTCGCCCCCCGCTACGAGAAGGCCCTTGACCCCAAGATGCTGGCGCGGCTCCGCCGGTCGTTCCGGAGAATGAACCGATGGATGCTGCTGATCTGGCGGACCGGGTTCGGATGGTCCACCGAACTGTGGCCGGCCGGTTTCGGGCGCCTGATG
This sequence comes from Acidimicrobiia bacterium, assembly GCA_029263095.1. Taxonomy (GTDB): domain Bacteria; phylum Actinomycetota; class Acidimicrobiia; order Spongiisociales; family UBA11373; genus JACZWZ01. The sequence continues at coordinate 4,126 of JAJCYA010000085.1, read as the reverse complement.
GTCATCGAGCACGTCGGACGAAAGAGCGGAACGGCCTATCGCACACCGATCAACTTCGCCCGGTGCGGGCCCGACATCTACTGCCTGGCTGGGTTCGGGCCGCGGACCGACTGGTATCGCAACGTGCTCGCACACCCAGACATCGCCATCTGGCTGCGCGATGGACGGTGGACGGCCACGGCAGCCGACATCTCGGACTCCTCCGACCGGCTGCCCCTGATGCGCCGGGTGCTCATCGACTCCGGGTTCGCCTCCCGGGCGATCGGACTCAACCCGAAGGCCGCCTCAGATGAGACCCTCGCCACAGCCACCGAGAGCTACCGCCTGCTCCGGATCACGCCGGTGGAGCGGGAAGACGCCCCGAGCGGGCCGGGCGATCTCGCCTGGACCTGGCGTCCCCTGGGGTTGGCGTTCCTGGCAGGTTGGTGGTTCGGTCGTCGCGGGCGCTGAAGTCAAACCGACCAAGACCGGCATCTGGATCGCGTGAGAAGCGTCATGCTGGGGTGCCGACTCTTAAGTACACATCCCTCTGGGAAGGTCAGGGGTCCAGAGGGGCTCCAGACGTGGCCGGACCCCGGGCAGCCCGCACCTCACCCTCCGAGGTTCACCCTTGTCCACACTTCCGTGTCCGGGTGGAATTGGCTCCAGGCGAACCAGAAGGCCTGGTGGGTGGCGATCGGCTCGCCGTCGAGGGTCTCTGCGCCGATTCCGCCGCCGTCGGTGATCACGCGGACCCCGGCTGCCTCCACCAGTTCACCGGCCTCGAGCGCCCGAGTCACTTCGTCGACCGGGAAGGCGATCGCTGTCCCATCGGAGGTGATCACCCCGAGCACGTCCTTCTGCACCGGCAGCCGAGGGTCGACGTCGCCGATGGGAAAGATCGGCCCGTTGTCGTCCCGGCCGCCCAGAGGATCAGCCCGATAGCTGCCGCCGATGCCGCCGTCCTCGGCGACGATCGTCGTATCAGGATGGGCGGTCTTCCAGTCGCGCCAGGTGCTGGTGCGGGTGCTGATCATTTCGAGCGTCACACCCTCGTCCTGCAGCGGGCCCGAGAGCGCCACACCGGTGAAGGTGTCGAAGACCGACCGGGTGTGGAACTCGTACATCACCTTGTTGCTGCGGGACAGCAGACCCGACGTCCGCAGTTCGAAGGTCTCGAAGCCCTCAAGTCCCTCCGGCACGTCGTCGGTGAAATAGGCCTGGGCCGACCCGCAGAGGGTGCAGTACGGCAGGCCGATACGGCGACCCCCGATGGTGTCGTTCACCATCTCGTGGACCTCCATGATGTTCTTGGGGTAGGCCCTGGCTTCCCCGTTCACGACAACGCCAAACACGATCCGCTCATCCGGGTACCAGTCTCCGCCTGCTGCATTGGTCACGGCGGGATCGTCGAGGGCGGGGATGCACCCGTCGGGGCACGGTCGGTTGGTCGCATCGAGGGGCCGGTCGTCGATGAGTACCCCGCCCCACGACAGCCATCGCCAGTCGATGGCGGCATCGTTGTCATCGAAGAACGGCGACCACCCGGGCTCGACGAACTCGAAGATCAGCCGCTTCCACCCCACGTAGCCGGGAGGAGAAGGGATATCCCAGGCGATCAGCCAGTCGGTCACCTGGCCCCAGCGAGAGGATGATGACGTGACCTCGGTTTCAGTCAGATTCTCGAACGCAGCCACCGTCGTGTCCGCGATGAACCCGCGCTGAACAAAACGGAGAAGGTCGGCAAACAGCCAGGCGACCCTAGGGTCGCCCGACTCTCCCAACCGTGTGATCGCCTCGGCATCGACCGTGTTCCCGATGTCCCCGAACACGAGGTCGAGATCGGCGACGACCACGGATGCAAACGAACCGCCCGCCACCGCTGGGGCGGGAGGGATCGGCGATCCAAGACTGTCCACGGCGACCCGCTTGGGGGCGGCAGTGGCCGTCGTCGCGGGTGTCGCGGCGGCGCTCGGCGTCGTAGGAGCGGAACCGCCGCCAGAGCAGGCGGCAGCGGCAAGCGCAGTGACCACCAGCAAGGACGCCTTCCTCATGGCCCAGCAACGCCCAGGCGTCCTCGAGCGTTCCCCGCCATCTCCCTCGGGGCGACCGAGGTGAAGTGGTGAACGCGGTGAACTCGCGGGCACCTCACTCAAAACGCGATCATGAGCTCAAACGGAACTCGCTGAGTGGTCATGTTTCGACGGGGTGCTGAGGCCCTCGATCTCATCGAAACGAAAGAGAGTCCTTCTGGCCTGTCGCGTGCCTGGATTTACGGTTATCGGAACCCAACCGTGTACCGCCCGACGGTGCGGAATCGAATGGTGGCGTGGTGCACCGGGTTTGGTTGTTTAGATTGTGCTGCGCGGATTGTGTGCGGATTCCGCGCGCCGACGTACATTGCAGGTAACAGGCGAGCATCCATCGAACGGCAGGGCCCCCTCGGTCGCAGCAACCACGACGCCGACGGGGTCGCCTCTTCGCCTCTTAGAAGCCTGGAATGGTTGTTATCGGTCGTGGGTCACAACACCACACCACCCCCAGCGTGTTGTCACTCGTCCAAGATGATGCTGAAGGCAACGCCCGCGGTGGTGAAGTCTCGACAGGGGTGCTGAGAGGCCGATGACCTACCTCCTCCCACCCCCCTACTGCTCGCCAATGCCATCGGAGGGATCGTCGCCCGGACCATTTTGGGGCAGGGGCCTTCGACTCTTGAGGAGAGAGAGCGTTTCCTGTGACCCTGCCTGCGTGAAGACGCAGAGGAGAATCATGCTGATCGTTCCTGCGGCCTTGCTGCTATTCGCCGGATTGGTGGTTGATCAGCCGATGGCGCAACGACTTCGATATGACGCCAGCGTCTACGTTCATCACCGCGCTGACCGACCCGGGCGCCTTCATCATGGAGCAGAAGATGCTGGGGACGATCCGACAGGGTTGAGAAGCGTGAGGAGGTAACGGCATGAGTGTTGCTTGGGGAATTGTCTTGGTTGTACTGGGCTTGCTGGCATGGTTGGGACAAGTCCTGTCTTGGCTGGCTCCGGTGCAAGCCGCCAAGCTCGGCGTCACAGAGGCGGAGTCCGCGGTCGAGCCAACCTTCTGGGCTGATACCAGGGCGGAGGCGACATGGGATTCGGTCACGCTTTGGACCCTGCCATTAGCGGGGGCCCTGCTCATCGCAGACGCCGCCACCTGGCCCCAGTGGGGTCTGATCGGTGGCGCTGTGTACTTGTACTTCGGGGGTCGGGGAGTGCTGTCACGCATCCAGATCAAGAGGCGCGGTCATCGCGCTGGAACCGAAGCCGAGTTGCGGTCGGCCTTCGTGATGCTCCCTGTTTGGGCTCTGGCGGGGTTGATCACGATCGTCGCTGCGTACAACACACTCTGAGGAGGACGACATGGAAGTGACCGCTCTCACATGGATCGTTGCGATCGCCGGCCTGTTACTGATGGGCCTGTTGGGAACACTTCAGTGGGTTGCTGTGCTCAGACCGAAGGCGGACTGGACCGTTGAGAACGTCTATGGCGGGGATCCGTCCACCACTGATCCGAAGGCCTACTTTGCGTTCAACCAGGGCCTCGCCTGGGCCGACGCTGTCTTCTGGATGCCAATCCAGGTTGCCGCCAGCATCGGAATGCTGCTCGGTGAGCGATGGGGATTCCTCCTGGCCCTCGTTGCCTCAGTCCCGTTTTGGTACACGGCAATCCCCATATTCGTCTGGGATCGCGACTTGGGAATCCGGAGGAACACGGTCATGTACTGGGTGATCATCTGGGGCATGTTCCCTGCGTTCGGACTTCTCGAGGGTATCTACGCCTTCTCGCGGTTGGTGTAAGCGATCTGGTCATCAGAGAGCAGGCGCTGGCATCGGCCAGCGTTCGAAACTGTTGCATGAGCGGCCGACGACGCGACTGTCGAATTGGTGGAGGCATCGATCGCCTCACAGGACAATTCCGAGCCGAACCATGGATCCGCAGCCACCCATCGAGTGCGAGGCGGACTATCCCGTGCAGTTGGGGACCATGTTGATTGCAGGAATAATCACCTCGCTGGGTCCGAACAGCGTCGCCACGGCATTGAAGCAGACAGCCGGCGCCCTCTCCCCTGGTGTGTACACGCCGATGTTCAATGAGTACTCACCGGCCTCGG
>JAJCYA010000084.1 GCA_029263095.1 Acidimicrobiia bacterium | reverse complement strand
TCGTGGCTCCGCCCCGCACCCCGTCGGCGCCCGCGGCCCAGCCCGCGGCGCCCCGTGCCCCCATTGCCACGCCCACATCGGCCGCGGCCAGGGCGGGCGCGTCGTTGACACCATCACCCACCATCATCACCGGCCCGTGTTTATGCTCGGAAAGCACCAGTAACACCTTTTGATCCGGCGTCAGACCGGCCCGCAGCCCGTCGAGGCCCAGCCCCTCGGTCACGCGCTCGGCCACGTCCGCGCGGTCGCCAGTAGCCAGAAGGATGCGCGCGATCCCTTGACGGCGCAGACCGTCCAGCATGGCACCCGCTCCCTCGCGCAGCGGGTCGGACATGACGAGGTGCCCGGCCATGTGACCGTCAACTGCCACTGCGACAAGGACCGATCCGGCGCCCTTGGCGGGGTGATCGCCCACCATCCGCCCGACACGGGACGCCACGAAGCCGTCGCCGCCGACGATCACCTCGCGGTCCTCCACACGACCCAAGACCCCTTCGCCCGGGATCTCAGCCACTTCTGTCGGAACGGGCAGTGTGAAGGCCCGCGCCTTTGCGGCAGCGACGATGGCCTGCGCCACAGGGTGTTTCGATGCCTGATCGAGCGCGGCGGCAAGGCGGAGGATGTCGTCCTCGGTCATGCCATCGTGGCTGTCGATCGAGATGATCTGCGGACGGCCATCTGTCAGCGTCCCCGTCTTGTCGAGGATCAGCGTACGGATGCGCGCCATTGTCTCGAGCGGCCCTGCGCCCTTGATCAGCACGCCAAAATGCGCCGCGCGCGACAGACCCGCGACCAGTGCCACCGGCACGGCAAGGATCAGCGGACAGGGCGTGGCGACCACCAGCACGGCGACCGCGCGGATCGGATCGCCTGTGAACCACCAGGCCGCGAAGGCGATACTGACGGTGACGACCAGAAAGCCCAGCGACCAGCGGTCGGCCAGCCGGGACATCGGCGCTTTGGACGCCTGCGCTTCCTCCACTAGACGAACGATCCCGGCATAGGTGCTGTCCTTGGCCTCGCGCGTCGCCGTCAGGTCGAAGGCCTCGCCCGCGTTGGTCGATCCGCTCATGGCGTCGGCCCCGCGCGCCAGCCGGACTGGCAGGGACTCACCCGTCAGCGCCGCGGTGTCGAGGAAGGCGGTGTCGGACGCCACCGTGCCGTCCACGGGAACGACATCACCCTGCCGGATCAGCAGGCGATCGCCCGGTGCGATCTCCTCGAGAGGCACATCCTCAAGACCGCCGTTCCGGTGCCGCGTCGCGGTCCGGGGTACGCGGGATAAAAGATCCTTCATCGAACGACGTGCACGGCCCTCAGCGAAGGCTTCGAGGAAAGTGCCTCCAGAATACATGACTGCGACGACAGCCGCAGCCAAGGTCTCGCCGAAGACAAGCGCCGCCGACATCGACAGCGCGGCAACGATATCGAGGCCCACCTCGCCGCGCCCAATGCTCCGGACGATTTCGACCACAAGCGCTGCCAGCGCGGGAACAACTCCTGCAATCCAGATCAGGGTCGCGATCTCTGGTTGGCCCGCAAGGTAGAATGCGAGTCCCACGATCAGCCCGGTTGCGGCCATCAGCAGGAGTGCGGTCTTGAAGCGATCGGTACGGGTCTGTTCCATGCGGCTCATCTTCCCCCGGCTGAGGCGATTGCCGCTGGTTCTTCGGAAAAAAGACGCCCGACTCCCACGCCCATTGCATTCCCTTCATCATCGCGCAGAAGAAACAGGGCGTCGAGTCCACGTTGTCTTGCGAGGTCCGCACCCTTCTCCGCACCGAGCACCATCAGCGCCGTAGCCCAGGCGTCGGCCTCGGCACAGGTGCGGGCCACGACGGTGACGGAGGCGGGCGACGCGATCAGCGGCGCGCCACGTCTCGGATCCATAGTATGCGACAGGCGTCGTCCCTGAACCTCGACGCAGTGGCGGTAGTCACCGGAGGTCGCGACGGCAGCGTCCTGAAGTGCCAGGATCGCATGCGGCGTCCGGCGATCAGGGTCCGGTGCTTCTACTGCGATGATCCACGCCTCGCCATCCTGCCGGACGCCCATTGCACGCATCTCACCATCGATGCCGACAAGGGCATTGCCAATTCCGTGTTCGCGCAGCGTCTCGGCCAGCCGGTCCACGCCATGACCCTTGGCGATGCCGTTCAGATCCAGCGCGACGGGCGCGGTCTTGCGCAGCTGCATCCCCTCGATCTCCAGCACCTCATGCGCCGGGCGGCGGGGCGCGGCCATGGCGGCGCGGATGCCCTCGGGGGCGGCGGGTTCGGGCCCAAAGCCCCAGGCCGTTACCGCGTCGCCCATGCCGATATCGAAGGCCCCGCCCGAGGCGCGCCCGATTTCAAGGCCAAGGCCCAGGACCGCGCACAGTTGTTCCGGCACCACCACCCAATCGCCCACCGGCGCCGCGTTGATCCGCATCAGGGCGCTGTCTGGTTTCCAGGTCGACATCTGTGAGTCCACCTCGTTCACAGCCGCCTGAAGCGCGGCGCGGATTGCGTCCGTGTCGCAGCCCGCCTCCGCGTAGAACAAGGCCGTCCAACGCGTGCCCATTGTCGGGCCATTCAGGGCGATGCGCGCACTTTCAGTAGACATCTTCGACATACCGCCCCTCCGCCTTCAGAACTGCGGGCGTCAGCCCGACGGGTGCGAGAATTTCGGTCAACGCATCGGTCACACCCATGGCCATGTCGCGCCCGCCGCAAACCATCACGCGCGCCCCATTCCGGATGAGGTCCGCTACTTGACCGGCCTCGCCGCGCAGGGCGTCCTG
>JAJCYA010000083.1 GCA_029263095.1 Acidimicrobiia bacterium | reverse complement strand
CGAAGAGCTGTTAACCTTGTTCTTCCCGCACCTCACTCGGGCAGAGGCGCGCAAGCTCGCCCAAATGATGGAAAAGGGTCGGGAACACGAGGTTTCGGAGCTCGCATGCGGCGTGGTTTTCGCTGAAAAGGTGGCAGAATTCCGTGCGCCTCAGTATGGAGCAGACATGAACATGCTCGTGCAGATTCTTGCAGCTGCGCACCAGCGCGCCAAAGACAAAATGCGGCGTGTCTTGGGGCAAGCGTCGTCTCAATCCTGAGACCGTGTCACGTACCATAAGGCCCGGAGCTCTTCCTTTTGCGCGAAGACACGATTGAGGACATTCAAACAGGGAAACGCCGGCCTCTCGGGGCCGGCGTTTTTCGTTTGGGGTGGGGGTCTCCGGGTGAGTTTTCGGAGGCTATAGCGCGCGCGCGAGACCGACGCAATACCGACAGGATACCGACGCCGTGCAGAGTCATCTTTCGGGCGGAAGGGGAGGGGACGGCACGGCCCGCAAGATAACTGGATCGCCGCTGGATCGTGCTGTATCGCTGCGTCATGGAGACCCGCGTGCATTCCGATCCCGAAGATCTGGCCCCCCTGATCCGGCTCTATAATCAAGGGCAGTACGCGCATGTCCTGGCTGCTCTTGCCGGGCGGGATGACATCACTGGTTCCAGCTTCGAGGCCAACCATCTTCGTGCCGCGGCGTTGTTTCAGCTCGGGCAACCGGGCGAGGCGCTCATCCGCGCTGAAAAGGCCCGGGAAATCCGCCCGGAGAGCTTTGCCATCCACACTCTCCTGTTCGACATTTACAGGGAGCGGGAGGACAGGATCAGGGCGCAGCGGATTCTGGAGACACTCCTCTCCCTGAACCCGGAACACCCGGAGACGATCTTCAGGACGTTCAAATATCACAAGATGTGCCACAACCTGAGGGAAGGACGGCACAGCCTGGAAAAACTCCGGGCGGCAAAACCGAAGGATATGAAAGTCCTCCGTCTTTGCGCCCTGATCGATCCTGACCTGGTTTCGGATGACGACATGTCCTTCCTGCAAGAGAGGGCGCTCGACGGGTCTCCGGATGACAGGATCAGGGCGGAGTTCAGTCTCGGGCAAGTTCACCTGGCGAGGGGAGAGTTTTCACAAGCACAGCCTTGTTTCGACCGGGCCAACAAGGACGTGCTGAAGACAGGAGCTGGCAAGGACCGGTTCGGCCAGGTCACTGAGCTCTGGTTATCTAGCCCCTTCGGCAAGGAGTTCTTCGAGACTCGGGCGCGCCCGGACAATCGCTCGCGCGATGTCCTCGTTCTTGGAGCCTCGAGAAGCGGGAAAAGCGTTCTGGAGACTGCGATCTGCGAACTCTGCGGGGCGCAGGCGCTTGGTGAGGCCGCCTTGCTTTCGGATTTCGTGGAGACTTGCCCCGGCAGGGAAAAGAGCAAGATTTGGACCTACCTGACGGACAGCTCGGACGAGGTCATTCGCAAAGACGCGGACAGGCTCGACCGGGAGCTCAGGGCAATTTCCGCAGACCTGAAAGTCCATACCCGTCCGGGCGACATCTTCCACCTTCCGCTGCTGTCGCTATGGAAAAGGGAGATGCCGATCATATTCATGACGCGCCGTCTCTACGATCAGGCGATTTCCATCTATCTGAAAAAATACAGTCAGCCGAACGAGCTCTTTTGCTCACTCGAAGGCGCTGTGCGCTACGTCTATCTCTACAACAAGCTGGCGCGGCATTTCAGACAGGTGTTGCCCAATCCGATGGCTTTCGTGTCCTATGATGGGTTTGTTCGAAACCCAGCCGGGGTAGCGAAACAGGTCGCCGGGTTTGTCGGTGCAGATGACCTAGACTGGACACGGTTCGAGACGGCTCTCCTGTCGGAAGCGGCGGACAGTCCGGGATTCCTGCCGTCCGGTGGTATGGATGCCTCAACGCGTGTCACGAGCAAGTTCCGCTACTTGGAACACGCTTTCCCGGACTACAAGTCCCAGGTAGATATGGCCGTCGAAAAGCTCCGTGAGGAGGGCGCGGACATGCGTCTGCTCGATCTTGAGAATGACGATACCGGGCAGGGGGCTTGAACCAGTAACTCTCGGAGAGTTCTCCCGGAGCAACGGTTTCAACTCTCCAGGTTACAGGAGAGGCAGTTCACACACCCTCACAAACGCCCGGATCTCAATCTGTGGACACGACCCGGATGGTTCACTCGGACAAAAAATACAACTTAGAGAGAGTTTCTGGATACTTTTGACACTTTTTAATAGAAAACCGAAGAGGACTCTTCAGGGTATAGGGTATCCATAGGTCCGGGGCGGCAGTCAGAGGCAGCCAGAGACTGCCAGAGGCTGCGTTATCTCGGAAAAAAGGGCTGTTTTTGGCAAAACTCGAGAATCCCATTCCTAAACCCTAACGGTTTCCCAGGCGCCTCTCTTGTTAGGTGGTACCCTGGGGTCTGAGCTCCGGAAAATTTCCGTCTATTCCGCGATCCATTCCGTGGTCCAATGAGACCATCATGGCGCGTTCAATGCCGATGGTGGGGGCATCCACCGCACCGGTTCAGTCCGGCCAGGCCGGGCTCATCCTTGGGTCACCCCGCAGGAGCACTATTGCTGAGCCAACTGGCTCGTCAGCTCCCATCCTTGCCCGCAAAAACAGAAGTCCGTCCCCGGACCTGGAGCGCCCTGCGAGAGGCTTCGACGTTGCCGTTTTTCGAGACCAGTGACGTGGGCGGCTCCTTTTGCTCCAGCTTTTCTATGGCAACGATGGAATCATAAAAGCGCACCGAGTTGAGCTCTCTG
>JAJCYA010000082.1 GCA_029263095.1 Acidimicrobiia bacterium | reverse complement strand
CGCGGCTCGCGCCCACACGCACCGAACGGATCAAGCAAAGCCCACCACGACACCGCGGAGAAGGTTCGATTCCTGCCGGGGGCGCCACTGTCCCACCGGTCCCGCGGCACGTCGCCACCTACTCGGCGGCGACCCTTGCTGCTGCTATCGCACCAACGCCCCCTCTCCCCTCGGCTCTCCCGAGAGCTATCCCACGGGGCCACCACACTCACCCAGAACAACGCGGAGAAGGTTCGATTCCTGCCGGGGGCGCTTCACGCACACGAGGTCGGAGCACTTCGAGTCCTGCCCAGCCTCGAAGCACACCTCGCCACCCGACACCAACACCCTCCCACCCCGCGGCTCGCGCCCACACGCACCGAACGGATCAAGCAAAGCCCACCACGACACCGCGGAGAAGGTTCGATTCCTGCCGGGGGCGCTGGAGATCACTCCACCCTCGTGAGGGGTCGATCGACGGAGCGGATTGGTGGGGGGTTGTGGTCTGAGCTGTCCCCCCCACCAGCTCGCGTTGCTCGCTGATTCCCCCTCTAGGGTGGAGTAGTTCAGAGGGAGTGGGCTTGGTGTTTCTGATCACTCTCCCCTCTGGGGGGAGTCAAGCGGCGGAGCCGATTGGTGGGGGGTCGGACAGGAGCGGTGTAACCGCGTGGCACCAGTGGGTGGGGGCGCTGGTGGTTGCGGGGGCGTTGGTTGAGGAGGCCGGAACACCTCGAGTGCCTTGACAGAATCGCCAGTCGAAAGTACGTTCGCCGTCGTGAGAAGCGGAACCCCTACGCGAATGATGTGCATGGCTGAATACGAGCCGTGCGGAGCAGTCGTGTAGCGACAACTCACAACAAGGGAAACCAAGACCCGCACCGGCTAGGCCGGGAGCGGGTTTTCTCTTTCTTGAACCCACCCGGAGGAGTCGGTCGGACCAACCGAGGAGCCGACCATGACGAGCAACTACCGCTACGAGACACTCCAAGTACACGCCGGGCAAGAGCCCGCCCCGGGTACCAATGCCCGGGCAGTTCCGATCTACCAGACGACGTCCTTCACGTTCGACGACAGCGCCCACGGCGCCCGGCTGTTCGGACTCGAGGAGTTCGGAAACATATACACCCGGATCATGAACCCCACCAACGATGTCTTCGAGAAGCGCATCGCCGCCCTCGAAGGAGGGGTGGGGGCTCTGGCGACCGCCAGCGGGCAAGCGGCCCAGTTCCTGGCGCTGACGACTCTGGCCGAGGCGGGTGACAATATCGTCTCGACGAGCTACCTCTACGGCGGCACCTACAACCAGTTCAAGGTGTCATTCAGACGGCTCGGCATCGAGGTGAGATTCGTAGATGGGGACGACCCCGACGACTTTGCGACAGCCATTGACAACAACACCAAAGCCATATACGTCGAGACGATCGGCAACCCTCGGTTCAATGTCCCCGACCTGCCGGAGATCGCCGAGTTGGCCCGAGCATCCGGCATCCCCCTCGTCGTCGACAACACCTTCGGTGCTGCCGGATACCTGTGCAAGCCGATCGAACACGGCGCCGACATTGTCGTCCAATCCGCGACAAAGTGGATCGGAGGGCACGGAACCTCGATCGGGGGGGTGATCGTCGACTCGGGCAGATTCGACTGGTCGAATGGTCGGTTCCCCGGCTTTACCGAGCCGGCACCCGGCTACCACGGTCTCAAATTCGCCGAGGTGTTCGGCCCAGACGGTCCCTTCGGCAACATTGCCTTCATCATCCGAGCCAGGGTCGAAGCGCTGCGCGACTTTGGTCCGGCGCTGAGTCCGTTCAACTCCTTCCTGTTCCTGCAGGGCTTGGAGACCTTGTCTCTTCGGGTGCAGCGTCATGTCGACAATGCCCAGGAGCTGGCCGAATGGCTGGAGGCGCACCCGTCCGTGGATTGGGTGAGCTATCCGGGCCTCACCAGCCACCCGTATCACAAGACGGCCAGCCGGATCCTCAACAACGGGTACGGAGGAGTGCTTTCGTTCGGGATCCGGGGCGGTTTGACAGCCGGTCGGCAATTCATCGATTCCGTCGAGCTCGCCTCGCACCTGGCCAATGTGGGCGACGCCAAGACTCTGGTCATACACCCGGCGTCGACAACGCACCAGCAACTCGACAGCGAGGAACAGCATGCCTCCGGCGTCACCGAGGATCTGATCAGGGTCTCCGTCGGCATCGAGCACATAGACGACATCAAGGCCGACTTCGAGGCTGCATTTGCCCGGGCCGGATTGCAGGGCGCAGCCGCATGAACTTGGAGCGATGGATCTCGCCAAGCACCGAGTTCTTGGAGATCGATGAACCCTTCGAGCTCGAATACGGTGGCTCACTCCCCCACGTTCGGATTGCATACCGAACGTGGGGCGTGCCCCGCCGCACCGCGACGCTTGTATGCCACGCCCTTACCGGTTCAGCAGACGCCGATGACTGGTGGTCTGAGCTGTTCGGCCCGGGGCGGGCGCTCGACCCCGACCGCGACTACATCGTCTGTGCCAACGTTCTTGGTGGTTGTTATGGGACAACGGGACCCACCAGCCTGGTGCAAGGGACACAGGAGCCTTTCGGCGCCACATTCCCTTCGGTAACAATCCGAGACATCGTCCGGCTTCAGGCGCGGTTACTCGACCGTCTCGGAGTCGAGACACTCAATGTCGTGATCGGCGGGTCGATGGGAGGAATGCAGGCGCTGGAGTGGGCAGCGCTCTTCCCGGAGCGAGTCGATGCAGTGGCCCCCATTGCGGTGGGTCCCAAGCAATCGGCATGGGGAGTAGCGCTGAGCGAAGCACAGCGTCAAGCGATCAAGAGTGACGCCAACTTCGCCGGTGGGCACTACCCGCTGAGCGACGGCCCAACCCGGGGCCTCGCTGCGGCCCGCAGCATCGCAATGATCAGCTACCGCAGCCCCCACAACTTCGAGACACGTTTCGGCCAGGAGGGAGCCGACCCGGGCGGTGTCCAGAGTTATCTGCGTCACCAGGGAGACAAACTCGTGGCGCGTTTCGACGCCAACACGTACCTCACCCTGATTGGGGCGATGGACAGCCATGATCTAGGCAGAGGACGCGAGTCGGTCACGGCAGCCCTCAACTCGATCACGCAGCCCGCGCTGGTTCTCAGCGTGAGCAGTGACCGGCTTTACCCCGCCACCGAGGTCGCCCGGATGGCATACCACCTGCCGAATGCAGAATCCCGACAGATTGATGCCCCCCACGGTCACGACGCTTTCTTGATCCACCTCGACGAAGTGAATGAGCACCTCGTCGAATTCATCACTCGGAACCGCCGGTCGAAACCCCGCCTGAAGACGGCGGTGAATGACTGACGGCACTCCCTCTCTGTCATCACACGCCTTGACACGGTTCGGTGCCAGGAGCGAGCATCGCTCCATGACCGACCGCACCGATCGTCCTTGGAGCCACGAGATACCCGACGGACCGTGGGATTACGTGGTCATAGGGTCGGGCATCGGGGGGATGGCTGCGGCGGCGATGCTCTCCAAGCTGGGACGACGTGTGCTGGTGTTCGAGCAGCACAACATCCCAGGTGGGTTTACCCAGATGTTCAAACGGCCCGGATACCGGTGGGATGTAGGCGTCCACATCGTCGGTGAGATGTCGCAGGCCAGCTACCCGGGCCGGCTCCTCAACACCCTCACCGATGGAAGGCTCCAGTGGGAACCGCTGGGGGACATCTACGACGAGTTCAACTTTCCCGACGGCTTCACTATCCAGCTCCCCAACTCAGCGGACGGCTTCCGAGAAACCCTGGTCGACTACTTCCCCGCCGAGCGAGGGGCGATCGACGAATACCTCACGCTCACGAGGGCGGCAGCCCGTTCCGCGGCAAAGCTGCTCCAGGTGCGGGCCATGCCTCGGATTCTCTCCTCCGGTGGTCGTAAGAAGGCCACCGCGGCCGCCGAACCCCACATCAACGCCACGACCGCTGACGTCCTGGCGTCCCTCACCGACGATCCACGTTTGCGCGCCGTGCTTTCGGCGCAATGGGGGTACTACGGCGCCACTCCGGCCCGATCGTCCTTCGCTATGCATGCTCTGATGGTCCGGCACTTCCTACGCGGCGCCTATTACCCGGTCGGCGGCGCCTCCAGCATCGCCCCCGCCCTGCTCACAACCGTCGCCGACGGTGGAGGATGGACCGCGGTACGGCGCACCGTCGAGGAGATCGTTTTACGACGGGGCAACGTGGCGGCGGTCCGCCTGAAGGACGGATCCGAGATCGCCACGAAGCGAATAGTCAGCGCCGCCGGAGCGATCCCAACCTCCAACCTGCTCGAATCCGGACTACCGGGAGATACCATGCCGTACCGCGAGGCGGGACCGGCCCATGTGAGTCTGTACCTCGGATTCAAGGGTGAAATCACCGCCCACGGTGCCGAACGTCACTGTCAGTGGTACTACGACTCCTGGGACATGGAGGTGGCCGGCTGGGACGTGAGCCCCGCTCGCGTCGCAGGGCCCGCTCCCGTGCTGTTCTGTAGCTTCCCATCACTCAAGGATCCGATCCATGATCCTGGCCCGGAGCTACGCAATACCGGTGAGGCAATCACCTTCGTTCCCTGGGATTCATTCTCACAGTGGTCCGACACACACTGGAAGAAGCGCGGTCCCTCATATGACGCCTTCAAGGAGTCCCTCACGTCCACACTGCTCGAGCAGTACTTGACGCGATACCCGCGCTTGGCCCCACTGGTCGATCACGTCGAGATGTCGACGCCCCTCTCGACCAACCACTTTGCCGCATCGGCCCGGGGATCGATCTACGGGCTCGGCACAGCCCCAGAACGTTTCGGCGACCAGTCTCTCGCCCCGCGCAACGCCATCAAAGGGCTCTACCTCGGAGGAGCCGATGCATCTGCGCCGGGAATCGCCGGCGCCCTCGGCGGCGGGGTCCTTGCCGCAGCGGCCGCCGAGCCCTTGCGTGGAGCACGATTCCTGCAACCGATCATGAAACGGCCGCAGGCCTGAATGGCGGTCGGTTCGGCTCAAGTGTCCGTCAGTTCGCCTCAGTCGCAATTGTCCCAGGCCCAAGCGTGCATCTCATTGCTGCCCGGGATGAAATCGGAGGCCGACTTGACTGCTGCGTGTGCCTCGTGGAGCCTGAGATTGTCCTCGGCTTGGGTGATGATCTCGTCCGGTGCGAGCGTCAGGAGTACCTCGGCCCAGGCGACGATCCGGGCAGTGCTCTCGCCAAAGCCGTCATCGGTGATTGGCACCGCATCGTCGAGTGCCGACGTGTACTCACCATCGAACACCGAACAGAAGGTGGCGCCGTCGGGGATCTCCACCGCCACGGCGATGTCGTCGTCGCCACACGATGTCAGCACGAAAAGGCCGACGACCAACACAACCCCAAACCGACGGATCATCACCACTCCCTTGTAGGTGGACGCCAACGCTACCGAAACGGGGGCTCCGGCTGCTGGTTACCACCGTACGTCGACTCGCGCGGGACTACGCTCCGCCCCGGCGGGGGCGCCCGACTCTTGGGAGGCCGCTGAAATGCGACGGGGACCGATCGTTCTTCTCCTGGCTCTGTTCACGCTCATCGCAGCTTGCGGTGACGACGACACCGTTTCTACCGACGCCGCCGGATCAGTACCTGCCGCCACAGCACCCACCGGTGACGAGTCGAATGCTGGTGACGCCAAAGACCCTGATGACGAGCCCACGACCGATAGCTCCCCAGGTACTGCCGATGCCGGCGAACCGGCGACCATGTGGGTCACCGACTTCCCGGCAGCACAGCTGGCGCAGGTCGATCTTGATTCGGCCACATGCCAGCTCAGCGACATGGGAAACTCGGCCGACCTGGTTGCATTTGGCCTCGGCGGCGTCTGGGTCACCGACGGCTTTGCGTCCCAACTCGTGTTCGTCGACCCGGCCTCAGGTGAGGTATTGGGGCGCCGCGATGTGGGTGGATGGCCCTCGGACATCGCACTATCCGACACCTCAATCTGGTTGACCATGCCCGACACAAACAGCGTTCTAGAGATCGATCCGGCGACCGGCGACGTTCTCGCTGAGATGCCTTTCGGCGAACCTCCTTCGGCCATCGCCCTCGGCTCATACGCCGTTGGGACATGGGATGGACCCCTGTACTTCGACGACGCCGACGAAGGCGTCGATTGGATGCGCGACATGGGTGGATCGATCTACGACGCCCAGTTCTACAACGGCTACCTATGGGTTCTCGTCGTCTTCTTCGACGAGGACCACAATCCCACCGGAAGCGAGATCTGGGTGTTCGACCCACTCGTCAACGATGCCGTGCTGTTCGATTCCGTACCCGACTACCTCAACGGGATCTTGGTCGACGACCACGGCGTGTGGGCCAACAGTCTCCGCCAGAGCGAAGATGCATGGTGGAAGGTCCCGATGCCTGGATTCGCCCCCGCAACCGACGATCCCTACTGGGTGGCGGCGGCCCCCGAAACTTCGCCCGCTAAGTGGAGGTTTGGTGGGTCGGACATATTCCAAGCTCATCACCATGAGGGAAGAGTCACCCGACGCGACGATGTTGACCCGAGCTGGGGACTACAGCGGTCACAAGGCGATGCTCCCTCCCTGTGGGACCAGCCCGGGATCATCTACTACGACATGTTCACCCTGTGTGGCGATGACACACTCGGCCTCTCCGACGTGGCGGTAGCCACCGCCAGCGAACTCGCGGATGCACTGGGGGCAACGCCTGACCCGTGGGATAGCGACCCGATGCCGGAGGGAGGACCAGGCGGTGGTCCATCGGCCTTCTTCTCCAGCTGCAGCCTCAACTCGTCTAGTGATGGCACGGTCGGCGCCGGTGGAACGCTGGACGGAGCCGACGAGGGCGCAATTGTCATGTTCAATGTGATCGGCGCCGATGGCACCTCGTATCTGATGGGCAACATGGCCGTCGATGCCGATGGCAACTTCGAGTTCCCATCAGAACAGTCGCCGGTGAGCCCGCCATTCACCATCGAGGTGGTGGCAGGCGGATCGAGGTGCGAAAGGCTCGTCGAGTAGGCCTTGCTTGGAGGTGTTGGCTCCCGGACTACCCCAGCCCGAGCACCTCAACAAACGCGGTCAGCACGTCATCCATGTCGGGATGACCAATCTCGTCGAGGTCGTAAGTGACTCTGGTGTGCGGCTTGTCGATCTCGAGGATCCGGGTCAGATCGATCGGCGTCCCGATGACGACGACGTCGCAATCGGTGGCGTTGATCGTCGCCTGTAGATCCTTGATCTGCTCGGCGCCGTACCCCATCGCCGGGAGGACGGTCCCGATGTCGGGATACCTGGCGAAGGTCTCAACAATGCTTCCAACGAGGTACGGGCGTGGATCGACAAAGGCCGCAGCGCCGTGTTGAGCGGCGGCGACGACTCCGGCGCCGATCCTCATTCCGCCGTGCGTGAGGGTCGGCCCATCCTCGACAACCAGCACCCGCTTGCCGCGGACCAAGTCGGGATCTGCCAGCACCGGTGGCGAAGCAGCCTGGATCACCGTGGCGGTCGGGTTGTGCTCGGCGATGTTTGCCAGCACCTGATCGATCCCCTCTCGACCGGCGCTGTCCATCTTGTTCATCACGATCACGTCGGCGCGCCGGAGGTTGACCTCACCCGGGTAGTAGGACAACTCGTGACCCGGTCGGTGCGGATCGACCACGGTGATGAGCAAATCCGACTGGTAGAAGGCAACATCGTTGTTGCCACCGTCCCAAACGATCACATCGCAGCCGTCCACGTCTTGTTCGGCAGCCCGAACGATCGCCTCGTAGTCGTTGCCCGCGTAGACGACGTTCCCCCTAACAATGTGCGGCTCGTACTCCTCCATCTCCTCGATGGTGCAGTCGTGTCTCTCCAGATCGGCGATCTCGGCAAATCGCTGCACCTTTTGGGAGGCGAGATTGCCGTAAGGCATCGGATGGCGGATCGCCACCACCTTGAGGCCCTTGCTCATGAGCACCTCCACCACCCGGCGGGCTGTTTGGCTCTTCCCGGCCCCGGTGCGGACCGCACAAACCGCCACCACCGGCTTGGTGCTGCGAATCTGAGTGTCGGTGGGGCCGAGCAGAGTGAAGGAGGCACCGGCCGCCATGACGATGGCGCTAACGCGCATGACGTGGTCATAGGAGATGTCGCTATAGGAAAAGGCGCACTCATCCACCGCGAGTTCCCCGATGAGTCGCGCTAGATCATCCTCGGAGTAGATCGGGATGCCATCCGGATAGAGAGGACCCGACAGTTCGGCCGGGTACCGTCGCCCTTCGATACCCGGAATCTGGGCGGCAGTAAACGCCACCACCTCGGTCGAATCGTCATCTCGGTATCGGGTGTTGAAGTTGTGAAAGTCCCTGCCGGCGGCCCCGATCACAATCACCCTGCGGCGCATCTCGTTTCCCTTCGTCAAGCCTCGGCCAAGCCTCGCAAATACGATCGACCCTCGGATAGGGACGAACGGCATCAGGCGAAAGGCGGTGTGAGCTCAGCTCCAATCCAACACGACCTTGCCGCATTGTCCAGATGCGACCAGCGCAAACGCGTCCTGGAACTCATCCACCGGTAGCTCGTGAGTCACGATCGACGAGATGTCGAGCCCACTCTGCAGCATCGCCGCCGCCTTGTACCAAGTCTCGAAGATGCGGCGTCCGTAGATTCCCCTAACGGTGAGCCCCTTGAATATGACCTCGTTCATCTCGACGGTGACGTCGCCTGCCGGAATCCCGAGCACCGCAACCTTGCCGCCGTGGTTCATCGCCTCGAGCATCTGGTTGAACGCTCGCTCATTCCCCGACATCTCCATTCCGACATCGAAGCCCTCGGCCATACCGAGCCGGCCCATGACCGACTCGAGATCCTCGGCCGCAACGTCTACCGCCCTGTCGATCCCGAACTCCTCGGCCAGGTCGAGCCGGTAGGGGTTTACATCGGTGACGACAACGAGCCTGGCGCCTATGTGGCGCGCGATCGCTGCCGCCATCAGCCCGATGGGCCCTGCACCGGTCACGAGAACATCTTCCCCCACCAGATCGAAGGCAAGAGCGGTGTGGGTCGCGTTGCCGAGCGGATCGAGTACCGAAGCGATGTCGTCGGGAATGTGTTCGGGGATCGGGAAGACATTCTCTGCCGGCAGCGTCACGTATTCGGCGAACGCCCCCGGGCGGGTCACCCCCAATCCAAGGTGGTTGTGACAGAAGTGGCGACGCCCTGCCCGACAGTTGCGGCAGTGACCGCAGGTTATGTGGCCTTCGCCACCCACCCGAGCACCGACCTCGAGACCGTGGGCCTCAGGACCCAGGCGGACGATCTCGCCCATGAATTCGTGTCCAACAGCCATCGGAATCGGAATCGTCTCCTGCGCCCACTGGTCCCAGTCGTAGATGTGGAGATCGGTTCCGCAGATCGACGTCTTGCCGACCCTGATGAGCACGTCGCGATCGGCAGGTCGAGGGACCTCTACGTCCTCCATCCACAAGCCGGGTTCGGCCTTGGACTTGACGAGCGCCCTCACGCCACGACCCCCATCTCGATCCCAACTCTGGTGAACGCGTCGATGGCGTGTTCGATGTCGATGCTGGAGTGGGCGGCCGACATCTGAGTACGGATTCGTGCTTCACCAACGGGAACAACCGGAAACGAGAACCCGATGACATAGATTCCCTCGACGAGCAGTCGAGCAGCCATTTCGGTCGCAACGCGGGCGTCACCCAGCATCACGGGAATGATCGGATGGCCGGCTCCCGCCAATGTGAACCCCGCCGCCTCCATTCCCTTGCGAAAGAGCGCAGCGTTTCCGGCCAGCTTGACTCGGAACTCGTCCGACTCCTCGATGAGATCGAGAGCGCGCAACGTCGTCGCAGCGATCACGGGGGCAAGGGAGTTGGAGAAGAGATAGGGGCGTGATCGCTGGCGAAGCCAACCGATCATCTCGGCCGGTCCGCTCGTGTAGCCACCGGACGCACCGCCCAGAGCCTTGCCGAATGTCCCGGTAAGAATGTCCACTCGACCCTCGGCCCCTGTCGCTTCGGCGGTGCCGTGGCCCCGCTCCCCCACGAATCCGACCGCATGGGAGTCGTCGACCATGACCATCGCATCGTGACGCTCGGCCAGGTCTGCGATCGCAGGTACGTCGGCGAGAAGGCCGTCCATCGAAAACACGCCATCCGTCACAATGAGCCGGTAGCGAGCCTCGGTCGCCTTACCGAGCTTGGCCTCGAGATCGGTCATGTCGTTGTTGGAATAACGGAGCCGCCGCGCCTTACACAGCCGGATCCCATCGATGAGGGAGGCATGATTGAGCGAATCCGAGATCACGGCATCGGCTTCGTCGAGGATCGTCTCGAACAGCCCAGTGTTGGCATCGAAGCACGACGAGTACAGGATCGTGTCCTCTGTACCAAGGAAGACCGAGATCCGCTCCTCGAGCTCGCGATGCACGGTCTGAGTTCCGCAAATGAAGCGGACCGAAGCCATTCCGTAGCCGTAAGTGTCGAGAGCCTTGTGAGCGGCCTCCACAAGCGCCGGATGATTGGCCAGACCCAGGTAGTTGTTGGCGCACATGTTGATCGCTTCGGAGCCATCTACCAGACGAATCCGGGCATCCTGTGCCGATGAGATCACCCGTTCCGCCTTATACAAGCCATCGTCCACCAGAGAGGTCGTGCGTGCAGCGAAATCGGTGCGGAACGTGCTCATGACCAGGACGCTACCCCTTCACCCGGGGCTGATCACGATGGGGGATCGCATCGAACCGACGGCCTGCAATCGAGAGAGTGTCTGGGCGCAGACCTCCGAGTCGCTCGGTCACGCCGTAGGCGCCTAGAAGACCACCCGGCCGATGTTCGTAAAACCAAACTCTCGTCCGATCACCAGCAGGTCCATCGTGATCGCCACTCCCCAATGGAGCATCCATCCCCACAAGAACGACCGCGACTTGAGGGCCAGATAACCAAGGATGAATCCGGCCAGAATCGCGGCAAACGTCTCGGGAGCGGGCTTGCCGAAGTGGATCATCGTGTATGGGATCACCATCACAGGCACTGCGTAGACACCAAGTCGGGGATAGAGCCCGAAGACGAGAAAGCCCCTGAAGAACGCTTCCAGACCGAGGAACTGCAGCCCGTAGAAGATCTGATATCCCCAGAAGTGCCAGCCGCCCTCGACGGCGAAGGAGTACAGCGGGTACTTGGCTTGGAACGATCCAAGAGAGGAAGCGAAGAACAGCACGGGAAGCATGCCGGCTAGGAACCACACATACGGCCGTAGGTGCTCCCACTGTCCGCTGAGTCGAAAACCCCAGTCCCGCGGCGATTCCCTCAGAATGATCGTGATGACGGCCACCGGGGCCAGAACCCGGATAACGAGGCTGGAAACACCCCAGTATTGGTAGGGCAGCAACAGGTAGTAGGCGCTGTACCCCTCCCCGAGCCGGTCGGCCAGACCGTTGTGGAAGGTTGTCCCTGCGAAGCGCGACGGCAGACCCCAGTAGTTGAAGACCACCATTAGCAGCGTCGCCGATACGAAGACGATCAGCGTCTTGCGATCCATCGTCTGAGGTGGATGGGCGCCGCCGAGAGCGGGAATCGTGGTGTCCACTGGTGGTCCGGGTCGAGAGGGCGGAACGGTATCAGAGTGGGCATAGGCGTATCATTCGGTGGTTCACGATCCCGGGAATCCACGATGCGGCCCACCTGGAAGGGCGCCATTTCGTTCGGCCTGGTGACAATCCCCGTCGGGTTGTACACCGCGACCGACAACAAGCGCCCAAAGTTCCGCCAACTGCGCCACGGTGACCACGCCCGGGTGCGCTACAAGCGTGTCGCCGAGACGGACGGCGAAGAGGTTCCCTTCGAGAAGATCGTCAAGGGTTACGAGATCGAGAAGGACCGATTCGTCGTGTTCACCGACGAGGAACTGGCACAGGCTCTCAAGACCAAGGGTTCGGGGCTCGTAGAAGTCGTCCAATTCGTAAGAGCCGAAGAGATCGATCCGATCTACTACCGGGCTTCGTACTACCTCGCCCCGGAGCAGACCGGGATCAAGGCCTACAGAATCTTTCTCTCGGCTCTCGGCGAGCGTGGCTTGGTGGGACTCGCCAGAGTGGCGATCAGAGACCGGGAGTACCCGGCAACGCTGCGCGCCGAGGACGACGTGATCGTGATGGAGACGATGTACTGGCCCGATGAGATTCGAGAACCGGATTTCGAGGAAATCGAGACCGAGATCGAGGTGACCAAACAGGAGGTCGAGATGGCCGAGATGATCATCGACAACCTCACCGCCCCATTCGATCCGGCGGAATGGGTTGACGACTCCCGCGAGGCCGTCGAAGAGCTCGCCAAACGCAAGATGGAGGGCAAGGAGGTCATCGCACCCGACGGCGCCCCGCAACCCACCGGCGTGGTCGATCTGATGGAAGCGCTCAAGGCGAGTGTCGAAGCAACCAAAGTGAAGCGCAAAGCGGGCTAGCCGCGGGTCCCACGAAACAGATTGTCCAGGGCCGTGATTCCCGTGGTGCGGTTGTGATGGACCCGGCTCAGGGCATCAAACGATCTCCGCGTTCGCTCAGCGGCTTCGCAATGCCTCTGCGACCAGCTCGCTGACAAGCGACCCATCCAGACCCGATGGTCCATTCTTCATGATGTGACCGATGACGCGACCCATCTGCTTTGGATCGTTGGCCTGGAGCTCCATGATCGCCACTCGCACGACCTCGCGAGTGTCCTCATCGGACAACGACTTCGGTGCCCACCGATCCAGATACGCGACCTCAAAGGCGAGCTTCTCAGCTTGAGCGACCCCCCGATCGCCGGCTGCGACGAACTCCTCACGCGCCTTATCCATCTTCTTGACGTATGCCGCGATAACGCTCCCGTACAGGTCGTCGCCTTGGGGGTCGTCGCTAAAGCCCTTCTCGGAGCGGGCACGCGACACCTCTGTCTCCACCTGTCTGATGACATCGAGACGGCGCCTGTCCTGGGCCCGCATGGCGTCTTTGAGCTCCTCAATGAGCTCGTCGTGGATAGACATGACGCCGGAATCGTAATCGGCAAGAGGAGAGAGTCCCGCCACCGAGTCGAGAAGGGTGAGATCAGGCAATCGGAGCGGTCAAAAAGCTCAAAATCGCTTGACCACCAGGGCACCCGCCTCTATCGTTGCTGGGCGGCTTGTGAATGCATTCACATTCACGGGCCGTTCACTACGCACAGAGACAGAAAGAAACCAATGCTGACGATCACCGATTGGAGAGAGCTCTCGGCTTGCCGTAACTCGGAGCCGGGCCTCTTCTTCCCGATCGGGACCACCGGTCCGGCCGTCGATCAAATCGACGGCGCCAAGGCCATCTGCGACCAGTGCTCGGTTCAGGAGGAATGCCTGAACTACGCCCTGGAGACCAACCAGGAGGCCGGGGTATGGGGGGGCTACGCAGAGGACGAGCGCCGGAGGCTTCGCAAGCGCTGGCTTGCCGAGCGACGCCGCCGCGCCTCCTAGCGCAGACGCACTTCACCGGGGGATTCCCGAACCGAACGAGGCCTCGCCACCAGGCGAGGCTTCTTTCATTTTGGGACAATCGACAAGCCACGCCTCTTGCCACTTGCAGAAGACTCCGAAAGGAGCCGACTACCCGAACCCGATCGACCGATTCACCTCGGGTTCGATATCCACATAGGAGACCTTGTCGACGACGAGGCCGCGCCGCCTTCCACTGGCGTCGGTAACCCACCAGATACTCGAGTCCCTTGCCATCGCCGATTCGAACTCGGACACGAAGGCTTCGACATCCACGATCTCGATCTCAATTTCACGGGGGGCGAATATCACGCCGATCTTGACGTTGACGGTGGTGGGGTCGCTCATGGAGCAGATGCTAGGTCCATTCGACCCGGTGCCCGCCTCATCGTCGTAGGCTCGGGATCCGCATGAGGGACACGAAGACAACCACCGATCAACAGGCCGACGTCCGCCTTGACCAAGGCGACGGAGACCACGACCGCTTCGCCCATTACGTCCGCAAGGAGGACATAGTTCGTAGCAACGTGGAAGGAGTCGAAGTCGTGGCACTCTGCGGAAAGAAGTGGATTCCCAACCGGGACCCCGACCGGTATCCGACGTGCCCGACATGCAAGGAAATCATGTCGGTGATTCGGGAAGCGACCGGCGACTAACTCGCAAAGCAGCAATTGCCCGAACGCGCCGGGCCGGACGATCAGCCTCGTCGTTGGCTAGTCGCTCTTGATCACCAGGTCGGGATGAGTGCGTACCCGGGGACGCGACTCCGCGATCGCAGCGGCGATGGTCACGAATGCCGCGGCAGCTTCGGAATCGGGAGCAGCCACCTGCACCGGCTCACCAACGTCGGCGCCGTGGCGCAACGAGGGAACCAGAGGCACGGAGCCGAGCAGCGGGACACCCAGCTCGGCTGCGAGTTCCGCTCCCCCACCACTGCCAAAGATCTCGTACTTCTTCCCATCGTCGCCGGTAAACCAGGACATGTTCTCGACGATACCGAGTACGTCCTGATCGACCTTCTCCGCCATGGCGGCAGCGCGCTTGGCCACCCGCTGTGCCGTTGGCTGCGGCGTAGTCACCACAATCGCTTGCGACCGGGGTAGGAACTGCGAGATCGAGATGGCCACGTCACCGGTGCCTGGAGGCATGTCGATGAGAAGGAACTCCGGCTCATCCCACCACACATCGCTTAGAAACTGCTCAAGAGCCTTGTGCAGCATTGGTCCTCGCCAGATAACCGCTTGATCATCGCCGACGAAGAAGTCCATCGAGATGGCGCGCACGCCGTGGGCCGCCGGGGGAACGATTAGATCGGAGACTGCGGCAGGCGATTGGGTGACGCCGAGCATCTTCGGGATCGAGTAGCCCCAGACGTCGGCGTCGATGACCCCAACATCGTGACCGGCCGATGCGAGCGCGACCGCAGTGTTCGCCGTCACCGATGACTTGCCGACCCCGCCTTTGCCGGATGCGATTGCGATCACTCGGGTCCGAGAGCCGACACCACCGACCGTCAGCGAACTCTCCTCCTTGAGTCGGGCCGATAGAGCGGCAGCATCTGCGTCCGCCATGATCGCGATGTCAACGGCGACGTCATCCACGCCCACGGCTTCCTTGACGGACCCAGCTATCTCCTCGCCGAGAGCCTGTACGGACCAAGACGGTGACGGGACCGTGACTCCAACGCGGATCGTGGACCCCTCAATGGCCACTTCGCGAACCATGCCGAGATCAATCAAAGACCGCCTCAATGAAGGCTCAACGACAGCGTCAACAATCGGTCGGATATCGGCTGATTCGGGCACTAAACGTCCTCGATTCGGGGGGAGCGATGGTACCGGTGACCCCGAACCACACCGCCGGTCCTACCAGGCCCCGCCGCCTCCTCCACCACCTCCGCCACCGCCTCCACCTGAGAAGCCGCCACCCCCGCCCGAGGACGACGGAGGAGTGAACGCCCCACTGAGGGCACTCTCGATTCCCGAAATGGCATTCGACGAATGACCTCCGTAGCCGTGGGTCCCGTACCAATAGAGGCTGCTGTCACCAACCACATCCGGCGCCCCAAGCCGGGCGGCTTCCAACACGTCCTCGGCCACACCCAGTGCGATGCCGTACACCAGATAGTCCTCCCACAGGATCAGGGACATGGGAGGCGCCTCCTCGAGACGGCTGAAATCTTCGAGGTACCGCTTGAAGGCGAGCCACCTCGCGTTCACCAGAGCGCCCTCCGTTGTGCGGCGCACCCAGATGGACCGCCGGGCGGCGAGGACGAGCGTGAGGGTGGAGGCGAACGCCGTGATCGCAGCAATACCAAACCTGAGCAGGAAGAGATCAATGGCGCCGATCGCAGAGTCGAGCAGCGGAGCGCCAACAAACCAGCCGAGAAGGCCGATCACCACGAAGACCAAAAAGACGGCCCCCGGTCCCCGATAGCGGGATTGCTTCTCAAGCAGGCCGGCAGAAACAACCGCCTTCTCAACCTTGTCCCGGAAGGAACCGTAGGTGGTGGCATTCTCTGCGGCGTCTTCGCGGATCTTCTGGCGGAACTGGATTAGCGGCTGCGGTCCTTGGTCAACCACACGCTTTACGACCGTGACCACCGATCGCTCATAGTCTTTGAGCGACTGGTCGAGATCACCGAGACCGATTTCGAGATCCGAAACCATCTCGCTCTTGAGTCCTCCCCAAGTGCGATGCTCGGCCGACACCGGCTCCGCTGTGAATACGCCCCGCCCAATGAGGTGGAACAGCGTTGCCGTGAACTCGGCCTCGTCTGCTGCTCCCTGCGACACGAGCGCACCAACCACGGCCGGGGGATGGGCCGTTGGAATGGAATGTTCGTACTCCTGGTCGTATTCGACCTCCGGTTCCTTGCCATATCGCCGGAATCCCCACCAAAACGCCACCGGTACGGGAAGCAGCAAGAAGAGGAGGGTGAACAGCGTCACGTTGCGTTCATGGACGAAGCGCTCTGCTACCTCGACCGCTCTGGCGTCACGCACCTCGAACCCAGCCTCCTCGGCCATGATCCCCTCAAGCCCGGCACCGCTTACGAGCGTCGCACCGTCCGTTTCAGCGAGGAGATCACGGGGGAATACGACCCGGAACTCGACGAATTGACGATCTGGGACGTTGCTCGCTTCCAGCCGCGGCGACACTCCGTCGGCGCCCAGGTCGGTGCCTCCATCGGCAGTACCCGCATGCCCCCACACCAACACGTCACCGGCGACTGCGCCTGCGGGCAGCAGCATCTCGGATTCCAGATGATCGAGCTCGAACTTCCACTCGTCACCCCAAACCTTGAGGTTGACATCAACAACATCGTCGAATGCGACGGCGAGGCCCCGTATTCGGTAGGTGACCGTGAAGGTGCGGTCCTCGTTGGTGGCGCGGTAGTGCCACACAACGCGGATTCTCGAGCCGAGGTTCTCGACTCCAAAGGTGCCCGGATCACCGGTCGAGCCGAGCGCGGTCGGGGCGCCGGAACCATACGCGACACCGTTCTCCGACACCTCGATAGCAGTCATCACCTCGCCGGGTCGGATTGGGATGTCGCGATAGGCGCCCTGAAATGTTCCGTCGAAGGAGAAAGTCAGATGTTCTGCAACGGTGATGGAACCGTCATCGTGAACCCCGACGATCACTCGGGCGTCGATGATCCGAAACGACTTGGCAAGCGCCGCCGGTGCTGTCAGGACGACCAGCAGCGCGGCGAGAGCCGCGACTCCGAGCGCTCGCTTCAGAAGCCCACCTCCGGTACGGAGCGAGCGGCGTCCTGCACTTCGAGGTAGGCGCGGACCTCGAACCCAAACATGCCGGCGATGAAGTTGGACGGGACCGTCTGCACAGAGTTGTTGTACGTAAGCGTGGTGTCGTTGTAGATCTGCCGGGCGACCGAGATCTTGTCTTCCGTCTCAGACAGTTCGTTCTGCAGATTCCGGAAGTTTTCGCTGGCACGCAACTCCGGGTAGTCCTCAGCAAGCGCAAAGAGCTTCCTCAATGCTCCCGTCAGAAAGTCCTCGGCCTCGGCTTGCTGCTCGACCGTGCCCGCCTCCTGCGCCGCGGCCCGCGCCTGTACGACGGCTTCGAACGTCTCCCGCTCGTGTGAGGCGTAGCCCTTCACAGTTTCGACGAGATTGGGGATCAAGTCGTACCGCCGCTTGAGTTGGACGTCAACCTGAGACCACGCATTGTCGGTGCGATTGCGGAGCCGGACCAACCGGTTGTAGATCGCAATGATCGCCAATAGGAGGATGCCGGCAACAACGCCAATGATGATTGCCATGAACCGAGGGTAATAGCGAGTGGTTTGGGTAACCCGCTTATCCGAACTGCCGGCCGGGCCTTCGTAGACTCGCTGGTGAGCAAGAAAAGGACCAATCCATGACGCACGATCCGTTCGGCGCTCGAGAGGCGATCGAAACACCCCTAGGGCGGCGCCAAGTCTCCCGAATCGATGCGCTGTCGAGCGTTGCCGATGTCGATTCTCTCCCCTATTCGATCAAGGTGCTTCTCGAAGCCGTGCTCCGCAATCACGACGGGCGCACCATCACCGCTGAAGACGTCCAGGCGCTTGCCGGCTACGACGCCGCCAAGGTCGGAGAGACCGAAATCGCCTTCCGGCCTGGCCGCGTAGTGCTCCAGGATTTTACGGGCGTTCCAGCAGTTGTCGATCTAGCCGCCATGCGGTCGGCCATCGTCCGCATGACGGGCGATGAATCGGCGGCAGAACTCGTCAATCCTCAGGTGCAATCCGATCTCGTCATCGATCACTCAGTACAGGTAGATGCCTTCAACTCACCGCTGGCGCTCATGATCAACAGCGAACGCGAATTCGAGCGGAACCGAGAGCGTTACGAGTTCCTCAAGTGGGGTCGGCAGGCCTTCTCGAACTTCCGAGTCGTACCTCCCGCCACCGGCATCGTTCACCAGGTCAACCTCGAGTACCTCGCCAAGGTGGTGTGGGACGAGGACGGCCACCTGTTCCCCGATTCGCTCGTCGGAACCGATTCACATACGACGATGATCAACGGCCTCGGCGTCCTCGGATGGGGGGTCGGCGGGATCGAGGCCGAAGCAGCGATGGTGGGGCAACCGATATTCATGTTGGTTCCCGAGGTAGTCGGGTTCCGCCTCACCGGCACCCTCCCAGACGGTGCCACAGCTACAGACCTCGTGCTGCGTGTCACCCAGATGCTTCGAGAGCACGGAGTTGTGGGCAAGTTCGTCGAGTACTTCGGACCGGGATTGGCGGGCATGCCGCTGGCCAACCGAGCCACGATCGCCAACATGGCTCCCGAGTATGGAGCGACGGTTGGCTTCTTCCCTGTCGACGACCAGACGACGGCGTACCTGCGGCTCACCGGCCGTGACGAAGCGCTCGTCGAGACCGTGGAGCAGTACTACAGGCTCCAAGGGATGTGGCGCGACGAGTCGCGCGAGATCACGTACTCGAGCACGCTCGAACTCGACATGGGAACGGTCCAACCTGCGCTCGCCGGTCCTAAGCGGCCTCAGGACCGGATCGATCTTGCCGCGATGAAGACGGCATGGGAAGCCGGACTCGACACGACCTTCGCCGACAGGGGCAATGCGGCGATCGGCGTCTCCGGCAACGATGGTGAGTTCGAGGTGGAGAACGGCGACGTCGTCATCGCTGCAATCACATCGTGCACAAACACCTCCAACCCGGACGTCATGGTCGGCGCCGGGCTCGTCGCCCGCAAGGCCCGCCAGATGGGACTCAACCGCAAACCCTGGGTCAAGACCTCATTCGCTCCCGGTTCCAAGGTGGTGACCGAGTACTTGGGGTCCGCCGGGCTCACAGAGGATCTCGAATCCCTCGGCTTCTACCTCGTCGGGTACGGATGTACAACCTGCATAGGCAACTCAGGGCCGCTGCCGGCTGAGATCAGCGCTGCGGTCCACGATGGGAATCTGGTGGTGACATCGGTGCTGTCGGGGAACCGGAACTTCGAAGGACGTATCAGCCCCGACGTACGCGCCAACTTCCTGGCGTCACCGCCGCTCGTCGTGGCGTACGCGATCGCAGGCACGGTAGATATCGATCTGGCCTCGGAGCCCCTCGGGACCGATCAAAATGGCAATGACGTATTCCTGCGCGACATATGGCCCTCGCAGGAAGAGGTCTCGGAGATTGTGGCCGCGACTGTCAATAGCGAGCAGTTCGACAGGCAGTACGCAGACGTGTTCGAGGGCGCCGATGAGTGGAAGTCCATCGATGTCGCCGAAGGTGGCATCTTCGCCTGGGACGAGACGAGCACCTACATCCAGGAGCCTCCCTTCTTCATGGATCTGGGTCCTGAGCCGTCACCGATCTCTCCCATCACAGGAGCCCGGGCACTGCTCAAGCTGGGCGACTCGGTGACTACCGATCACATCAGCCCGGCGGGAGCGATCGGGCCCGAAACGCCGGCAGGTCAATTCCTCAAAAACAACGGCATCGACCGCTCCATGTTCAACTCCTACGGGTCGCGTCGCGGCAACGACAGAGTCATGACGAGGGGCACGTTTGCCAACATCCGGATTCGCAACGAGCTGGCACCGGGTACCGAGGGCGGATTCACCACCGACTTCCTCGATGGCGAGGTGAAGACCGTGTACGAAGCGTCGCTCTCGTACCAGGAGGCCACGATTCCGCTCGTCGTACTCGGAGGGAAGGACTACGGGATGGGATCCAGTCGCGACTGGGCTTCCAAGGGAACCTACCTCTTGGGCGTCAGAGCGGTGATCGCCGATTCCTATGAGCGGATTCACCGCTCCAACCTGGTGATGATGGGAGTTCTCCCCCTCACGTTCCTTCCGGGGACGAATGCAGACACGTACAACCTCGACGGCACCGAGACATATGACATCGCCGTCGATGACGACCTGGTGCCGCGACAGGAACTCACGGTCAGGGCGATGCGATCCGATGGCGATGTCGTCGAATTCCGGACCATCGCCAGGGTCGATACACCCGTCGAAGTCGAGTACCTGCGCCACGGTGGAATCCTCCACATGGTGCTTCGGCGGATGGCCGCCGACCACGTGTGACCGAGCGACTCACCCTCGTTGAGATCGAGGTGGCGTTTCGGCGACCCCTCGCAACGCTGGCGGGAACACTCGGGACGCGGCGATCGGTTCTCGTCGGAATCGAGGGGTCTGGAGTCATGGGATGGGGTGAAGCTCCCTCCTTCCCATCGGGACGGTTTGGGTCGGCGGACGAAGCCTTCACGGACCTATCCGATCCCGCAGGGTGGATCGATGGGCGACCGGTGGTACCGATAGCCCGAGCAGCTCTCGAAGCGGCCAGGGCAGACGCCAGCGCCCGGAAGGCGAAACGGACGCTCCACAACTGGCTGGGAGCAAGCGGCGCCCCGATGGCGGCCCGCCATCCAATCGGACTTCTCGACCTTGCACAGATCGAACGAGAGGCTGCCTGGCTCGAGGCGCATGGAGTCACGGCTGTGAAGATCAAGATCGCCCCCGGTCGTGATCTCGATCCAGTCACCAGATTGCGAACGGTTCTTCCGGCTCTCGATATCGGAGTCGATGCCAATGCCAGCTATCGGAACCCTGAGGACCCGGTGTTCGGTGGTCTGGCCGCAGCGGGTGTCACCTTCATAGAACAGCCCTTTCCTCCCGATGACCTCAGCTCCCACCGGCGGCTGCGGGAACTCATCGATGTGGCGGTCTGTCTCGACGAATCAATCGGATCGACGACAGACGTGGCGACTGCGCTTGCTGCCGAGGCTGCCGATCAGATCGCCGTCAAGCTGAACAGGCACGGGCTGACCCGACTGGTTGAGATGCTCACGCTGGCGCAAGACCATGGAGTTGGAATCCAGATCGGCGGCACATTCGACACGTCCATCGGACGCCGTCACCTACTCGCCGCATCGGGACTCCCCGGTGTCGTCGATGCCGCCGTCGGACCGCCTGCGGCCTATCTAGCCGACGATGTCGCGGACTATCCAGCCGTCGTTGCCGGTCTCGTCGCGCCATCCGACGCCGATGGCCTGGGCGCCGATCCCGACCCCAACGCCCTGTCGAAGCTCGGTTTGCGCAGGATCACGATCGAGATCTGAACGCCGCCCCGGTCCAACCTGCCGGTACGCTGTCGGGCCTGCCATGAAAGTCATCGAACATATCGAGGCTGCCACCGAGCCGTTGATCTCGTTCGAGATCATCCCGCCGCAGCGCGGCGGACGACTCGACTCGCTGCTCGGCCTCATCGAAGATCTGGCGCAGTTCAACCCCCCCTTCGTCGATATCACAAGCCACGCGGCCGAAGTGATCTATGAAGAGACCGCCACCGGTCTCCAGAAGCGCATCAAACGGAAGCGGCCCGGGACCATGGGCATCTGTGCCCTGATCCAGAACAAATACAACATCGACGCCGTGCCTCATGTCCTGTGCGAAGGCTTCACCCGACAGGAGACCGAGGACTATCTCATCGAACTGCACTACCTGGGTATCGACAATGTGCTCGCAGTCAGAGGGGACGACTCCGGGTATCAGAAGCCGCTCGAACATGGTCGGAGCCGCAACTTTCACGCCAGCAACCTCATTGCTCAGATCGCCGACATGAACAAAGGAGTGTTCCTGGAAGAACTCCTCGATGCCTACCCGACCGATTTCTGTATCGGATCAGCCGCCTATCCAGAAAAGCACTTCGAAGCACCCAATCTCGCTGCCGATGTCGGGTGGGTCAAGGCGAAGGTGGATGCTGGCGCATCGTATGTCGTGACCCAGATGTTCTTCGACAACGCACACTTCTATCGGCTGGTGGAGGAATGCCGGCGCCAGGAAGTAACTGTTCCCATAATCCCAGGGCTCAAGACCCTCACCTCCAAGCGCCAGCTCAAGTCGATCCCGAGCACATTCCACTGCGAGATCCCGGTCGCGTTGGCCGATGCGGCGAGCGCGGCACCAGATGACCAGGTGCGTGATGTCGGAGTCGCGTGGGCCGTGGAACAAACCCGGGATCTCCTCGACCACGGTGTGCCTGCCGTGCACTTCTACGTGATGGGCAACTCTCGCGCCGTGGGTGCGATCATCCCTCAGCTTGGCATGTAACGCTTCGGAATCGATCGAGGGCCACAGGCTGCGATCCGCGGACCGCAGCATCCGATTCTCCGTCCAGCGGTGTGCGTTCTCAGCCGAATGCGCTGACGGCACGCGTGAAGAAGCCGAGAACCTGACCGCCGATCAGTTGGACGAGCGCAAAGCTCACCAGCAACACGACTACGAGGATCATGCCGTACTCGATCAGGATCGCGCCCGTTTCAGCAGCGCCACCGTTTCCGCTCTCCATCAATCTTCATCGGTATCGCGCTGCCGTCAACTTGAGTCCAGGGTGGGATCAATCCCCCCAATAGCGCTGCTCGCGGAATGGGTCTCCGTACATGTGGTACCCGTTGCGCTCCCAGAAGCCGGGTTCATCGTGGTCGAGCAGATCGAAACCGCGCACCCATTTCACCGACTTCCAGAAGTAGAGATGAGGCACCACCAGCCGCAGTGGCCATCCATGATCGACCTCCAGATCCTCACCGTCGTAGCGCCACGCAAAGAGGTTCTCGGATCGTGCAAAGTCGTCGATGGGCAGATTGGCGGTAAAGCCGTGCTCGGCTCTGATCACGACGTGGGTCGCATCCGGCCGCTGACCGGCAAGCGCCAGCAAGCCCGCCACTGAAACACCCTCCCAGCGCGTGTCGAGTTTGCTCCACTTCGTTACGCAGTGGATATCGGCCACGGTTTCAACCGTGGGAAGCGATCTGAAGCTTGCCAGGTCGAATGTCTGTGGATTCGCCACGAGGCCCCCAATAGTAAAACCCCAGGTCGCTTCCTCAATCTCCGGCACGGTTCCGGCGTGGAGCACGGGGAATCGCTCCGTCACGTACTGGCCGGGCGGGACACGGGCAAGATCGATCCCCTCAGCCTCCAGCTCGGCGCGGTTTCGCTCAAAGAAGGACATCGCCGGCGATGGTACCGGCAGCCAGATTGTGAGATCACCCGGGTAGGCTCCCCCTCGATGGAATCGACCGAGGAAACGGCCACCGACTTCGAAGAACCATCTCCGACGACGCTCCGAAACCGGTGGCCGCTCGGAGCCCTCACGCTGATCGTCGTCGCGGCCATTGCAGGCGGGATCCTTCTTTTCGGCGACGGGGGTGACTCAAGCGCGGCACCGACCATCCCTGAACTCGAGGGAGCGCTCGGGCTCCCAACTCAGAATGGCGAGGCCGCACCCGACTTCTCCCTCGAGTTGCTCGACGGTTCGGACTTTCGTTTGACCGAC
This sequence comes from Acidimicrobiia bacterium, assembly GCA_029263095.1. Lineage (GTDB taxonomy): Bacteria > Actinomycetota > Acidimicrobiia > Spongiisociales > UBA11373 > JACZWZ01. Next base: position 31,611 of record JAJCYA010000082.1, on the reverse strand, counting down.
CACCTGACGACCGACGGTCGGCCTGTGATCCTCAATCTGTGGGCATCATGGTGCGGCCCGTGCCGAGCCGAGATGCCGGCGTTCGATGCAGCGGCCAAGATCCACACCGACGTGTTCTTCCTCGGCGTCGCAGTCGAAGATGACCCGATCGCAGCCGAGGAGTTCGCCATCGAGATCGGGGTCGACTATCCGCTGGCAATCGACGAGGCCGAGCGGGTAGGACGCCGGTACCCGTCGCCCGGCCTCCCGGCGACCTACTTCATCTCCGCCCAGGGCACGATCGCACGCACTGTCTTCGGCCAGATCGACGAGGAACAGATCGCCGAGTTGATCAGGGATTCGTTCGGACTGTAGGAAACCCCAACCACGGATTCCTACAGAACCCACCACATCGGAGCGGCCACCGCTACAACCCCCAGCGTCAGCAACGTGAGGGGTAGCCCGAGCCGTGAGTAGTCGCCGAACCGGTAGCCACCGGGACCCCACACCATCGTGTTGGTTTGGTATCCAATCGGAGTGAGGAATGACGCGGACGCGGTTAGCGCGATCGTCGCCGCAAACGCTCGGGGATCGGCCCCAATCTCCACCGCCACAGCGATCGCTATGGGAAACATGAGCACGGCAGCACCGTTGTTGGTCACCGCTTCCGTCAGAGCGACCGTCACCAACGCCACGCCAACGAGCACCACCGGCGCCCCAAAGGTATCGAGAGCTCCGACCATCCCATGGCCGACCTTGGCCGCAAGACCCGTCTCGCTGATAGCGGCACTGAGTCCGAATGAGGCGGCTATCAGCACCACGACGTTCAGGTCCACAGCGCGGCGGGCCTCGTTCGGAGTAAGCACACCCAGAGCAACGATTGCAAACGCTCCCAGCAGCGCAGCCTCCAGGATCGGAAGGAGGCCGGTAGCAGCTGCAATGACCACGGACACACCAACGAGCAGGGCGGGCAAGGTCTTGCCCGAACGGGCCGGTTCCGTCCCGTCAAGTCGCGATACGACGAGGAAATCGCCAGAACCGTGCCACCCCTCCCGGAAGCCAGGGGCCGCCAGAACCAACAGCGTGTCCCCAACCCTGAACTTCGCATCCCCAAGTTTGCCGAGCACCCGCTGGTCGGCTCTATGGATTGCCAGTACCGCAGCCTGATAGCGCTGCCGGAATCCGACATCGCGCAACGATTGGCCCACGAGAACGGACCCGGCACCTACGACGGCCTCGAAGAATGCCATCCTGCCGGGGGGAATGCCTCCACCGGCCTCGGCCGCAGGTACCAGCCCGGGTCGCTCCTGTAGGTCTGCCGCCTCATGAGCATTGCCCACGAACCGCAGAGTGTCGTCGCCTCGCAAGGTGAAGTCGGGTCCAACTGCGCCCAGGGGCTGGTCCTCTCGTTCGACCTGTACGAGAAACACCCCAGCCAGGTGACGAAGCCCGGCCTCTTCCACGGTCATCCCGTCCACCGCACCACCGACCACCACCGACATCTCGACCGTGTACCGGCGCGAATCGTCGATGTCGCTACGCGCTGAGCGCCGTGAAGGCAGGACCGTGGGAGCCGCGGCGACAATGAACACGAGTCCGAAGAGCGCGACGGGAAGACCGAGTTTCGCCAATTCGAAGAACCCAAACTCATCAAATCCGGCCTCTTCGAGCAGCCCGGAGACGACGATATTCGTCGACGTCCCTATCACGGTCACCATGCCCCCGAGGATCGCTGCGAACGACAGCGGCATGAGCAACCGGCTGACAGACCGACCGGCGCGCTCCGACCATCGCGACACCGCCGGTATGAGCATCGCAACGATGGGCGTGTTGTTGAGGAAGGCCGAGGCAGCGGCCGACGGAGCCAACATTCGGGCCAGAGTCATCCGTTCGCCGGCCGATGGGCCGGCTACGAGATCGACGACCCTGTTGAGCGCACCCGTCCTCTCTATCCCGGCCGCGATCACGAAGAGAGCTGCCACCGTGATTGGAGCCGGGTTGCCAAACCCCGAGAAGGCCTCCGCCGGTTCGAGCACATCAGATACGAGAAGAACGACCACGCCTCCCAGAACGACTGCAGCAGGCGCCGTCAGATCGAGAACGAGCAGGGCGACTATCACCACGACCACCGCGAGCGTTAGCCACGCCTCCCAGGTCATAGCGGGTCCGTAGCCATCAGCACCGGGTCGAGCGTACCGATGTCAATCGACGTCACCGAGGTAGACGGGGCCTGAGCCACCGCCGCTCAAGTGGTCCCGCAGCGCGGGAACCACGGCTGTCGGATAGAACCTGACGTCGGCAATCTCGTCGATCGTGAGCCATTCGACGGCGGTCTGATACCGATCTGCTTCGTGAGCATCACCGTGATCGCGAGTGAAGGTCGCCTCGAACATGAATTCGAGCGGTTGATCCCGCGGATCAAACGGCCAGTCGGGTTGGGGAACCACGTTCAGCTCCCGAACCCACAGAAGCTCGCCGGGCCGCACTTCGATACCGGTCTCCTCACGTACTTCGCGCACAAGCGCCGCATGGAGTGTCTCGCCCGGCTCTTGACCCCCGCCGGGGAAGATGTACCAATCGGGGCCATCGTCGTCGGGAGTCCGGTTACGCGTTACGAGAAGCCGACCATCGACCACCACGACTGCCTTCGCCGACGGTCGCAGCCGACGATGCGGGTCCTGACTCACCGACCCCGCCACTGCGGACGGCGCTTGTCGAGGAACGCCGCGACCCCCTCGGCAGCGTCCTCGGTGGAGGCGACGGCAGTAAGACCGCCGTGCAGATGGCCCAGCGCCGTCTCGAAATCGAGATCCTCGACGGCAAAGAAGGCATCACGCCCCATTCGCAATGTTGCCGGGCTCATGGCGGCGAGCGAGTTCACGACCAAGTCGACGGCCGCATCGAGCTCGCCACGTGGAGTAACCCGGCTCACGACGCCGAGACGCAGGGCCTCCTCCGCCGAGATCCGTCGCCCCGTCATCATCAATTCAAGCGCCGCCTTGTGAGGCATGACCCTTTGCAGGACCGCCGTGATCATCATCGGCCACAGTCCGACCTTGATCTCGGGCGTGCCAAAGGTCGCGTCCTCGACGGCGATCACTATGTCGCACGCGGCGGCCAACCCGAACCCGCCTGCGAGGGCGTGGCCGTTGACACCGGCGACAATGGGCTTGCCGGAGGCTCTCATTGATCGGAACAGTCCGGCGAGAGCGCCCCGCTCATCGTGACCCAGGAGCGGCTCGTCGACGAATCCGCCGCTGAGGTCTCCTCCGGCCGAGAACGCCTGATCGCCAGCGCCGGTGATCACTATCACCCGAACTTCGTCGTCGGCGGCGGCGGCATCTATCAGGCTCGCCATCTCGGCCATGTTGGAATTCGAGAGCGGGTTACGGCGCTCCGGGTCATCGATCGTGATCGTCGCCCGCGGTGGTGTGACTTCGTAATGCAGCAAGCTGGTCACCTCTGGATCGAGGATACCGGCCTCCCTTCGAGAGGACCGACTGATAAGCGCAGTCCATGCGGCTCGGACCGGGGCGTCGAGCGACACAACACTGCAGCCCCACGAGCATCGAACAGGGCGCCGATCAGCCGGCGGACCCCCAGTGGTGTGTCGTGCAAATAGCGCCCGCCTATCTCCGAGCCATCGGCGTCATCTGGCACAGCCTGACGACGAAGGCGCAGTCGTGACTGTTTCGAGGAGGAAGGCGAAGCCAGGGGGTCGAGGGCCGGAGAGATGCGGTGATTACTTGTGCGACGGACCACTAGGCAGCGAAGGCGCCTCTGCGTTGAAGGACCCTGCGCAGGGCTTTCACCAGCTCGGGGTCGTAGTCGTATGCGGCGCCCTTGTGCAGCAACTCGACCGCCTCCACAGGGGAGAGACCATCGCTGATCGCCCTGTCATAGCGGGATGCGATCCGCAGGAGCTGGGACGAACGAGGTACGGCGAGATCGCGCATTTGGCCCTCCCGACGGTAAGGGGAATGCTGGGACGCCACGATCCCGGCCACGTTCTCGAGATACTTGGCCTCGCCGATGATTGCAGCGCTCCATCCCGACACGTCATCGACCGAATAGTCGCTACGAGCTACCGCCGGATTCGCCAGCACTACCTGGCCGATGTCGTGCAGCAGCGCTGCGTACTCGAGCCACCTCAGATCGGAAGCCCCCAAACCGATCTCTGCGCCGACCGCTACCGATAGGTCGGCAGTACGTGCGGAGTGGCCGACGGACACCTGACCGCCCGCCTCTGGGATCGCGCCCAGTGCCCGGATCGTTTGGTCGTAGGTACGGCGCGTGTCCTGAAGCCGATGCAACGAAATGTGCGAGAAGAGGTACGGCAGCCCGGATAGCGGCACCGACCAGACACCCATCGGGGTGACGGTGACCGCGTACAACGCCGCCGAGGAGAAGAATGCAGCGTACGCGGGCCAATCACCAAAGGAGCGCAAGGCGACAAGTCGGCGTGCCACGACACGTCGCTGCTCCGAAAGGAGCGACCGCGTCAATACGGTTACGAAGAACCCGAGGACCGCCGCGCCCGCAAACACTGACAATACGGCCGGATGCGCAGGGTCGGTCGATGGAAGCACAAGGACCGCCGCGGCAAATGCCGAGGCAAATGCAGCCATACCGACCGGCTCCGCAGGGAACATGTCGCTGGTCGCCCGTTGACCGTGTCGAATATGCACGATAAGCAGTCCGGCCGGCAGGGCGACGGCGGCGGGACCCAGCACCAAGACGAGGGAACCGCCACTAGCGAGAGCCGTAGCTCCCGCCACCGCAGTAGAAAGCGACACCCGACGGCCCGAGGAACTCGGAACAGTCACTACATACGCCGCCAGATATGCCACGACCAGAAGGGCGAAAGCAACCCCAGGCCACCACAGGACCGCCGCCGTTCCTCCGGCAACCGGAGGAACGATCATGGCCAGAGAGAAGCGGAAGCGATCAGCCACGACGAATCCGATCCTGAACCAGGCGCTCCACTTCGGCCGAGGCCTGCTCGTCCGGCGAGCCGTATACGACACCGCTGTCGATGATGGCCTCGATGAGTGCTTCGGTGACGTCGGATCCGTGACGATCCGCATCCGCCCGGAGATGATAGAAAGCAGCCGCCTGAGTGATCGCCGACCGATAGGAGCGAGTGGTGGTCATCGCATCGAAAGCATCAGCCGCTCCGAGCACTCTGCCGATTACCGGTGCAGAGTCGGCTGCTCCGTCGTCCGTCGTGATCGCCTCAACCGCCGGAGCGAGGAAGTCGACCCGCGACAACAGTTCCTCGACAACCCGCATCTGTCTGCCCAACCGAGCATTCTCACGCTCGCTCAGCGGGCCGTCCTTGCCTATCAATTCGGCGGGAGCGGCCAGCTTCCCGACGTCGTGGATGAGCGCCGCCCATCGCAGCACCTCGAGGGCCTCGGCATCGAGACCAAGTCGTTCACCGGTCATCCTGCAGAACTGGGCAACCCGCTCGGTATGACCCTTGGTGTATGGGTCGAGAGCCTCGACTGCCTTGACGAAACCCCGCACCGTGTCTTCGTAGGCCTGCCGCATCCGAGAGTATGTGGCAAATCCGCTATGCCCGACCAGGAAGGTGGCAAACATGAGGGGCAGGGCCACGGGTCCCACCATCAGGTAGGCGGCACCGAGCAGTGCCCCGTAGGCGCCCAGGCCGGCCAGCGCGACGTGGTTGACGACCATGCGGGACCAGGGAAGGAGCTCCGTTCCCGGATACGCACTGTTTACGAACAATGCGACGAGGCGGAAATTGACCCAGTTGTAGACGACCGAGGCCAACGCGGCCCCACCGACCAGCTTCGGAACATCCTCAACTACGAGCGGTCCCTCGGGGAGGAAAGGGAAGAGGACCAGGGCACCAATCGCCGTCGACAGCACAAGTTGACCGAAGTTGTACACCGGCTGGCGCCATCTCTTGGCTCGGAGATCCTCCGGATGGAACACTGCGACTGCTGCCATCAGCGACACCGCAAGGATTGCGCTCGACCGACCGAACACCACGGCGGCCGTAAACGCAACCATGATCGACGAAGAGACGAACAGCCGATCATTGACCTCGACTGACGAGAACTCAAGAGCGACAAAGACCACCGCAAAGATCGCCCACAGCCACAGCGGGGAGGGGTCGCTCTGAACGACGAACAGAACGACCATCACCACCATCCCGAGGCATGCAGATGCAACGGCGAGGATGGCGGTTCTGCGGTCGATTTGTTGTGTGTTCATGAGGGGGTAGCGGGGCGCCCGGGTCAGTCATTTAGCCGACACGCCAGCTCATGCTGTGCTGCCGGCAGGTCTCAATGGTCTTCTTCCCACGGTCAACCACATGAATCACCTCCGGTTCCCCTTCCTGAGAGTCTCACCGCCTGTGCGGTGGCTTTCCGCTTCGCTCGATCGAGGGCTAGCCGTACAGGTGACCCGGGCAACCCGGGGTCGCCGAACGTGTTCGATGCATTCATCGGCACGATCGATGCCCACCTTCACTTGTCAATACGTGCTTTCGCACGAGCCAAATGGGGTGATCTTGCGACCCTCCCGCTACCACATCGGAGGGGCGGAATGCCCCTCAAACGCACAAAACGGACGCACCCCCGGGTAGGGGATGACGTCCGCCCAACAACACAATACCCCAGGTGTGGACAACTCGCCAGGCGTGCTTTCCGACCCCACCACCGCATATGACAGAGGGTGTCCGGTTTGGCTACGCTTCGTGGTGGAAGGGGTCGGCTCAATGGACATCCACGAGCTCGAGGAGACGCTGGCACGGCTCCCCTCGATCACCGCAGTCCGGATCGCGACGGATGACGATCGCGTAACCGAGGTACATGTGCTCGCTTCGCCCGCAAAGGCACCGAAGCAAGTCGTGCGCGACGTACAGACCGTGGCACTTGCCCGGTTCGGCATCACCCTCGATCGCCGCGTCATCTCGGTCGTCCAGATCGGCCCCGAATCGATCGCATCGGACGACGATCGACCCGCCATCATGGGCGTCCACGAGATTCCCGAAGGACCGCGCACAACGGTCGCCGTAACCCTCGGGTGGCACGGCGAGGAGTATGTGGGAACCGCCACCGGTCCCGCAGCCCGGTCGGCACGCCTGCGTCTGATTGGTGAGGCCGCGCTACGCGCCATTGAGTCGCTGCTCGACGGCGATGCTCTCGCCCTCGATTCAATCGGAAACCCGGCGATCGGCATGAAGACGGTGATCGTGGCAATCGTGGTGGCCACCGGTGAACGCGGCGAGGAGATCTCAGTCGGTTCCGCCCTCAGCAGCGGAGACGACTCCGAGACCGCAGTACGGGCGGTTCTCGACGCCCTCAACCGGCGGATCGGACGCCCCTAGACCGGCGACTGGCGACCAACGACCAGCGACCAGCGACCAGCGACCAGCGACCAGCGACCAGCGACCAGCGACCAGCAAGCAGCGAAGCAGGACCAGTGGGCAGCGGGCGGCAAACTGGGCGGCATGCTGGAGAATGCACACTCGAATACCGTGTGAAGCCCTGATCAGGAGCGCGACGTGACCTTCCCGACCTCGAGCCACTCCGGAACCGGTGCGGTGGCAGTCACGCCTCACCACGACGCGACTCGAGCGGCGCTGCGAGTCATGGACTCCGGTGGCACCGCCGCGGACGCCGTCATCGCCGCCAACGCGGTGCTCGGAATGGTCCTCCCATCCACATGCGGCATAGGCGGAGACCTCTTTGCGCTCGTGCACAGACCGGGCATGGCGCGACCCGAGGTACTCAACGCCAGCGGAAGAGGTGGATCTGGCCTCAGCGCGGCCAAGCTGCGCGACGCCGGGCACACTCGGATGCCCACATACGGGGCACAGACAATCTCCGTGCCCGGTTGCGTCGATGGATGGGAGGCGCTCCAGAGGAGGCACGGGCGACTCGAACTCCGAGACGTGCTGGCGGACGCAATCGATCTCGGCGAGAGTGGGTTCGAGGTCTCCGTCGAATTCGCCGAGTCCCTCGAACGCCTTGCCGAATCGTTGCGCGGCCAGCAATCAGCGGAGCCCTTGTATCCGAATGGGACGCCGCCTGCACCGGGTGCGATCCTCGTACGCCACGATCTGGCATCCACCCTCAGCGGGATTGCGGATCATGGTCGGACCGCGTTCTACGAGGGAGAAACCGCCGCCGCCGTAGCGCTGGCGACCGAGGGAACCCTCACACCCGACGATCTCGCTGCCAACACTTCAGATTGGGTCGAGCCGATCGGCATCGATGTCTTCGGACTATCGGGATGGACCGTCCCACCCAACAGTCAGGGCTACATCACGCTCGCAGCCGCCTGGGTATTCGAGCAACTCGGTCCACCGGCTGACCCCACCGACCCCGCGTTCCATCACGCCCTCATCGAGGCGTACCGCGCCTTTGCGTGGGAGCGCAACGACACGGTCGCCGACCCTTCGCACGCTCCGTGGGATCTCGCCGAATACCTCTCGCCGAAACGCCTCGAGCAACGACTGAAATCTCTCAGTCCCGACGCCGTGACACAGTGGCCCGAGCCCACCGCGGGTCCTGCCGGTACCGCATTCTTCTGCGCGGTCGATGCCGATGGCATGGCGGTCTCGTGTATCCAGTCGAACTACTTCGGCATCGGCAGTCGAATCTCGGCCGGGACCACCGGAGTGTTCCTCCACAATCGGGCCGCGGGTTTCTCGGTCATCGAGGGCCACCCCAATGAGGCACGACCAGGCAAGCGACCGCTCCACACGCTGTCGCCAATGCTTTGGACTCGGGGCAACCAACCGGCTCTCATCCTGGGAACCAGAGGGGGCGACCAGCAGCCGCAATACCTCCTACAGGTCGCAGCGAGCACTCTGTACGCCGAGAACGACCCTGCTTCGGCCCAAGCTCAACCCAGGTGGAGCATTGGGAAAGGCGCCGACGGAAAGGGCTCAGTCGTCTTCGTCGAATCCCGGATGATGGAACAAGTCATCACCGGACTGGGCGCGGCGGGACATTCGGTTGCTCCCGGCCCGCCGCTCACCCCCGGATGGGGACCCGTTTCCGTCATCGCCGTCGACGTCGACGGAATCAGAACCGGGGCGGCTGACCCGCGGGTCTCGACGGCCGCGGCCGACGGCGATTGACGTCCGAACCGCCTCCCTCTCTTGGGCTTCGCGACTCATCTCTTCCAGCCAGTCGAGATCCAGCATCTTCTCCTGAAGCGCTCGCTTCTGACGACGAGACCACCAGGCTGCGAATGCCCCGAGCAGCAGCAATCCGATGGAGAGGAACAGTCCGAGCATCCAGCCCTTGGACCCACCAAGGACGGCACCGGACTCGTCGAACAGCGTCTGACGCCAACCCTCATCGAGTCGGAGCAGATCCGATGTGAGCGGATCTGACAAAACCGCATTCCCGGCCGTGGTCACGGCGTAGTTGGCAAAATCGCCGCCTCCGCCGTAGCCAAACTCCGGGTTCCACAGCAGCGGATCCACCATTCGGCCGGCCGTCCATGGGAATGGATCCCACGGCTCCGACAACCCGGAGTTCTGACGTACAAAGCTGTTGTGAACTATCTCAACTGTTCGATCGACCCGGTTGCGGTACCACCCGATGACCTCGTTACCGAACGGCTCTGGATAGGTGCCGGCCGAGATCCGGTATTGGGCAACGTGGAGCAAACCGTTGCGGCCGGCATCGGGGGTTTCGGCGATGAGCCACGACGAGACGACGACGAGCCCTTCCTCGCCGAAAGCCACCGCGCGGAGAAGTTGGTTGCGAGGCCATCCGAGCGCCTCGGCGTCGAGCGGAAGCAGGTCATCAAAGACGCACACTGCGACGCCTCCATCAAGGCCACCCATCTCGGGCTGAACCATCTCGATCAATTCGCCCCAATCGTTCGCATAACGATCGAGCAGCGGCTGGGTGACGTCTGACCCATACACCCGCACCGGTCCGGCGTCTGCCACCGTGTCAAAGACGGCATCGGGGAAACGTTCGGAACATCGCCCGCCGTCGGATTGGGCCGAGGCAGGGGCGACCGTCAACAGCGACCCGGCGACGGCAATCAACAAAACCAACGAAGTGCGTCGTCCCATCGGCGTGATGGTACCGACGTCATGCGGACCGCCATCCACCATTCGACCCCATGAGCCCCAGTTGGACGTACAATCGGGCCATGCGCCGCATTACCAAACTCGGAGGGTACCTGGTCGGCATTGGAGCAGGTGCTGCCGCTGTGATTTGGCTGGTCAAAGACCGACTGCTCGGCCCCGAGACCGTTCCAGTCACCCCTGAAGATGCTCCGGCCTTTCGCGTGGCTCCGGGACCGCCGCCCGTCACTCCGGAGACCTCCGACGACGACCTGTCGAGAGTAAAGGGGATCGGGCCCGTCTACCGGGCACGTCTCGAGCAAGCAGGCATCTCTACCTACTCGAGTCTGGCCGATGCCACCGCTGCCGCCGTGGCGTCGGCTGCAGAGGTGTCCGAGCCCAAGGCGGAGGACTGGGTTCGGCAGGCCGGTGATCTGGCTGCCAGGTGAGCCGCAGCGTCAGAGGATGCCGTTAAGTGCAATCAGAGACTGACCTTCCGGACGGCTCCGAGCTATCTGGAGTCCGATCCGATCAGCGGCAGAATCCGACCGGCCCCTACCTGACCGCACCCGAAGACCTGGGATCGCTGCTCCCGGGAGAGCCCAGCTTTCGAACCGACCAGCTACGAGAATGGTTGTACGAGCATCCCGTGCTGGACCCTGAGGAGATGACCAACCTCCCAGTTCGGGTACGAAACGCTCTCGGACCCAATCACTGGCCGTTTGCAGTGGAGGTCGAGCAATCTTCGGACCGGGGCCGAACTCGGAAGTGGTTGTTCCGTGCGCCTGACGGCGCCGCCATCGAAGCAGTACTCATGGGATACCGGCGTCGTACCACCCTTTGCATCAGCAGCCAAGCCGGATGCGCCATGAAGTGCAGCTTCTGTGCAACCGGCCAATTCGGGTTCGAGCGGCACCTGGCACCTGGCGAGATCGCCGCCCAAGTGGCGTTCGCGGCTGCTTCACTACGCGATCGGCCGATGGACGACTCACCGACTCGCGTATCGAACGTCGTATTCATGGGGATGGGCGAGCCATTGGCAAACTACGCGAGCGTGCGCGAAGCCTTGCGTCGCCTCATTGATGTCATGGGCATATCGGCACGATCCATCACCGTGTCTACCGTCGGAGTGGTTCCCGGAATCGATCGGCTCGCCGAGGAACCTTGGTCGGTTTCACTCGCCCTCAGCCTCCACGCCGCCGACGACCACCTCCGCGAAACACTTGTGCCTCTCAACGCCCGGTATCCGATCGATGAGCTGTTGGCCTCCGCTCGCCGCTTCACGGCCGGCAAGGGCAGGAGAGTGACACTGGAGTGGACACTCATGAAGGGACTCAACGACACCCCGGAGCAGGCGCGAGCCCTCGCCGCCATTGCCCGCGAGGTGCGTGCCCATGTCAATGTCATTCCCATGAACCCGACCCCGCTCGCCCCACAGCAGCGGCCGTCGGACCTCCAGATCCGTCGATTCGTCGACGAAGTGAAACGCCACGGAGCGAACGTGACTCTGCGCGATACCCGAGGCACCGAGATAGATGCCGCCTGCGGTCAACTACGAGTACGGAGCGCGACACCGCCCGAAGACGACCCGGCGGGGAACAGCGGACAGCACAGAAACAGGACGGCCGACAACCGCTAGCAGATCCGCTTCGACGAAAGAAAGTCGGCCATCAACTCCCGTCAGCCCGGTCCTAGCCGCGCCGAAGATGGCAGACTCACGCCAACCCAACCAGGAGCCCCCATTGACGATTGAAGCGGGCGACCGAGCCCCCGGCTTCACCCTGCCAGACCACACCAACACCCCAGTATCACTCGGTGACTATGCAGGGATGCGATTGCTCATCTACTTCTATCCGAAGGCATTCACTCCCGGATGTACTACCCAGGCATGTGATTTGCGGGATCGGCGAGGTGATCTTGCCGAAGCCGGATACGAGATCATCGGGATCAGCCCGGATCCCGTCGAGAAGCTCCTCGGATTCCACACCGAGCACGACCTCGGATTCCCGCTCCTCTCCGACGAAGACCATGCCGTGGCGGCCGCCTACGGCGCCTGGGGCACTAAGAAGAACTACGGCAGGGAATACGAGGGGCTCATCCGCTCCACGTTCGTGATCGGACCGTCAGGCGAAATCGAACGTTTGTGGCGCAATGTAAAGGCCACCGGTCACGGTGACCGCATGCTGCGAGAGGCAGGTCGTACCTGATACGCGACCCGCAGTTGTCCGCCCTCGGTACAATCCCGCCTTCGTGACTCGTACCAATCGCCTGCTCCTCGGATTGCTCGTCGCCATCGTTTCGATCGTCGGCGGAGTCCTCTTCTTGTTCGGCATCGACCGGGCGACGAATGGTGCCGAGATTCTCGGGAACGTCACTGTCAACGGTGTGGAGCTCGGGGGACTCGGCGAATTCGAAGCGATTGAGCGGGTACGGGCGATGGAGCAAGACCTGATCGACACACCGATCCCGGTGGTAGTCGCCGGCAGGACGTTCAGCCTCGATCCGGTTTCGATCGGACTAGATATTGATGAACACGTGATCGTGGAGGCGGCGCTCCACAATGGCCGCTCCGGCAGCGTCCCCGACCAATTCAGGTGGTGGCTAGATCACTTTGGCAGCGACAACACCGAGCTGGACCTCCCATACACGTTCGATAGGGACGCTCTCCAGGCGATGATGGCCGACTGGCAGCAAAACGGAATAGCCGATCCCGCCTACCCCGGCGATATCGCCATGGCAGAGGGCGCCATCGTGTACTCCTACCCGCGAAGCGGCACTGGGATCGAGGTTGGTCGAGCCATCGAGTTGGTGGACGTCGGCCTGACCGACCGCTCGCGGGCGGCGGTCGAACTACCCACTCGGCAGATCGAAGCCGTCCTCGGCACTGCCGACATTGACGCCGTAGTTGGCCGGATCGACTCGATCCTCGCCGGACCAATCACTTTGCGTGCCCCGCAATTGGATCGCGAGGTGAGCATCCCCCAGTCAGTGCTGGCAGAGGCTCTAGTCGTGCAGCGCCTGGACAATACCCTCGACGGTATCCCGCAATTCCATGTTCGATTCGATCGCAACCCGGTTCTCGAGTACGTGGAGGCATTCGCGCCGTATCTCGAAACCGACCCAGTCGATGCCGAACTCGTCATCGATGAGGTCGAAGACACGGTGACGATCATCCCGAGCATTCCGGTCCAGGAGCCGGATCCCGTGGGGTTGGCGAATGCCGCGTGGACTGCAGCCAGATCCGAGTCGCGCACCGCCGACATACCGTATCGCGCAGGTCGTGAAGCAGATCTCTCTACCGAAGACATTGAGGCCTTCGGAATCAAGGAGAGGATCAGCGAGTTCACTACGAACCACTCCTGCTGCCAGAACAGAGTGACCAACATCCAGCAGATCGCCGACGACGTCGACGGAGCTTGGGTCATGCCCGGCGAAGTGTTCTCGCTCAACGCCCATGTAGGCAAACGCATCAGGGCCAACGGATACGTCTGTGCGGGAGCTCTTCTGCACGGCCAAATCGTGGATGAGGGCGAAATCTGTATCGGTGGAGGGACAAGCCAGTTCACGACCACCATGTACAACGCGATCTTCTTTGCCGGTGTAGAAGACGTATACCACTTCAAGCACACAGCCTGGTTCAGCCGCTATCCGGAGGGCCGCGAGGCAACGCTCGGATTCCCGAGTCCAGACCTCATATTCCGCAACAACACCGATTCGGTCATCGTGATCATGACCTCGCACACCGACACGTCGGTCACGGTCGAGTTCTACGGCGACAACGGCGGGATCGAGGTCGAGGCCGGCCTGTCGGGACGCTACAACCACACCCAGCCCTTCGACGGCGGTTGTGTCGCTGACGAGGCTCCGTCAGGGACCGTTATCCAGAACGGCACGTCGGGCTGGACCGTCACCGTATACCGCTACATCACCTTCCCCGACGGCACCAAGACCACCGAGTCCTGGGTCGAGCGCTACCAGGGACTCTGGAAACTCAAGAGCTGCTGACTAGAGGCCTGCCGCAACCGCAAACTGGAAGACGAGGTTTGCGGCGAGGATCGTGGTCTGAGCACCCTGATCTGTCATCGGGTTTACCTCGTTTAGGGCGAATCCGTCAGTCTGGTTCGCCAGCGGAAGCAGCAAATCGAGCAGCAGCCTGGTCGAAAGACCACCGGGCTCCTGCCAACCGACCCCCGGGGCGAATGCGGGGTCGAGGACGTCGATATCCACCGACACGACGAGATGATCTGCCTTGTCGACCACTTCGAAGATCCGCTCCAAGGTCGGCCCCGCACCTTCGGAGAGAACTCGAGCCGCCGGGACTTCGGTCAGCCCCACACCGTCGATGAACTGCTTTGAGGATGGGAAGTTGAAGTTGCGGGTTCCAACTTGCACGCAAAGCCGGGGATCAACTCTTTCCAACTCGAGTGCCCGCCGCATGCCGCTCGACTGGCTGTGGCTCCCCTGAGCGGCACTGTGATCCAGCAGGTCCAGATGGGCGTCGAAGTGAACAACCGCTACCGAACCGGCGACCGCATCATGGATACCGGCGACGGCCGGGAAGAGGATCGAGTCGTCGCCTCCAATGACCAGCGGCACTCGGCCAGACTCGGCCTCCATTCGAACCTTGTCACGCGCCGCTGCGATCGTTGCCATGAGATCGTGGGGGACGATCTCAACATCACCTGCATCGTGCAACGCATCCGCGTCGAAAGCGACAACCTCATCACGATCGATCCAGTAGATCTGGCCGTCCTCGACACGCATCTTCATCCAGTCGAGGTGTCGTCTCACTTCGTTGGGTGCGTACCTCGCCCCAGGCCACCCGAGGGTCGCCGCCCCGTCGAAGGGCACTCCTACAAACGCGAACTCCTTCATGAGATCAAACCTCCCGTACGCCTTGGATAGCCAACCAGACGCCGATGAACACCAGTACGACGGCCGCAACCCTTCCCACTGAAGACATGACGCGACCGGATATCGGCCCCACCCGCACTGGTCCCAGGACAATCAGCATCGCACCCGCCAGCGCCAGACCGGACAGCGTCAAACCCAGACCATCAGACGCACCAGTGCTGAGAGCAAGAGTGATGGTTTCCGGCGAGACTACCCGGGGAAAAGCGACGGGCCACAAGACGGCCGCCGATCCCGCAGGAACCGGTTCCGTGGTGGGAACGGGAACAAAGATCATCCAGCTCGCAACGATGACCATGACGAAACCCGCGGCGATTCGGAAGGTTTCGGGAGATACTTCCAGAGCCTCGAGAACCGAGCGCGAGGCCGCGGCAAGCCCCGTCAGCGTCAACAGACCAATCGCGGTCCCAGCTACGAGCAGCCCCAACCGAGCTCGTCCGGTCTCATCCTCGGGTACTCCCAATCGGGTCCGCGCCGGATTGAGCGCCGCCAGGTATGCCGTGAGCACCAGCAGGCTGTTCATCGGTCCTCCTCACTTGTCTCAAGCACAGACAGCGCCGCCAGGAGCGTCGATAGCACGTGCTGTTGGTCATCCATCTGGGTGTAGCCACGGTAGAACCAGGCTCCTGCCTCCAGGGTCGGCCGCACCGCACCTGTAGCCTCCGCTGCCGAGATCTGGCGCTCCACCATGAACCCGGCCGTGCACAGGAGTCGCTCCTCTATCGGAGGGGTCAGATCGGCCATCCGAGCCTCCTGGAGGCTGAGCCGATGTAGTGCGCCGAGTCCCTCACCAGCGGTGCCAACGCCTGCCGGTGGACCGGGGTACCACCGGAGCCACAGGTTGATCCCCGTTCCGCGCCTCTGCGCCTCGAATCTGAGCCGGATGCCGAAGTATCCAGCGAGTCGTCTTGCATATTCCACCCGTTCATCGGTGATCAAATCGGGACGAAGATCGCTCACGGTGTAGGCCGCCCAGTGATCCGGAAGGCTCGTCAGATAGCCTTCCGTCAGGTTGCGATCGTTGCCCATGTAGTCGAGTGTGCGTGCCGCGGCCTCACCCCATCCTTCGCCGGGGAACTGACGATCTAGGAGAGCCAGAGCCCAGGCCGCCTCACCCGTCGCGAACGGTCCGAACACCGGACTCGCCGTTTCGTCTCCGACATCCCAATAGGAGAACACGCTGCCGTCCGGCTGTTGCTGGGATACGAGAAACCGGCCCATCCCACGCATCAAGTCGTCGTGAGTTCGTTCGCTCGTGATTCCCCGGCGAATGGCGAGCGCCGCCAACAAAAGGCCGTTGGCGCCGACAGGAATGTCGCCACCCGGCTCCCATGCCATCCAGCCATCGTGTTCCGCGATTCTGCCGAGGGCATGAGCCAATCCACGGTCGGCCGCAGCGAGAATCGCCGGGTCGCCGGTAACCCCGTAGGTCTGGAAGAGCGACATCGTGACTCCACCGTGGCGTGCATCGCTGTAGCCCCGGTTGATGCGATCTCCGTCCTTGTCGTAGCCGTACGTATAGGTGCCTTCGGCGGACATCCCCCCCACCAGCCAAGCCACAGCGGCGTCGATGGATGCTGACACCTCGGTGGCCGTGACGACCGGACACACCTCGGCGGGAACGACGCCGATGCGAATCACGGCCGCACCCACAATCAGGACCGATAAGTGAACAGCGAGTCGGCGTCTCATCACCAAGGGTGCTCGCAGCGTACGAAGTGGGAACAGCAAGAAGCCATAGAACAGATTCCAGCAGGCGCAGCCCCGTCGCGTGGCATGATCGGACAGTGACAGCTCAACTCGACATCCTTCTTCTGCTCGCACTCCCCGCATCCGGCAAGTCAGAGGTGCGGCGGTACTTCGATCATCTCGATCCGATATCGGCCCGCCGCGACCTGGCACTGGGCCCAAGGGCGCAGTTGGACGACTACCCATACGTCCACTTGATGCGGTGCATCTCACGCGAACTCACACGGCTTGGGGAGGATCCCGTCTTCTTCTCCTCAGCCGAGGCTCCATGGAAAGAACCCCTCGATTGGCTCACGCTCATCCATCTCATCAGCGAGGACTACAGCCATATGGTCTCGGGAGGACGCGCCGAACACACCACGTCGGAGCTGCTGAATAGATTGGATCGGGCTCGCCTCCTCGCCGGTGCACCAGCGGCAATAGATGTGCTCAATCCCGGGGTTCGCGCCAAAGTTGAATCGGGCATCGCCACCGATGTCGCCGATCTCGATCCGATCGCGGCTGCCGGTGACGACTCGACGATCATCATCGAGTTCGCCCGGGGTGGACCGGTGAGTGCCGGGATGCCGCTCCCCCATCCACTCGGATACGCCGCGTCGCTCGCCGCACTCCCCGAAGAGGTTCTCAGCAAGGCTTCGATTCTCTACGTGTGGGTGGACCCCGAAGAGAGTCGTCGCCGAAACCGCGAGCGGACGGTGCCCGGGCGAGAAGGAGAAGCATCGATTCTCCACCACGGGGTCCCCGAGACCGTCATGACGGAGGACTACGGCACCGACGATATGGGCTGGCTCGAGAGTCGGGCGCGGACTCCCGGGACTATCCCGATAGGAGCTGCCGATATTCCGATGCAGCGCTTTGACAATCGGGTGGATCGAACATCATGCCTCCGAGCGAAGCCCTCCGAATGGCCGGCCGAGACTATCGAGACGCTGCATCACGATCTCTCTGCCGCCTTGCTTCGACTGGCCGGCGGGTAGATCCGAGGATCGCGCTTCTCGGGTCCGTCGAAAGCCCAGAGTCAGAGTGGATCCTCAATCGACATCGGTAGTCTGTCGGCAATGGCCTATCAGCCCGCTATCGACGCAGTGACGGGCGAGCTCTACCTACCCGTCGCCGAACGAGGGCGGAGATTGCTGGACGAGCCGCTTCTCAACAAGGGGACGGCGTTCACAACCAACGAGCGTGACACGCTCGGGATCAGAGGGCTGCTCCCGATGCATGTTTCCACCCTCGATGAACAGGTCGAGCGGGCCCTTGATCAGATGACCTACAAGGAGACTGATCTCCAGAAGCACATCTATCTGGCCGGGCTACAGGACCGCAATGAGACCCTCTTCTACCGATTGATCATGGACAACCTCGCCGAAACGGTCCCCCTGATCTACACGCCGACCGTGGCCGAAGCCTGCCGCCATTGGAGCCGTATCTTCCGTAGAGGGCGTGGCCTCTATGTCACACCGGACGACCGCGGTCGGATCGACACCGTGTTGAGGAATGCCTCAATGCGTGAGGCTGCGGTCATCGTCGTTACCGACAACGAGCGAATCCTCGGAATCGGTGACCAAGGCGCAGGGGGAATGGGTATTCCCATCGGCAAGCTGGCGTTGTACACCGCGGGAGCGGGCATCCACGCCTCGCTGTGTCTTCCCGTATCACTCGACGTCGGAACGAACAACGAGGAATTGCTCGACGACCCCCTGTATCTCGGATTTCGCCAACCCCGTCTGCGGGGCGAGGAGTACTGGTCGCTCGTCGACGAGTTCGTCGCAGCGGTCCAGAAGGTATTCCCGGCGGCCATCCTCCAGTGGGAGGACTTTGCCAATCTGACTTCGTTCCGGCACTTGGATATGTATCGCGACGTCCTGCCCTCCTTCAACGACGACATCCAAGGCACAGCATCAATGGTGGTGGGTGGCCTCTTTGCTGCCATGCGGCTTCTCGGCGAACGCTTGTCGGATCAGAGGGTCGTCATCGCCGGCGCTGGATCAGCTGGGATAGGAATCGCTCGGCAGATCCGAGCGGCTATGGAAGAACAGGGCATCGAGCGGGGTGAGGCCCACCGGCGCATCCTGCTCACCGACAGTCAGGGCCTAATCGTTGCGGGGCGTCAGGGCCTCGATGACCGAAAGGCCCAGTTCGCCGCTCCGCCGAGTGTCGTTGCCGGATGGAATCTGAAAGGCGACAGCATCGACCTGGAGACAACAGTGCGCGGACACACACCGTCGATCCTCATCGGTGTCACTGGACGACCGGGAACCTTTACCCAGCCGATGATCGAAACCATGGCTTCCGCTCACAACCGGCCGATCGTCATGCCACTGTCGAACCCGACCACGTTCAGCGAGGCAACACCGGCCGACATCCTCTCCTGGTCTCAGGGTCGGGCGTTGATCGGGACGGGAAGCCCATTCGACGACCTGACCCACGACGGAAGACGCCATCTCATCGGGCAGGCGAACAACGTGTTTGTGTTCCCGGGAGTCGGCCTCGGCGCCGTAGTGTCGCGAGCCCGACGCATCACTGGAGGAATGTTCCTGGCAGCATCGCAGGCGCTGGCAGGCGCAGTCGCCGACGACCGACTCGACCGGGGGGGACTGTTCCCGCCGATTACCGACATGCGGGAGGTTTCGATCAAGGTCGCCCACGCCGTCATCGGGGCGGCGGTATCCGACGGAGTCGCCGAGCCGCTCATCGACGCGGCGGCAGCCCTGAATCGGGCATCGTGGGAGCCGTTCTACCTTCCATACCGATCGGCCTAACCGAACGCCTCTTCGGCAAGGGGACGACCTGGGCAAGGTAGGTTCCAACACTCGGGCCGTTCGGCCCTCCACCTCCTCTCACAGGATCCGTACCTTGGAACCATGCGGGTACGCAAGGGCATGCGGGTCCGTGAACTCTCGAAGCACGTCGGGCAGCCACCTCGGCGAGGCAAGGTTCTCGCCGTCCATGGCGGAACCGTCGAGGTGCGATGGGACGACGGGCACCGGTCGTCCGTGACCGGGTCCTACCTGTTTCCGGAGTTCCGCGAACCGCGCTGAATCGCCAAGGGATCGCCAACGCCACACGGCGTTAGTCGAGCCGATATCGGGTTCGCCGGGGTCTGTCACCTTGTGCCCGGAACTCGGCAGCCGTCGCTCCGGGCGACCCTCTGGACCAAGTGGGATCCTTCGCCGGCATCTCGAGCGCAGGACGAAGGCGATCGGTCAGTCGTGGTGGTACCGATCCAATCCAACCAGCGACCGCCACTCCTCGGTCCGAGCTAGAGAACCCTTGCCGACCGGCATGCCCGTTCCCTCCGCTATCCGATTCATCATCTCGAAATTGGCGATCACACCCGCGGCATCGACGACGGCATCCTCGCCCAGGGTGTCTTGCAACAACACCGTGACGCCCTCCAGGTCGCCACCAGCGAGTACCGCGTCGACGAACCCGACGAGTTGGCTCCCACCCCTCACGAGGGGATCAATAGAGGTGCTCGTTATCCCACGCGGGTCGAGCGGCGTGTTGGTGGCTTCGGAGCTCGCACGGAGCATCAGGCTGTGAGCCAGCACTCAGTAAAAGCACTCGTTGAGAGCAGAGGTACGTGCCGCTACCAGTTCCATTTGTGGCCGCGATAGGCCCCGTTCGAACTGGAGGTCCCCCATCTGCTCGTAGGTGAGATAGAGCGGCCCGTGCATATCTTCTTGAGCCTCCGCCTCGGGTGGGACAGCGCTCAGGGCACCAACGATCGATGAACCCCCCACCATCGGGACCCAGGCCGCGCCCAGACGAGCTGCCTGATCTACAACTCCGGACGGATCGCCAGCAACGGGATCGGGGAATCGTGCCAGCGCTGAACCGACGGCGCGGTAGAAGCTGTCGACCGCTGCAGTGCGAGAAACCACACCCACAAGCTCGACATAGGGTCCTGGTCCGAGGTCGGCGATGGTGGATTCGGCCCAGGACCGACTGGCACGCGCTGGAGTTGCTCCCAACAACGACGCGGCCTGCAGCGCCGATGAGGGCAGGGACCACTGCTCCGGCGGTGATCCCTGCCGAGCTGCCCTGGCGGAGGCCGCAATCTCCACACGCTGGCTCCCGCTCCAGTGTGATCCGGGCCCTGCCAATCGCGCCCATTCGCGCACAAACAGCGCGGGGATCTCGGGGCGTACGGAACCAGACAGGTCGTCGAACGGCGGTGACACGAAGCCATTGAACCACCAACGGTTGGCTCACGCACTCGCTACCGTCACCTGCCCGACAGGGAGGACGATATGGCGGAGCGACGTATCGTCGTCACCGGGCAGGGATCCACCACCGCGGCATATGCCGGGGTCGATTGGCTAGTGCTCCTCGCAACCTCACTCATTTGGGGGGCATCGTTTCTCCTGATCGCAGAAGCCCTCGAATCGCTGGACCCGCGGGTTATCGCATGGACTCGCCTCGTTCTCGGAGCAGGCATCCTGGCGCTGTTTCGCCGAGCTCGCCGCCGCATCGACCCTGAGGACCGCGCTCGCATCGTCGTGGTGGGACTAGCCAGCGCAGGATTGCCCGCGATCCTGTTTGCGGTGGCCGAACAGAGCGTTTCGTCAGCACTTGCAGGGATGCTCGTGAGCGCGACTCCCATGGCGACGGTCGTCATAGCCATCGCTCTCGACCGCACTTGGCCAAAGGGACCGCAGCGATGGGGCCTCGTGGTCGGATTCCTCGGTGTGGTCTTGATGGCGTATCCCAATCTCTCCGGAACGAACTCTGCGGCACCGGGAGTCGTGATGGTGATCGTCGCGGTCTTCTCATACGGACTCGGCAACAACATGTACCCACCCCTCCAGCAGAAGTACGGCGCAATGTCCGTGATGATGTGGGCTCAAGCCGCAGCGGCGATGCTCCTGACTCCGATCGGTCTCACCGGATTGCCGTCCTCCGAATGGCAGCTGATACCTGTCGTCGCCGTGGCAGTACTCGGAGTGTTCGGTACCGGCATCGCCAGAGCCATCCACGTCTCACTCGTCGGAAGGGTCGGACCGTCGCGCGGCGCGATCGCCGGATACACGATCCCGGTCGTCGCACTGCTGCTGGGGGTGTTCGTGCGCGACGAAACCGTGGAGCCGATTCAGGTTTTCGCCGTCGCTGTCGCCGTCGCCGGCGCCTGGCTGGTGAGCCGGCGAGAATCCCGCTAGCTGCGATCAGCCTTCTTCTCGTCGTAGAAGTCCAAACGGTGGACGGGCATCACGAGCGAGGTCAGCACATTCATGGCGTGGGCATTGATGCGCTTCAGATATCGGTAAAGAAGCGCCCGTGCCACGGCTTCGGGACCTGCCGAATCGGCTCGCGACAGGAGAGCCCGGATCCCCTCGTCATATTCATCCTGAACGCCGTCCGATTCCTGAATCATCCGATGAGCAGCCTCGACGTCGCGCTCACGAAACACCCGAGCCGTCTCAGCGATCATTGATGATGTCCGGTCCCGATACTTGATCAGTGTGTCGATGTCGTCGTCACGGGACAGATCGACTCCGGCATCGGCGATGTCCCAGATGTTCTTCGAGTAGTCGCCGATCCGCTCGGCATCCTTCACAATCGACATCGACGACAGGACCATCGGAAGATCGGCGTTGGATCCCCGCACTGACGCATGCACAACAAGCTCCTTGCGGACCTTACGCTGCGCCTTGTTCACCCCGACATCCGTCTTCGATATTCGTTTCCCGACCGCGGCAGGCTCGGTGCCGCCGATGACGGCGTTGATCGCGAGGTCGAATGTGTGCCGACAATCCAGGAGCATCTGGATGATCAGACCTTCGATCTCCTCAAGCTCGCTGTCGGCGCCGCCTCTAAAGAACTCAAGCACCATGTTGTTCAGCCTCCTGTCATCGCAAAACCAATACGCCGATGAGCGGAACCAGTATGAACAGTCCCACGACGTAGACCAGAACCAACGACTTTCGAACCTCCGCCAATTCGGCCAGTCGCTCGGCCAGACGCACCGGTACGTCCCTCAGCCGCGGAATCGGGTACCAGATCAGGATTCCCAGCGCGTTGAAGATGGTGTGCGCCAACGCGATCGCCAACCCTTCGTTTCCATCGGTTGCCAGCGACGCCAACAGAGCCGTCACGGTTGTCCCGACGTTGGCGCCGAGCGTCACGGGGAAGGCGTTGCGAAGCGAAAGCACACCGGCAGCTATGAGTGGCACAAGAACTGATGTGGTAATGCTCGAAGACTGAACGGCAACGGTGATCACCATGCCGAGTGCCATCGCCGGCAGCCCGGCACCTCTGCCGAGAGCGGCATTCAGTGACCGCTCGATTCTCGACAGGACCAACAGCCTCATGTTGCGCGTGATGAAAGCAAGCGCAAAGAAGATCATCACAAGCCCCACCACCAGCACTACCGATCCGATGACGGTCTCGTCGGTGATCAATCCTTCGAGAAGGTTTTTGACCCAGGTAATGGGTGCCTTGACCGCCGCCTTGATCGGACTGTCCGGCTTGGTGAAGTCGATCGTCGCGTTGTCCCGAAGCAGGCGCGACAGATTCGTCGCGGTTCGGCTCAGGAAACCGGTCGTCACCTCCAGCGGCAACAGCACGATGACCGACAGCACGTTGAAGAGGTCGTGCATCGTGGCGCCCGCGAACGCCCGACGGAATTCACTCGATCGGCGCAGGTATCCCATGGACGCCAGCGTGTTAGTGACCGTGGTCCCGATGTTGGCCCCCATGATCATCGGTACCGCCGACTCCACCGACAGAGTGCCGGCTCCGACCAAACCCACGATCGTGGCCGTTGTCACCGAGGAGGACTGGACCAACACCGTGCCCAGCACACCGACGAAGAGGCCGGCGAGAGGATTGGAGACGCCCTCGAACAGCGAATCGGTAAACCCGCTCCCCAACTCCTTGATACCCGTTTCGAGTCCCTTGATTCCGACAAGGAAGACGTACAGAAGAGCGAGAACCAGAATGACTCTGACCCAATTCGGGAAGCGTCGCCGAGGCGGTGGGGATTCCTGCTGGGGCTCCGGCATCGGGGCGATGATATCGTTCCCGAGGCGTCAATAGTTGGCCTGTATCGGGTCAATCCCTTGCGCTCCCAGGGGCGGGTCCCTTGCTCTCGCCCGCATCGTCGCCGAGTGCTGATCGCCCGTACAATCACACCTCAATGGCCTCCTGCCCCTCCTGCCGGGCGAATGTCGAACCCGGTGATCGTTATTGCTGGAATTGCGGCGCCGCATTGGTCGCCGGATGCTCGGTGTGTGGGGAAACGCTCAGACCCGAGGGCGAATCCTGCTCATCATGCGGCACACCGGTGCGTCCGATCGCGGTCACCGTCGAACACCGACTGGTGACGGCGATATATGTCGATCTCGTCGGTTCGACGGCTCTGGCGGAACTCCTCGAAGCGGAGAACCTCGCCTCGGTGATCGGTTCGGTACATGAGGCGGTTCGTATCGAGATTGGTGAACGTGGTGGCTCTGTCGGAGCATTCGTAGGCGACGGCGTACTCGGAGTGTTTGGTCTGCCCACCGCCCACGAGGACGACCCGGAGCGGGCGGTACGAGCCGGAATCGCCATACTCGAGCGTGTCGCTGAGCTGAACCGAACCCTCGGGAGCCGCCTGGATGCCGAGATTCAGGTTCGGATCGGCGTCAACACCGGCGATCTTCTCGCCCCAGTTGGAGAGGAACCGGATCTCGGCACCCTCGCAGGGGACGTGCTCAACGTCGCCGCCCGCCTGCAGGAAATGGCGGCGCCGAGCACCGTCGTCGTTGCCGAGAGATCTGCCCGATCCGCACCGCGCTTCCGCTTCGACGATCTCGGAGCGATGGATGTTCGGGGGCGGGTGGCCCCAATCCATGTGTTCGCCGTCGTTGGGGCGTCGGAAGCTGCCGGTCGGCCGCTACGGGCTCCCCTCCACGGGAGGATCCGGGAGTCGGACGCCTTACGCGACATGTATCAGCGGGTTGTCGCCGGAGGGCGCCCCCACCTCATAACGGTCATTGGTCCCCCGGGCGTTGGCAAGAGCCGACTCGTCCGCGAGTTCATCGACTGGGCGTCCCTGGCCGATCCCGCTCTCACCACCCTGGCCGGACGATGTCTGCCCTATGGGGAGGACACCACCCACCGACCGCTGGCGGAAGTACTCATAGACCTCATGGGGATGCCCACAGCCTCCGACGCCGACGAAGCGGCGGCTCGAATCTCAGAGTTGGTCGGTCGCCATCTCCCCGCCGACGAGACGGTCCTCGCCACCGATGCCCTGCTCCGTATGGTCGGCCTCCAGTCGCCGATTCCGGGTACGCCGCCGGGACCGCGCCGAATACGCGAGCTTCTGCGGACCACCTGGACCTCATTGCTCTCGGGTCTGGCGGCCGACGGACCGGTCGTGCTTTTGGTGGAGGACATTCACTGGGCTGGCGACGCCCTGCTCGATCTCCTGGAACATGTCGTACGACGAGCCCGAGGACCCCTCCTGGTGATATGCCCGGCCAGACCGGAGCTCGTCGGGATCGCACCGGCGTGGGGCGTCGCTGCCGGATCAGCGACCGCCATCTCGCTGGTACCGCTCGACTCCGAACAGGCGACCCAGCTCACAGTGCGGCTACTCGCCGGAGCCGGTCTCCCGATCACCGAGGCGGACCGCATCACAGATCGGGCTGACGGAAACCCCTTCTTCATCGAGGAGCTCGTACGGGAATCGGCGCTACGACGCGACGATCACTCCCACAGCGCAGAGCCTGACGAGCTCCCGGCAACGATCCAAGGCGTCGTCTCATCGCGGATCGACCTACTCCAGGCCGAGGACCGACGGGTGCTCCAGGCAGCCTCGGTAGTGGGACGGATCTTCTGGCCGTCGGCGGTGACGTCGATGACGGGAGTAGATACAGAGGCTCTCGCCGAAGCTCTCGACAGGCTGGAAGCGCTCCAGCTCATCAGGGTCCAGCTCCGATCGAAAGCAACTGAGGAGACCGAGTACATCTTCGAGCATGTCCTGATCCGAGAGACGGCATACGGGCGACTGTCTCGTCCAGACCTGGCTCGCATGCACTGGCGACTCGCCGAATGGCTGGAGGTTCGAGCCGAAGACCGGCCGGAGGCAGCGGAGCGGCTGGCGTTCCATACCTATCGCGCCCACGAAGCCGCCGTCGGAACCAGCGCGATACCCGACACCGAAGTGGCGCGGCTCCGAAGCCTGTCACTTGATCGCCTCATCGAGTCCGCCGAGCGTGCGCGTAGTGGCGCCGCCTTCGGGCGCTCGCGTCAAGTCGCCGAAGCCGCCTTGGCCATCGCCGAAGGGCCCCTCGATGCGGCTCGAGCCCAGGAGCAGCTGGGACTCACATATCTAGCCGAGTACGACGGCGAGTCGGCATGGGCAGCGCTGTGTGCCGCAGTCGACCTCAGCCTGGCTACCGATGACTCGGATTCGGCTTCGATCGCGGCGCTCACGGCCTGCGCGGTCGAAACGCCCCTGCGATGGAACGGCACCATGGCGCAGCTACCACCGATGGCCGACATCCTGCACTACATCCACATCGGTCTCGAGCACGCCGGTAGCGACGACTCTGCATCGTTCGCAACGCTGCTGACTGCCCTGTCGTTCGCTCCGATAACCCCAGGACAACAAGGAATCGAGGCTCGCGAAGTCATCAGCGTCGCTGAAGGCCGCGAGGCGGGATTGCGCGCCCGCGAGATGGCGAAACGCCTCGGTCAACTCCACCTCGAGTCGGCCGCACTCGACGCCTTGCAGGGGCATGCCCTGTGGGGCGGCAGAATCCAGGAGGCTGCCGACATCACCGTCGAACGTCTCGAGATCGTGGATGAGATCAGCGACCCTTGGGAGGTCGGTGACACGTACGCAATGGCGGCCTCACTGTCGTTCGATCTCGGAGAGTACGTTCACGCCCGCGACCGAGCTCTTCACGGCTACAAGCGAACGATCGACGAGGCGCCGAGCGTGGCCTTGCACACACTGACCTGGGCGACATTGGCCCGAGTGCAGACGGGCGAGTGGGACAAGGCAGCCAGGGGCCTGGCTGTGGCTCACGAACTGATGGACCCGGACCGGCGGAGTCGTCCGCCCATCTATGCCACTCCCCTCTACGCGGCCGCCGCCATGGTCGCCGAATTCCGAGACAGATCCGAAGAAGCGGACCGACTGCTGGCGATCCTCACCAACGTGTGGTCTTCCTCGGACTGGGCAAGCAGAGGTGGGCATCCGCATGCCAGATGGGCGCGACACACCGGCCCGATCTACCTACGGAGAGGAGATTCCGAGACGGCCTCCCTCTTGATCCAATCCGACGACGCCCAGCGAATCGGAAGAGAAGCCGATCGGCTGGGCGTCAAGTGCGAGCTGGTTGTCGCCGACGGGGCGTGGGATCAGGCGGATGCCGTCGTGGCCGAGGCGCGATCGACGGCTTCGGCCTACGGGCTCTCACAGGTCCTTGCCCACGCCGACCGTCTCGAAGGTCGGGTGTCCCTGGTGACACGTGACCTCAAGGGAGGGCTTGCACTGCTCGACTCCGCCCGAAGACGCTTCGAGTCGCTCGGCGATCGTTGGGAGACTGCCCGCACCTACCTGGATATCGCCGAAGCCGGCGGCCCAGTCGATCTGGAGGAACTGCTCCGGTTCTTCGAGACACTCGGGGCAGTCAATGAACTCGAGCAGGCACGAACCCTGCGTGATTCTCCCGGGAAGATCTGACGGCACCGAGAATCTCCCAGACGGCTAGTTCCTCCCGAGCCAGCCGTCCCACCCCGGTCGCGCCGAGCCGTCTTCATCGAACAGACCCATCGAATCGAATGGTGGTCCGATCGGCTGATCGAACAGGAACGACCAGGTGTAGAAGGCAACATCGAGCCCTTCAATGAGTTCGGGAAACCGGGATACGAAATCGGCCTGGTCTTCCGGCGTACCCGAATACACCCCCAAATCTCCTCCCGCCGGCCATCCCATTTCCGAGAACCCGATGGGTCGATCAACGAATTCGAGGATCGAGGAGTAGTAGTCATTGGGGATATCCGCAACAGTGTCGAACACGAGCCCTGGGTATGTTGTAAACACGATGAGGTCGGCCGTCGGGAAGTCATCGACTAGGTGCCAGGCAGCGAGCGCGTCGTCGTTCTCTCCTCCAAACAACCCGCCCTGCATTCCGCGCAGCCGCTCCAGCTGGAAAGCGACGAAGACCTGGGAGTCGGGTGACGCGCGGTGGATGGCGTCGGCAACCTCAGCAAACAGCGCGGTCGAGTCCTCCCACTGCTCGGGGAACTCCCTCCAGTGCGTGTCGATCTCGACACCGAACCCGATCAACGCCGGACGATGGCGGGCGGCAAACGACCGAGCGGCGTCGACATAGGCGGCGACATTCTCATCGGTCAGTGGACGGAGGAGCGACCCATCTTCGGTACGGGTCCATCCCCCAATCGTGATCGGTTCGACATCGATCGATGCCGACAGACCGACCGCAACATCGGGCGTTCCGGCCTCGGAGGCCCACGCCAGCCCATCGCCCACCCACTCGAGCAAGGTTCCACCCTCAGCGACCAGATCAAGGAAGTTCTGAAAGTCCTCGGCGGTGCTGCTGCGCGGCGAGAGCGAGAATCCACGCAGCGGAGCCGCCCCATTTGGCCGTGAGGCGACGGTTGTTGGTGGGACCGCGGCAGTGGTGCTGCCGGCCGACGAAGCGCTCGTCGACTGGGAAGCCGTAGTGGTGGTATCTACCGACCCCGAACTGCCCGGTTCGGTGGTACACGCCCCTATGACGAGAACTGCAACCAACAGTGCGACAACCCCGTTCCGCATGCCGCACACGATAGGAAGCGGAGGACAATCTGACCGGGCACTAGGGTCGCCGCCATGACGGCGCCAAGAGACTTCCAATGGGGCGTTGCGACGTCTGCCTATCAGATCGAAGGGGGACGGATTCCGTCAAAGGGCGAATCGATCTGGGATCGGTTCGCTCACACACCAGACAGAACTCACGGCGGAGACTCAGGCGACACAGCATGTGATCACTTCCATCGCTGGGATGAGGACGTTGCGCTCATGGCAGACCTCGGAGTCGACGCATACCGGTTCTCGATCGCCTGGACTCGCATCCACCCCGACGGATCTGGCCCTCCGGAACCCGAGGGCCTCGCGTTCTACGACCGTCTGATCGATGCCCTTCTCGCCAAGGGCATCGAACCCCTTCCCACGCTCTATCACTGGGATCTGCCGCAAGCCCTCGAGGATCGCGGCGGTTGGCGCAATCGGGCGACGATCGACGCCTTTGCCGAGTACGCCTCGACCGTTGTGGAAGCCTTCGGCGACAGGGTTCGCTCCTGGATCACCCACAACGAGCCGTGGGTCGCCGCCTTCGTCGGACATCTCGAGGGGGTACACGCACCCGGTCTGACCGATTGGGAATCGGCACTGACTGCAGGGCACAACATCCTGGTCAGCCACGGCCGAGCGGTTCGGGCAATGCGAGAAGCCTCAGCCGGAATCCAGATCGGGATCGCTCTCGATTGCCGGCCATCGTGGCCGGCCTCCGATTCGGAAGCCGACCGAGCCGCCCAGCGTCATTTCGACGGGTTCCGCAATCGCTGGTTCTTCGATCCCGTGTTCGGATTGGGCTACCCCCAGGACATGCTCGACGCGTTTCGCGACCGCGGCCGATTCGAGAGCGAGATCCCGGCCTGGGTGCACCCCGGCGACATGGCCGAGATCGCAGCCACACTCGATTTTCTTGGCATCAACTACTACACAAGCATCGCTGTCCGGGCCGGAGCCGACGAAACCGAAGATACGGGGGTGGCACCCGGTCCGAACCCTCCCGCGGGATACACCGAGATGGGGTGGGAGGTGACGCCACAGGCGCTCACCGACTTCCTGGTGCGGGTCCACAACGACTACCGGCCGCCGAGCGTGCTCGTCACCGAGAACGGGGCGTCGTTCTCCGAAGGTCCAGACAACGCGGGATCGATACACGACGATCGTCGAATCTCCTACCTCGATGGTCACATCGGAGCAGTTGGCGATGCACGTGCCCAAGGCGTACCGGTCGACGGGTACTTCTTGTGGAGCCTGCTCGACAACTTCGAATGGTCCCTCGGATACAGCCAACGGTTCGGCATCGTGTGGGTCGACCACGCCGATGGGCAGCGCCTGCCAAAAGACTCATACGATTGGTACCGCAATCGGATCAGAGCAGGTATCTAGCGACACCTCACCAACACGGGTTGGATAGCCTCCACGGTGTGCCTCACAAACCCGCCTCCATCGAACGCACAGGTCTTGCACCGCTGCGTATTGCCTCCGCACACGGCGGTACGAGTATCACCGCAGCCAGCCGACTCTGCCTCTCGACGATCGATCGGCACCCCGATCTCATCCAAGGCCGCGGAATCGAATGGGGCAGCGGAACCGGGATACTCACGGTCGCCGCTGCGACCCACACCGGCGTCGATTTCGTGCTCGGGTTGGAACTCGATGCAGCCGAGGTAGCTGTCGCTCGAACGAACGCCGAGCTGAACGGTGTCGCCGATCGAACCGGATTCCTTATCTCTGATTCGTATGATCCGCTCCCCGGCCAGGACCTCGCCACGCTCGATGCATTGCGGGGATCATCGACCTTCCTCATCGCCAACCCGCCGACAAGCGCCGGTGATGATGGGCTCGGATGGCGGCGCCGCGTCCTGCGAGGCGCTCTCGCCTATCTGGTGCTAGGCGCCGAGGTGCTGCTCCAAGTGTCACGTCAGTACGGCACGTCGCGCACCGAGCGTCTCGCCGCCGATGTCGGGGGGTACGCCTACAAGGGCGCGCTGGAGACGACCGACTGGGTCCGGTTCGACCAGAGCAGATATGACCTGCGGGAGGCGTTGGACTGGTACGCCGCCGAGGAACTCCGATCCGGTGAGCCCTACACGTTCCTCCATCCCGATGAGGACCGTGAGGTCAATGCCACCGAAGCGCGACGGCTTCGCGAGGCGACAGACGCGAGCCCGCGCACCCAATGGCGAATGCATCGGCTCACTCGCCTCGGTTGATATGTGAGTCATTACTCACCTATTATCGCCGTCATGGATGAGGTGTTCCGGGCAATCAACGATCCGAGCCGACGCCGCCTCCTCGACGCCCTGTTCGAGGAGGATGGCCAGACGCTCGGGCGGCTCTGTACCCACCTCCCCACGATGACGCGCTACGGGGTCATGAATCACCTCAGGGTGCTGGAGGGAGCAGGGCTTGTAACGACTCGCAAGGTGGGTCGAAGCAAGCACCACTACCTCAACCCCGTACCTATCCGCCTGATCCACGATCGATGGATCAGCAAGTACGCCGAGATCACCGTCGGAACGATGACCGCGATCAAGGCCGCGATCGAAGGAGAAGCAATGGCTGCACCAAGCCACGTCTACACAACATACATCGCCGGGTCCATCGCCGACGTTTGGCGGGCCATCACCGACGGGGACCAAACCGTCAAGTACTTCTACAAGACCAGAGTCGAATCCACCTGGGAACCGGGAAGCCCGATCCGCTACGTCGGCGAGGACGGCTCAATCGTCGCGGATGGCGAGATCATCGCCTACGAGCACGAAGCGCGCCTCGAAATCTCATTCCATGCCAGGTGGGATCCGGAACTCGAAGCCGAGGGACCGGTCCGGGAGGTTTGGATCGTCGGCGATGCAGACGGAACGACGATGCTCTCGGTCGAGATGCACGACGTAGATCCGGCCAGCAAGACCTACTCCGATTTCACCGGTGGATTCCCGTACATCGTCGCGGGGTTGAAGACCCTCGTCGAGACTGGTGCCGCAATGACGGCCTGATTTCAGGTGGGTCTGATCAGACCCGAGAGTGCGGCCAGAAGCCCGACGGAGTCGTCGGTACCGAATCGCACAACGCGACCGGTATCGAGACTGATTTCGACAGCGTCGAGGCC
>JAJCYA010000081.1 GCA_029263095.1 Acidimicrobiia bacterium | reverse complement strand
TCTTGCCTACCAGCCGAAGGCAGATGTTGCCTCGCGTAGCGTTGTTGGAGTTGAGGCATTGGCAAGGTGGCCCCATCCTCGACACGGATATGTTCAGCCGACTGAATTCGTAGATCTCGCTGAGCGAACCGGTCTCATCGGTCCGCTTACGGAGCATGTGTTGAGAACCGCGCTGCGGGATATCTCACGACTGCGGGATGGCGGTGTGGACATCAGCGTGGCCGTGAACATCGCGGCGTCATCGCTGGCCGATGAGGAGTTTCCCGAGTTCGTTACACGGCTGCTTCACGAGTACGGGGTGTCGCCTCAATCCCTCATTCTCGAGGTGACGGAGACCACCATGATGACGGATTCGGCTCGAGCCCGGCTGGTTCTGGCAGCGTTGGCCGATCTAGGCGTCGGTCTCTCGATCGACGACTTTGGGACCGGTTACTCGTCGCTGACCTATCTGTCGAGCCTGCCCGTGCAAGAAGTCAAGATCGACCGGTCCTTCGTCACCGAGATGGCTGTCGACGAGCGGCTCTCCAAGATCGTCTCATCCACTACTGCGCTCGTACACAGCCTCGGCAAGCGGGTGGTTGCCGAGGGTGTCGAGAATGAGGCGACATGGGAGCTCCTACGTGAAGCCGAATGCGACATCGCGCAGGGCTACTACTTGGCTCGTCCGATGCATTTCGCGGGACTACGGGCGTGGCTCGAGAACGGCGCTGTTCCCACCGGTGATGTGGGACCTCAGTTCAGCCCGGGAGTCGCACTCGACTGAGTGGCCGGCGGGTCGGTTCTCAGGTTTGTGCCTCCTCTTGCCGATGGTGTGTCATCGGATCGGGCGTACTCAACCGGTAATCGAACGGCGGGCAAATGCCCGCCGTTCGTACGTTGGCTCAGAGAGGTCCTCATGAGAGTCACGACCTTGCTCCTATTTGCCAGACTGGACCGATGAGCAAGGGAAAGTGGATGTCGGTCGTCATTGCCGGCGTCGTTGTTTGCGTCGTCGTTGTGACTGGGTGGTGGGTATTCCGTGACACGAGCACCCCCATCGGGGTCGACGAAGTCAGCGGTCGATTCGAAAGCGCGGCCGGATCGGCCCCTGGCGATCCCGGTGTCTACCGATATCGCACCACCGGGTTCGAACAGATCGATGCCCTGTCCGGAGCACGGCATGAGTATCCCTCCGAGACCTTCATGACGATCACGGCGGGAGACTGTGGTCCTGTTGTGCGCTGGGACGCGTTATCTGAGCGCTGGATCGACTGGGAGCACTGTGGGCCGGATCTGGCGGTAACTCGGTCTGCTACGTATCACGAGTGGTTTGGCATCCCGGATCTCGAGAACGAAGTGTGTGTCGAGCCGAGGCCGATCGGGGGTGTTACCGGAGAGGTCACGACCACTGTGTGTGATGCGGATGGGCTGCTTGAGACCTACGAGGTCACCATCGTGGGGAGCGAAGTCCGAGATGTCGCCGGGGTTCCGACAGAGACCATCCATATCCGAAGGATCTCCTCGCTGAGCGGGGCGAGTACAGGGACCGCAGAGATCGACGTGTGGCGAGCAAGCGGCACCGTCTTGGTGGTTCGCATGCAGGTGACGCGTCGCAGTGTCACACCGAGTGCCGTCGGAGATGTGACCTACTCCGAGGAGTTCGTGCTGGATCTGGTTGGGTTGACACCCGAGGACTAGCGCTTCGACCGACTACCCGTGCTGAGAGCCCCTCGGGTCCGAGTGAATCCGCTCCCTACGGCGTGATCCCACAATTGGGCCGGACGAACACATGCCATCATCCGGACTGTGAAACATGACGCCGATCCGGGTTGGAGACCTGCCGTACCCGTTGCCTTCAACATTGTGTTCGGGCGCGGTGCCTCGGGATCGATTCTCATGGTGATGCGAGCCGGGGTACTGCTGCTATCGATGGTGGCAGCAGTCACGGCGCTGGTGGTTCTCGTGTTCGGCGCGGGCTCGGGTGCAGAGATGATCGACGCCACGACCGCTCGTATCGGGATTTCGGCCGCCGTTGGCCTGTCGGTGATCGCAACATCCAGGATCGGTCGTGGAGGACCCGATCTGGGTAGTGAGGCCGAATTGGCGGTTTCGTTGTTTCGGATCACCATGCGACGAGTCTTGGCAGCGGCAGCGGTGGGGCCCGCGGGGCTCCTGCTCTCGTGGTTGTCGGCCGATGCGTCCTATGTGATCTATGGATCTGGTCTCGCGATGCTTCTCATGGCCGTCGCGTCTCCCACCGCCAAGCGTCTGGATCAACTGCAATCCGAAGTGGATGAAGCTGAATCGGAACTCTCCGTTCGCTCGGCCATCGAGCGCCCCTGGCGGTGATCAGGGGCCGAATGCCCTGAAGATCGGCACCCATCAGGCCGATGGAACCGAATGGCTGCTGAGAATGGCTGGGTGCGGTGGGGTCGGTATGCAGTTGCCGCCGTGCTCGCCGGTGTCATCACCTGGTTTGCGTTCATCGCCCATCGCGAGGTACCGATACTCGATTGGTTCGACCTCGGCATGCACGAGGTCGGTCACATGGTGATGATCCTTGCCCCTCGCATGGTGATGTTCCTGGCCGGGTCGGTGGCTCAGGTAGCAGTTCCACTGGCACTCGCCTGGTACTTCTGGTTTGCCCAGCGCGATGCGGCTGGCGGAGGCTTCTGCCTCGCTTGGGCCGGGGCTTCGGCGTGGGATGCGAGCGTCTATATCGCCGACGCACCGGTGCAGGCTCTTCCGTTGATCGGCGGTGGAGAGCACGACTGGGCGTACCTGCTCGGACCTCAGGGCTTCGACGCCATCCACCTGGCGGATGAGATCGCCGGGTTCGTAGAGTTCACCGGGGCGGTCCTCGCCACCTTCGGCATAGGAGCGGCACTCTGGACCATGGTCTCCGGACTTCGCACGCCGGCTCCGACACTCGAGGCGGTGCCCGTGGCTGTTCGGCTGCCGATCACCCCCGGTGTCGACCCGTGGCTGGAAGCGGCGAAGCTCCCGTTCAAACACAGTCAGACGGGGTAGAAGGCAGTCATCGGTCGCTAGCTGGTCGTCAGCCGCTCCCAATCCCGAATCGCAAAACGATCGGTCATGCCGGATACGTAGTCGATTGCCCGCGTGACTATCCCTGCGTCGCCGTGTTGGTAGGTGGGGGGAATCTCGTCGTAATGCTTGATGTAGTGGTCGACCAGGTCGCGGATGATTGTGATGGCGCGTCTGCGTTGGTCTTCGACCTCTGCCCGTAGATAGACACGCTCGAACATGAAGTCGCGCAATTCGTTCATGGCTTCCAGCGACGCCGGGTCCATCACGACCTCCCCCCGCCGCACCGATTCGTCGACCACCGCTTCGATCATCGACCGGATCCAACCGCCCCCAGCCGGCCCGAAGGCCGTAGTCGCCACCTTGGGGAGATCATCGAGAGTGATTACCCCGGCACGGACTGCATCGTCGACATCGTGGGTGAGATAGGCGAATCGGTCGGCAAACCGGCAGCAGTACCCCTCGGCAGTGGCGGGTGGAGGATCGACCTTCCACGAGTGGGCCCTGATTCCGTCGCTCACCTCCCACGTCAAGTTGGCCGGCTCGAGGAGCTCGAAGATCCGCACGCTTTGGGCGGCGTGGTGCCAGTCACCGTCTACGTAGGGGGTGAGCGCCTCCTCCCCGGTGTGCCCGAACGGACTGTGACCGACATCGTGCCCCAGACAGATGGCTTCGGTCAACGGCTCATTGAGACCGAGGTAGCGAGCCAACGCACGACCGATCTGGGTGACCTGGAGGGTGTGAGTGAGACGGGTGACGAAGTGGTCGCCGTCTGGATTCATAAAGACCTGGGTCTTGTGCTTGAGACGCCGAAAGGCCTTCGAGTGGAGGATTCGGTCGCGGTCCCGCTCGAACGGAGTACGCCAGGTATCGAGCCTCTCAGGAATCGCCCGTCCCTTGGTATCTACCGACCGGATTGCGAGCGGGGAGAGTTCTGTAGCTTCCCTGGCTTCGGTATGGGTGCGGTCGCGGCGGATCAGTCCGCTCACACGATCTTCGCCCTGATGCTGGCGGAGACGAAGTCGAGGGTGGCGACCACCAC
>JAJCYA010000080.1 GCA_029263095.1 Acidimicrobiia bacterium | reverse complement strand
AACGCAGTCCCCCCAGACCCCGACTCCGACAACACCTTCGTAATCGCAGCCGTCAACGTCGTCTTCCCATGATCAATATGACCCATCGTCCCCACATTCACATGAGGCTTCGACCGCTCAAACTTCTCCTTCGCCATGGGATTGATCTCCTCTTTGAGTTACTCGCCCCGGACCTTGGCGACGATCTCCTCGGAGATCGCGACCGGAACCGGCTGATATGAATCGAATTGCATCGTGTAGTTGGCACGTCCCTGGGTACGCGAGCGGAGGTCGGTCGCATAGCCGAACATCTCTGCGAGAGGTACCTGAGCCATGATGACCCGAGCGCCGGAACGCTCAGTCATCTCGCCGATCTGACCCCTACGTGAGTTGAGGTCGCCGATCACGTCGCCCATGTAGTCCTCGGGCGTGACGACCTCGACAGCCATCACCGGTTCGAGCAGCTTGACCCCCGCCCTGCGGGCGGCATCCTGAGCTGCGATCGAAGCGGCGACCTTGAAGGCCATCTCAGACGAATCAACCGCGTGGGACGAACCGTCGGTGAGGATGGCACGCACGTCGACAAGCGGGTATCCCGCCAGGACACCAGCGTCGAGAGCCTGCTCGATCCCGGCATCAACGGACGCTACGTACTCCCGGGGCACGTTCCCGCCCTTGGTCTTGTCAACAAACTCGTAACCTCCGCCAGGACCAGTCGGTTCCAGGGTGATGACCACATGGGCGTACTGGCCCTTGCCGCCGGTCTGCTTGACGTGCTTGTAGCTGACCTTGGCGATTTCCTTCTTGATCGTCTCGCGGTAGGCGACCTGGGGGCGGCCGATGTTGGCATCCACCTTGAATTCGCGTCGGAGGCGATCGACAAGCACATCGAGGTGCAACTCGCCCATGCCGGCGATGATCGTTTGGCCGGTCTCCTCGTCGGACCTGACAAGGAAAGTCGGGTCCTCCTCGGAGAGACGATGGAGACCATCGCCGAGCTTGTCCTGGTCTGCCTTCGTCTTCGGTTCGATCGCCACCGAGATCACGGGTGCCGGGAACGTCATTGACTCGAGCTGAATCGGCTGGTTGAGCGCACTGAGCGTGTCGCCAGTCCTTGTGTTCTTGAGACCAACGGCAGCAATGATGTCGCCGGTAAAGATGTCTTCGACGTCTTCGCGGTGGTTGGCATGCATTCGCAGCAACCGCCCGAAGCGCTCCTTCTTACCGCTCGTGGTGTTGAGCACAGAGCCGCCCTTGGCGGCGTGGCCTGAGTAGACGCGGAAGTAGGTGAGCTTGCCGACGTGGGGATCGCTCATGATCTTGAAGGCGATGGCGCTGAATGCCTCTGTGTCCTCGGCCTTGCGCTCTATGACCGTGTCCTCGACACCGGGCCTGAATCCCTTGATAGGAGGAAGATCAACCGGGCTTGGCAGATACCAGACGACCGCGTCTAGCAGTGGCTGCACGCCCTTGTTCTTGAAAGCCGAGCCGCACAGCACAGGAACAAAGAGACCTTGGACCGTCGCCTCGCGTACCGCGGCCCGGACCTCATCATCGGTGATTGGAAGGTCTTCGAGGAACTTCTCCAAGAGCTTCTCGTCGATGTCGGCGACTGCTTCGAGCATCCTGCCCTGCCACTCGTGGGCCTGGTCCTTGTACTCCGGTGGGATATCGACGGTCTCCCAACGCTCGCCCCTCTCGTCGGGCCAGATGTGAGCCTTCATCTCGACCAGATCGACGATGCCTGAGAAGTCGGCCTCAGCGCCGATCGGGATCTGGAGGGGAACCGGCTTGGCCTCGAGCCGATCGGTGATCGACTCGACCGCCGCAAAGAAATCGGCCCCGATCCGATCCATCTTGTTGATAAAACAGATCCGGGGCACGCCGTACCGGTCCGCCTGGCGCCACACGGTCTCGGACTGTGGCTCCACGCCGGCTACTGCGTCAAAGACTGCGACGGCACCGTCGAGGATACGCAACGACCTCTCCACTTCGACCGTGAAATCGACGTGACCTGGGGTGTCGATGATGTTGATCCAGGCGTCCTTCCAGAACGCAGTGGTGGCAGCAGAGGTAATCGTGATGCCGCGCTCCTGCTCCTGCTCCATCCAGTCCATGACGGCAGCACCCTCGTGGACCTCTCCCATCTTGTAGGTCTTGCCCGTGTAGTAGAGGATTCGCTCGGTCGTCGTTGTCTTGCCCGCGTCGATGTGAGCCATGATCCCGATGTTGCGGGTTCGGCTCAGGGGGTACTGACGAAGGTGAGTGAGTGAATCGTTCTCGGCCATGGGGGTTACCAGCGGTAGTGAGCAAACGCCTTGTTTGACTCCGCCATCTTGTGAACGTCTTCCTTGCGCTTGAAGGCAGCGCCTTGGCGCGTCGAAGCGTCGAGGATCTCGTTGGCGAGACGCTCGGTCATCGTGTTCTCGCGGCGCTTGCGGGCGAAGTCGACGAGCCAGCGCACGGCAAGGGTGCTGGAGCGGCGGGGCCGCACCTCGACCGGAACCTGATAAGAGGAACCACCGACCCGACGAGACCGCACCTCGGCCGAGGGGCGGATATTGTCGATCGCCTTCTTGAGAGTGGTGATCGCGTCCTGCCCACCACGCTTCTCGACGATTTCGAGCGCGTCGTACACGATCCGGCGGGCGGTCTCCTTCTTGCCCTTCCAGAGCACCTTGTTGATGATCTGGCTGACGAGAATGCTGCGGTAGACCGGATCCGGAGCGACCTTCTTGACTTCTGCCGGAGCTCTGCGCATCGCTAGTTCTCCCTCTTCGCGCCGTAGCGCGAACGGGCCTGCCTGCGTTGCGAGACTGCGGCGGCATCGAGCGTGCCTCGAATGACCTTGTAGCGGATACCCGGGAGATCCTTCACACGGCCACCGCGGATGAGCACGATCGAATGCTCCTGGAGGTTGTGGCCTTCTCCGGGAATGTACGCGGTGACTTCGGTGCCCGATGAGAGACGAACACGACAGACCTTGCGAAGCGCCGAGTTCGGCTTCTTCGGGGTGACCGTGTACACACGAGTACAGACACCCCGACGCTGCGGAGCTCCTCCGAGACCCGGCGTCTTCTCCTTTTTCGGTTTCCGAGCCCGGCCCTGACGGACCAGCTGCTCAATGGTCGGCACTCGTGCCCTCTCTCTATCTGGTTGTCGGCGCAGCACAACCCGAGGATGCGCTACACATGCGAAAGTCGGCTCCTCGACCCGAACGAAGGGCTACACCCAACCTCAGGCGATTCGCCGACCCATCTGATCCCCTTCTCAGGCCGAACGCCCGGCTTGGATCGACAGCCGGGCAGGCCCTTCGTAAGAAGGGGCTAGGGGACCGAAGTCACGGCGGCGGAGTATATAGACGCCATTTTCGGGGGTCAAAGCGCGAACGGGAGGGGAGAGAAGGGTCGGACGACCGGTATCCGAGGTCGCGGTCCACGCGCCGGTGATCGCGCTGACCTAGGCGTGCCCGCCAGCTCTCAGTCCGCGACCAGCACAGATGGCGGAGGGATCGGCTGGAGGTTGGTTGGCTAGGGTCAATTCATCGACAATAGGTGGGTCGAATGGGTGACGAGTCGGTGGGGCCGGAGCGACAGCAACAACTCGAGCAGTTGGAGACGCTGTTTACGCGGCCGGGGTCAATTGACCTGTCAGCAGTGGCGGTAGGGATGGATCCCGGGCAGATGCTGAAGGACATTGACACCTTGGCTAGTGCTTCACGGATAACGCCCTCACGCCCAAAGGACGCTGACGAGATATACCTTCGGGCGCTCTGGGACGTCCGATCCAGAGTTCTAGAGGCGAACCTCGGCCCGGCAGCCGAGCCACGATGGGTGTCGGAGATCCGAGGTCACTTCGAGTCAAAGGGTGACACTGCCCTTCCCAGAGAGGCTTGGTCGACGGATACAGGGACTGACTCGGCGCAGTTCGTTCTGTCGGCACCAACAGCTGACATCGCAGCGGTCCGCGCCGACGCTCTGGGTCACGTCGATAGGCTGATGAACGCCGACGACCCCTACGACTGGAATTGGCAAGAAGGGGACCCCTACAAGACGCTGATGTCCAGCTTGCCCCCCCGGATCGAAACCGCGGTAGGGCCGCTGATCAACCATCCGCTAACGGCCGTCGACTACACAGCCGCCCTGTCCTCTGAGATGCTCGATCTGCTGTTGGAGACCGGCCGGCAGTCGCTGGAGTGGGAATTGTTCACTCTCAGAGAGTGGCCGTGGGGCACGTCGTCTCCCACCCATCCGATGGATGAGTCCTACAAGCAGATTCTTCGTGATGGTTGGGAAGGATGGGGTCGAAATATCTTCCGGCTGGCGATGCAGGTCAAGATTCTCCTTAGCGAACTGAGAGTCCTTATGACCGGCGACTCCTCAGTCATGGCGCAGCTGCATCTTCAGGTCCAAGAGCGGTACGAATCGGCTGCGGCCAACGCTCACGAGGTCAGCGGTGCCGTATTCGATCGGGGTGAGCATGTCGAGCGTGACTTCGTGTCGTACACCTTGCGAGAGCTAGTCGGTTCGGGCGATCCTCTGTACACGAAACTGATCCGCATGAATTTGGAGTCCCTGAAGGTGGAGGCTCAGAAGCTCGACTTCGATCCCGCCAACCCGTCACGACCCCAGATCGCCCGCTATCGGTTGCTTGCGGACGCCGGAGCCACACTCGCTCGCCTCAACGAGGAGCACGGCACAGATCCCGCAACTTGGCCAAGCGACGCACTGACGCTGCACCAGACGGCTGGGATGACCATGTCCGAGGTGGCGTCGTCAGCCACCGACGAGCGAGTTCTTGAACTCGCTGACCAGTTCCAGACGGACCTCAGCTGAACGGCTGATCGAAGCTGGGAGTTGAGCTACGTGGTCGCAGCTAGAAGCCGAGAGCATCCCAACACCCATCACACGCCGATCCTTGTTCGCTACATGCAACGCCAGTCCACGGCATATCCCCTGGGATCTGGTCACTGCAAATGCCCCCAGAGGCGCCACGACGACTCCGCCTGCCCTGCTGCGAATACTGGGGTTGACATCACCGCCAGATGGCGAGATGGTACGGATATGAACTATCAGGACCCTAAAGAAAAAGGAGTCAGCAAACTCAACGGTGTCCACCAACCGGGGACTCTTCCCGACGTGTTCAAGCTGGTGGAGAAGAGTGCCGCCGTACTCAAGGGAATGCGGCGGCGGACTGTGAGTCAGGCCGGTTTGACCCCATCCCAGTATGTGGTGCTCGGCACCCTGTGGGCACGAGACGGGCTCCCCCTCAAAGAGCTCGCCGCAGCGGCCTACTGCACCCCGGCAACCATCACCGGCATCGTGGACGTCCTCGAACGGAAGGGCCTGACGACTCGTCAAGCGAATCCGGCCGATCGCCGGAGCCTCCTGGTCACCCTCACGCCGGAGGGCAAAGCACTCGAGGCCGACGTGCCCGACCTCATCGAAATGTTCGGCGACTGCTGCGCCGGTCTATCACCAGACGACACCGCTCAGCTCGCCAGCCTGCTCCAGAAACTCAACCAAGCCATTGCTTCATGGGAGACAGCACAATGAAATCCACCATCCATCGCCCGGCAGAGATCTCTCTGCGACGACGCCGGCTCATCCTCTTGGCCAAGCCTTCGTCGCGTGGGCCCTGTGCACCGCAACCATGGTGACCGGTCTGGCCGTCACCGCAGAGCAGACGGCCATTGTCATTCACGCCGTGGCAGCCCCCATCATCTTCAGCTTGGTATCGCTCCGCTACTTCATTAGGCACGGTTACGCGACGCCACTCAAGACGGCCACGACCTTCGTATCGTTCGTGATCATCACCGACTTCCTCCTGGTGGCTCTGGTGATCATGCGAAGCCTGAAGATGTTCGCAAGTCCCCTGGGAACCTGGATCCCGTTCACCCTCGGGTTCATCGTCACCTACCTGACGGGACGTGCCGTCGAAGCCCGGCGAGCCGGCACTGAGATCAAGACGACGGTCGTCGACTCCAATCCGACTGAGATGCGACCACTCGTCGGAGCGGGCCTCTCATGAGCGGTCTTCGCACGATCGGCGAGATCGGAATGGGACTCATCTACCTGGTTGGCGCCGGATTCAACTCGCTGTGGACATTTGGCCACACCGACCAGTTCTACGGCAGCTTCGCCGACGGAGCCTGGCTCGGGCCGGCACGATCACTGATCCGCGATCTGATCAT
Source organism: Acidimicrobiia bacterium (assembly GCA_029263095.1). GTDB lineage: Bacteria > Actinomycetota > Acidimicrobiia > Spongiisociales > UBA11373 > JACZWZ01. The sequence goes on along the minus strand of JAJCYA010000080.1, from coordinate 1,990 downwards.
CCCCAACGCCCGCCTCTTCACAGTGCTACTCATCGTGCTCCAGGTGGTCGTCGGGGTCCTGATTCTCAGCAGAGGGGATCTGGTCAGGACCGCCTTGATCATCGGTGGGATCTTTGCACTCGTAGCGGCTCTCGCTTCAAGCCCTGGCGGGACGGCGGGAAACCTATTCCTGGCCGGTATCCAGTTCGCACTCGCCTTGGCACGGTAATGCGCAGAGCAACGAGGATCTGAGTGGGGCCGGGAGGCGCCGCGAATGCCCACCTCATTGAGAACTGGACCGGATCCGGCCGGACCGGGCAGCAACTGGCTGCGACCGGTCAATTACTCCGATCCGACCCTCACGACGCCCGCAACGCCTCAGTCGGTGCCATGCGGGCGGCCCGTCTGGCTGGATAGAGACCGGCGACCCCGCCGATCAGAAGAGAGGCCACTAGACCACCCCAGATGGCGATCCCGGGAACGAGAGTGGCCCATCCGCGGGTGGCGGAGTAGACCGCGGTCACACCAGCACCCAAGGCCACTCCGGCAAGACCGCCGACACTCGCCAGAAGCAGAGCCTCGCCCAGGAACTGAACCGCCACATGGCGCCGCGTTGCACCGAGAGCCCTTCGCAGCCCGATCTCGCCGCGGCGCTCCAAGACCGAGATGACCATGACGTTGGCGACGCCAACGCCGCCCACGACCAGAGCGACAAGACCAAGTCCGAGGAACAGCGCCGTAAACGCCCCCTCGGCCGCGGCCCTCGCTTCGAGAGCATCGGTCGGGCGGGCCACCAATACCTGATCCGGATTTTCCGGGTCGGCCGTGGCAGGGAGGACGTTGATGACGTCGTCGATGTACTCCGGCGACGCTCGGATGTACAGCGACTCCGGGATCCCCTCGTAATCGAATAGTGCTTCGGCCGTGGCTTCGGTCATCAACACCGAGCGATCGAGGTCGGCAGCCAACTCCAGTGGTTCCATGATGCCAATCACACCAAACCACTGATCCTCAACCCACAGCGACGCGGAGCCCTCGACACCTGCAATGCCGAGACGGTCGGCTGCGACCGAGCCGACCACCACCACCGGAAGCGGGTCGGGAGCGTCGGCAATGAACCGTCCTTCGGACATCTCACCACCGAGCGTCTCCAGCAGAGCAGGACTTGCCACCTTGACGGAAAGCCCACCGCTGCGGCTCGAAGGAACCAGATCGGTACGGAACACATTGGCGTCGACTGAACCGACCGCAGCCACCGATTCGGCGGGCCCGATCCGCGACACCATCGTCTCAGCAGTCTCGGCGAGGGTCCCACTGCCGAAGCCGATACCACCACCGGCCTCGACCACCAGCAGATTGGTCCCGAGTCGATCGAGTGAGGAGATCAGATCCGACTTGCTCGACTCGGAGAGTCCGAGCACCGCCACCATCGAGGCGATTCCGATCGTGATCCCCAGCGCCGAGAGAATGGCGCGGGTCGTACGGGTCTTGAGGCCCACGAGGGACACCCGAAACGCGTCGCGCGGCCTGAGGATGCTTCGATCGGTCATGCTGCCCTCTGATCATCAATGATCCCGCCGTCGCGTAGCTCCACCTTGCGGGGAAAACGCGCAGCCACTTCGAGATCGTGGGTGATGATGATGAGCGTCATACCCGCGTCGTTGAGGCCTCGCAACAGGTCGACGACCGCGGCGCTCGTCTTTGAGTCCAGATTGCCTGTGGGCTCGTCGGCGAGAATGATGTCGGGTCGATCCACCACCGCTCGGGCGACTGCCACTCGCTGCCGCTCGCCGCCTGAGAGCTTCTCGGCAACGTGATCGGCGCGGTCGGAGAGTTGCACCAGATCGAGCGCCCGCCTTGCCAAGTCGCGTCGCTCCTCGAGAGGGAGGCCCCGATAGAGAGCACCGTCGGCCACGTTGTCCAACGCGGTGTAGCCCGGAAGAAGGTGAAACTGCTGGAACACGAACCCGATGTGATTCGCCCGTACCGCCGATAGCTCGGCGTCGGTGAG
>JAJCYA010000079.1 GCA_029263095.1 Acidimicrobiia bacterium | reverse complement strand
CACCAACTGCTCCCCAGCCTCATCCAACTGACCACCAACCGCCCCAACACCACCAGCCGCCTCATCCGTCGAACGCACCAACTGCTCCCCAGCCTCATCCAACTGACCACCAACCGCCCCAACACCACCAGCCGCCTCATCGAGTTGCTTGCCGCCCGCTTCGACGAGTTCGGATGCCTCGCGAGACACCGCCTCGGACACCTCCTCGGTGGCCTCGTCCAGTTGCCGGATGCCAGCCTCGGCCAGCTCGTCGGTGGACGAGAGCATGCTGCCGATACCGTGAGCCGCCAGGCGTCCTCCGGCCTCGAACACTGCCTCTCGTCCCAGCGCCCAACCCAGCTCACCCATCAGCTCGTTGCTGCTCATCATGCGGCCGTTCTCGCGGATGGAACGCTCCTGGGCCTCGTGAAGCTCCGACGTGATCTGGATCGGGATCGCCACGAACTCCGAAGCTCCCCCGGTGGCGACGGCGGCCCCGACCCTCACCGAGATACCGGGATTGCGCAGGATCCAGGCAATGTCGGGCCGGCCACCCGCCTCGGCGAGCTCGGCCATGGTTTCCAGGCTCCCCTCGGCGGTCTCGCGCCACACGTTCACCTCGGGAATGGCGTCGAGCGCCGCCTGATCCGCACCGCGGCGGTTGATCGCATCGAACACCGCCTGGATCTGCTCGGCTGTGAGACCCGAGTTGGTGTCGAGGAAGTCGACCAGGTCGGTGTTGCCACTATCCAGAGCGGCTTCCCATGCCTCCTGGGTCCCCTCGTCGAGAACCCGGCGCTCCTCCCCCGCCACCGCAGCCGCCATTTCGGCCTCGGCGGTCTGGGCCCGGGTGGTGCGGATCAGCGTGCCGAAATCGCGGTCGGCGTGGCCACCGGGGCCGAAGATGGCGGCGATCCGATCGCGGGCGTCCTGTTCCAGGGCGGCGTCCGACGCCCGCTCGGCGGTGACCAGGTCTTGGGCCTCCTCGGGCGAGACCCAGCGTCCCTCGTCCTCATCCGTCCCCCACCACACATGCCCCACTGGAGCTTCCGGGAACGAGCCGTCGTTTACGAATAGGGGTTCATCGTCCTCATCTAGGAGTTCGGGCGGCGCATCGACGCCGCCGGTCAGATCGCCGCGCCGCACAGCCTCAGCGATGTCGGCGGGGGTCAGCCCGGTCCCCTCCAAGGAAGCTCCCAGGAGACCCATCGAGCCGAGCAAACCTATGAGACCGATCAGGGCTGCCTCTTCCTCGGTAATCCCTTCTTCCTCTTCGATCGGAACGAATTCGGTTTCCTCGGTGAAACGGGGATCGACCTCGGTCGTCACCGTGGTCGAATCCGACGTTGCAGCCGTCCCCTCGTCGGCAAAGGCAGGGTCGAATACTCGGCGCGAAGCCCCAAAACCGTGCAGCGATCTGATGAATTCCTGCACAGATTGCGAACCGGGGGTGCAGTGATGGCAGCGGTAGATGTACTTGCCCCACGGGAGGTGGGCCCGCACCGTCACGTTGGGCCCGTCTGATGTATCCCAGTCGGTCTCGATATAGACCACGCCGCCTGCGAGGTTGCGGGTCTGTAGGTTGTTGCCGGTCTGTTGGAGACTGCTCAGGCCGCCGGACTCGTCGACCGAGTGGATCGAGATGTAGCGACAGTCCGACCCGTCGTCGGGCTGGAGCGGAACTCCGTCGGCGCCCAGCTCGCACCTCTGGTGTTCGGGAATCGATGTCAGACGGCTTGTGCGATAGAAGGTATCGGCGTCTTCGGAGACCCGGGCGGCCTCGTCGACGGGATCGTTGAGAATGGCCAAGCGATACATGACCTCGTGCCTGGTGCCACCGCGCCCGCCCTGCCCAAAGGCGACCATGCCGAACAGGCTTCCGTAAGCGCACTGGGTGGCATTCGGCTCTAGGTACAACTCGGCGAGAGTCACCGTGTCTACGCCTTCGAACTGGCCGGCAGCCCATACCGAGCGGGCAAACTCCTGCCGTACCGGACAGATCTCTGGATTCCCATCGACCAAACCACCCTCATTGCGAACCGGGTCGCTGCTTGCAGGGATCGGAGGCGCCAGGGCGAACGCATTCTCAAAGGTGAATTCGGGCAGATCACAATCGATAAACACTGTGATCGCGGTCGAAACAAAGCCGGTGTCCTCACCGTTTACCCGGATCGAATCCCAGGTGGCGGCGCCCTCCTCGTTGTCCTCCTGGCGCCAAGCTAGGGCCCGCTGGCAGGAATCCTCGGGGAGTTCGCTCAGGGTGAGGACCTCGGAGAATGGGATCCCCTTCGGTTCGCCGCCGAAACCGATGGTGCCGAACGGTTGAATGTCTTCGAGACGACCTGATACTTCCGTGGTATCAACGGTCACCTCACCGTCGGAGAGGCGAGTGGTGGTCTTGGTGCCTGTGGCTTCATAGGAGGCGCTGCAACACCCTCCCTCGGCGAGGGTCCCGAAGGAGAACGTCTCGGTCGCCTCGTATGCGATCGGGTTGTCGCTCGAATCGGTGGTTTCCCACGACACGGTCTGGGTCACCGAGTCGGGAGGAGTGGTCATGCCCCGCGGCAAACCGATAGGGACCGGAGGTTTGCCTTCACCCGCCCACAAGCCACCCAAGACAAAGGCTTCATCCCACGGGACCAGATCCAAGAGGTGCTCATAACCCTCGCACCCTTCCAGATTGATGAACCCGAACCCGCCCCCCGCTGTGCAGGTACCCGCTGGGATGGCCGGAGTTGCCGGCTGTTCGGTCTGGGCATTGCCGACGGCTGCGCCGAACCCGCCGAGTAGACCGGTGACGAGCAGCAGAGGGAGCAGCGTCCTGGCTGCACCGCCGAGCGCCTCGACCATACGGGGCTTGCGTCCGATGAACAGACCTGCGGTGATGGCAGCCGAAAGGAATGAAACTGCGATCCCCAGGGTGACCCCATCGCTGCGATTGAGGAATCCGGCCAGCTGCATCAGGAGAACCCCGGACCCGAAGGCGATGATGGCGATCATGCTGCGTTTGCCAACCAGACCACGCTCGGTACTGCGGACGATCAGGCTGCTCCCCTGCCAGGTGCCGAGGGCGATACCGAGGCCGACCGCCACGAGAATCGCCCACATCGGTGCATCGCGCCCGATGATCAGCACCGAGAGAACCGCGACACCAAGAGTGATCCCGATGCGAAGCATGTCCCGCTTCTCGCGAATCCGGGTCTCGCGGCGCACCAGCAGGAACGTGATGAACAACCCCAGGATCGACAGACCGAACATGACGACGCTGCCGATCCGAATCAGAATCTGGATGAAGCCGCCATCCGACTCGCTACCGGTAGGTCCGACTCCACTCGAAGTCGACGGGAGCGAGCTCATGCCACCTCCGCCGCCACCATCCGGGGCAGCGGTCAGCTCCGGGGTGAATGTGGGAGCCAAGTACTCCGGAAACGACAAGAACGTGGTCGGATTGACCTCGGCCTGATCACAGGAGCGAGCCACGGCGACGGCCTGATCGAGCAGGCCCCTGGCCGCTGCAATCGCTACCTCACGGTCCGGCCCCTCCAGCGGGGAACTCAGTTTGTAGGTGGCGTTGGCGGCGAAACCGTCGGCGATCAGCGATCCAAAGCCGACTCCCTCCATCGGGAATTCGTTGCACAACCGGCCGAGCAGTTTGGGGTTGCCGAGGCGGGTGGCCCACCACACCTCCGTACCAAAGCGATTGGAGTCGGCAGCATTGGTGCCCTCGTACCCGCATGACTGGGAATACGAGTCGGGCTGGATCCTGCTCGGCTCTTCGGCGGAAGTGACGGTGAAACCGGGCACCTCCGGACAGTCGAATTGGGTGGGGGCCTCGGCGCATGTGCGGGCAAACGGCGTGGCGGCGGTCATCAGCTCGCGCATCGAGGCCGTGATCCCGGCCTCGAATTCGCCGCCCCGGTCCAACTGGAATTCGCCCCGGATCGCTCTGGTCGGATCGTCCTGAATCACGTCGCTTATGCGGTTGCCGTCGTCTTGTCGCTCCCCCTCGTCGGAGCACAAATAGTCGGCGTACCAGGAGTAGTCCGTCTTGTGCCAAGCCACTCGGAACGTCTGCACGGGTGACGTCTCATCGACCCGGTAATCGCACTTGATCTCTACGTCATCGTCCACGGTCACGAACCGATCGTTGTTCTGCAGTCCATCGATCGCCGGGCAGGGGAACTCGGTGTCGTAGAAGGTGAGCTCGGCCTCGGTCGGATCCTCATGAGACGGACCCACGGGGGTGTCGTCGACTTGCGCTGTGGTGCCGAGGCCGGAGAGGACCGCGGCCATGACGGCCACTACCAAAGTCAGGCGGGACGCGCGCTCGGACACGGTGGCGAGGCTAGTTGGCAAGGGCGGGAGTCGTCTGCAGACAAGTGTCGGGTGTTGGACAAACACACTTCGAATCGTGAGAAGCGCCTGCGTGGCGGATCCACCCTCAAGCGGTCGGCCTCACCAATGATTCTCCATGTGATCGACCCAGCCGCCATGAAGGCTCATCGAGCTACCGATACGCCGGACCGCCCGATACCATTCGATCATGATTTCCAGTACTACCAGAACCAAAGATGATGAGGGGCGTTTCTACGTCACTTGGACCACGGACAGCGCCGTAAAGCGGGTAGAGATAACCAGTCGTGAGACGGGTGCGCGCGCCATCGGAACTGATTGGGCAAACTGGGATGTCGCCTATCAGCAGGCGCTCCACCGCATGTTCTCGCCCACAACGAGCAGGTCTCGGCACAGGACCTGACCTCGCGCCCCTGAGTAGCAAGGCCCGCGCCCGACCTACGTGCGGCTAGACGCGTTCTGTCGACAAGAGCCAGCCGAACCAGACAGCCAGTAGAAGTTCGTAAGCGGCGATCGCCCAGAAGGCGCTGTTGACCTGACTGTCGAGAATCCCGATGACGCTCAGCACCGCCATTGCACTCGCCAAGAATGCAGCACCCCACAGAATGGGGCGCTGCATGACCGATGATGGAAAGCTCGCCGCGAACCAGAAGACGATCGTGATCGCGACGAACACCATCCCGTACCGACGCAGCCAGTAGGTGACCTCTGCGCCGCCGGAGGCGTCGAAGAGCGACAGCATCCAGTCCGGCTTGACAACGAGGATGGCGGCGTGGGTAGTCGTCATCAACGCCGTGAATCGGAGTGCGTTCTTGGCGGTCAAGGTTCTCCCGTCGGGGCTGTTCCGGACGCTAGTGGACCCCGGCACGCGCCGAGCCGTCCCTTCCCTACTCAGATTCCGTCCGTCGCCAACAGCCAGCCGAGCCAGATCGCCAGCACCAGCTCGACACCAACCACAATCCCGAACAGCGAATTGACGGTGCCGTCTAGAACGCCCAGCACACCGATCACAGCCAGCGCAACGGTAAGGATGCCGGCAGCCCACATCACCGGACGCTGCATCATCGAGGACGGCCAGGTCGCCGCCGACCAGAACACAACGGTGAGCACGGCGAACAGCACCCCGCAGTGGCGAAGCCAGTAGCCGGCGTCACCGGCCAGGGGCGCATCGAAGATCGACAGCCCGGAGTGGGGCAACACTATGAGCACCAAGCCGTGGATGCCGGTGAGCCTGAGAGCGTTGCGGGCCGAGAACGGCCTCAATTGCACCTGGCCGACGAGCCGCCGGTGGGTGGCTCGTCCTGTCGAACCAACCATTCCGCTCGTCATCGTGCTCCCAAACGGTCCGAGAGCCAGGGCTGCAATCCTCTCTCGGCCATCGACGATGAACGGCGGCGCGATACTCCACCCATGACCCTGATCAGTGCGATCGAGGCGGACATCACAACCCTCGATGTCGATGGGATAGTCAATGCCGCCAACATTCATCTCCAGCATGGGGGCGGCGTGGCACTCGCTATCTCGCGAGCGGGTGGACCAATCATCCAGGAGGCATCCGATCAGTGGGTTCGGCAGCACGGTCCGCTTGCCCCCGGGACCGCGGCGGTCACTCCTGCGGGACAGATGATGGCGCGGATCGTCATCCACGTTGCCGGACCGGTATTCAGCGGGGACCAAGACAACGAGAGGCCGCTCCGAGAGGCCGTGGAGGCTGCATTGAAAGCCGCCGCGGCGAATTCATGCAGGACTGTGGCGTTGCCGGCGATTTCGGCAGGGATCTACGGCTATCCACTCTGGGAGGCCACACAAGTGATTGCGTCCGCCGCCGTCGCGTGGTGCGAGGAGTCTCCAGGAGGATTCGACGAGGTGCTGCTGGTCGGATTCGACACCAAGGCGACCGAGGCGTTCGAGGCAGCCCTGAGCTGAAGATCAGCCCGATAGCTCTCAGGCGGCGGACTCCGCCGCCAGCTCTTCAGTAGCCGGAAGCCTGAGTGTGAAGATGCCGAATGAGCCGTCGTGTCGGTAGATCAATCGACCTCCGAGCAATTCGGCCAATCGCTGCGAGATAAACAGACCGAGTCCCATCGCTCCAACACTCGGATCCGATGCATCGCTCGAACTCACGTACGCTTGGAAGATGCGGCCGCGGTCCTCACTCGGAATCGGGGGACCTGAATCGGCTACCTCGACCCAGGACCACGCTTCATCGGTACCGAACCGCACTTCCTTCTCGGCGCCGCCGTAGCGCTGGGAGTTGGAGACCAGATTGCGCAGTATCTGACGCACCCGAGCCGGATCGGCCCATGCCCAGACCGGCGTGCCGACAATCCGGCAGTCAACTCCGGCCGCTTCGACTACCGCGGATGCCTCCTCGAATAGGTCGATCGCAGTCGAAGTGATGGCCACCATCCCAAGGTCGGCTCTGGCGGCCACCAGAAGGTCCTCAACGATCGACGCCACCTCATCGCTCTGTCGAACAATCATCGAGAGCAGCTCGGATCCTTCTTGGGTTTCGAACGTCTGCGGGCGATCGCGCAGCTCTTGGGCAAGGCCTGCCACGACCGTCAACGGGGTTCGGATCTCGTGAGAAACGGAGGCAAGAAACCGGTCCTTCTCCCGGCCGAGTCTCTCCATCTCAACCATCTGACCTCGCGTCCGCGAATGCCGGCCAGCGAGAAGGAAGAGGTAGGTGATCAGACTGGTGAGAACAAAACCGACGAGCACCACGATGAGAGGCGAGTTGCCCGACAGGCCAAGAAGTGATTCCTCCGTGGGAACCACAACCAGATCCCATACGGTCCCCGGTAGTTCGATCGTGGTCGTCCAGGAAGGACGGTCGACCTCAGCGGGTTCGGTGCCACCGGAGCTGATGGTCCAGGTGACGCCTCCGGCCAGTACAGAATCCACTTCGGTGGCGATCAGGAAATCGACCATCGGCGCCGCCACTAGACCAACGACCTCCCCATCATCATCATGCACCGGGGCACTCACGATGAACGCCTGACCGACTGTCGACTCGCCGGCACCAACGTCCACGAAGGGGGAGACAGTGGGCGAATCCTCGGTGATCGAGAACTCGAAGGACCGCCGCCAGTCCTCATCCGACCCTACGTCGAACCCGAGACCAGAGGCGGCCACGATCGCTTCTGATTCGGTGACCGAATCGAGAAGGAATGATCCCGCGTAGAAGAGCTCAACCGGGTAGTAGATGGAGCGGTCGCGCGACACCGGGCGCAGCTCGCCGTCGGCATCAAAACCGGAGACAGAGTAGGCAGGGTCCCGGACCTGATGCTCGACGATATAGGCGTCCAGCGCCTCGTTCCGCACCAGAGGCGTGTAAGCAACGGCAAGCAGCCGGATCGCCGGGTCAAGCGAATTGACGAAGCCCTCGAACTCCGCCTGTGTGACGGTATCCGAGTTCTCGAACAGAGCGGCGAGCGCCGACAGTCCGTGGACGGCAGCCGCCACCGTCCGCTCCGTCGAGGACACGATCACTTCGCCCCGCTCCTCGATCCAGTGATCGACCTTGGCAGCGTTGTTGGACGAGACAGACATGCCAACGAGGACCGATGCCGTGACACCGGCAACGGCCAGCCCGATGGCGATCGAGCCGGTTAGCCATCCTCGATGAGGAAAACGCATGAGCGACGTATCGGCACGCTGCGGCCGTTGGTGAAGCACTGGTACGACAATTCGCTATCGCGTTCTACTCTGTCGTCCTTACATGAGACTGCATCCCGCCACTGCCTTCGTCGCGCTGCTACTTGCCGCGGCTGCATGCTCCAACTCGGAGGCGACCGATACCACTGCTGGCACGACCACCACGACGTCGTCCACCACAACCACGACGCTCGTGGCGACGACAGACCCCTCCACCACAACGAGCGTGGTGACCACGACGACGACTGCGCCTGAAGAAACGACGACCACAACAAGCGCCGAGGTCACGACGACCACCACGATGCCACCTGCCGAACCCGACCCCGATCTGGTCCCTTGGGCAGGACTGTTTCGTCAGCCAACCGCCTTCAATGGATTCCTCGACTTCCAGTCCAACGGGGTCATCCGAGCCGGAACCAGCGTCGAAGCCCTAAACATCATCGGCCGCTGGGATTACGACGAGACAGCAGAGGAGTTCGTCTTCACCGACTTCGATTTCGGAGCCGGATGCGGCGGCGCCGAGGGCCGCTATGCCCGCGAGTCTGCCTCGGGTGGAGGACGACGGATCCTCATGGTCGAGGATCCCTGCCAAGACCGGGTGGACTTCATCACCCAACCCGGGTCGACATGCCATTGCTTCTTGTACAACCGGGTCGAGATCCCCGAAGTGGACGAGGGGTAGGAAGACCCACCGTCCCGCGTCGGGGTGCCCCCCCTCAACCCTTGCCGGTCTCTACCGCACCAGACTCAGCTGGGTCCCGGAGGAGTCCTAGCGAGTCGCCGAGCATCAAGGACGACGAAGCCCCCACATCGCTGCCGCGCCCGCAAACAGTCCACCAAAGGCGAACAAGACCCGAATCGGTAGGTCTGAGGGATCGGGTGGAGGATCGATCGGTTGCGGAATCGTCGGGAGCGTCACGTCGGGAGCGCGACCCAGATGTACCCACCACCAAGGCAAATCCTCGCCGCCGACCCGACGACAAACTCGGAGCGAACGTCCTAGCCGAAGCAGGTTGAGGTGCTTACAACCGTGATGTCGTCGAGGATCGAGGCTGAGTTCCCGGCGGCATCGATAGCGGTGATCGTCAGCGTCACGAGCTCGAAACCGTTGTCGGTCACCGTCAGGTAAGGGAAGGGTCCGAAGACACCTGAATATGTGCCCGATCCACCCATTGCGCTTGAACCGCCCGGACCGCCCGGGAACTGCCAGGAGAGAGTGGCGGACAGCACGCCGCGATCATCGGAGATCTGGGCTGTGACGGTGGCCTGGCGAGGATCGGTGCCACAAGAGATGACGTCGCTGTCGAGTTCCCAGATGATGGCCGGGGCGACGGACGGCTGGCTGATCGTAGGTGGAGACACGTCGGGTGCCTCCGTGGCAGGCGGCGCCGCCGTTGTGGCCGTCGTCGTGGCCGGCGCGGGGGTGGTGGTCGTTGTCGTCACTAGGTCCGTGGTCGTGGTGGCTTCGAGCGGAGGTGCCGTCGTGGTTGGGGCCGCCACTGTGGTCGTGGTGGTCTCAGCGATGATCGTCGTTGTGGACGCAACGGTGACGACCGTGACCTCGGACTCCGAGTCGAAGAACCCTGAGAAGCCGAGTGCAGCGCCTATCGACCCGCCCACAATCGCCGCTGCGGTCACCCACAAGGCGATCCGCATGCCACCACCGCCGCCTCCGCCGCCTCCGCTTGAGGCCCGTCGGATCAACTCGTCGGCGAGCGCTCCCGGGTCCGGTGGCGGATCGGCCGGGATCGCCTTCTGCAACTCTCTGCGGAGTCGGTCGTCGAAGGTCATCGCGGATCCTCCTCCCCGATCACTTCTGCCAGGGTCGCCCGGGCCCTATGGAGATGGGTCTTGACCGTACCGGCATCGACACCCAACGCCTGGGCGGTCTCTGCAACCGACATGTCGAGGAAGTAGTGGAGCAGCACGACGTCACGCTGACGCTCGGGGAGTGCCGAAACCTTGTCGCGCAACACCCCACCGATCTCGACATCGTGGAACGGGTCGGTGGGAGGCGGGAGCACCGTGCGGTCGATGGCGCGAGTCTCGGCACCACGACGCCGAATGACCCGGCGAGCCTCATTGATTGCCACGACGGTGACCCAGGCGGCCATCCGATCGGGGCGATGACTATCTCGGAGCACCTTGACCAGCGCATCCTGCACGGCGTCCTCGGCCAGGTCGCGGGATCCGACCGCCATGCTGACCGCCCCGACGACCTTGCCGTATTCGTCGCGAACAAACGAACGAACCGCATCGGTGTTGGAGACAATCCCCACGGTGCGAGACGGTAGTGCCCAAGTCGTAGTGGCGAACCTAGCCGCAATCATGTTCAGCCGATGCACTGGCCTGGGTCGGAGGTTGACGCGTTCACCCTATGGGCCGGACACCGGAACCGGTTCGCTTCCGGCCCCGGATCGGGCAGATACTCGCCAAGCCCACAGTGCAGTCAGGATCGACGCCGCAGCTGTGCCGTGGAAGCTCACCTGGTTCGGCACCAGCGTTCGACGCGGGGGAAGATGCCCCACACATCCCCGTCTTCGTTTGGGGTCTGGCCCCTACTCGACCTCGCTTGTGTCGCCGAGCACTGCTTCGATGATGATCTCTTCGCTCTCACGCAGGATCGTGAGCTCGATCACGTCTCCTGGGGCCTTCTCGATGATTCGCACCCTGAGATCACTCCGTTCGGTGAGAGCACGCCCGTTGACCGCAGTGATGATGTCCCCAACCTGAACACCCGCCGTCTCTGCTGCCGAACCGGACACAAGCTCTGCGACAAGTGCTCCCGGATGTTCGCCCGTGCCCTCGTCTACCAGGACACCGAGGAACGCCAGCTGTACTTCCTCGCCGGCAACTATCTGCTCGACGACCACGAAGGCAAGGTCTATGGCGATGGCGAACCCGACCCCGGCGTTGTCGCCGGACTCGGTAAAGATGATGTCGTTGATTCCAATCACCCGGCCGTCGGAGTCGACCAGAGGTCCGCCCGAGTTGCCGGGGTTGATGGCGGCATCTGTCTGGACCATCGTCACACCCCTGATCTCCCGATCGACCGCGCTGACTATCCCGGCGGTGACCGTCTGCTCGAAGCCAAACGGGCTGCCCAGCGCCACCGCCAGTTGCCCGACCTGAGTGTTGGCATCGAGAGCCAATTCGGCGATGGGGAGATCCTCAGAGCCCGGGATGGTTACAACGGCGATGTCGGTGAGTTCGTGGAATCCGAGCACGGTGCCTTCGAACGTGCGTCCGTCGTACAGACGAACAAGCACCTCGGTCTCCCCCTCGACCACGTGATGGGCAGTGAGAATGAGTCCCTCAGTCGAAAACAAGACGCCGGAGCCCAGTGCATTGGCGGTGTCGATCTGCACCACCGCAGGACCGACGGCGGCCGCAATAGCGGCCACCGGTTCGACCGTTTCCGGCAAATCCAGCACCGCGACCTCGGTAGTGACTGTCGTTGTTGTCGATGGCGCAATCGTCGTCGTTGTCGATGTGGCTTGGAAAAGCCCCTCCTCCAGCGCCGCAATACGGTCCTCATTGGACTGGATGTGGTCGCGGGTTTGCCGCGGTGCACATGCCGAAACGGTCAGCAGCACGACGACGGCAAGGGCGGTGCGACGCAGCATCATGGACGGGACGCTAGCTAGCCGGTTTCCCTAGTCCGCCAGTCGGGGATGAGAATCCGATTAGAACTGGAGCGCCGCCGCAGACCAGTGGAACCCTGCGCCGAAGGCAGTGAGCACTACCAAGTCGCCCGGCTTGATCCGACCCTCCTGATGAGCCTCTGCCATGGCCACCGGCACGGTCGCCGATCCGGTGTTTCCATACCGATCCACATTGACGTACACCTGCTCCTCACCCAACCCGAGCTTGTTGCGCACAGCATCGATGATCCGCAGATTGGCCTGGTGTGGAATCACCAGTGCGATCTCGTCCTTCAGCCGACCGGCCCGGTCCAGAACATTCTCGGCAGCCGCACTCATCCGCTTCACCGCCTGGCGAAAGACCTCACGGCCATTCATTGTGAACTCCCTGTGGCCGCCCCGCTGCGCCTCGTCGAGCGAGAACGGACGACGGGTGCCTCCTGTCTCCAGAGTGAGGATGTCCGCGTATCGGCCGTCGGTCCCGGAATCGAACGTGAGCAGCTCCGCCTTTACTCCGTCGCCGGCACCTATCACAACGGCGCCGGCCGCGTCGCCGAAGAGGACCGCCGTGGCTCTGTCACTCCAGTTCATGATTCGAGTAGCGATCTCAACCCCCACCACAAGGACCTTCTTGCTGACGGCATGGACCCGAGCCTTGGCAACGTCGAGAGCGAGCACGAAACCGGCACAACCCGATCCACCGAGGTCGAAAGCGGTTACCTCGCCCGCCCCGAGCCGGTGTTGGAGGTAGGACGCGGTATCTGGGAAGTAGACCTCAGGAGTATCGGTGGCAACGATGATCTCGTCGAGATCGGCAGCGGTGATCCCTGCATCGGCAAGCGCCTTCTCGGCGGCGGCAGCAGCCAGATCGACGGTCGATTCGTCGGCGGCGGCGATCCGACGCTCCTTGATACCGGAGCGAGATGTGATCCACTCATCATCGGTGTCGAGCAGAACCGCCCAATCGTCGTTGGTCATGATTCGGGAGGGGAGGTACGACCCGAATCCGAGAATGCCGATCTTTGCCACGAGTGTGTTTTCCCTCGGTCTAATGAGCGCAGATTAGGCGGAGCGTGAGCCCAGCGTCGTGCGTATGGTGCTGCTATGCCCAGCCGAGCGAACTCCCTCCTCCTAGGACTCGCTCTCACCGCAGCGGCATGTTCGGGCGACGCGGCAACTACTCCAACCACCACAACGACCCAACCTCCCACGACCCCACCAACGACACAACCCGCGACCATCGGCACCGCCGCCGTCACGACCAGCACGACAGAAGTCGGCCAGGACCCGCCGCCGCCCGCCGACCTCATCATTCGCGGCGGACCGATCCTGACAATGGATCCAGAGCTGGGAGTCGTCGAATCCATCGCAGTCAATGGAGACAGGATCACCGCCGTCGGAACTGTCGAAGAGATCATGCCCTACGCGTCGGCGGGAGCGACGATCGTCGATCTCGGTGGTCGTGCTCTCTTGCCCGGGTTTGTAGACCCGCATACTCATCTTCTGAGCGATGCCGGTGAATCCATCCTCGTTGGCCAGCAAACCGCGCTCGCCAACGGCATCACGTCGCTGGCGGACGCTTCGGTCGAGCCCGAGTTGCTGGAAGAGTTTCTGGCCGTCGCGGACGATCTGAAGATCCGGGTGGGGCTGTACCTGGGTCGCACCACCTACTGCGGCGAGGATCAGGGAACCTGGTACGAGACCTATCCGCCGGGCACATCGTTCGGCGATCGGCTATTCGTGGCGGGTGTCAAGATCTTCACGGACGGAGGTGCCTGCGGCTTGCTTGCCGCCAGCGAGCCGTTCATCGACGGCGTTGATATCGACCAGCCGTTCCACAGTCCGGAGTTCCTCATCGAGATGACGCGGACGGCGCACGATGCCGGCTACCAACTCTTGCTGCATGCTCAGGGGGATCTGGCAATCAAGGACTCCCAGGATGCGCTCGCAGCGGCTCTTGGCGGCGGCCCCAATGAGCTGCGACACCGGATCGATCACAATTCCATCGCGACACCAGATGTGATTGGCCGGTACGCGGAGATCGGAATAATCCCCGTTATCTTCGGCTACTTCCCAACCTGTGCAGATGTGCCCTGGACCGACTCCTATCGGGAAGATGGCGAGGATTGGCGGGCACTGATCGATGCCAATCCCGATCTCCCGATCGCCTGGCACGGCGACGACCCGGCGCTGCCCCCGGTATCGCCTCTCCGCGATCTGGCGAGCTACGTCACCCGGGCGGATATCGCCGACGATGGGTCACTGTGCGAGCCGCCTCCTTGGCTCGCAGAAAACGCCATCACCGTGGAGGAAGGGCTAGAGATGATGACCCGCAACTCCGCCTACGCCATGGGCCTCGATTCAGAAGTCGGCTCGATCACCCCGGGGAAGTCGGCCGACCTGGTCATCGTGTCCGACGACCCCACCAGCGTCGAACCCGAAGAGCTATTCGATCTCGAGGTAGTGGCCACCTACCTCGGCGGCGTCGTCGAGTACTGCCGCCCCGGCAACAGCGACATCTGTGAGACCGAGTCATCCAGCACCGAGATCACCGCCTCGGCCTCGATGAGCCGCTCCGACCATGAGCCAGCGCTGGCGTTCGACGGGATCGCCGGTGGCGAGTCGTTCTGGTCATCTGGCGCCGATGCCCCTCAATGGCTCCGAATCGACTTCACCGAACCCACGACAGTGGAGCGGGTGCGGTTTCTTGTGTTCCAGAACCCGAGCGGCGACACCGTGCACGAACTGGAGATCCTGGTCGGCGACGATTGGCGGCTGGCAGAGCGTTTCGAGAGTTTCACAACTACCGGCGACGTGATCGAGTGGGAGTCCGCGCCCGGCGACAACCCGATAAGTGCATTCCGCATGACCACACTCGAGAGCCTCTCCTGGCCCGAGTGGTTCGAGATCGAAATCGAAACCGGCGAGTAACCCCTTGCAGTACCTACGATTGTCAGCCAGGAGAGACCCATGAGACCGTTCGCCGTTGCTCTGATTGTGCTCGCCTTGGTCGCCGCCGCGTGTGGTGGCGACGACGTGACCGAGACCGAAGCGGCTGAACATGTAGATCTGTCCGACGTCGTGGACGCCGAGACACTGTCGGCAATCGACCAAGCGATCGACGATCTGGGACCGGACGGAGCCGTCGCGGCCGTTGTATTTGCGCTCGACGACGGTTACAACAGCGGCCAAATCGTGGCTGCCATGGCCGATGGGACGCTTGGCTCCGACGGCTCGATTCCTGGCGTCGCCGCAACATTCCCGCCGAGCAATCTGATCGACCGTTCCGGGCCGTCTGCGTATGGAGACGTGCTGGTTCTCGCCGCCGGACCCGACTTGATGCTGGCCCAAACCAGTTCCTCAACCCGGGACGTGAAGACCAACTTCCTACCGGACTTGGCAGCCACATTTGGAATCGACGCCGAGGCGGAGCGAGCCCGACCGGAACTCAGCCGGGCATACGGCACGGCGCTGATCGGCACGCTGATGATCCTTGCAGGAGCGGGCTACAGCTTCGATCAGCTCGTCGAACACATCGTGTTCGGCAGCGACGCAATAGTCGTCAAGCCCAACGCCGGAGGTATCTGCCCCACGATCGACGGGGCGGACGCACTGGTTGCACCTGCCAGAAACCCGGACTACCTGGAGCCCGGTCACCCCTGCCTCGACTGGTACAACAGCTTGCGCTCCGGCGCTACCTCCGCCTCTACGATCGCGACGGAATCCACGACTACCGATCCCACAGCATCGACCACCGGGGAGACCACGGGCGACTACTCCTTCAGCGCCAGTATCGGGGACGGTGTAGAGCTGTCGTGGATCTGGACTGGGGCGTTCTCAATTGTCGGCGATGATCTTGTGGGCGCCGGCACCGTCACCGGCCACGCCGATACGACATGCTCGATCGAGGGTGGTCCCGAGTATCCCGTCGCCTATACGGGTTCCGGTAAATACGACATCACCGGAACAGCCGGAGAGTCCACAATGCTCGTGATCCTGAGTCCGACGGAGGGCGACGTCGACGTCACCGTCGGTGACACCGCCCAATTGTGCGTCGAGACCAGCATCGATGTCTCCAGAGTCCTGGCGCAGTTTCCGATGGGCAACGTGGAGTTGACCGACGTCGCGATCGAGCTTCCCTTGGATGGCGGGGAAACGAGCCTCGACTTTGGAGGGTTCATCTTCCACGTGGCGGTCTCAGCCGGTTAGCGCCGAGCCCACGTTGGCCCGCCGCGCAGCGACCGCATCGAGAGCACCAGGAAGAACAGGGCGACCGGAGTGACGGCGATCGTCGCCGAGCCGGCCGTATCGGCGTGGTAGGAGACGACGAGCCCTATCACGACGGAGGCAACACCGATCACCGCAGCGGCCAGGATCATCGCCGGGACCCTGCGAACCAACAGCGCCGCCGTCGCCGGCGGTCCGACCAGCATGCCGAAGACCAGCAACGTCCCCACTGTCTGGAATGATCCGACGACGCCGAGCGTGACGAGTCCCAGCAGGACCGCATGGGCCAATCCGGGACGGAGACCCAAAAGCGTGGCCTTCTCTTCGTTGAACGCCAGGACGAGGAAATGTCGATAGAGAGCGAGACTGGCAACGATGACGACCGCCGTCACCACCGCCAGCACAGCGATGTCTCCGGTGGTCACCCCGAGGGCGTCCCCGAAGAGGATCGAAGTGAGGCTCCCGGTAAACGAATCGGACTTCGAGATGAGGATCACACCGAGGCCCAGCATCCCCACAAACAGGAGTCCTATCCCGGTGTCCTCAGAGAACGCCGTCTGGCGATGCACCAGATTGATACCCCCGATCATCACTACGGCAGCAACGGCGGCTCCGACCATCAGATTGAAATCGAGCAGGACTGCCAGAGCGATGCCGGGCACCACGCCATGCACCAGGGCATCTCCGAAGAAGGTCATCCCCCGTATCACCACCCAAGTCCCGACAATCGCAAGGGCGATCGCGGCGAGCGATCCACCAATGAGTGCACGTTGCTGAAGTCCGAGGTCGAAGGGCTCGATAAGCCACCCCATCAGCTGAGCGCTCCTGCGACTAGAGCTGCATCGGTTCGCATCATCTCAATGTACGTTTCGGCTCCAGATCCGGGCCCACCCAGCGACCCGATGAATAGCTCGACGACTTCAATGTCGTCTCCGATTTCGGCTGCGATCGCCTCGGCCAACGATGCCGGTTCGGTGGACTCGGCAAACACCGCGGGTACGCCGACCTGCTCGATCACGCTCACCAGGTCGGCCAGGTGGGCGCTGCTCGGTTCGGCGAGAGTGGAGCCCCCCGGCACCACGACTCCGATCACGGTGAAGCCGTAGCGCGCCGCGAAGTAGCCGAGCGAGTCGTGATTGCTGACAAGCGCCCGGCGCTGTTCGGGGACCGTGGCGAGGATTGCCCGGATCTCGGCGTCGGCCGCCTCCAATTCGGTGCGGTAGCGGTCGGCATTCGGTCGCCACTGCCCCTCGGGAGCGACCTGCTCGAGGGCGCCGACAATGAAACCGACGACCGTCGCAACCTGCATCGGATCCATCCAGATGTGGGGATCGCGTGCGGCGCCTTCGGTTCCCGAAAGCGGTTCAAGAAGCTCCCCGACACTCAGGACGATCTGGCCGTCTGCCTCCAGGCCGGCCAGCACGTCACCCAGACCCTCCTCTAGACCGAGGCCGTTGGCCACCACCAGATCCGCCTCATCCATCTGGGCCACCTGACGAGCCGACGCCTGAAAGTCGTGCGGATCCACACCGATGGGGATCAATACTTCGACGACACCGGCGTCGCCCACGATATTGGTGGCTACATCACCGAGGACGGTCGTTGTCGCCACAACCAGGATCCCGTCCTCGCCGTCGGCGGCGTTCGAGCACGATGCCGCCACCAGCATCAGACTCACCAATAGAAGGCTTTGCATTCTCAAGTTCATCTTGATAATGAGAATCGTTCTCAGTAGAATGCCAAGGTAGAAGGGAGCCCGCCATCTCGCAAATCGTCGATCTGGTTACCGAACGCCTGCGCCAGGTCGGGATTCGGCTCACATCAGGTCGCCGAGATGTCATCGAGGCCCTCACCCGAGCTCGTGGACCGGTCTCGGCGGCAGAAATCCACACTCACCTGGACCTCTCTGTTCCTCTCTCCTCCATCTATCGCACTCTGAGTGTGCTTGCGGAAACGGAGCTGGTCTCTCCCCATCACGGTCGCGATGGCGTGGCTCGATACGAGCTGGCCGAACCGCTCCAGCAGCATCATCACCATCTGGTGTGTGTCGAGTGCGGACGGATCGATGATGTGGAGTTCGACGCCCCGGCCGAGGCTGCCGTACACGCGATCGTGACCGAGGTCGCCTCCGGGCGGAGGTTCGCCGCTCGCGACCACACTCTCGAGATCGAGGGCATCTGCGAGGAATGCTCATGAGGTCTGCGATCAGCGCCTCCGACCTGGTGCTCTCCTACGGTGCCACGATCGCCGTCGACCGATCTACGTTCGAAATCCCACGCGGCCTCCTCACAGCCGTTATCGGGCCCAATGGTTCCGGCAAATCGACGGTGCTCGACGGACTCGCCGGGCTGGCTGCGCCTGCGGCCGGAACCGTCACAATCCACGACGATGCACCGGTCGCCTACGTGCTCCAGGCCACCAAGGTCAACGAAGCACTGCCGGTCACTGTTCGAGAGCTGGTTCGAATGGGTCGGTACTCATCCCTTGGGAGCTTTCAGCGACTTCGGAGTCGGGATCGCGAGGTGGTCGAGACCGCGATGGCCGATCTCGACATAGCCGGGCTCGCCGGCAAGCACCTCCACGAGCTCTCAGGTGGCCAACGTCAGCGGGTGTTTCTCGCTCAGGGGATCGCTCAGGATCACGAAATCCTTCTACTCGACGAACCGCTCACCGGACTCGACATCACATCGGCCCAGGCAATAGATGCAGTGATCCATCATGCCGCGGCCACCGGATGTACGGTCGTGCTCACCACACATGATCTGACGTCAGCCCGCGCGGCCGATCATGTCCTGTTGATGGCAGGCGAGGTAATCGCTTCCGGCCCACCCGACCAGGTGTTGACACCGGAGAACTTGCGTGCTGCCTACGGCCCGAGCCTCATGCATGTAGATGCCGGGAGCGGCAATCTCTTCATCGACGATCCGGCACACGTCCCGGTAGCGGGACGTCACCTGCACCGCGAGCGAACCATTCACGTGGAGGGTGCCGAAACAGATCTCCATGGGGGGTAGTCGATTCAGTAGAGCGGCGGCGCCCCCTGGAGCAGCCACTGCGAACGGCGCCAGCCGGTCATCTGTGCAAGCACGACGACGATCGTCGCCGCGATCGCCGCCGACGGCGGCCAGACGTACCAGGCAGCGATGACGCCGGCAAGGCCGAGGTCTATTTCGAGCATGAAGCGAACGGGTCCCGGGACCGCAACGATCACCTGGTGCTTGTCGCCAGGAACGGAGAACACCGCAGGCAGACCGACGAGCACGACCAAGGCGAGACCCGCAGCCCACATCCCGAGCCACTCCCCGATCGCCCAGGGACCGGCGACCCAGGCGATGAGCTCGACAAGAAACCTGAGGCCACCCGACAACCACGTATCGAGTGGGTTCGGTCCAGGACCTTGGTCCGTCACCGGCAATCTCCTACTCGGCGTCCACGATCGCAAGGAACGTGCGCCACGGGCCGATCGCTTCGCGATACTGCTTGGCCATCGTCTTGACGATCTGGCCGAAGTGATTCAGGTCGTGGGTGGCCCAGGCGGCGAGAAGCTGACCCATCTGAACGGCCCCCAATTCACCGTGCACGCCCGGCGCATCAGGGTCATAGTCCAGATCGGCGAGCCGTCTCAGTCCGTCGGCCCTGGTATCGCCAAAGCGATCGATCAACTCATCCACGCTGAGATGACCGAGCGCTGCCATGTGTCCGCCCCGATCAACCAGGGGGAAGGGCTCGGAATCACCGTGCGCGGCAATGTGATCGAGGCGCTCCATCCAGGACGGTTCAATGTGAACCATGTGGACAAGAGCCTCGAACGGCGTCCAAGTTCCCGGGCCCTCGTCGCCTTCGAGCCAAGGGGCGGATAGGCCGTCGAAGTAGCTGCGCAATGCTTGCGGAGTGCGCCGTAGCGAGGACACCGCATCGTCGTATTCAATCTCCATTCCAGAGACACTACGCAGGTTGTGGAGATGACCCCCGGACGACGCACCTAGGGTCTTCTGCCATGACCAACCGGCGTCTCATCGGCTTCGACATCGCCCGATCGTTGGCGATCGCCGGCATGGTGATCGTCAACTTCAAAGTTGCCGCCGGAGTCTCGGAAGGCGATCCGGGGTGGCTCCAGAAGATGGTTGGGCTGATCGACGGCAGGGCAGCGGCTCTCTTCGTGATACTTGCGGGCGTCGGAGCATCGCTGATGACGGCCACAGCTCGTGCTGAACGAGATCAGAAGGCTCTGACATCGGCCCGGGACACCCTATTGCGGCGGGCGCTGTTCTTACTGGTGGTTGGGTACGCATTCATCCCAATCTGGCCAGCGGACATCCTCCACTACTACGCCCTATACATCGCCATCGGAGCGCTTCTTCTCTCTGCTTCCGACCGGACGCTCCTGGTTCTCGCTTCGGTCCTGGGAATCGTATTCGTCGCCCTGTACTCGGTCTTCGGGTATTGGGCCGAGCTCGATCCGATCACTCTCGACTACCGGGGGTTCTGGACCGGTACAGGACTGCTCAGAAACCTGTGGTTCAACGGTTGGCATCCGGTCATCCCCTGGGTCTCGTTCTACATCTTCGGAATGTGGGTCGGCCGCAGGGATGTAAGGAAACGGGCCACTCGGCAGTGGATGCTGGGTCTCGGCTTTGGCATGGCGGTGGTCGGTGAAGCCATCGCCGCGATAGCCCGCGCCACGGCGGGCGCCACCGAATTCATTGTCGATGTCGCCGCTGCGGGGCTCAGCGTCGACGCCGGGGGCCGCGCCCTGCTTGATGCGGAGCCGATTCCACCGTCGCCGCCCTATCTCTTGGCGGGTGCCGGCACAGCCCTCGTGATCGCGATGCTGTGTGTCGCATGGGGGCTGAGGCGTCCCGACAAACGAGTCGTGAGTTGGCTCAGGCGATCTGGTGAGCTGGCGCTGACGATGTACTTCGCGCACGTGATCGTCGGTCTCGGGGCCCTGGAGGAATTGGGACTGTTGGCCAACGGGACGCTGCCAGAAGTGGTGATTTCGGCAGTCGTCTTCTACGTGCTCGCAGTGTGGGCCGCGGTGTGGTGGCGTTCCCACCATGATCGAGGTCCGGTCGAGACGCTCATGCGGAGATTGAGCTAAACCTCAACCAGCCAGCAAGCTCATGACTCTGGAGAGCGATGGGGCAACGCCTTTGGGCTCTCCGGGAACCGGCACGCACATCGGACCAAACCCGACGCCTCGCTCGAGTAGCGACTCGATGACGATGGGAAGAGCGATCTCGAGGGCGGAGGCCCAATGGTCGTGCATGAGCACAACATCACCGGCTGCAGCCAAGGCCAGTGTCGACTCGATGATCCCATCTGGCTCCTGATAGAAAGTGTCGGCTGAATTGACCGTCCACAGGACTATCTCTAGGCCGAGTTCGTCGGCGACAGAGAAGACATCCTCATTGGTGGCTCCGTAGGGAGGCCGGAAGCAGGAGGGCCGGGGTGCCCCCGCAGCTTCGATGAGGTCAATCGAAGTCTGCACCTCCTCGACTATCTCGCTCCGCGTCTTGTTGGGAAGACGATCGTGATGATGTCCGTGGGATTGAACACTATGTCCGTCCGCGAGAATCTCCTGGATGAGGTCGGCGTTGTGGGGTAGTCGGTACGTGCTGATGAAGAACGTCGCCTTGATGTCGTAGCGGTCCAGGATCTCCAGAATCAACGGGGTCAACACATCAAAGGGACCATCGTCGAACGTGAGCGCAATCGTCCCCGGTGGCGGATCGATCACCAAGGGGGCGGGCCCGGTGATCTCCTGGCCAAACGCAGGAAACGGAAGGACAAGGAGCGCGACGAATACAGATCCGGCAATGAGCCGGGAACGCCGCCCCGTAGATCGGTCTCCGGCCATATGAGAAGCATACGGACCGACGCAAACAAAGCGTTAGGGCCGGAGGTCGGCCGGTAGGCTACCTCCCGGCGGCTCCAGACAGCGCCAGCGCGGCGATGACCATGACTGTGATCAGCACGAGAGCGCCGACGACAGTCACCCATCCCCATCGCTGCGGATTCGCCATGATCCACTCCCCCGGTTGAACGTACGCCGACCACGAGAGCACGCGGGTATCTCCCCCGTATCTCAAGACTGGGGAGTGCGATTCGAACCGCGCGGTCACGACGGGGCACCGAGCCGCGACCCACCCTGGGATGCACAGCTCCCTCAGACCGCTGTGCGATCATTCGCCGGGGCGAGAGGGGAAACGATCGTCGGCTCAGGAGATCTGATGAGCATCAGACGCATTCTCCCCGCCTTGGTGGTAGCGATGATCAGCCTGGTGCCCGCATGTGACGACGGCGCGGGCGAAGGGAGCGACGAGACCCTCACGATTCCCCACCAGGATCGATGGGGCATCTACGCGCTCGATCTGACCACTCAGCGGGTCACTCTGATCTTTGGTTCACCCGAGCCAATGTCCACGCTCGACCTCTCCGCCGACGGAACCCGCATTGTGTTCTCACAGAGAATCGGCGACAACACGCTGGAGTCCGAGGAGATTGCCGTGATCGAGACCGATGGGACCGGATACCGCAGACTCACCGACAATCGAGACCTGGATGTCTACGGGCGTTGGTCGCCCGACGCTACGGAGGTCGCCTTCCTCACCATGCGCAATGGAGACATGGATATCTTCTTGATGGATGTCGAAGGGAACGATCAACGCCTGCTCTACGATTCGGGTTCGCACGACTCCGACATCGACTGGGTCGACAACCAGATCTCCTTCACCAGGGACAGCCAGATCTGGCTGATGGACGACGATGGAACGAACGCCAGACAGCTGACCGACTTCCGTCGCGCCGGTGAGTGGGGAGAGGCCAACCTTCCGTTCGGGGACTACGACCCTCGTCTGAACCCGACCGGCAGAGAGATCGTGTTCGAACGACTCATCGACGACAGCTCACCTCACGGCATATACGAGATCATCACCATCGCCGTCGATACCGGCGCAGAGACCCCTCTCACCGAGAATGGCTACACGCAGGGATTGGCAAGCTGGTCGAACGCCGGAGACCGGCTGGTGTACATAGTCTCGGCGATCGGCCTCGAAGGTCAGTTCGACCTGTACCTGATGAACGCCGACGGATCGGACAACCGCAACGTCACGCCCGACTACTTCCCGCCCGAGTTCTTGTGCCACCGAGCCGTGTTCTCCGGCGATGATTCGCAGATCCTCTTCATAGGCGAGTGGTACCAGCCGGAGGGCTGAGCGACCGATCCGCCTACGGCTCCGGCCTCCACAATCTGCCTCGGATCGTTGCGCCGGGGAGTCCGGCAAGCGTCTCCTCGAAGGAAACACCAGCGCCGCTTGGATTGAGATACGTCACGAATCCGCCGGGCTGGTTGGCCAGGAAGTGAGGCATCCCCACCAATACCCCGGTGCCGAGGAACCCCAACAGCTCGTTGTGATAGGTCCCAGCCTCGACGCACTGGCCAGAGGTGAGATAGGTCATGTCGGAGCTGATACCAAAACCCATCGGAGCGAATTCCACGGTCGCCGGTCCGTTATCGGGTCGCTCCGTGACGGCTCCAGTGATCATCACGTTGTAATTGGCCACCAATGTGTAGGGGAGCCATTCGACCAGGTCGTTGACCTGACAGAACGCCTCGCCCGAACCCTGGATGAAGCCGGTGCCGGCACCGATGAGGGCGTCGAGATCGGATTCGACAAAGAACTCGCCCGACGACTCGGCGGTGATCGTGCTGTGGGCATCCTCGAGAGTGATCGTCACGGCGAACTGCCACAGCGCCTCCACCGCGACGGTGGCGTCGGCATCGGCCTCCACCACACCCACCGTCCCATCCGCTTCGACGGTGACGGAGACCTTCTCCTCACAAGCAGTGTCATCGGCGGTGAATTCCGTATCCCACTGATCGCCTTCGACCGCACCCGACGACGGCGCCCAGGTACCGCAAGAAGCCGAGAATTCGAGCACCTCGGCAGACTCGGGAGGTTCACCTGCCAGATCCGTCACTTCAATCGTGAACTCCTGGGAAGCGCCGGCGTCCACTATCGCCGAGGTGGGAGCGAACTCAGCGCAGATGCCGGCCGCGGCGAGTGGTTCGACCATCTCCGGCCACCTATCGAGCGCGGCCAGCGCGGCGGTCTCGGCCGAAGCACCGGTCGCCTCGAGCCCGGCCAGACGACGACTCTCCACCGCGTCGTAGAGCGTCGCCGTAAAGAACCACGAGGTCCCGGCGGACCGCACGTCCATGTGGAGGAGGAAGTCAGAGCCAATCGCCCCCGCGATGTCGATCGACCCTACTTCCGAGTCGTCTACGCCGAACAGTTGGCGCTGGGCCTCCAATTCGAGCATCACCCGGACATCGGCTGCGGTCACGATGCTGACCCGCGGCACCGCCGACATCAGCCCGCCGGCCCAGTAGTCCATCATCAGGTCCAGCCCGGTAACACCCTCCGGCTGGGAACTGTTTATGAACAGCTTCTTGCACTCGTCTCCTGAACTCATCCCCCCGCCGATCTGAAACGCGAGAGCCGCCGAAGGTCGAGCGGCAACGAGTAAGCCTTCCGGTTGACCTGCGCCGCTGGATTGCGTCGAGGCATCAACGGAGAACACCGCACAGGTGAAGCGGATCTGGATGTCTGTTGCGCCCAATGTCCCATCGATCGGGCCTGAGAATGCCCCACCAATGGCGTCGAGATCGTCAATACGACCGACCTCGATTTCACCATCGAGGATGCCGTCGGCAGAGCCACCCGAGAAGATGTCGTCGAGGTGTAGCGCCCCCTGGACGCGACCCGTTTCGATCGACGGCCCGATCGTCAAGGTGTAGAGCCAGGGGTCGGCCGCATCTGCTCCGAGGGTCACCTCGAGCGCGCCACCGTCGATCGAACAGTCGACGAACCCCTCCTGCTCAAAGGAGAGATCACCGGTCGCGGTCGTCGTGTACACCCAGAGGTCATCGAGCGTCAGTCCACCCAGATACTCACCCGCCTCGGGGCCAACCTCGGCCGGCGCTTCGAGATCAGCCAAATCGACCACTTCCCCGCAACCCACCTTGACGAGCTGGGGCGACCCGGCCGGGACGCTTCCGTCGTCGCGTGTCGCCGATACCAAAGACCATCCCGCAACAAGATCCAACTGAAAGGCGCCATCCTCGGTCCTATCTCGAGCGATGGATGACGACCCTGCGGTCTGGACTCTCACAACACCACCGGACCCCAAATCACCAACGATGCCGCTGGGTGCGTCGCAGATCCGGATGCGGAGCCCGCTGGATACAACGCTCGGATCTATTTCCGAGTACGGGTCTGCCACCACATCGGACGGGCCGGCCACGACTCGTACCGTCCCCTCGAAACCGGCCGGCAAGGCGAGTTGGTGTCTCCCCTCGGACAACCCAGTGAAGCTTGCCATCACCGGGATGGGGGCGAGCCCCAGCATCGGATGCGGAGCGAGTCGCTCAATCGTGCCATCGCCCGCCCTAGTCTCGATGGCCGCCACCATGCCACCGCTGAGCCCGTGGACGACGACATCGACCTGAGCAGCCTCGCCTGGTTCGACGAATCCGGCTCCGAGCAGTGCGAGCCCAGGGCTCTCCATCACGGTCACAATCCCCATCGCGGCACCATCGCCCAACCGCAGCCCGTAGCGCCCCGGGACCAGCCCGGCCGGAATCGACAAAGATGCCGACCCCCCATCCATCGGAGCAGAGGCCAGATCGCCTGCGGGTCCTACGAGGAAGACCTCACCGCTGAGGCGCGAGTCGCCGACAATGTCGATTGTCGCCCCAGGCTCTGCTACATCGGCTGTGGAGGACAGAAGCGGAAGGGTGGGAAGCACGAGGACGTCGGGCGATGCGGCCGGATCGGTTTGACTCTGCGAGTCTCCGTTGTCATCCGCCGTCGTCGAAACCTCGGTCGGCTGGGACTCGGATGAGCAGGCGGTCGCTACGAGCACCAAGACCACAAACAGAACCGAGCGGCTCGATCTCAGCAGCGGGTTCTTGCGTAGTCCCGCGGCCCGATCGATGAACCCGGCTCCCGGGCCTGAAGTCGCCATGCCCTCATCAGCGCTCATCAACGTCCTCTCCTGCGTTCCCTCACCCTACGCCCGTAGCCGAGGAGCGGTGAACCAGAATGGCTGGGCGTCGCAGATGTCCAGTATTGGCTACGGTGGCTGCCGATCATGGCGATGAGTACTCCACTGACGAAACTGCATGCTCTGCGGCGAGTGCCGATCTTTCGGGGCCTGACCAAGGAGACTCTCTTCGATATCGCGCACATGACCAGCGAGGTCGTTCACCCCTCGGGGACGACAGTGGTGCGGGAGGGTGATCCCGGCGACTCCCTGTGCATAATCGTCGAGGGCAGCGTCGAGATAACCGCAGGAGGCCGAGTCGTCGCACAGATGACCGCAGGCGACTTCTTCGGCGAGATCTCGCTCTTCGATCTGGAGCCGCGCAGCGCGACCGTCGTCGCAGTCGACGATGTGATGCTGCTGACACTCGAGTCGTCCGACTTCGAGGAACTGCTGAAGATTCACTACGTCGCACGCACCGCTCTCGAGAGCCTCGCAAGACGATTCCGCGACGTACAGGGCTCACCCACGCCATAGCGACAGCCACGTCCGGTCGGCGTCCGGGTACGGGGGTAGCCTGGCTTTCGAGTCGAGGAGTGCGACGCTCGATGGTGTGCGCCAACTGCGGGAGCGAGAACAAGCCAAGCCGCAGGTTCTGTCGTGACTGTGGCCAGCCGCTCAGCGCTGTGTGTCCTGCGTGCGGGGCGTCCAACGACCCCGCCGATAGGTTCTGCGGTGAATGTGGGAAAGCGCTCGGCGGCTCGCAGCCCGAAGACGGCACAGACGAGGTCGCCTCGCTCGATCGCGACCCGCACGAACGTCGATTCGTCGTCGTTCTCTTCGCCGACCTGGTCGGTTTCACCGAATTCTCGGAGGCGCGTGATCCCGAAGTAGTGCGGGCGGCCCTGACCGAATACTTCGACCGCACGCGAGAGGTAATCCAGAGGTTTGGCGGTGATGTAGAGAAGTTCATCGGGGATGCTGTGATGGCCGTCTGGGGAGCGACCGTTGCGCACGAGGACGATGCAGAACGGGCGGTCAGAGCCGGCTTGGAACTCACCGACATGGCCGCCCGTCTGGGAGATGAACTGGACGATGGCGGCCTCTCCGTGCGCGTCGGTGTTCTCAGCGGCGAGGCCTCAGTCGCTCCGGCAAGCCCGGAGCAAGGCTTCGTCGTTGGCGACCTCGTCAACACCGCCTCGCGACTCCAGTCGATCGCGGGTCCGGGAACGGTTGTCGTCGGCGACGCCACGTACCGCATGCTTCGGAACGCGATTCAGTTCGAGTCGCGCGGCGAGCATGCGCTCAAAGGGAAGACCCACCCCGTCGCAGTGTGGCGTGCAGTTCGAGCGACAACGGATCGCACTCAGCGGGCTCGAAGCAGCGGCTTGGAGCCGGCCTTCGTCGGTCGTGCGGATGAGCTTCGCCTGCTGAAGGATGCCCTCCACGCAACGGAACGAGTAGGTCGAGCGCGATTGGTGTCGATAGTCGGTGAGGCCGGTATCGGGAAGACCAGACTCGCCTGGGAGCTGCGCAAGTACGTTGGCGGTCTCGCCCAAGACATCCACTGGCACGACGGCCGCTCACCCGCCTACGACCAAGGTCTTCCGTTCCGGGCGCTGGGTGAAATGGTGCGACAGCGGGCCGGAATTGCCGGAACCGACGATCCCCTTCGAAGCCGAACCAAGCTACGGACCGCGGTTGCCGAGTATGTGCCGTCGCCTGCGGATCAGGATTGGATCGAGCCCCGCCTGGCCGCGCTGCTTGGCCTCGACGGGGCGCCCACCGGAGAGCGCAGCGAGTTCTTCGCTGCCATCCGGAGCTTCTTCCAGCACATCGCTGAGCGGAGCCCCACTCTGCTCGTGTTCGAAGACTTCCACTGGGCGGACGCCGGGCTCGTCGATTTCGTGCGCGAGCTGGTTGAGGGTTCTCCTCGCCACCCGATCCTGGTCCTCACCCTGGCACGGCCTGATCTGCTGGAAGCCGCGCCCGGTTGGGGTGCAGAACGGCGCAATTTTACGTCGGCGCACCTTGGTCCGCTCGCCGACGCCGAGATGACGGAGCTCGTCGCCGGGATGGTTCAGGGCATAAGCAAAGACCTCATCACGGCGATCAATGGACGCGCCAATGGCATCCCACTGTATGCGGTCGAACTGGTTCGCATGCTGATCGCGGAGGGCGACCTGGTGACAGAGGACGATGTCTGCTGTACACCGACGCGGGATCTCTCGGACATCCCGGTGCCGGATACGGTGCGCGCCGTGATCGGAGCGCGACTCGATCGCCTGCCTTCGGACACCCGGGAGCTGCTCCAGGATGCGGCCGTGCTGGGCGCGGCGTTTACGCAGGCCGGACTTGCCGCGATGGCCGGACTCGATGGCCCCGTCTCCAGGAGTTGCTCGATCCGCTCGTGCATCGAGAGCTGCTGGAGTTCGAGAATGACGAAGCAGTTCGGGCCCAGGCGCTGGCGACCATTGCGCTCATCGCACTGACGGGCTAGCCCTCTGACACGGAGTTTTCTGGCGCCCTCGGCAGGATTCGAACCTGCGGCACCCGGTTTAGGAAACCGGTGCTCTATCCCCTGAGCTACGAGGGCAACGCCCGGATTGTAGGAAGGGGCGCCACCGGCCTCTCATCAAACTCTTACAAACGGTTTGCCCCGCCCTGATCTCACCCCCCGATGGTGTTGGAGTCCAACCGAAGGGAATCGAAATGGGACGGCAGACCGTCGCGGCACATCTGCGGCACCTGCTCTTTGCATCGCTGGTTGCGCTCTTCGCACTCACGGCGTGTAGTCCGCCCAGCACCACAACGGAGCAGTCCACAACCCCGGCAACGACTGCGGATACCGGTGACAGCTCGGATTCGAGTGGGGACACCACCCAGACCTCGACAACAACCGCCCCAACCAGCACGACTACCGAGGCGAGCAAGTCGATCTCAGCCACGACAACCACGGCTGCCGTCAGCGTCGCTCCCCCTGATCTCGACGAGGAGTTGAGCGAATTCGAAGACCTCGACGCGCTACTCGACGAGCTGGACGACCTGTTCTCAGACCTCTAGGAAACGCAACCAAGGAGCAGACGATGAAGACCCTGCAACGTACCGCCAGCGTGGCACTCGTCATGGCGCTAGTCGCCATACCGAGCACTGCCTTCGCCCTCGATGATGTCTCCACCGAGACAGGCCGGGAAACAGACCTCGAACTCACCGACCGTCCCAGTGACCGGCCCGTGCGCGATCTCAGCGGAATCAAGGCGCGAGCCCTCGAGGTGATCGACAGACAACTGGAGGCGCTGGGACGGTTGCGGTCCAAGATCGCCAACGCCGACCACATCACCGCAGAGCACGCCGGTCAGCTACTGGGCGACATCGGTACCGCCGCCTCGGGCCTCGAATCGCTCGCCCGTCAGATCGAGTCGGCTACGACCCTGGCGGAGCTGCGCGACCTGATCGAACACATCGGTGACTACAAGATCCAGCATGTTCTGGCGCCGAAGACCTTCGAGGTCATTGCCTCCGACACGCTCGTGTTCGCCACCGGCAAGCTGGAGCGTTACGCCGACAAACTGGCCGAGATCATCGCCCGCTTCGAAGAAGCCGGATTCGATGTCGATGAGGCATGGCGCCTCCTCGAACAGGGGACCGACAGCATCAGCGAGGCATACCGACTCGCCAGTCCGGTGGCCGGAAACGTGATCGGCCTCCAGGCGAGAGACTGGCCGGAGCCCGCCCAGGCGATCCTGGAAGCCGGACGTGCGGACCTCGGTGCGGCCCGCCAGAACGTCAGGGCCGCTCACGCCGACGGCAAGAAGATCGTCGAGTTCCTCCGCGGCCTGGTCAACGGGTCCGATGCAGCCACCGACGTGGCTCGGGCCGACCTCGCCCCAACGGATGCTCCAGCAAGCGTCGGGTAGCGACTCCCGCCCAATCGTGATCCCCGGTGTCGCGGCACCGGGGATCACTCGTGTTGACCGCTATTGAAGTGGCGATCTCACACATCGGGCACCCGGGATCGTTGCCGTGAGCACGCCCGACCATCCCGATACAGGCCTCAAAAGCGCAAGACCAGGCGAAGGCGCTTCAAGGACCCGGGCCACATGGCAGACTGTGGGCCTCAATGAGCACCAAGGACCCATGGGAAGGCCAGGAAGCCTTTCGGACTGAAGCAGGTAGCGGCCCCGGATCGCCGTTTCGCGGACCCAACCTCCCCCTGTCACTGATCAGCATCATCGCGCTCGCCGGCCTGGTGAGTTTCCTTCTCCTGGTCGAGAATCCCTTCTCCCCACAAGCGGTGGGCGAGACCACCTCCACGACCACCGCCACCTCCACAACCACCCTCGGCAGCGACACGACCATCGCAGATACGCCCACATCCACAGTGACTACGGTTGTGACAGAAGTGACAGGCCCGAGCGGCGGGGGTGACATCAGCGCCCTCCAGCTCCGACTCGAAGAGCTCGCAACCGGAATCCCATTCCCTGTGTACGCCGGAAGCATCCCCGGAGACGACCGCATATTCGTCCTCGAGCGTCAGGGTCGCGTCGTCGTCATCGACAACAACGGACTTCGAACGGAACCGTTTCTCGACCTCACCGACAGAGTCGGCTCAGGTGGCATTGAGAATGGGCTGCTCGGGTTGGCCTTCCACCCCGACTACGCCTCGAACGGCCGAATGTTCCTGTACTACACCGACTCCGAACTCGACTCCCGCCTCAGTGAATTCTCTACGTCGGGTATCGGGGCCGGGGTGGGCGACCGGTCCACCGAATCGGTCCTGTTCGAAGTCGATCAGCAGGGCATCCGGCACCGTGCCGGCATGCTGCAATTCGGCCCTGAGGGGAACCTGTGGGTGGCGCTCGGTGATGGCGGCCTCGGCGACGATTCGAGCCAAGACCTGTCGAGCCTCCAAGGCAACCTGCTGCGTCTCGACATCGACAGCGGGGATCCGTACGCCATTCCGGCCGACAACCCTTTCCCCGGTACCGACGATGGGCGCGACGAGATTTGGGCGTACGGGCTACGAAATCCTTGGCGATTCTCTATCGATCACGAAACCCGACTCGTCTATATCGGAGACGTCGGCCAGGCCAACTGGGAAGAGATCAACGTCGCCTCCATCGACACTCCCGGCCTCGACTTTGGATGGCCCAACTTCGAAGCGACCGACTGCTATCTGCCTTCCGACGGCTGCGACATGACCGGATGGGAATCACCGACGCTCAAGTACAGCCACGAAAGCGGGTGCTCGGTCACCGGTGGATACGTTTACCGCGGTACCGCCATCCCTGAGCTGGTCGGCCACTACTTGTACGCCGACTGGTGCAACGGCTCGGTTCGCTCCTTCAACTACGTGGGCGGCCAAGTGACCAACGAGTGGGACTGGACTGAGATGCTCGAAGGGGCGGGGAAGAACTGGGCCTCATTCGGAGTCGACGGTGACGGCGAGCTGTTGCTGGTCAATTCGATCGGAACCGTCTACCGGATCGTGAGGGGGTAGTCGCCACCCCGAGGTCGCTCCCCGGCACCCCCAGACCGATGCGTTGCCGGAGGTGCTGGATTCGAAGAGCACGGTGGGCGAGTCAGGGCAACCGGCCCGCAACCGACATGAGCAGCTCGGCCAGCAGAGATGGATCCGCGACAGAACTCTCGAGCGCGATCACTGTCCCGCCGACGTCGACCACGACCAGGCTCGCCCCATCGAACTGCTCCACCAGTACCCCCTCCGAGCCCTTCAACGCGATCGCGTCGGGGTAGGGCACCAGCAGACCACCGTCAGGGGTGGGGAATAGCGTGAGAACCAGAGAAGAATCGGCACCGCTCCAGGTGCAGATCGAGATCGTGACGGCGGGCGTGGAGAAGTCACCCAACGGAGTCCCGGCTCCGAGCACCGAGTCCACTTCACCTCGCATGAGCAGGGCACACTCGTGGATCCCCGCGGGAGCATCTGCCCGCTCGAAGATGGCTCCCTGCAGCGCCACAAAGCCGGTGATCTCCCACCCAAACTCATCGTCAACTGCCTCCAAGATCGGATCCGCCGAGACGCTTACGGGATAGCCGTAATCGGAGTCGAACACCGCCGTCACGGCACCAGGGTGCCCCGCTTCTGAGTCGGACCCGGCCGCTGCCGATTCGATCTCGTCGAAGAGACCCTCAATCGTGAGCCCGAGAACTGCAGCGGCAGAGCCACCGGTCAGCGAGACAATCGATCCAATCTCGCCGTTGGAAACTTCGACCGTTGCATGAGTAGGCGGACAGAAGCACGACCACTCGATTGTGAATCTGTATGAGGTGATTCCGGCTTGACCCCACCGCACCCTGGCGTCATCGACTGCTGCCTGGATGTCGGCAATCGGTTCTGGATCGGCGCACCCGTAGAAGAAGAGAGCAAGAGCAGCACAGGCCACCAGGGCGCGACGAATCACGTCACAACCCGAGTGCTCGGCCGATCACCATCCGTTGGACTTCACTGGTTCCCTCACCTATCTCGAGCACCTTGGCATCGCGGTAGAACCGCGATACCGGCGATTCGTCCATGAAACCCGCACCCCCGAAGATTTGGGTTGCCTGACGGGTGGCGTCGACGGCGGCTTCGGACGCAAAAAGCTTGGCAGCGGCAGCAGCCTGTCTGTACGCCTGCCCCTGATCCCTCAGCCAGGCCGCTCGATAGGTGAGGAGACGGGCGGCGTCGACCGCCACCTGCATGTCGGCAATCTTGAACGCGATTGCCTGATTCGATCCGATCGGGCGCCCGAACTGCTCCCTCTCCTTGGCGTAGAAGAGACTGTGGTCAAAGCACCCCTGGATTACGCCCACCGCCATAGCCGCCACCGCGATACGGCCATCGTCGAGGATCTCCAAGAACTGAGGAAGGCCGCGACCGCGCTCACCCAGCAGGTTGTCGGCAGGGACCCGACAGTCTTCAAACCGGAGGCCGTGAGTGTCGGAGGCGCGCCATCCCATCTTGCGGTAAGCAGGTTCGACGGTGAACCCCTCCGTACCGGTTGGGACCACGATCGTGCTGATCTCATTGGGTCCGGTGCGCACCGTGATGGACACCAATGATGTGATATCCGTTCCAGAGTTCGTGATAAACGACTTCGTACCGTTTATCACCCATTCGTCGCCGTCCAGTTCCGCCCGAGAAGCCGTCGCTCCCGCATCGCTGCCGGCCCCGGGCTCTGTGAGCCCGAATCCCGCCAGCCGTCGTCCCGCGACGAGGTCGGGGAGCCACCGGGCCTTCTGCTCGTCCGTGCCGTACCGGAAGATCGGATTCGCCCCCAGTCCCACCCCGGCCTCGAGAGTGATCGCCATGGAAGAGTCGACTCTGGCGATTTCCTCCACGGCAATGCACAGTGTCAGGAAATCGGCCTCGGCTCCGCCGAACTCGTCTGGGAACACGAGCCCGAACAGTCCGAGCTTGCCCATCTCGAGAACAGTTGCGGTGGGGAACTCATGGGTGCGATCCCACTCCTCGGCGTACGGTTCAATCTCCGCTACCGCAAAATCTCGTACGACACGGCGGAAGGCTTCATGCTCGGCGGAGAGAGAGAAATCCAAGGCACCTCCTCGGGAGCCGGAGAAGCCAAGAATATCGGGTCGCTGGACTTGGCTCAGCCGGTTGGTGCCGCAGACACGATCGGCCCGGCCAGCGCCGAGGATGCACCCGCGGCACCGGCTTGGCGCAGCAGGGGCCGACCCGAGCGGATGTCCACCAGCAGAAACCGTGATGCGGCGGCCCGAGCAGGCGGCACATTGGACACTGCGGTCAGCGAGAACCCGTGCCACGCGTCGCCTACAACCACGACCGAGGCGACTACGGACTGAGGTCTCCGGAGGGGGCTTCCAGAGATGCACCGCACCCGAGGCGTCCCAGTGCGATCGACCAGCACGGCGGTACCGCGTTCCAAGACCGCCTGCTCGGAGTGGATCCGTCCATTGTCGAAGCCGTGATCGGTGACAAGTGTGTCCCTCAGCAGCACAACCGGGGTGAGCGCCCCA
The DNA here is from genome assembly GCA_029263095.1 of Acidimicrobiia bacterium. Taxonomy (GTDB): domain Bacteria; phylum Actinomycetota; class Acidimicrobiia; order Spongiisociales; family UBA11373; genus JACZWZ01. The sequence continues at coordinate 39,724 of JAJCYA010000079.1, read as the reverse complement.
ATGAACTGCTCAATCTCGCTGACGTCGACTGAGTGAGCCGCCGACCATGCCGTTCCGACCACCAGATTGCCCGTGAGAGCCCTCACCAGCGCCGAAACGTCACACACGTCGCCGGAACGCACTCCTCCGTACGTGCCAGGTGTCGTTCCGAGTCGAACGTCCGATCCGGCCCGGGGCCGGATCTCACCACCACACGGTCCAAAGGAGGACCAGGAGAGGCCGTTCGCCGGCAGGCCATCTACCGGATCAATCGCCAGCGATTGGGCGATGGCGATCGCCCGCCTCTTGCCAAGAGAAACACACACCGCAGAGCCATCAAGCGCCGTCACGGTGAACCGGCCATCGTCGTCGATACCGTCACGGTCTACATCGAGGAGATCGCGGACGATCGCATCTATGCCCAGAGTCGACTCAGCCAGATCGGCAATCTGTCGGACACCCATGATCGACCCGGCGTCGCGCATTCGGAGAAGTTCGTGACCGAAGTAGCCGGCGACGATCCGATCCGCTGACGAACCCCGCCGGTGAGGTGTCTGCACCGCCTCGGCATTGAGCGGAGCGAGTGCCAGCTTCACAGGGTCGATCGCCAGATCGACCGACACGGGCTCGGTAAAGGGGCGCTCGCCGGCGTCGTCGGCTGCACGGAGCACTACCAAGCCGGGTCCGGCGTTGATCGCAGAGTCGACCCGAGCAAGAGCCGCACCGCCACTGGGCCGCAGCACGAGGACGAATCCCCCGCCGAGCGCCCCCAGCAGGGTCATCGCAGTCACGACGGCAAGAAACCGTTGAAACGCGGTCGACCGCGTTCGATCGTTCATAGCACCCTTAGTGTCCAACTCCGCCACAGATAGTAGCTACCGTGAGACCGGTAGTCCGAGGGCCCGGTTGTGGGTCAGTTTGGTTCGGAAGTGAGGTGAGTTATGTGCGCTGGTCTTATCTTCGCGTCGGCCATGGCCACCTTCGCTCCCCTCTCGGCGAAGGCCGAGCAGGTGGCTCGACCGATCCCCGATCCTCCACCAGTCACTAGAGCTATTCGCTCGCCAAGGCCGTCGCTTCGTCCCACCCCGACATGCCCAGGACGTCACAGCACTCTGGAATGCCGCCGAATAGGGTCGGATCGACGAAAGAGGAGACGATGTGTCCGATGCCCTTGCCGACCTGCTGACGAACCTCTATCAAGACTGGTTTGCTGCGATCACCGCCGATGGGATCGGTCCGCTGCAAACGATGCTGGCCGAGGAATGGATCTACACCAACTACGACGGCCTCGTGCGCAACAAAGCCGAGTACCTCAGCTGGGTAGCCACCGTGAACGAGCCCGTGGACTTCGTGGGGCCATTCGACGTCCAAGTCGAGCGACACGGGGATGTCGCAGCTGTCTTTGGTGGCTACCGCGTGGTCCAGCAGTCCGACGGCCCCGACCTGGAGCTGCGCTTCACCGGTCTCTGGGTGAGACGTGGCGATAGGTGGCAGTGTCTGGCACACCACAACTCAGAGGTCACCGGGTAGGGACTACACCCATCAGCAGAGATCGGGCCCGGGCCAGCAACAAGGGCAGTGTCGGTTTCCTCCCAATGACTCACCGGATATGTAGCCAGCTCACTGGCGGGTTCCAGTTCGATAGACCGAAAGAATGTCGCACTATCGCTTTGTCTCCGGCCTCCCCCGATCAGTACTAGTGCCGTACCCGTCAGAATCGCCGGAAGCGCCAACCGCCATCGACGGGAATGGTCACACCTGTGACGGGGTCCCATCGCGGGCCACACAGTTCGGCGATAATCTCGGCGACGTCCGCACGGCGAGCCAACCGGCCCGATGGGGTTGCCTCAACGGCTCTCTCGGCGAATGACGGATCGAACTCAGCTACGTCGTCTGCACTTTCGGCGATCTGTCCCGGAGCTACGCAATTGACAGTTATCTCGGGAGCCAACTCCACCGCCAGTTGCTCCGTGAAGACGATCATCGACGACTTGGCGAGCGTATAGATGGAGTGGTTGCGGAGATAGGCCGACCCGGCCGACAAGTTGACGATGCGGCCCCAGCCCTCTTTCCGCATCCCCGGCACCGCAGCCTGCACTGCTGCGAACGCCGCAGTCACGTTGGCATCCCAGATGCGCCGGAAATCCGACTCGTCGATTTCCGCGAAGGGCTCCATGGCGAACGGCCCCGAGTTGTTGATCAGAACTTGAATGGGTCCTATCGCCTCCGCGGCGCGCTGCACCAGGCTGCGAACTGCTGTTGAGTCGCTCATATCGGCCCGAAGGGCCACATACTGCCCTCCGAAGTCCCGGCCGAGGTCGGCGACAAGAGCTTCGGCGACGTCCAGAGAGTCGAAGTAGTTGATGGCCACCGCCGCACCCCTTGCAGCGAGAGCGCGTGCGGTGGCTGCACCGAGGTTGCGGGAGGAAGACGTAACAAGTGCACCCCTACCTTCGAGAAACCGTTGGGTCATTTCGACTCCGATGCTGCCAGGTCGCCCACAGCCTTCACTCTGATCCGGACCGCATTCGACGGCAGGTAGGCGAGCGGGACCTCCTCGACATCAACGACCTCGACGGACACCGGGGCCGCGCCCGCGCCGATGGCTCGACCGATAGCCTCCGCGGTGGCCGACTCGAGAGCGGCCTCCCGGCGCATCTCTGCAAGGGAGTAGATCCGATCTACCTCGCCACCGACCTGGGCGATGGCGGCCCCGATTGCGTTGGCAACTTCGAAGTTCTCGGGCCGAATGACTTGGCTTGCTCCCGACATGTCATCTGGAAGGAGGATGCTGCCGCCGCCAACGAGAACAACCGGTATGGGTTCAGCACTCGTCTTCATTCGATCGACCGTCTCGGCCACGTCATCCCTTATCCGCGCCAGCGCCGCCTCCACCAGCTCGGGATCGATTCCGGCAACTGCCCCCGTGTTCCCGATCTCGGCCCGCCGGCCTGCAACCGCGATGTCCGTCGCAGTCAACTCGGATCCGCCGAAGACGAGAGCCCTGTCGGTGAGCTCATACCCCACACTGTCGGGTCCCACCGTCACAGTGGCGACATCACCGCGAACCAACGATCCGCCGCCGATACCGATCGGAAGCACGTCGGGCATTCTGAAGTTGGTGCGTACTCCGCCGATATCGACAGCGACCGAGGCCTCCCGGGGGAAGCCCGAGGTGAGCACACCGATATCGGCAGTGGTGCCCCCGACGTCGACTACGGCACAATCGACCTGCCCACTGAGGAAGGCAGCTCCGCGCATCGAGTTGGTCGGGCCCGAGGCAAAGGTCGCCACCGGATAGCGTCTCGCGTATTCGAGACTCATCAATGTCCCGTCGTTCTGAGAGATGAAGATGGGAGCATCCAGGCCCGAATGCTCCACCGCGTCTTCGAAGCCTTGGACAATCTCTTCGGCCAATGGCCGAAGAGACGCGTTGAGCACGGTCGCGTTCTCGCGCTCGAGCAACCCAATGCGACCAATCTCACGCGACAAGGAGACCGAAAGCTCGGGGACCTCATCATTGAGAATCGACCCCGCTTCTGTCTCCATCTCGCCGTTTACCGGCGAGAACACCGAGGTGACGGCCACCGATCGAACATCACCTTCGGCCAGTTCGACTGCGATCCGCCTCAGCTCGTCGGTGTCGAGCGGCGAAATCTCCCGGCCATCGAATTCATGCCCGCCCCGGCAAACATAGGTATGTCGCCCCAGTGCCTCCAGCAGCCGGTCCGGCCAATCAACGAGAGGCGGTAAAGCCAGGGTTGCAGGTGCTCCCAACCGTATCGCTGCGGTCCGGGCCAGTCGGCGTCCTTCAACGACGGCGTTCGTAAAGTGGGTCGTCCCGATCATGACGCCGGTCACGTCTACCGGATCGACCGCCGCTTCGACCAGCAGGCGGTCGAGCGCAGTGACGATCCCGGAGGTCACATCCTTCGTCGTCGGTGTCTTGAGGACCGCGACCACCCTCCGGCCGGCCATCAAGGCGGCATCCGTGTTCGTGCCGCCGACGTCGATACCGATTCGCACTCAGCTGTCCCTCATATCAAGAGCATTCAGCACCTGCTCTGGGTCGATGGGCAGACGAACAATATTGGCACCGGTGGCATCCGCCACCGCGTTGGCGATGGCCGCCGCGACCGGAACAATCGGGGGCTCGGCGACGCCCTTCGCTCCGAAGGGGCCGGCCTCGTGCGGGTGCTCGAGCACGATCATCTCGACGTCGGGGATGTCGACTGCCAGCGGCAGCCCGTACGACTCCAGGGTGCGCCGCGTATAGCGCCCCTCAACGTTCTCGAGACCCTCCCAGAGGGCATAGCCGACGCCTTGAGCGACCCCACCCTGGATCTGACCGTAAACCCCGTCCGGGTTGATCATCCGACCGACCTCTTGAGCCACGACGTATCGCGTCACCCTCACCCTCCCGTCCACGGGGTCCACCTCGACCTCAGCAAGGTGGACGTGGTAGGTAGGTACTGGGAAGGCCGGGAAGAGCAGGCCATCGGCGGCATCGGGATCCCACTTCGGCAGCGGCACGCTATAGGACCCGGTGGCGCTCAAGGGTCCACCGGAACGCAGCGCGGCACCGGCGACCTCGGCGAGAGGCACCGAGACCGAGGCGTCGCCCCGCATGCACACGTTGCCGCCCCGCAGTTCGAGATCTTCCGGGAGCAGGTTGAGCAGGCCCGACGCAATATCGAAGAGACGCGTCTTCATCTGGGTGGCCGCGTTGTGGACTGCCATCCCCACGACGTGAGTGGTTCGGCTCCCCTGCGAGCCGGCGTCGTAGGCCTGACTATCCGTGTCGGGCAGAGTGATGAACACATCCTCTGCGGCCACGTCGAACTCCCCGGCAGCAATCTGACGAACACCCATCGCCACCGCGCCGCTGCCATTCTCAGTGGCAGCCGTCGAAACCCCAATGTGGCCATCTTCGTGGAGAGTGACGGTGGCCGAACCGGCTAGCGGATTCGTCAGCCAGATAGCCGAGGCGATGCCGACGCCCCTGAGCATCCCAGTCCCGGTCTCGGCCCAAGGCGCAACCTCTTCGACTCGGTCGAACGCCTCACTCAGGATGTCGGCATCGTCGAGTACCTGGCCATTGAGCATGGCATCACCGGACTCGAAGAGGTTGAGCAGCCTGAACTCTCTTCGGTCCATTCCGATTGCGTGGGCCAGCTGGTCCATGTGACGTTCGATGGCGAAGCAGATGTAGGTACCGCTAACACCGCGGAACGCACCCGTCGGCGCCGTATTGGTGTACACCGACTTCGCAACCACCCGGGCTGTGTCGACGCGATACACCGAGCCCGCCATGAGTAGAGCGATGCTGGTGAGATAGGGGGTATCACCAGCATAAGCACCACCGTCCATCAAGCATTCGAAGTCTCTGGCAACAATGCGCCCGTCCTTCATCACCCCCGAACGCACCCGGATCGTGGCGTTCTCGCGCGACATGCACGAGATCAGATCCTCGGACCTGTTGTTGACCAGCTTGACCGTCCGGCCGGTCATCGAAGCACCAAGGGCGGCGAATTGCTCAAGGCCCAGATCGAGCCGAGCGCCGAAGGCCCCACCGATGTGCTCCCCGACAACCCTGACCCGCGATAGCTCGACCCCGAGCGCTTGGGCTACGCGGGTACGAACGTTGTGGGGGAACTGATGTGAAACGTGGATAGTCCAGCGGTGGCCGTCGTAGGAGGCGGTGGCGGACTTCGGCTCAAGGTATGCCTGATACTGACGCGGTACCACGTAGACGTCTTCGACCACAACGTCGGCGGCGGCGAACGCCCCGTCAACACCCTCGGGATCCGAGGTCAGGATTCCGCCGGCATTGCCTGAGCGAGGCCACGGTGCTGCGCCGGGGACAGATTGGTACGTCTCGAGGTCTGGATGCACAAGGACCGCCCCTGGAGCCAGTGCCTGACCGACATCGGACACAGGAGTCGACTCCTCGATCTCGAGAACGATGCTCGAAACCGCATCATCAGCGAGTCTCTCCGACTCGGCGACCACCATCGCAATCGGTTCCCCCTCGTACCGAACGACGTCGTCTGCAAAGAATGGGGTGTCCATGAGGATGAGCCCGCTGCGATGAGGCGGTGCCTCCGCCGCGGTTGCTACGGCATAGACCCCTGGCATCCGACCTGCAACCTCTACGTCGAGACGGGTGATCCTGCCCGCCGCAGCCGGCGACCGCAGCAACCGGGCATGGAGCATCCCGGTCTCGGAGTAATCGACCCCGTAGTTGGCCAGACCTCGTACTTTTGCTTCGGCATCGGAGCGAGGCGATCGTGCCCCAATCGCAGTCACGCGCTCACCTCCTCAACGGCCCTTCGAACCGCCTCGCGGATCGCGCTGTAACCGGTGCAACGACAGATATTGCCTGCGATCGCGTCGTCGACCTCGGAGGAGGATGGGTTCTGGTTGCTCTCCAAGAGAGCGGTCAGTGTCATCAGGAGTCCTGGAGTGCAGAAGCCGCACTGAACGGCGGCCCGATCGACGAACGCTCGCTGCAGGTGGCTGAGGGCACCGTCGGGGGCGCTGAGAGCCTCGACGGTACGCACCGCCAACCCTTCGACCGCCAATGCCGGATAGATGCAGGAGTCGACAGGCCGGTCGTCGATCAGCACGGTGCAGGCGCCGCACTCCCCCTCGTCGCACCCTTCCTTGGTACCCGTGAGGCCGAGCCGCTCCCGCACCACATCGAGCAAGGTCTCATCAGGTTCGACATCGAGCCGGCGAACCATTCCATTGAGAGTGAATTCCAACTGCATCACACCAACTCCGAACGGCAGGCCTCGGCCGCCTGCCGCACCAGCCTGGGAACTACGGAGGTTCGATATGAAGCCGTCGCTCTCTGATCATCGATCGGGCTGACTGCCGATGCACACAGCCGGCCCGCCGCCGCAATTGCTTCGTCCTCCAGCATCGTCCCGACCAGGGAGACCTCGGCATCGGGGACCCGCATCGGCCGGGGTGCCACCGAGCAAAAGGCAAGCCGCGCCGCCGAGACGGCACCGTCGACGACGAATCGGGCGGCGAGGCCCACGATCGCCACTTCCATTGCTGAGCGCCGCCCAATCTTGATGTAGGTCTCCCAAGAACCGGGCGCCGGAATCGGCACTTCGATCGCTGTCAACAACTCGCCGAACTCAAGCGCGGTTTGACGACGACCCAAGAAGAAATCTGCTGCTTGCAGCCGGCGCTCGCCCCCGCTGCTCACCAGCACCAAGGTTGCCTGCGCCATCAGCAACGGAGCACCGAGATCGGCAGCTGGAGATGCATTGCAGACGTTGCCACCGATCGTGCCGACCTCCTGGGTCTGCCACCCGCCGACGGTCGAGGACGCCTGAACGAAGCTCGGCAGGTGAGCCGCCAAGATCGGATCGGTTCTGATGTCGCGGTGGGTCGAGAGGGCGCCGATCGTGATGCTCTCGCTACCCAGCGACACCCCACGCATCTCTGAGATTCTCCCTATGTGGACTAACGGCTCCGATTTGGAGAGCGACCCGGTCATGCGTTGGATCATCACATCGGTGCCTCCGGCAATCACCTGGGCACCCGGTCCGAGCTCATCGAGCGCGCGCAATGCTGCGTCCACCGTCGTGACAGCCCTAAACATGATGTCTCACACTCCCACGACCGCCAACCGATCCAGGCGGTCGATGTAATAAACTATAGATTCTTGCGCAAATCGGCCAACTAGGAGAGTCGCGGAATGTGGCAGATAACCGAGGACGACCTGGTCCCTACCGCGATCGGGGCCGGGATTCTCGGTACCGGCGGCGGCGGCAACCCCTATCTCGGACGGCTTCGCGCTCGGGAGCAACTGCGGGCCGGGCGTCAGATCCGGGTCATCGACCCCACCGAAATAGCCGACGACGATCTGTTAGTGGTTGCCGGCGGCATGGGGTCTCCCGTTGTGGCCTATGAGAAGATCCCCGGTGGCGGGGAGGAAACCGACGCCGTACGGGCACTCGAACGACACCTCGGCCGAAAGTTCACCGCAATCGCGCCATTCGAGATGGGCGGTGGCAATTCAATGGTTCCCCTGGTGATTGGCGCCATACTCGACATACCCATCGTGGACGGCGACGGGATGGGTCGTGCCTTCCCCGAACTCCAAATGATCACATACCTGATCTACGGCGGGAACCCTTCACCTGCCGCGTTGGCCGACGAACGCGGCAACAGGATCGTGGTCGACCAGATCGTCGACTCGAAGTGGCTCGAGCGGCTCCTGAGAAGCACCACCATCGATATGGGAGGTCATGCCGGACTCGCCACAGCAGTCATGGACGGGGCCTTCTGTCGCACCACGATCATCCCCAACACTCTCACCCTGGCCAAGGATATCGGCGACGCCGTCCTTGCCGCCCGTCAACACCATGGTGATCCGAGTGAGGCGGTACTCGGCGTCGCCGGAGGACGACGCTACCTGAGGGGCAAGGTGACCGACGTCGAACGGCGCACCGCCCGCGGCTTCGCCCGGGGGCGCCTCGTGCTGGAAGGAACCGGAGAGGACGCCGGACGACGCATCGAAATTGATTTCCAGAACGAGAACCTGCTGATCCGTGAGGACGGCGAACCCACAGTCACAGTTCCCGACCTGATAACGCTCGTGACCACAGATGAGGGAGAGCCGATCACCACGGAGCTGGTTCGCTACGGCCTCCGTGCCGACGTCCTCGTGATCCCCTGCCCTGACCTGCTCAAAACCTCCAGGGCGTTAGAGGTCGTCGGTCCCGCCGCCTTCGGGTATGAGGTCGATTACCGGCCGCTGGCCGTTTGATCCTCATACGGTGGGAAGTGAGAGTGAACGTTGCGGACATCGTTGTTCTCGTGCAGCACGACGATCTCGCCATCGACGACCCGAATCACATCCACACCGTGGTTCTCCCAGGATGCACCCGCGGCGGTTCGAGCCGACTCCGACCAGGTGACCGCCGCCCACTCGCCGTCGACGATGGTGCGCTCGACGCGAAAGTCGAGATCGGTCAGCAAACCAGCAACGAATCCAAAGAAGCGACGAGTCTCGGCGATGCCGTTCAGGCAAGCCTGCCCCAAGAAGCGCACCTGGACGTCATCGGACATCAGGGCGAGCATCCCGTCGGGATCACCACCCAGGTAGGCCGTGTATAGGTGATCGACCACCTGGTCCGTGGAGTCGGACATCAGAATCGGTTTATGCGAAGGCCGCCATCCACAGGAATGGTGACTCCGGTGACAGAGTCGAACGACGGCGAGCAGATGAGCGCGACGACCCGGGCAATCTCGTCTCGGGTGACGAGCCGCTTCAGAGGCGTGGCCGCCACCACCTTCTCAGCCCACTCGGGGTTGAAGGCCACCAGGTCCGGGATACTCTCCGCGATCTGGCCGGGGGCGACTCCGTTCACCGTGACATCGGGTGCGAGTTCGAGGGCGAGCGATTCCGTCAGCGTCAGCAAGGCGTTCTTCGAGAGCGTGTAGATCGACCGGTTCCTCACATATGCGGATACGGCCGACACGTTGACGATTCGACCCCAACCTTCCCTCTTCATGTCCGCGGCCACCTGTCGAGAAGCAACGTAGACAGCCTTGACATTGGCATCCCATACCCGGTCCCAGTCCTTCTCCTCTAGCTCGCTGAATGGAGTCGAGTTATAGGGTCCGGCGTTGTTCACGAGGATGTCAATGTGGCCGCCGAGCAGAGAGGCCGCCTCCTCGGTGGCCGATCGGACCGACCCTGAGTCCGCAGCATCCATGCGTACCGACCCGTGTTCTCGTCCGGTGGCGGCAACCATCTCCGCCACCAACTCGAGCGCGGACCCTTCGGATTCGAGATAGGTCAGCACCACACTCGCCCCGGCGTCGGCCAGCGACCGGGCAATGGCTGCGCCCAAGTTGCGAGAGGCACCGGTAACCAGCGCCCTGCGGCCGTCAAGAGGAATCTCTACCGTCGAAGCCATGTGACCAGACTACCAACCGACCCCACAGCCAAAGGAGGGACCGGATGATCCTTGAGATTCGGCGGTACGAGATCGTCCCCGGACGACGCGACGAATTCGCAACATGGTTCGATAACACCGTGCTCCCAGAAATGGAGGCCATCGGGATGCAGATCGTCGGGCAATTCGTCTCGCTCGACGATCCGAATGTGTTCTTCTACCTCCGCTCCTTTGCTGACGAGGAGGAGCGGGAACGCCAGACTCAGCAACTGTACGCTGGCAAGAAGTGGCAAGAAGAACTGGCCGGGTATGCCCAGGAGCTGGAAACGGACTATCACGTCGAGCTGGTCACCCCGACGACCGGATCGCATCTTCGCTAGACCCAGCGGTCCACCCATTCACCATCGCCTCGAAAGGCCGCCAGGTTGATCACAAACCGCTGTGCCATACGCTCAGCGAGCTGATCTGACGCCCACGCCGCATGGGGAGTTATCACCACGGTCGGAAGCTCCCACAGTGCAGAACCCGGTGGAAGCGGCTCGGACTCGAAGACATCGAGACCGGCACCGCGTAGCTCACCCGACACCAGGGCCTCGACCAACGCCTGCTCGTCCACAGCGGAACCCCTCCCCACATTGACCAGCCAACCGGCTCCGAGACTCTCCAAAGCGTCGCTACCGACGATGGGTCCGTCTGCCGCTTGGTGGGGCACGGCTACCACAATCGCATCGGCCTCGCCGCACACCTCGATTGTGCCGTCCGGACCCAGAACCCGGACAGCGGCACCGTCGTAATCTTGAGGGTGAGCCTTGGTCCCAATCACAGTCATCCCCAGCCCCACGGCCAAACGCGCCACATGCTCGCCAACATGGCCCAGACCGATCACACCGAGTGTCTTGCCTCCGAGCTCAAATCCCGGCCTGCCCCACGTCCACTCCCGCGCCGGAACGTCTCGCATGGCGGCGCCGATTCCACGCGTCGTCGCCATTAGCAGGGCGATCGCATGTTCGGCCACCGCTGGTGCGTGCACTCCCCGCGCCGATGTAAGGACCGCATCGACGCGGCGCATGGCTTCCCGCGGAAACTGCTCCATGCCGGCGGAGAGCGATTGAACCCAGCGCAAATCATCGACGATGAAGCGGTCATCCCAGCGGTACGTGATGAGGATCGCCGCACCCGCCTCGAGTGCCGTCACAACTCCCTCATCGGAGTCGGGCACGACCAATCGAACGCCCGATTCGACCTCGAGGAGTGCGTCGAGTCCCAAAGGATGCAGCGGGTGAAGAACAACCGTCTCGGACATCTCCATAGACTACGACCCACAACCATGCGAACCCGTGTGCTCTTCTTCAACCGGCTTCTCGACGGGGCGTCCGCAGCCGATTACGAGCGGTGGGTGGTCGATAAGGACTACCCGACGGCGCGGTCTGTTCCGTCGATCGTTTCCTACGAAGTCGTTCGGGTACAAGGACCGCTGCGAGACGTCGGCGTGGACTACGACTACATCGAGATAGTCGAGGTGAACGGCATCGACGAATACCGCTCCGACCTGGAATTGCTGACCGGCCGAGAACAATTCATCGAGGAGATCCGTTCGTTCCTCGGTCCGGCGGCTGCCGTCTACGGACCTGTCATCGAGTAGCGAGTGCTTGGTCGAGCGCATCGAGCGTCGGCTCAATCACCATGACCGGCGGCAATCGTCCAGCTGTCGCCGCGGTGTCTTTGAGACCGGAGGAAGTCCCGATTGCCACGACCGTGCTCTGCGCCCCGACAGTGCCCGCGTCAACGAGGCGCCGCAGCGCCGGCAGGACGATCGCCGATGACGCCTCTAGGTAGATGCCTTGGCGCGCCAGACGCTGCTGAGCAGCCATGATCTCGGCGTCATCGCTCACGCCGACAGCCGTCCCTCCCGACTGGCGGATCGCGATTAGGCCCTGTTCTGTGGCTATCGGAGTGGCGATCGAGAATGCCACGCTCGGATTTCGTTCGACAACAACCGGGCGCTCCTGGACCAGTGCCGCCGCATACGCTCCGAAAGGGTCCACCGCCACCATCTGCGGCACCCGGGCGGCTCTGCCCAGAGCCACCAAATCTTTGAAGCCACGGAAGATTCCGGCCAAACCGTCTCCATAGGCGGCTGGCACAACGACTATGTCCGGCACCTCTCCGAGATCGTCGAACAGCTCGTAGGCGATCGTCTTGTACCCGTCGACCCCCCAAGGATTGGATCCGGCCGGGGGATCAGCGATCCCCGATATCGGCACCCAACCTCGTTCTGCGACCCCACTGCGCATCAGGTCCCACCGACCTTCGAGATCGTCGACGGCAACCACATCTGCTCCATAGACCTGCATGAGCACCTTCATCGTGAGAGGCACTGAGGCAATTGTTATCGCGATACAGCGAAGGCCAGCGGCGGCGGCATATGCGGCGGCGGCAGCGCCGTGATTGCCGGTACTGGCAACAACGACCGTGTCCGCCCCGACCGCCCTAGCCCTGGTCATCGCAATCGCGGCGAGACGATCCTTGTATGACCAGGTTGGGTTCCGGCTCTCATCCTTCACCAAGAACCGACCGACCCCCAGATCGGCAGCCAGGCGAGCGAAAGGGATCAGCGGGGTTCCACCCTCGCCCAACGTCACCGGATCCGCACCATCAGGGAACGGGAGCAGCGAGCCATACCGAAAGAGACCGGCAACATCGTCATCGCGCTCGTACGAGATTCCATCCAGGTCGTACCGCGGATGGAGGTTGACCGATCGTCCGGCCGAACGACATTCCGAACATCCTCGGTACCAATCACCCTCTCCAGTCTCAAAGCCGCAGCGCGGGCAGCTCAAACCGCCCGCATACGCGCTCATACCGGCACCACACGTAGCGACCGGTCCGACACGGTCATGACCTCACACCCGTCGTCAGTGATCACGACCGCATCCTCGACCATCATGCCCCCCGCGTCCAGGTCATAGAAGGGCGTCTCGAAACAGAAGACCATCCCCGACTCGAGCGGAGTCGGATCTCCAGGGGCCACAATCGGCTGTTCGTATACATCGAGGCCAATCCCATGTCCGCAGTGATGCCGTCGATAGGGCTGCAATCCGCCCGCTTCGACGCGGTCGACGGCGATCTGAAACAACTCGCCTGCAGTCACACCGGGAGCAGCGGCCTCGAGTTGAGCCTGCTCCCCGGCGAGGATCGCCGCGTACCGACGGGCAGACAAGGGATCGGGCTCACCGACGACGACGGTCCGTCCGATGTCAGACCAATAGCCACCCACCGTGCAACCAACATCGAATCGGACCAAATCACCGGGCCGCAATGCCCGATCGGTGGCCCTGGCGTCGGCGAGAGCAGTCCGAGGACCCGAGGTCACGACCACAAACCGAGGCATCCCCCCGCCTGTCGCCATCGTGGTGGCAACAATCGCGGCGAGTTCATGCTCGGTTACGCCCACACCGGCAGCGGCAATGGCGGCATCGATGGCGTCTTCCGCAAGCCGGGCAGCGCCACGGAGTACATCTACCTCCGTTGGCAGCTTGTGGCGACGCAACCGGGAGATCCAACCGGCGGCATCGGTCACCGATCCAGATGACGAGAGGACTGATACGCCTTCTCCCACTCCCCCGTCGACTCCAATCGAGCCACTCACTCCCAGCCGGGAGACCAGTGCCTCCAGCGCCTCGACCGCCGAGGCGTGGCGACCCGTCATCTCGGCGACGGAACTCACGCCCGACTCGAAATAGAACGTCCCGAACGGCTCATACTGATCGGGAGGAACGGCCCGCTCAGTCGCTGGCCCAGCATCAGAGACCGAACCGACCATGAAGACGGCGTCGTTCGACACCAGCGCCATCATGCGATGACCGGCAAACAAGTCACCCGCCACGCTGCGGTACCCAGTGGCATATGCGACATTTGAGGGGCCGGCGAGGACCAGCCAGTCGAACTTCGCCTCCGCCAGAGCCTCTCTGAGATGACCGGGAGTCAACTGCGCCGGAGAGAACGTCATCGGCTGGTCGCGATCACGTCTTCTGAGAACCGAGCCATCGCTTCGATCGTTTCCTCAGGGGTGTCGGTAGCAAAAAGCAGCCCGGCAAACGTGCCTACCCCGGCTTCAACATACCTGCCGATCTGGTCGCGCACTTGTTCCACCGAACCGACAAGGTTGCGGGCGGTCAGGTCGTCGTTGAGTCGACCACGCAAGGTCGAATCTGACAACGAGCGCAGATGGTTGTAGACCTGGGACTCCTCGAACCGAGCATCGGCACCAGCCGTGGTCGAAGCCACCGAGACGACGAGTTGGAGACACCGCTCGAATCCGGCAGGCAACTCACGTCCCGATTCTGCAACAAGCACATCCATTTCGGCAACACCCTTGGCATATTCGGCTGGAGTGAGGCATGCCGGAAGCCATCCATGGGCCTGGTGCGCCGCCCGGGCGATCGAACCGGGCGAGTTTCCGCCCGACAGGACGGGCAATTGGCGCTGCGCCGGCTTGGGAAAGCTCTCAACGTCCGTAAAGGAGATGTGCTTGCCCTCAAACGAGGCGCGCCGCTCGCTGAACAGGAGCCGAAGCGCCTCAATGAACTCCGCTGCATGCTCGCCCCGATGCAGGCTTCTGCCCGGCCACATCGCTTCGAATTCCTCGCGGTAGGCACCGATACCGAGACCGGCCACCACCCTTCCGCCCGATAGCTGATCGAGCGTGGCCAATTGCTTGGCGGCGGCAACGGGGTGACGAAAGGACATGACCAGAACACCGGTCGCCAAACGAATCCGTTCGGTCCGCGCCGCCACGAATGCTAGGTAACCGAGGGGGTCGTAGAAACGAGGGGGTTCCTCGAATTCGGCCCGGACGTAGCGCTGCGTCGTCATGTGGTCATTGGCCCACACGGACTCGAATCCCAGAGCTTCCGCCTGGACTGCGAGATCGACAGCCTGCGCCGGATCGGCGAACGGGATCGGGTACATCATCCCCTCTGTGGCAGTCGGCACACCCAGCCCGAACCGTACGCCTTCCATCACGCCTCCTCATCGGCCGTTGCGATCATCACGGAAGAATCTATAGATTATGGAACAGGAAGGCGAGGAGGGCCGATGACCAACACATTTGCCACTGCCGTGCACGGAGTCGGTATCGCCCCGATTACGCCGTTCTCCGCCGATCTGGAACGGGTCGACGAGCAAGCACTCACTGCCAACCTCACGTTTCTCGTCGAGGCCGGGCTCGGCCTCCTGTACCCGTGCGGGAATACCGGGGAAGGCAACTTCGCCCCCCGGACCGCGTTGACTCTGTTCAACGCACTCGTCGCCGATGACCGCAGTCTCGCTCTGAGAACGAGAGACCGTTGTGCACCATTCGAGGACCTCCGCGCCCACGATGGATCGGCCAACAACGTACCCGCCGCCGTCAGGACTGCCATGGGCGCCGCCGGGCTCGCTGGAGGGGCCGTACGCCCTCCGATGCTGGACCTGAACGAGGCGACCGCTCACAAGGCTCGGGCGATTGTGGAGTCCTGGGAGGACGGATGAGCGGGAACGAAACGTCGAAGACCGTCGATCGGCTGTACAAGGCGTACTTTGCCAGGGACCTGGAGGGCATGCTGTCAACCCTCTCGGATGATGTCGAGGTCCGATTCCTGGGGAGGGGGATATACCGCGGGATCGAACAGGCGCGGGCCTTCCTGATGGCCAATACCGGAATGCTCAATGACCTCAACTTCCGAATCCGACGCCTAATCGTCGACGGGCAATGGGCCGCAGCTGTGTGGGACGAAACCGCCAAGACCATCCACGGCGAGGCATACGCCAATCATGGCGTCGACGTGTTTCGAGTCAAAGATGAGGAAATCGTCCTGCTGCACGAGAACAACGACGTGGTCGTACACCGCGCCGCCTTCGGTCCGTCACCCTCCAGACCGAATTGATTCGAGCGGGGGATTACCGAACGAGCGGCAACACCTTCTTCGCAGTGAGCGAGATCATCCGGTCTATCTCGTCGCTAGGCATGGGGAACAAGGCGACGGAATCGGCCCCAGCCTCGTAGAAGGCCCGGATCTTGGAAGCGACCTCAGCAGGTGATCCAGCAATTGTGAGATCCTCGATCCAGTGGTCCGGCATCCCATCGCGCACCGCTTCAAACCCGCCCAGATCGATGAGCGACCGAAGCTCATCAGAGATTCCATACACGTCGCTCAGCGCATTGGTGCCAGTCGACCGGTAGAAAGCCAGAGGCTCCCGCACCGCCCGGCGAGCAGCGATCGGATCCTCGTCGACAGAGTAGATAGCAAACACAGTTAGGCGGTGGGGGTCGGTCCGATCCGCCTTGGTCCGGCCCTCATTGATGCGTTCTCGGGCCCAGCGAACGTATTCGTGGCTCGCGGACACCGAGAGGATCGACCCGTCTGCGATCTCGCCCGACAGCGACAACATCTTGGGTCCACTGACGCCCATGTGAATCGGAGTCGGCAAGCCTGGTTCTGGATAGGTCAAGACCACATCGTCGAAGGCAAAGACACCGCCCTCGGCGTCGAGGGTCTCGCCCCGCAGCAACTCTCTGACCGAGGTCACGCAGGCCCGCATGGCTGCCAGGGGTGATTTCGGGTGGAGACCCATCTGCCTGATCCAATCAGGAACCCCAAGCCCTATGCCAGCCGAGAACCGGCCGGGGAACGTAGCCGAAATCGTCGAAATCTCCATCGCCAGAAGCGCCGGATGCCTAACGACTGCGGACACGACACCGAGGCCCACCGAGATTCGCTCGGTGGCACCCAGAGCAATGGCCGCACCGGAGATGCCACCGGTAAAGAAGAAGTCCTCAGCGAGCCACAACTCGTCGAACCCGCTCGACTCGGCCATCTGTGCTGCCCCCTGGAGCAGATGCGGTGCCACCGCGCTCCCGAGCACCAGCCCAATCGAATCACCACTAGTCATGCTGTCTCCTGTCATCTCAGATCATTCGTCGCATGCTACGTTCGAGGCGCGAGGAGGGATCATGAACGGTAAAGCAGCGGTGCGCGATCTCGTGCAGAGGATCGTCGAGCATTACAACGCTAAAGATGTCGAGAGCCTGATCGCGCTGTACCACGAGGACGCGGCCTACTGGAGTCCGCTCGGGGATTGGCAACGGGGTGTCGGACACATCCGGTCTCACCTGGCGGAACTCCACCGAACTCTGCCCGACGAACAGATGTCTATCGTGTCGCTGATGGCTGACGACGAATGCGCGGTCGCCGAGTTCGCCAGCACCGGAACCGCCCCCTCCGGAGAGTCGTATCGAATCGAGTTCACAGAAGTCATCGACGTTCGAGATGGGAAGATCGAGCGAGTCAAGGTATACCTCGACCCCAGCGACGTCGCTGCGATTACTGGCTGACACGGTCGGTCACAGCAAAGCACTCCACACTACGTCCGCCTTCGACCTTCTCCAGGCTCGGGGTCTCTCGTCGACAACGATCGTGTACCAGCGGACACCGTTCCTGGAACGAGCAACCCACCGGAAGATCGCTCGGGCTCGGGGTCTCACCTTCGAGGATGATGCGCCGGTTCCGCTGCTCTGCGTCGAACGACGGAACTGCCGACAACAGCGCTTTGGTATACGGGTGCCGCGGAGACTCGAATAAAGCTGTGGTATCGGCAATCTCCACGATCCGCCCCACGTACATGACGGCGACACGGTCGGCGATGCGTCGCACAGTGCTCAGGTCGTGGCTGATGAACAAGTAGGCGACATCCCTGTCGCTCTGAATATCGCGCAACAGCGAGATGATTCTGCCGCGAACGGACTGATCCAGCGACGACGTCGGCTCGTCGAGCACCACAAGCTCCGGATCGCTGATGAGCGCCCTGGCGATGGCAATCCTCTGCTGTTGCCCGCCGGAGAGCTCCCGAGGCCGCCGCAACTTGTACTCCGATCCGAGCCCGACGAGCGTCAGGATTTCGTCAACCTTCTCTTCGATCTCGTCGCGGCCGCCGCCTTTCATTAGCTGGCGGGGCTCGCGAACCGTGGTGCCGGCTCGGAATCGCGGATTCAACGATGAGTCGGGGTGCTGAAACACCATCTGTATCCGGCAGCGGGAACGCCGGTTGCCGACCAAGTCGTCCAGTCGCTCACCATCGAAGATGACATCCCCGGAGGTAGAGGGCTGCAGCCCGACCACGATCCGACCGAACGTCGTCTTGCCACAACCCGATTCCCCCACGATCGCAACAGTTTCTCCCCGATCGACATCGAGATCCACTCCGCGCAATGCCGGGAGCGCACTGGCTCCTTGTCCGTAGATCTTGTGCAGTCCCCGCACCTCAAGAAGTGACAACGCGGCCCTCCTTGTTCAGGAAACACGCCGAGGCGTGGCCCTCGCCGACGGGATACGACGCAGGGAACTCGTTACATGCGGCGTGAGCATGAGGACACCGGTGGGAAAAGCGACAGCCCGTCAACGCGAAGTTCACACCGACGTCGACCACCCGGGGGTCGATCTCCTTTTCGGTCGATTCGAGCAAGTACTGCGTATACGGGTGTTCCGGATCGTCGAGAAGATCGTCGATTCCTGCCGTCTCCATGACCTGTCCCCCGTACATCACGACAACGCGGTCACACATCTCGGCCACAGCGGCAAGGTCGTGGGTGATGAACAGCACCCCGCAGCCGACTTCCTCGACGAGCGACCTCATCAGGTCGAATATCTGTGCCTGGATCGTGACGTCGAGCGCCGTGGTGGGCTCATCGGCGATGAGAAGTCGGGGCTTGCACGCAAGAGCCATCGCAACCATTACGCGCTGCGACATACCGCCCGACAGTTGATGGGGGTAGGCACGCGCGACCCGATCGGCGCCGGAGATTCCTACGTGCTGGAGCATCTCGACGGCCCTGTCTCTTGCTTCCGCCTTGCCGAGCCCCTGGTTGATCTCAAGAACGCGGGCGACTTGCCTGCCTGCACGCATCGTAGGGTTCAATGCGCTACGGGGCTGCTGGAAGATCATCGAGATGTCAGACGACGACCGTTCGACGGTCAGATCCTCGCCCACTAGCTCCCTGCCTTCGAGCATGACGCTGCCGGCTCTGAGCTCAATGGCGCTGGGCAACAGCCCGATTACGGAAAGCGACGCCATGGTCTTGCCGGATCCGGATTCGCCGACGATGCCGAGGATCTCGCCGGCCTGAACGCCGAAGGCCACGTCGCGCAACAAGCTGTGCGGCGTTCCGACCACGCCGACGTTGAGCCCGGAGACTTCGAGCAGACTCAGGATGTCGTCTCCCCGGCGAATTCGTCACCGATGAAATGGAAGGCCATAACGGCGACGACGATCATGGCCCCGGGAAACAGCGAGGTCCACCACTCACCGGTGATCACATCCTTGGCGCCCTCACCGACCATCACACCCCACTCGGCGGTGGGAGGTTGGATGCCGACACTGAGAAAGGCCAGTCCGGCAACCGTCAACACCGCGTACCCGGTAACGAGGGTCGCTCCGACTATCGAAGGTGCGAGCGAGTTCGGCATTACGTGCCGAAACGCAACCCGCCAGGAACTGTTCCCGGCCAGGCGAGCACCATCGACGTACTCGAGCTCGCGTTCCTTGAGCACCTCGGCTCTAGTCAAGCGAATGAAGTACGGCACAAAGGCGGCAGCAACGGCGAGGATGACATTGAGGATTGTCTCCTCGAGAGCAGCGACGATGATCAACGCCAGTACAAACCCGGGGAAGGCCAGCATCACGTCGGTAAACCGCATCAACAGCTCATCGATCGCCCCCCCAAAGAACCCAGACACCACACCGATAGTCGTGCCAACAAGCATTGCGAGGAGGGCGATTGTCACTCCAATGGCTAGGTCGAGACGCGCCGCGTGGACCGAGCGGGCAAACACGTCCCGGCCGAAGAGGTCGGTCCCGAACCAGTGCGCTCTGGATGGCCGCAGAAACGTGTTGGTCACGTCGGTAGAGAGCGGATCGCGCACGAAGAACGGACCGACAATCGCCAGGCCGACGAACAGCACCAGCAACGTCACCCCCATGACGAGCAGTGGCTTGCGGCGCACCATGCCGATCATCCGCTTGCCGCGAGGCAGTTCCTCGGGACCTTCGAATTCGGTCGCCACGAAGTCCGGACTGCGATCCGGGACGGGTGCGCTCATGGAGCCACTGCCTTTCCGAGCCGAATACGAGGATCGATCAAAGCGTACGCAATGTCGATCACCACGTTCAGGACCACGTAGAGAACGCCAACCATGATTACAAAGCCCTGAAGCGACTCCAGGTCCCGAGTTGATATTGCATCGAACGCGTACTTGCCGACGCCCGGCCAGGAAAACAGGAACTCCACAATGATGTTGCCGCCGAGCATGAACCCGAGCACGATGCCGATTGTGGTCACCACCGGGATCAGAGCGTTGCGGAACCCGTCGACAAAGAGAATGCTCCTCTTAGAAACACCGACGGCCTTGGCGGTGCGAACGTAGTCACTTTCGAGCGACTCGATGACAGCGGCTCGCACCATCTTCAGGATCGGAGCGGCCAACACGAAGCCGAGGGTGAACACCGGCAAAGCCAAGTAGCGAAGCGCCTCCCATGTGGCCGAGAGGTTCCCCGATAACAAGCCGTCGACCGTGTACAAGCCGGTGATCGAGGTTGGCGGCTGCGTCCCGACCGCGAGCCGGCCGATCGGGCCGGGAAACCACCCCAACCGGAAGGCGAAGAAGAAAATCAGGAGGAGACCCAGCCAGAATAGGGCCATCGACGACCCCACCACCGCCAAAACGCGGGCGATGTTGTCTACCCAGGAGCCCCGCCTGGACGCGGCAAGGATCCCGAGCGGAACTCCTATCAGGATGGCCAGCACGATCGAGTATGCGGCCAGCTCCAGAGACGCAGGGAGACGATCTAACAGTTCGGTTAGCACCGGCTGGTTGGTGCGGATCGACACACCCAGGTCGCCTTGCACAAACCCAGACATGTAGTCGACGAATTGTTCCGCCATCGGATCGTTCAACCCGTACTGGTCGGCGATCTGCTGAATGCGCTCCGCGGTGGCGTAGGGCCCGGCGCGCAGGGACGCAGCGTCACCCGGCACCACACGCACGATGAAGAAGACCACCACCACGATTCCAAAGATCGTCAGCAGGCTGATCCCGAGCCTCTTCGCCAGATACCGTCGCACAGTCGCTCCAGATTTGGAGCGGTGTGGCTACGCCTGAGGCGCAGCCACACCGCTCACATCGATTGTTCTCTCTCTAGCCCCGAGAAAGATTCTCGAACCTGGGAACCTCCGTGAAGTCCTTAGTCACACCAGTGATATCGGACTGCGTCGCGAGACTCCAGTCGGCAGACCACAGATAGATTCGATCGGCGTCGTCCACCATCAGCTGCTGGGCTTCGAGCGAAAGGGCGTTTCGCGCCGCCGGGTCCGTTTCGAACGTCCCCTCTGCGATGATCTCGTCGAGCCGCTCGTTGCAGCCGCCGGCGAAGTTGGTGAAGGCACCGCATTTCGCCAGGAAGGTCATCTGGTAGTACGGATCGTCACCCCACGAGAACCACTCGTGGAAGAACATCGCCAGCTCGCGGGAGTCCCGCTTGCCGGAGAACTCACCATCGGGCAGCACATTGATGTTCACCGTGATGCCGATCTGGCTGAGGGCGTCCTGGATGAAGACCGCCGCCTGCTGGTCCTGAGCTCGCGAGTTCTGGACTGCCAGCTCGACCTCGAATGGACCAACGCCGGACTGGTCCATCAGGTCCTGGGCCATTGCCATATCGTTGGTGTACACGCCCGCGGCTTCGCCCTGATACGTCTCCATATTGGATGTCACCAGTGTTCCGGCCGGCGAGGCAAACCCGAACATCACGTTGTCGATCAACGCTTGATAAGGGATTGCGTACGACATGGCCTGGCGAACCAGCTTGTTGGCGAGGTTCGGTTCGGCCGCCGCGTTGAGCCCGATGTAGTTGATCCGGGTCGAAGGCGCCGAATACACGTTTACATTCGCATCGCCCTTCAGCTGGTCGAGCAGTCGCGGCGGGAGACCCGCAGCCACGTCGATATCACCGTTTTGGAGCAACAGTGCGCGCTGCTCGGCATCGGGGACATTGCGGACGATGATGCCGGAGTTGGCCACATCGCCCGGCCAGCCCGGGTTGGGGTCGAGAATGACTTCCCCGGCCGCCTGGTCCCAGTTGTTGAGTGCGTACGGACCCGAGGCATTGGCGTTGGTCGTGAAGTAGTCGAATGCGAACGGATCGTCGGCGGTAGCCTGAGCAGTTGCCAGGGACTCCTGGATCGGGCCGAACACCTGGAACGTCATAAACCGATTGAACAGCGCCGTCGGTTGGTTCGGCTTGATCGTAAACGTCAGATCATCCACCACATTGAACGAGGTCGAGGAATCGACCGCGATGAATGGGAAAAGCAGCGGGATGTAGCTCGCCGGAGCCTCGATGCTCCGCCGCAACATGTAGACCGCGTCCGAAGACGTGATCGAATCGCCGCTGGCGAACTTGGCATCCGGGTTGAGCGTGAATGTTGCCGTGCCGTCCGCTGCGACGTCATACGACGTCAAGATCTCGCTCGGGGCAACGTCACCCGTTCCGCGCCGTACGCCATCCTCCACGCTGTACACCTGGTCGAGCAGCGGTTGGTACAGCGCCCTCGTCACCGCGTACGAGCCGGTGCTCCGGAACAAGTGCTGCTCAAGAATGTTGATATCCGTCGACAGCGACACGACGATCGGCTCATCCGGAGCCGGAGCGTCGGTGGCAGCGGGAGCATCCGTCCCAGCAGGAGCATCCGTCCCGGCAGGGGCATCCGTCCCAGCAGGGGCATCCGTCCCGTCGGTGGCATCGTCATCCCCGCAGGCTGCAACCACAAGGACAAATGTGAGCAGCAGGGCGATAGACCGCCATCTACCTGATTGTCGTGATTCTCTCATGATGAATTGATCCCTCTCTCTGGCTAGCACCCGGGAACGGGCTGGCCCGATACTATATATATTATTAGCAGCGCGGGGCCGGAAGGGAATCAGATCTTTGCTCAGGTAGCGTAGATCCGAGGAATTGGCTCTCGACGATCCCCAACGAAGGGTCCTGGAATGATTCGAAGTGGTGAAGCGTCCCCAGATCCAAGCCCTCCGCAGACCAGAGCCGAGTTCGTCGATCGCATGTTGCGAGAGGCAATCATCACCGGTGATCTCGGCCCCGGCGAGCGCCTACGGGTTACGACTCTCGGTGAACGTTGGTCGGTTAGCCCCACACCCCTACGGGAGGCCTTCCAGCGGCTCGCGGCCGAGGGACTGCTCGAACTCACCCCGCAACATGGGGCCCGAGTAGCACCAGTGAGCATCGAGGAGGCCCTTGAGGTCCATCAGATCAGGGTTGCCCTCGAACCGCTCGCGCTCCGCTCTTCCATGGAAGCTGCCGACGACGGGTGGCGCGCCGACATCGAGGAGACATTTGTTCGCCTCGCAACGGAACTGGCACGGCCCAATCCGGATCGAGGCGCAGTGGAAGAAGCCCACCGTTCCTTCCACCTCGCCTTGATCACGAACTGCACGTCGACCTGGCTGTCTCGCATCCTCAACTTGGTGATGACTCACGTGATCCGATACTGGACGCTGTCTGCAGCACCACGCCGCAACACGGAACAGGTCATTTCGGAGCATCGCGAACTCCTCAATCTGTGCTTGGCCGGAGACATGGACGGCGCCGAAGCCGAGCTCGGCCAGCATCTGCAGCATGCCCTCGACGCGGTGAGGGCTCATCTAGATTCCGTCGGCTAGCCAGACACCAGCCTCTCTTCTGCGAGACGACGCGCAGCCGAAACGGTCGTCACTGATTGCTCCCGAGCTCGTTCGAGGACGCGGGTGGTCACGCCGCCAATCCCTGCGACCCTCACTAGCGCCCGCTCTTCGGAATAGCCGTCGGCGTGGAACTCTTCAGCGATATTGTCGATTCCGCCTGCGTTCACAACGAAATCCGGTGCATACACGATGCCGGCACGCGACAGCCGATCGGCATCCGAGTCCTCGGCCAGCTGGTTGTTGGCCGATCCGACGACCGCAGCACATTCGAGCGTCGGGATCGATCGCGCATTGAGGATTCCGCCGAGAGCGCATGGAGAAAGGATGTCGCATGGATAGAGCAGAGCCTGGTCGGGTGCGATGACGGTTGCCCCGATGCGCTCCGCCAGCTCCTCCGCCACGCCGTCGGCGACGTCGGCAACAGCCAGATCGCATCCTTCCTCGCTGAGAAGACTGGCGAGGACACCACCCACCTTGCCGACTCCCTGAACCACGACGCGTCGCCCGGCCAGATCGGATGTGCCCCAGATGTGGGCCGATGTTGCCTTCATGCCTGCCAGCACTCCGCGAGCGGTAGCGGGCGAGGGGTCACCCGATCCGCCCTCCTCGACCGAGAGGCCAGACACATACGGAGTCTGCCGGCGGACCACGGACATGTCGGCGACCGTCGAGCCGACATCTTCAGCGGTTACGTATTTGCCGCCGAGCGCATCGACCGCCTTCCCGTACGCCTCGAGCAGGGCTTCTGACTTGACAGTTAGAGGATCACCGACGATCACCGCCTTGCCTCCGCCGAATTGCAGACCGGCTACTGCCGCCTTGTAAGTCATCGCCCGGGAGAGGCGGAGAACATCCTCGAGTGCGTCGGCAAAGCTCGAATACGGCCGAATACGGGTACCGCCCAGAGCAGGCCCTAGGGTCGTGCTGTGCACGCCAATGATCGCCTGCAGACCCGTCACAGTGTCCGAGACCGTGTACACGCCCTCATGGCCAAACCTACCGATCCGCTCCAATACGTCGATGTCCACCACTCTCCTCTTCGCCGACTCGCTGAGATCTATAGATTATGTGATCTGATGACGCGCCGCGGCAACAAGTCCAATTCACAATGATCACCCTCACCGCTGCACTGCAGAAGATGCCGGTGATTGGGATCCTTCGTGGCTCCCCTCCCGAGCACATCGCCGCGTTTGGTGATGCCGCTCTCCGCAGCGGATTCGGAGTGCTCGAGGTGACACTCGACTCCGCCGATCCCTTCGACGCCATAGAGAACTTGGCAACCGAGACCGATCTGGTCGTCGGTGCCGGAACAGTCCACAGTGCCGCAGATGCCGTCAAGGCGCTCAGCGCAGGAGCTCGGTTCATCGTGTCTCCCCACTTTGACCCCTCCGTAGTCGCGGTCGCAAAGGACTCCGGAGCTGCTGCGGTGCCGGGAGCAGCGACACCGACTGAGATCTGGACGGCGACCAAGGCCGGAGCAGACCTCGTCAAGGTGTTCCCTGCGCACCAACTAGGAGGCCCCGCATACTTGGCCGCGATACGAGGCCCGCTCGGCAATCCGCAGCTGGTTCCGACCGGCGGTGTCGATTCGTCGAATGCTGCTGCTTATCTGGCCGCCGGAGCAACGGCGCTCGGCATCGGCGGTTCGGTGTTTCCCAGAGGCGCTCTCGAAGCAGGTGATATCGGCGAGGTGGAGCGCCGGTGCCGTAACCTCGTCGCAGCGATCCAATGAGTCACGACCTTGTCACCCTCGGGGAGGCCATGCTCCGCCTGTGGGTTCCGCCCGGCGAGCGGCTCGAAGACGCGCCCGCGTATCGAGTCACCGTCGCCGGAGCTGAGGCCAACGTCGCCATGGCAGTGGCACGTCACGGTCCTTCGGTCGCCTGGCTTTCCCGACTGCCCGATTCTCCGATGGGACGGCGCGCCGCCCGCGAGATCGCCGGGCACGGCGTCGACGTATCCCACGTGACTTTCGATCCCGTCGCGCGGATGGGTACCTACTTCGTCGAAT
Organism: Acidimicrobiia bacterium; assembly: GCA_029263095.1. GTDB lineage: Bacteria > Actinomycetota > Acidimicrobiia > Spongiisociales > UBA11373 > JACZWZ01. The sequence goes on along the minus strand of JAJCYA010000079.1, from coordinate 14,018 downwards.
TGAGTGTCCCTCCCCGCCCCATCTCGGTCGTCTACGACCGAGCCGGATCGGCAGCAGCCAAGATGACTCCCGACGACATGGCGTGGAAGGTGCTTGAGTCGGCTCGGGCTTTGCACCTCACCGGAATCACCCCTGCGCTCTCGAAATCGGCCCGCATCACGACCATCGAGGCTGCGCGCCGCGCCCGCGATTCGGGTGTCGCCGTGATCGTCGACATGAATTACCGCAGCCGACTTTGGGATACCGAAGAGGCGGAGCGAGTCATCGGAGACCTGTGCCGCGAGGCCGCAGTTGTGATCGCCACCTCCGAGGACGCCCGAGACCTGTTTCGGCTGGAGGGGGCTCCGGCCGAAACTGCCGCCGCATTGCGGAGTGCGACAGGCGCCGGCACCGTGATCGTGACGGAAGGAAGCGTCGGCGCCACTTGGGATTCCGACTCAGGATCGGGCTCGGTACCGGGCTACAAGGCCGAGGTAGTCGATCGGATCGGTGCCGGCGACGCGTTCGCTGCCGGCGTGATCATCGGCTTCCTAGCCGACGACCTCCCCGCCGGAGTGGAACGGGGTCTCGCCATGGCCGCACTAAAGCTAGGAATCTTTGGCGATCAACTTGTCACGTCGCAAGACGAGATCCAGAAGCTCATGACCGGCAAGAACGATCGTGAGGTGGGCAGATGAAACCGCTGAACAGAGTCGTATCCAATATGCCGCGCTCGGGCATTCGCGAGATCATGGATCTCGCCTGGAGCACACCCGGATTGATTCACCTCGAAGTCGGCGAGCCCAACTTCTCCACGCCGGAACACATCCTGAACGCCGCTCGTCAGGCGGCAGTCGACGGATACACCAAGTACACGCCAAACGCCGGTATCCCGGAGGTGCGTGAGGCCCTTGCCAGCAAGGTGACCAGCAGGAACGGGCTCACAGCAGACGCCGAGAACATCGTCGTCACCGTGGGGGCAATCAACGCTATCGCCCAGGCAGTGATGGCCGTATGCGACCCCGGAGAGGCGTTGCTCATCCCAGACCCCGGCTGGCCCAATTACGAGATGGTCGCCACTGTCGCTGGCGCCCTCCCGGTGCGATACCCGCTTCTGCCGGCAGCTGGCTTCATGCCCGATCTGGAGGCGCTCGACACGCTGGCAAACACGGCCAAGGCGATCATCGTCAATACTCCGGCAAACCCGACGGGAGCGGTGTTCGATCGCAATACCCTCGCGGAACTCCTGGCGATTGCAGAACGCCACGACCTCTGGGTGATATCGGATGAGTGCTACGAAGACATCATCTTCGACGGTCCCCACGTACCGGCGGCCTCGATCTCCTCACAGGAACGTGTGATCTCAGTGTTCAGCATGTCGAAGTCATATGCCATGACCGGGTGGCGGGTCGGGTACGCGGTGGCTCCGTACGAAGTTGCTGCCATGATGGCCAAGCTGACGGAGGCTCTCACGAGTTGTGTCACCGGTATCGCCCAGAAGGCAGCCCAGGCCGCCATCGAAGGAAGTCAGGCGTGCGTGGAGGACATGCGAAATGCCTACCGCCGCCGGCGCAACATCGCAGCGGACAAGCTCGGCGCTGCAGGCCTGCTCGTCAACCGGCCCCAGGGCGCCTTCTACGTGATGGCGGACGTATCATCGCTTGGTCGTAGCGGGTACGACGTATGTAGATGGCTGGTATCCGAACACGGAGTGGCCACCGCCCCCGGCGAGACGTTTGGCCCCAATGGGGCCGGACTCATCCGCCTGTCTTTGGCAGCAGATGATGTCCAGGTGTCGACCGGCGTCGATCGAGTAGTCGCCGCCCTGAGATGATCGGCTGCTGATCCTGGCGATGAGAACCATCTACCGAATGACGACTACCGGTTCGGTTAATGGACGGTCGTCGGCGTCCTTTCCGGACCGAAGCGTCACCGTCCCCGGACAGGTGCCGATCGCAAAGTCGGCCCGACTCGCCACGGGCGCACGACCGGCATGCAGCACGAGGATGACACCACCCCCGAGAGCACCAAGTAGCGTCAAGGCGGCAACAACCGTCAGAAGCCGCTGATACGCGGTAGACCGAGTCCAATCGTCCATGGCACCCTTGGTGTTCAAATCCACCACAAGCCGTCGTGGCCGGTGACTGGGCACACCCAGCCGGGGACCCGGCAGCGACCGCACGATCCGGATCGATCGCCGGCCTCCTCTCTCAGCGATAGGACGGATTGTCGAGGTGATCCCCACACCTCCTAACGTTCAGCGACCGTGATTCGCATTACCGCTCTCATCGGCATCAGCGCCATCTCCTTTTCGGCGATCTTCGTTCGGCTGGCTGACGTAGCTCCGGCCACTGCGGGGCTCTTCCGAGCGGCCTACGCCCTCCCCGTTCTGTTCATCCTCAACCGAATCGCCGGAGACAAGCGATCGCGACGACTGCGTCTTACTGCCATCATCTCCGGCTTCTTCTTGGCCGCAGACGTAGCGTTGTGGCACACCTCTATCGGACTGGTCGGTGCAGGCTTGGCGACCGTCGTGACCAACACGCAGGTGTTGTGGGTGGGCATCGCAGCTTGGATCATCTTCCGGGAACGACCGAGCGGGACAGCCTTCGTCGTCGTTCCGTTCGTGCTGGCAGGGGTTGCCCTCATCGGCGGGGCCGGTGCCGACAATGCCTACGGAGACAACCCCGCCCTCGGAGCCGTCCTGGCGCTCGGAGCGGGCCTCTTCTACTCGGGCTTCCTGCTGCTGTTCCGGACCGCCAACGCCGAGCAAGGCCCGACATCTGGACCGCTCCTCGACGTGACCATCGGCATCACCGTCGCGTTTACGTTCGGAGGCTGGCTAGACCCCGGATTCTCGGTCATACCCGAGTGGCCGTCCCACGGCTGGCTCATTGCACTCGCCCTACTCGTACATACCGGTGGTTGGCTGCTCATCGCAAGAGCATTGCCACGGCTTCCCGCCCTCGAGACCTCGGTCATGCTTCTGCTCCAGCCGGCTGCAACGATCGTTTGGGCTGGAATCATCTTCAGCGAGCGGCTGTCCTCGACTCAGTGGCTCGGGGTCGTCATGGTGCTGGTCGGCATCCTCGCAGCCGCTACACGCGGAACCGTCAGACGAGCGGAGGCAGGTACTCCGCAGGATCCCTGAGCGCCCGACTCCGGGGTTCCGCCGCGCTCGCTCCAAGCGAACGCGCTCGCAACATGCCGAGGTCGTCGACATGGGGTCCGTACGCAATCACCCTCACACCGCGCCCGGAAAGTTCACTGATCGCACTATCCGCTCCCGCCGTCTCCAAATCGACGAAGGCAACCAGCGGGTCCACATCGCCGATCCCCTCCGTTCGAACGAACTCGACCCGGTATCCAGCCCGAGCTGCGGCGGCCTGGAACGGGCCTTGATCCATGAGGTTCGACGTAACGACCACAAACAGCGGCCGGTTCACCACTTCCATGACCGGGAGAGTATGTGGCAATCAGTCCTAAGTCACTACCCCAGGCTGTACCATCCGATGTCGAATCCACCAGAGAAGGATCCCATGCGCCGACTCATCGTCTTCGCTGCGCTGCTGGCCCTCGTCGCCACAGCATGCAAATTCGAAACCAACTTCGGAGCGGTGATCAACGCCGATGGCTCCGGAACCATCATCGGAGAAATCGGAGTAGACGACGAAGCCGCCGAGCTATTCCTCGAGGGGCAGGATCCGTTCGACGGGAACGAACTCGCCAGCGTTCCGGGGGCGCAAACCCGGCAGGAGCGGCGCGGTGACCTCACGTACTACATCGTCGAAGTCGACGTCGACGACATCACCGATGCCGAGCAACAACTCATCAACAACGAGAATGCGTTGTTCTCCAACCTCGAAATCACGGTCACCGATACCCGCGTCGCAGTCAGCGGTAGCGCGTCGGCCGATGAGACGCTTGGCAGCGATACCGAGGGATTCGATCCCGGCGTACTCGAAGACGCGATCTCGGCCAGCGTGTACTTCACGCTGCCCGGGGCGATCCTGAGCCACAACGCCGACCGACAGGACGGCAACACGCTGTTCTGGGACATTCCAGTGCTCGGAGGCACCCTCGACATCCAGGCCGAATCCGATCCATCTGGGACTCCCGCGAGCGGTAGTAGCGGCATCCCCACCTGGGCATACGGCGTCATCGCCGCGGTCCTCCTCGGAGCCGTCTACTACTTCATGAAGGGCAAATCCGAAGGTGGTCAGGAGGCAGCATCCGACGAGACACCTCCTCCACCACCGGCGGAGTGAGACTGGTAGTCATCGATCTGATCCCGGCCCTCCTATCGCGGGAGGGCCGGGATTCTTCTTCCGGCTTTGAAGTTGCCCCTGACGGTCCCGACGCCGTTGCCCACCTCTATGCCCACTACCGGCTCATTGGTGTGGCAGACGCCGGCGTGTCGAGCCTGGTCATCGGGAGAGCCCTCGAAGACGCCCGCATCTCAGGGTTCTTCGACAGCATCGGCACCAGCGTCGGGTTCGGACCCGCCATCAATCCGCGGGTGATTCGACGCATCACTCGTGTGAGTCGGAGCAACGAGCCGGTGGTATTCGTCACTGGGCGAGAGCACCTCGCCCGGACCATGAGCCGCTCCAGGGTCGGAGTGGTGCTGACCAATCGAGAAGAGTTCGGGGGCGTACCCGAAGCCGTCGCATCACTCATCTCGGGCAGGGTCAGCCCATAAACACCTGAACGGTCATCAGCCCAAGCGGTCCGCTGATTACGGCGATACCTATCGAGTCGTAGAAGTCACCTTCTATGTTGGCCCTGTGCCCCGGACTCTCCATCAGGCCGTCGTGTGTCTCTCTCACCGAAGTGGCAAGAGCGAGATTCTCGCCGGCCACAGCGAAACGGATTCCGGCGTCGCTGACCCGGTCTCCAACATCGCCCGTGATCTGCGAAGTGTGAGCGAAGTAGCCGTTCACGTACATCTCTTCGGCGTGTCCGGCGCCGACCGCGGCAAGTGAATCGCTCCAAACCAGGGAATCGAGCCCGGCCGCAGCGCGAGCCGCGTTCACGAGTTCGAAGATCTCTTGAGCCGCGGCATCATCTCGGGACAGGTCCGCGGGGTCCGATTCTCCGATCTCCACCACTGAATCCGGGTCCACGATGACCCGGCGGGTGCCAACGGCCTCGCGAAGATTGAGCATCGTCTCGATGAGACGATCACCGGCCAGGCCGATGAACACCTCCTGAGCGACACCGTCGGGGTCGGTGAGCGTGCGCGCCACCGCGGAATCGTCAATCGAATCTGCCACCGCCGACGGCATCGGTAGCACGACGCCAACCGTCAGTACCAGAGTCGCGAGGAATACTCCCCAGGCAGCAGCCAAACCCGCACCGCCGGCCTTGTTGGCCAGATTGAGCCCGGGGAGCCGCGCAGTCCGCTCAATGGCCCTCGTCACGAACGCAGCGCCGATCCCGAACCCAAAGAACACGATGAACCCACCGATGAACCGGGCCAACTCATCCGAGACATCCGTCATCGAAGTCACGATGGCGCCGAACACGGGTCCGAGCCTAAAAGCAAGAATCGTGCCGATGACCAGACCGATCAGATCCATCGCCTCGCGAACAAACCCGCGCGTCCATCCACGAACGAGCAAGAGCGCCAGAAAGACCAGGATCACGAGATCGATCACCGTTACTCCACCTCGATCCGCATCCTCTTGTTGGCCTTCCCCTTGCTCTCGGTCTTTACGACTTGGACCCGGCCGACTTCTCGGGTGTTGGCCACGTGGGTACCACCATCAGCCTGCTTGTCGATATCACCTATCTGGATCACTCGAATTGGATCGACCGATTCGGGGATGAGATTGACCTTTGTTCTGATGAGATCGGGGTCGGCGAGCGCGTCCGCTCTCGGCATGAACCGCACAGTGACGTCGTGGTCCTGCTGAAGTGCCGAGTTGAGACGCTCTTCGACGTCCTTGCCGAATTCGACGGAGATCGACCCCAGTTCGAAATCCATCCGTGCTCGGCCCGGTTCCATATTCCCGCCGGTCACCTTGGCTGCAAAGTCGCGGTAGATGACAGCCGTGAGCACGTGGAGAGCGGTGTGGGTACGCATGAGCATATGGCGCCGCTCCCAATCGATCCGAGCAACGACCTCAGTCCCCACCGCGGGTGGTTCACCCGCCACGACATGCAGCACCAGCCCGGAACGCTTGTAGGTGTCGGAAACAACGGCCGCACCACCGTGCCACTCGATAGTCCCAGTGTCGCCGGGCTGTCCACCACCGCGCGAATAGAACACAGTCCGATCGAGCACAACGCCCTCATCGGTTACCTCGACGACCGTGGCGTTGGCCTCGGTGGCGTACGCATCCTGCGCTGCGATCTCTTCTGTCATGGGCCCTCCGTAACTGTCATTGGGACGATAGGAGAGGGTTGAGACAAGTCGATGACCCCTCGAGTCAGAAGTCAGGAATTAGGAATCAGGGCCAGGGTCGTCGTCGGTGGATTCGGCGTCGCGCGCCCGGAGCCGCCCCAACAACGTCTCCCCCGTCGGGTACTCGACAAAGAGTTCCTCGGTCGCTTCCTCCCAGGACTGATCGAGAACCCGGGTTCTCCAGAAATGGCCTGTGATGATTTTGACAGTTGCCATCACCGGGACCGTCAGCACCACGCCCCAGAACCCGCCCAAGGCAGCGCCGGCAATTAGCCCGAGGATGATGAGGGCCGGATGGAGCCGCACTGTCGCACGCAACACGGTCGGGCTCACAAAGTGGTTGTCGATCTGTTGGACGATGAGAGCCACAACGGCGGTCCACAGGGCGGTCTGTAGGTCGGTCGTCGCCAACGCGACCAGAACACCGAGGGTCCCACCCACCCAGGGGCCAACGAACGGGATGATGTTGAGCAACCCGGCGATCATCCCGATCAGCAACCAGAAAGGAAGACCCACGAGCCAGAATCCGAAGCTCGTCATCACCCCCACGATGAAGGCGACGAGCACCTGGCCGCGCAGGAACCCGCCAATCGCGTTCCCGAGCTGCCGTGCGACGTGAGCGGCCTCGGCCCGATGCTCCTGCGGGATCAACTCCATCGTCTTGCGTCGCAGCGTCGGGAGATCCAGCAAGACGTAGAAGGCGATGACCGGCGCCAGGATCAACAGGAACAGGCTCTCGAGCACACCGAGTGTGATGTCGGTGATCTCCTCGAGCTGATCGCTGAAGAAGTCGCCCTGAGAGCTCGTGATGCTTTCCTGAAGCTCGTCGTAGGACGGAAGGTCTACGGCGCTCAACCCGACGTCGTCGGCTAGGCCCTCCAGGTCGTTGACCAGGTCGTCGTAGATCGTCGGGAAGTTGTCTGCGAGCTCCCGTCCCTGATCGGCGATGCTGGGGATTATCAGGAAGCCGATCAAGGTCAGCAGCCCGAGTAGCGCCGTGTACGACAGGCAAGAGCCGAGCCATCTGGCGACGCCCTTGCTCTCGAGTCGGGACACGACGGGATTGAGAATGTAGATGACCGCGATCGCTATCACAATCGGAGGTCCGACGATCCAGAATCGGAGCACGATCCACCCGATTGCCGCCAAGAGAAAGAGTGTTCCGAGCAGGCTCCAAGCAGCGATTCCAAGCTTCTTGAGTCCGCGACCAGCGCCGTCTGCCATTAGGACACCGGGGTGCCGTCGGGAAGACGCCGCGTCAAGCGACCCTCCTTCGCCCGATCCCGCACCTTGCGAAGACGGCGAACCGTCAGCGGGTCGACCGACTCCGCGACCGGATCGTCGAGGAGACGGCGCAGTACCTGGTAGTACCTCGTCGCACTCATACCGAGGTACTCACGAATCGCCCGATCCTTGGGCTCGGGGTATCGCCACCACGTCGCCTCGAATTCAAGGACGACGCGATCCCGTTCGGCCAGCATGAGCGAAAGGGTAAGAGCGGTCGCGCGGCGATTGACGGATTTCGCGCCTTTTCGAATCGGCAGTCGCAGACGGCGTGCCCAGTCTGACTGAGACTGAGAACCGCAGGGTGGAGGATTGGGTGGGGCGCCAACAACGAAAACGCGTCCATTACCGTTGTCGCGCTCGCCGGGTTAGCTCAGTTGGCAGAGCACCGCTCTTGTAAAGCGGATGTCGCCGGTTCGAATCCGGCACCCGGCTCTGTTCCTGCCCGGGCCGACTTCCACCTCGGCACAGCCGAGGCGGAACAGACGCCGGTCGGCCCTCCTCCACCAGGCAGGGCCCCAACCCCACCGGTGACCGTCACCCCACAAACACCCCCAACCCGAACCCCACCTGCCTCAAACCGACTTCCACCTCGGCACACCCGAGGCGGAACAGACACCGGTCGGCCCTCCTCCACCAGACAGGGCCCCAACCCCACCGGTGACCACCCGTGGTCGTCACACAAGGATCGATCCGGGACTCAGGACTCCCGGCTTCGGACTCTCTTCACCTCGAACAACCCCAATGCCGCCGCAACCGAGGCATTGAGGCTCTCCACCCGACTATCGACGGGAATGGAGGCCACGACATCGACACGTTCCTTTACCAGACGGCTCAGTCCGGATCCCTCGGCACCGAGGACGACTGCCACCGGTTCCGTAAACAGGCTCATGCCGAACAGCGGCTGATCTCCGTCCGAGTCGAGGCCGACAGTCCAGACATCGAGCTTCCTCATCTCGTCGACCGCTGAGGCAATCGAGCCGACAACGACTATGTCGAGGTGCTCGAATGACCCTGCCCCGGCCTTGAAGGCGGCTGCACCCAGCGGCGCCGCCCGGCGCCCCGACATGATGAGGCCTGTGAATCCCGCCGCCAGGGCGCTCCTGGCTATTGCCCCGACGTTGCGGGGATCCTCGAGATGGTCCAGCACGACCAGCGCAGCTGGACTGGAGCGGCGCACCGCTACATCGAGCGGGACGGGAGAGATCGGGCGGCACTCCAGCCTTACACCTTGTGGTGCGCTGGTCACGGCGACATCCCGAAGATTGTCCACCTCTTCAACAACCACACCTGCGATTCGTGCCGCCTTCACAAGATCACCGAGGTTCTCTGATCTGGAGTGATCGACCAAGAGCCGAATCGCTCTCCCCGCCGCCACTGCGGCGGTCACAGCGTGGACGCCCTCGACCTCAGCGCCGATGCCAGCTGGTGCCATCAGATCCGTCCTCCACAACGACACCTGCTTCTGCCAGAGAGTCACGGATGGAGTCAGCGCGCTCGAAGTCGCCCTCCTCGCGGGCTCCGGCGCGCGCTGCAATCAAACCAGACATGATCTCGTCGGGGACCGTGGCGATGACACCAAACCGACCGGCGATCGCAAGCAACGGTTCAAGAAGATCCTCGATCCCCTCTGCCACTTCGCCCAGGCCGAGCACACCAATGATCTCGTCGAAGGCGGCAACGTATGGTGCCGCATCCTCGCCTGCATCGAGATGGCGATTACCTTCACGTACCAGGTCGAACAGCACGCCCATCGCCTCGGCGGTGTTGAAGTCGTCGTCCATCGCAGCTGCGAAACGTTCGAGCGCTTCGGCGTCAGGAGCGACGTCAGTCTCCCCACTGCGCCGTCGGAAGGCCCACAAGCGGCCGAGAGCGGCATCTGCGTCGACCACGAGCTCCGGTGAATAGTCGATCGGTTGGCGATAGTGAGCTCTCAGGTAGAACAGCCGCACCGCCGTGGGGCGATAGTCGTCGAGAAGATCGAGCAACCCGACGATGTTCCCAACGGATTTGGCCATCTTCTCGCCCTTGAGCCGAACCATCCCGTTGTGAAGCCAGTACTTGGCGAATGGCCGCTCATCGCGCCCCGCCTCCGACTGGGCGATTTCGTTCTCGTGATGCGGAAAGACGAGATCGAGCCCTCCGCCGTGGATGTCGAATCCGAATCCCAGCGCCCCCTCAGCCATCGCCGAGCACTCGATATGCCATCCCGGCCTCCCCGGGCCCCAAGGGGAATCCCACGTGGGTTCGCCCGGCTTCGACCCCTTCCACAACGCGAAGTCGTGTGGATCGCGCTTGTCCTCACCCGGGTCGATTCGAGCACCTGCCATCAGCTCGTCGACATTGCGACCACTCAACTCGCCGTACGGCGGGAACGAGCGAACGGCAAAGTAGACGTCGCCCCCCGCGACGTAGGCGTGGCCCCGCTCGATGAGCCGGCCGATCAGCTCCAGCATCTGCGGAATATGTTCGGTGGCATAGGTGAGGGCGTCAGGTTCGGAAACACCCAGCCGGGCGTAGGCGTCCAAGAATTGAGCAGTAGAACGCTCGGCAACCTCGGAAGGGGTGATGCCCTGCTCGGCAGCAGCGTTGATGATCTTGTCCTCGACATCTGTGATGTTGAAGACGATCTGAACCTGGTAGCCGCGCCACTCGAGATACCGCCTGATCACGTCGAATGCGACGGCCTGCCTGCCGTGACCGACGTGAGGCGCCGACTGGACCGTCGGCCCACAGACGTACATCGCCACTTGCCCGGGATTCCGGGTCTCAAAGGGCTGGAGGGATCGACCGAGAGTGTTGTAGACCTGCATCAGAGGCCGGCCGATGGTATCAGTCGGTAGTTACTCTCCGTTGCATGCCACACCCGAGCGGGCGGCCCTGGATCATCGCCCATCGCGGAGCCTCGCTCCAAGCACAGGAGAACACGATCGCAGCGTTCGAACTCGCGGCCGAACTTGGAGCCGATGCCATCGAACTGGATGCGAGGCGAACAGCCGACGGCGCCCTGATCGTCCACCACGACGACACGCTTCCGGGAGCGGATCGGCCGATCGTGACAATGACGCGTGCCGAGTTGGCCGCTGCCGCCCCTTGGGTTCCCGACCTTGCCGCAGCGCTGGAAGCATGCACCGGCATGTGGATCGACGTCGAGGTGAAGAACGATCCGCGTGACGCCGATTGGGATCCGGACGATGCGGTCACCAAGGCGATAATCGCCGACCACGGCTCGGCCGAAATAGTCGTAACGTCGTTTAACCCACAGACGGTGGCACTGGCAAGCGAAGCCGGACTCCGCAGCGGACTACTCATCGGCCGAGGCATCGATCCGGTCGAGGCATCGGTGATGGCGGCCGAGGCCGGTCACGATCTGCTGCTCCCGCACTTCTCCACTCTGAGCGGCAAACACGGAGAGCACACCGTCGCGGTCAGCACCCGAGTCGGTATCGAAATCGCAGTATGGACGGTGGACGAACCAGCCGACATGGTGCGACTTTCCGACCTCGGTGTCGGAGGAATCGCCACCAACGCACCGGATGTCGCCCTATCGGTTCTGGGAGCCGGCTGAGGGGCCGTCTTCAGTCCCGGACGCCCCCGCGTGGCTTATCCTCGAGGACCGCCACGGCGAGTGCTGCCAGACCCTCGTCGCGACCGGTAAACCCGAGACCGTCCGACGTCGTCGCCTTCACCGACACCGCCGTGAGCGAGACCTGAAGAGTGCCGGCAAGCGCTGCTCGCATCGCTTCCCTGATCGGACCCACCCGAACCGTCTCAGAGATCACCGTGAGATCCACAGAAGCGATCACAAACCCGCTACCGACGACACGGCCTGCTGCGTCGGCCAGCATCGCCATGCTGTCGGCGTCCGTCCACCGCGGGTCGTCCGACGGGTAGTGGCTACCGATGTCACCGAGGGCAGCCGCTCCGAGGAGCGCATCGATGAGCGCGTGCGCCGCCACATCTCCATCCGAGGTGGCCTCGATGCCGCGGGTGAGGTCGGCGACAACGCCCGCCAGCAGCACCTGCCCGTCGGCAGCGAAGCGGTGAGCATCGACACCCCAGCCAACCCTCATGACAGCAGCGCCTCCATGACCGCAAGATCTCCCGGATAGGTCACCTTGAGATTGTGACCCTCTCCGGTGACGAATACCACCATTCCCCCTGACCGCTCGACGAGGGCCGCATCATCGGTCGCGTCATCGTCGTCGAAGGCATGCCCCCGACGCAGGGAGCCAACCTTGAATCCTTGGGGTGTCTGCACGCTGACCAGATCCGTCCGATCGACGGTGCGGATCACCGTCTCCCCACTGACGCTCTTGAGAGTGTCACGCACCGGGATACCAGGGACGACGGCATCGACATCACCGACCGCGAGCCTCTCGATCACACGTCCCACGAGTTCAGCAGTGGCAAGAGGGCGAGCAGCATCGTGAACGAGAACGTGGGTAGCACCGTCCGGAGCGACAGCCATCCCGGCCGCTACTGAGTCGCGGCGCCTGACGCCGCCGGATATCCCACCGGGAACCTCTCCCACGACCGCTACATCGCCGCAGCCACCCGACAGAAGAGAGTCGACAGCCCACTTCCACAATGGCCGTCCCGCCAACTCGATTGTGGCCTTGGGTCGGCCGAATCGCTCACCCGATCCGGCTGCGACGACGATCCCGAAAACAGTCATGTCTCCAGTTTGGCGAAAACTATCCGTCCAATGGAAGTCCGCATGGCACTAAAGACCTCGACTTCGACCTTCTGACCGACACTGGCGGCTCCTCCTTCGACCACCACCATCGTCCCGTCGTCGAGATAACCGACCCCCTGACCGGGTTCGGTGCCCTCCTTTTCGACAAGCAGATCAATGGTCTCTCCAGCTACCGGCACTCGCCTCATGGACTCACCCAGAGCGTGGGGATTGAGCACAGCGATGCCACGCAGACCCGCGGCCGCAGCCAGATTGTGATCGGTCGTAACGAGCGTCGCCTCCGCCGCGACGCATAGTCCGAGAAGCTTGGCGTCCACCTCTTGGAATTCCGGGAAGGTCCGTTCATCGGTCAGCAGATCAACCGCAGGGAGGGCTCCCAGTGCATCGAGTACATCCAGTCCGCGACGGCCCCTACGCCGCCGCTCCTTCTGTCCACTGTCGGCGATCCCCTGCAACTCGTCGAGCACAAACCCGGGAACCCACACCTCGCCGCCGACCAATCCGGCCCTGGCGAGATCGAGAATGCGGCCATCGATAGCCGCCGAAGAGTCGACAACGAACTCCCCAACTCGGGGGCGCTCGTCCGGACCTGCAGGCCGGCCGCGGCGGGCTCCCAGACCGGCCGCAGCGAGCAGATCGTCGGCACGCGCTGAGAAGACCGAAGAACCGAAGGAGGCGAGAACGATCACGAGGAGAGCACCACTCGACCAGCCGATTACGGGCGGGGCAAGCACGATCGCTGGAATCGCAACCACCGCGCCCACCAACAGTCCGGCTACGAGTCCGAAAGCACCGGCAAACAGCTGCGGTCCTGTGGCGTGAGCAACAATCTCGGGCGGACGGTCAAGAGACCGACGGATGAAACGGCCGAGGAGCCCCCCAACCACATATCCGATCCCGGCACCGAGCACCGCACCGACGATGACGGCCGCGTCCGCGCTGGGACCTCCGTCAAGCCAGTCGGGAGTGGTCCGGCCGATGAGGAATCCCGCCGCGGTAGCGGCGAGCGTGACGACGAGACGGACGATTTCAATGATCATCCTTCACGTCCTCCTACTCCTCTTCTTCCACCTCCACCTTGGGCAGTGCCCGGTCAAGGCGCTTCACAGCATCTTCTTCGGTCAGATTGAGCGCAAACCGAAGCTCGGATGCAAGAATCAGGCGAGCCTTTGACAACATCCGCTTGAGCGCCGGTGATATCCCCTTGAGCTGCTGGGCGTGTGTCAGGTCCCGAACGACTTCGGCTACTTGGTAGATATCGCCCGAGTTGATCTTTTCGGTGAGGAGCTTGTACCAGCGGCTCCAATTGGCACCCGCCTCCAACGGTTCATCCTTGAAGGTCGCCAGAACCCGCCGAGCAGCCGTCTTGGAGATCACAGGACGGACACCAAGATCAACAGCCTTCTCGACAGGAACACGCAGGATCAGCTGATCGATCGCGACCTCGAGGACGAAGAAATCGGTTCGCGAACCGTCGAACTCGCGACGCTCCCTCTTGATGATCGTGGCTGCACCATGGTGGGGATACACCACCTTGTCGTGCACGCTGAACGGCGAAACCACCTTCTTGGCACGTGCCGGCTTCTTCTCCGGCGGCTCCTTGGCAGGAGCGACCTTCTTGCCAGGAGCGACCTTCTTGCCAGGAGC
>JAJCYA010000078.1 GCA_029263095.1 Acidimicrobiia bacterium | reverse complement strand
TGACGCCATACCCCCGGGTGAGGCACCGGCTGGTCTTCTCCGACGACATCTTCGAACACCATGCCCGACAGGACGGCACGGCTCTTCCATTCGGAGACCATCGCTCCTGTGCCGAAGCGGTTGGTGGTGGACAGTGAGGTGTCGGGGGTCTGCGCTATCCAAGTGAAACTCGACTGGGGGTCAGGCAGGAGCATGAGATTGGACGGGATCAGATATCCGAGCTGCTGAACCTCGTCCTCCTCCATCACCCGCCACGACATGCCGTTGGCACTCGTAGCAACGATGGTCGGAGTGCCATCCTCACCGGATAGCGCCGTGGCCGATGCCACAACAACCACAACGATTCCATCCCCACCCAAGAACAGGTCCCGAAAGCGCGAATCCTGTGTGAACATCTCGGTTCCGGCGACCTCGCCCCAGGCGCTGCGATCCGTCGACGCCCAGATCACGACGGGCCGAGTATCGGACTCCTGCTGCTCAGCCGTAGGGGGCGACCCAACGGCCACGTACACACCGCTGAACAGCAACGCCTCGCTTGCCACCCCATCGATGCCGAGGCTCTCCTCGCTCCATGACGCTCCACCGTCGTACGTCCACATGGTCAGGACACCGTCTCGATCTCCCAAAGCAAAGAGGTTGCCGTTGTTCGAAACGAGTGACCGAGGGCCATCGACAATGCCTGCCGTTCCGAGTTGTGGGATCTCCTCCCAATCGAGCGCGTCCAACGAACGCCAGATCCGGATATCGCCCGGCTCGACTCGCAGCATCGCGAAGAAGTGTCGTCCATCCCAGATCAGGTCGCGGGCTTGGTGCGGCAGATCACCGAGACCCATATCGGTGATGCGCCATTCCCCCGTGAGGGGTTGGACCACCGGAGCATCCAGAGTGGATCCCAACGCATAGGTCACATCGACCGGCGGTTGCGACGAGGTCGAGGAGACGACCTGGTCTGGCTCAGGACTATCCGGTGAGCAGGCAACTGACGCGACGGTGAGAACCCCAACCATGATCGCCAGACGACTGACCGACCGCATTCGACAATGCTACGCACCGAATGGCCGGACTGACACGGACCAGCGGCCTGCGGATGGCTCAGGGTCGTGGGCTCACCACTACTGGGACGGCCTATTGGTCGATCGGAGCGTCAGCGCTCCGATCCTGGTTGCGAGCAGGGTCACTGTTGGGCTCTGAGATCGCGAAAACTTCCATCTATTGGTCTGGAATGGGTGGTGATAGGTTGTGAGGTGGGCGTGCGTCGCGGGTCTCGCTCGTTGCTGCTGGCTTCGATGCGAATCCACGATGATGGGTGGACAAGATGGAACTTGACAGCGCCGCAATTGTTGGTCGTAACTCGGACGGTGTGGTTCGCAGCATCGGTCATTTTCAAAGACCGTTCCCTATCGAAGGTGAGGACGACCCGCGCCGGATTGCAGGCGAATACCTCCGTGAGTTGGCAGAAGTCTTCGGGTTCGACGAGGAGTACCTGGCTGCTCTCGATCAGGAGCTGTCGGATCGCCCAACCGGTGATCCCACGCGACTTGTGCTGACCTCGGTCAGAGAACTCCCCGGGTCTACGGTCGTTGGGTTTACTCAGACCGTTCGCGGGCTGCCCGTGTGGCGCGCCGGTGTGACCGTGAGGGTCGCACTGGATCCGGCGCGTGTTCTGAGCGTCTCGAACACCACCCACGGCCCCATCGAGGTGAGCGTGCCGAATCTCGAAGCACGAACGGTGCCGGATCGGCTGGACGTTCGAACTCTCTCCGAGATAGTCGAGACGCAGCTCCTGCCGGCGGTGGAGGTAGCCGACGGCTTCGAGGAGATAGTCCGCCGTGTGTCGAGGCGAGTGCGGATCAACGCATCGCGACTACTGGTCTACCGGTACAGCCACGAGGATCGGCTGCACTCCGGTCGGGGCAAATACGATCCCAAGGACCACCGTCACGTTCTCGACTACCAAGGGAATCGTCTGGTGTTCCCCCGGCTACCCGATCAGGTGATCGACGGAGAACACCACGTCGTCACCGAGGTGCTGTGGACCGCAGGGTTGGGGCACGGCCAGGGGGTCCACATTCGTATGCTCGTCGAGCCTGAGACCGAGGCCATTCTGTACTTCCGAATGCTCTTCGACGAGGTCGACGGCAAGGTCTATCTGACCGACCCGGCGACCAAAGGATCAACGGTCACGCCCACGTCCCCTGTGACCGACCTCGACAATCTCCGAGACACGGTCCCCCTGCCGGGGCTCACCGCGCCGTCGGCGGGGAATCCGCAGGAACTCACTGGAGGCTATGTAGAGCTCCAGGACATTGACTCACCGACTATCCCTCCGCCGACGTCAACCGGCGACTTCTTCTACACGGTGCCATCGAACGACTTCGGAGCTGTGGGGGCATACTTTCACAGTGACCGGCTGTTCCGAATGGTCGAGGACTTCGGTTTCAACATGGGGCTCTACTTCGACGGCACCTCCTTTCCAGTGCCGATCGACCATCGCTCCAACTTGGGGTGCGACCTGCTGTGTGCCGGAGGCGACTGCGTCAACGCCAAAGCGCCCGGCAATGCCACCGGGGATGGCTCGCTCGGTTTTCGCTATGCCCTGGCGCAGGCGGGGACGCTCGTGAGCATCACTACCTCGTGGCGAGTGGTCCTCCACGAGTTCGGACACGCCATCCTGCACGACAACGTGCACAGTGGGAACTTTGAATTCGCCCACAGCTGCGGCGACAGCCTCGCGGTGATACTCAACGACCCCGGCACGCTCGCGACCGACCGGTTCCGATCGTTCCCTTGGATAACCGCGATCGACCGGCGACATGATCGCACGGTGGCTGCAGGGTGGTTCTTCGGGGGAGCGGAGGACGACGGCGACTACGGGTCCGAGCAGATCTTGTCGACGATCATGTTCCGGGCCTACCGGTTCCTCGGTGGCGACTCACCGAACCTGACGATTCAGCGACTCACAGCCGACTACGTGGCCTACCTGCTCTTCCACGCGGTTGGCGCGTTGACACCGGCCACCAGCCCGACCGACCCGGCCGACTTCGCCGCCGAGCTGGTGTCGTCCGATGTGACTACCACGCCCTTTGCGGGGGTGCCCGGCGGGTGGGCCCACAAGGTGGTGAGGTGGGCGTTCGAGAAACAGGACGTATATGGCGGCGATCCGCCCGATGTCGATGTGTTCATCGACGACGGGCGCTCCGGAGAGTACGAGCCGTTCCTCAACAACTTCTGGAACACCACGGACATCTGGAATCGGCTGGGACCAGATGGCGGGCTGACCCATGTGACGCCGGTAGTCGGCGTAAAGAACTACGCCTATGTACGTGTGAACAACCGCGGCCAGCAGAACGCCACCAACGTCGTTGTGCGCGGCTACCAGTGCAAGCCGATGGCGGGCCTCGAGTGGCCGACGAGCTGGGACCCATGGACCACGGCCTCCATTGCCGTTCCCGGTTCGATCGCTCCGGGGGTACCCGTCGTCGTGGGACCCTTCGAGTGGGTTCCGGACTCCGTCGGTCATGAGTGCATGCTGGCCATGGTCGACGCCACCGGGGCGGCTCCAAACCTGTCGGATCTCGCGAATGACTCGACGATCTCCGCACCCATAGGGCACTGGCGGCTGGTGCCATTCGACAACAACATCGCTCAGCGAAACGTGGCGCCCGTCGCCGGGGGTGGAGGGGGCTCTGGTCTCACGAAATCATTTGCAGGCAGGACGTTCTGGGTACGAAACCCACTCGACAATGTGGCGACCATCGAACTCGTGGCAAAGGTGCCCGCCTTCCTCTTAGACGGCGGCTGGAAGCTGCGATTCGCCGACAGCGAGTTCGAGATGGAGCCTGGTGAGGAGCGGGAGATTGCGCTGATGCTCAGTGAGGGCCGGGACTTCACCGCCGACGATGTAGAGCGGGCCGGAGGAGCAGACATCGGAGTCGTGGTCAACGCGGATGGCTTGACCATCGGCGGAATGACCTACTCGTTGGATCCATCACTGGTGGAGCCTCCGCGCGAATACCCCGGGCCGGGCTCCGAACCAGCGCCGGAACACGGTCCGTGTTCGAAGCCGGGCCTGTGGAACTGGATTCTGTGCCTGATCCTGAAGGTCTTCCGCTTCTTCCGGGGCGTCTTCCGCCGATCCGGAGGCGGCTAACGGGTCGTCGAGTGCTGGTTGCCGCTCTCCCGAGATGGGGCTCCTGGTAGTGGACCACACGGCTTATCGAAGGATCCTGTCCTTTCTACCCCGGTGGGCCGATCAACGTGCCACCGTCCACCGGGAGCGACACCCCGGTGATGAATGAGGCGTCGGGACTGGCGAGGAAGGCGACTGCTGCCGCCACCTCCTCGGGCCGCCCGGTTCTCCGCAGGGGGTAGCGGGCCACCGATGCCTCCAGCCTCTCCGGGTCGTCGGTCCACATTGCCCGATTCCTGTCGACGATGATGAGGCCCGGCAGAACCGCGTTGCAGCGAACGCCGCGACCACCGAACTCGACGGCTGTGTACCGCATCAGTGCCAGCAGTCCGGCCTTCGACACGCCGTACCCCACCCCTTGACCAAAGCCGCGAACGGCTGATACCGAGGAGACATGGACGATGTTGCCATCCGGCGACTCGATCAGATGAGGCATTGCCGCCTGGGTCATGACGAATGCCGATCGAAGCAGCACCGACGTGATCTCATCCCAGTCGGAACGGGCCAGCTCACCCATCGTCACTTTTACGTTGCGATACGCCGAATGCACCACCACGTCGAGGCGCCCTCGAGAGTCGTGTGCGACCGCCACGGCGTTTTCGACCTGGTCGTCATCGCGGACGTCGGTCGTCACGAACGAGGAGCTGTCGCCTTCCTCGCCCAGATGGACTGTGAGAGCCTCTCCCGCAGCCTCGTCGATGTCGGCGATGACGACATGAGCGCCCTCGGCAGCGAGGCGCGTCGAAGTTGCCGCGCCAATGCCATTGGCGCCCCCAATCACGAGTGCCACACGATCCTGGAATCTGCTCATCTCGAGCAGACTACGGATATCCGCGATTGACAGGCCGCTCGACGGGGATCACAGCAGTCCTATCGCTCCTCGCTATCCGATCTCATCTCCCGAGTCGTCCCGTTCTCCGGCCATTTGCTGGGCACGGTGCCGTATTGAGTCGGGGAAGGGGCAGGAGCTGCGGTCACTCAGATCGATGTGCACCCCGACGAGTTCGGTGGCGGCCGCTTCGACGTCGGTCGCAGAGTTGATCAGAACATGGCGGAAGCGGAGGGACCTCGAGGAGACTTCGACGATCTCGGATCGCACCACGACCAGATCTCCCGCTAGCAGCTCGGCGTGGTATCTGGTGGTCTGTTCGACTGCTGCCATGCCGCGTGAGTTCTCCCGGAACCAATCCGGAGTCATTCCGATGGCACCGAAGAGTTGCCACGTCGCCGAATCAAAGATGGCGGTGTAGAACTGAACGTTCATGTGCCCCATGTGATCCATCTCCCAGGGGTACACGGTTCCTCGGTAGGTCTCCACCTTGCTCACTCCTATCGCTTGGACAGAGGTTCCCGGCGGGCCGCGATCGACCCGATCAACCAACACTTACGGGCTTCCCTACTCCCGTGATCCCTGGTGGCCGTCGGCGTCATCATCCAGTCATCGCGATCGTGATCGCAAGTCCCAGTACGAACAGATTCCCGAGCAGCACCGTGCCGATACGGAACCGGCTCGAAAGCTTGTGTCTCCCGACGGCGCCGAGGCCCGCGAGGAGAGTCTGCCAGGAGAGGGATGCCAGGAAGGCCGCGATCACAAAGACGACGCCTTCGAAGAATGGGAGATCATCGGTGAGCCCCAGTCCGACGATGAATGCTGTGAAGTACACCACCGTCAGAGGATTGATGATCGTCAGACCGAGGAACTTTAGGTACGTACGAATCAGCTCCCCCCTTTGAGGCAACCCGAGATCGGTGGGTTTCATGTTGTCGTTGCGTAGGCGTCGCAGGCCAAGTACCGCCATCACAGCGAGTGCGGCAGCGCTCGCGTAGCGAAAAGGCGCACCCACCGACTCGATCACCGACCCGATGGCCGCTCCTCCGGCGATGGCGGCAATGGCGTATGTGAGATCGGCGGTGGCTGCACCGGCGCCTGCGCTAAACCCACAGCGAAAGCCGCATTTGAGGCCGACCTCGACAATCAAGACTGAGATGGCCCCTACCGGAATGGCGATTCCATACCCGGCGACAAGACCGATGAGTACGGCGTCCAAGGCTCACTCAACCCTTCAACTCAGGTACAACGCAGAATCCCACAGGAAGTTAGCCACCTGGCCTGACCCCGAACCGCACCCGCCCATTGCCCCAATCCGATCAGCGCCGAAGCTGAGTGAGGATTCGGGTTGACGTGTCGGCCCCTCCCGTCGCTCCAACGCCCCTGAGGATCTGGTTGGCGGCGTAGAGACCAGTGATACGGGCGTCCTCGAGGCACAGATGTTGTGGTCGCCGACGAGGGACAGATTCGGCGCTCTCTGACTCTCGAGAAGCGCGCTGCCGCTGATGTGAAAGGCGGGGTCCCATTGCTTGTGCTCGATGATCTCCCGGTGGCGGAGCAGAGCCTGGCCCCGTTCCTCAGCTTCCTGATCGAGGGTCTTCCGTCCAACTACCGCGAGGCGCTGACCCTCACCGAATTGGACGGCCTCACCCAAGTGGAGATGGGTCGTCGACTCGGACTATCGCCCAGTGGCGCAAAATCGCGGGTACAGCGCGGCCGAGCCATGGTGCGCGAGCAACTCCTCGACTGTTGCCATGTCGAACTCGATCGTCGTCGCCGAGTCATCGACTTCCAGCCGGCGAGCCCCGAACCCTGGTCCGGTGGCCGCCCGTGCGATCCTCAGCCGGAGGGGACCTCGGACTGCTGAGGGTTGGTGAACTCGGGATTCACTCGCCGCAGCCGATGCCGCCTTGAACCGACAGGACCACATCGCCGAGACCTCCGCCGGATACACCCCCAAAGATGCCTTGAAACCCGGGGCCGGGGACGTGGTAGTCGAGCTGTCCCTCGATGAATGGATTGGGGCTGTACTCCACTATCGGGAACAGGGTCTGCAGCTGGGCATTCGTCGTCCCCACCGTCAGATCCGGAGGATTGACGGGCACGGCCGTGGCTCCGTTGTAGCGGTAGCTGTAGAAGTGCTCCGTCCCGGCCGGGGCGAACAGATCACCGGTTGTGAACATCACCTGGAAGTCGAACAGCTCGACGCCGAAGTCTACGAATCGGTTCATCGGACCGGGACAGATGGGTTCATCGATCCAGCCGGTGTCGCGGAAGGGCGGGCCGAACATCTCCGTCAGAGTGTTGATCACGATGGCGGGAGCAGCTCCGAATTGGGCAAACCCGAGTCCGTCCGGGTCAAAGCTGAACACGGGTGCCGCGACGGTTGTCGTTGTCGTCGGCGCCGCTGTTGTGGTCGTCGCGACGGCGGTGGTAGTAGGCGCCGGTGTGGTAGTAGTGGTCGTGGTGGTGCTGGGAGCGGCAGTAGTCGGAGTGGGGCTCGTCGTGGTTGTCGTGGTTGCACTAGTGGGTGGGGCTGTAAAGATCGTTGTGGACGAAGAGTCGCTGCACGCGCTTGCAGCAAGGACGAACACAACACCGACCGCGAGCTTCTTCACTGGGAACTCCCTCTGTTCGAACCCGGACCGTAGCCCCAAGGGCTCTCCCTTCTTAGGAGCAGACATTGGCACGTCTGTTGTCCACGATTGAGGGTGGCGGGGAGAGGTTGAGGAACGGTTGCAGACCGGCCGGGATTCGGCCGGGATTGTCCCGGGGTGCACCCTGTGAGCCGCAGCCTGGTACAAACAGGCCTTCGTGAATCAACAGCACTACCGCATTTCGAGGGAGAAGCCTCATTCCGGCGCGCCTGGGTCCGTTGAGGAGGCGGAGACCGTCATGTTCTCCGGCGCGCTCGGTGCACCGCGGCTGTGGGGGGAGAGGCCATGAACTCGATGCCCGAGGTCCTTCGCAATCTGCTCGTAAACCTGGCAGATCGCTCCGAGATCGAGCGGTACCTCCAGCGATTCACCAGTGTGGATCCGACCCAATTCGCGATCGTAAAGGTCGGCGGGGGAGTGCTGCGCGACGATCTCGATGAGGTCGCCTCCGCCTTGGCGTTCTTGCACCGAGTTGGTTTGTGCCCGATCGTCGTGCATGGAGCGGGACCGCAACTCGACTCTGCCATTGAGGAGGCGGCACTGGAGAGCAAGCGGGTCGACGGCATGCGGGTCACATCGCCGGAGATCCTGAACATCATGCGCAGAGTCATCCACGCGGAGAGCCTGAAGCTGGTCGACGCTCTCGTTGAGAGGAATGCGCCCGCCCGCCCGATAGGCGGCGGCGTGTTCGAGGCCTCTTGGATCGATGGAGAGCGTCTCGGCATGGTGGGAGAGGTGGACAGGGTTCATCTAGAGCCGATCACAGCAGCGATACGGGCACGACAACTCCCCATCGTGGCCTGTGTTGGCGAGACGACGAGCGGGCAAATACTCAACCTCAATGCAGATGTGGCTGCTCGTTCCCTGGCGCTCGCCGTAAAGCCACACAAGCTGGTCTTTCTGACTCCGACCGGCGGGCTTCTGAACGAGGCGGGCGCTGTTATCCCGGCGATCAACCTCGCTGAGGACTACGACAGACTGACTCTCGAGCACTGGGTTTCCGGGGGGATGGCACTCAAGCTGCGGGAGATCAAGCAGGTGTTGGATGCCCTGCCCCGTTCGTCTTCGGTGTCGATCACCAGCCCGGCTCATTTGGCGGGTGAGCTCTTCACGGACCGCGGCAGCGGGACGCTGGTGCGCCAAGGGGAGACGATTGAGACCCATTCCGACCTGTCGAATCTCGATCGAGAGGCGATACATGCCTTGCTCGAGAAGGCCTTCGACCGCACCGTCACGCCCGACTACCTGGAGACCGTCGATCCATTGCGGATCTACCTGGCGTCGGACTACTCGGCGATCGCCATTCTGACCGAGGAGTTGGGAATGCCGTACCTCGACAAGTTCGCCGTAACGGCCGAGGCGCAGGGTGCCGGTCTGGGTGCCTCCCTGTGGAATCGCATTCGAGAGGACATGCCTCAACTCTTCTGGCGGTCCAGAGCCGGCAATCCGTTCAACGCGTGGTACTTCAAGAAGGCCGACGGAAGCTGGCGACACGAGCAGTGGGTGGTCTTTTGGTATGGGATCGGGCTGGCAGAGGAAGTCGCCGCCTGCCGGGATCACGCCATCAACCTCCCAACGACCGTCGACCCCGGGCGGTCGCATGGGTCCGGAGGACGGGGGGATGGTTCACCGTGAGTCGAAGCGACGATCGGAACGACTTGAGCATTGGACTGGTCGGAGCGAGGGGCTACGCGGGTCGTGAGTTGCTCCGCCTGATCGACGGTCATTCTCGGTTGCGTCTCGACCACGCAGCGTCTCGCAGCCTCGCAGGAACTCCGATTCGCGACAGCGTGCCGGCCTGGCCGGGAGATGACGTGTTCATTGAGGCGACTCCTGCGGCAATAGCCGACAGAAGCGCGGATGTACTTGTTCTCGCTCTTCCCAACGGCGTATCGGACCAATACCTCCCTTTGATCGATGATGACGTGGTTGTGGTCGATCTGAGCGCAGATCACCGGTTCGACGATGCCTGGGTCTACGGGCTCCCCGAGCTGCATCGGGAGGATCTGCCGGGAGCCACCCGGATCGCCAATCCCGGGTGCTACGCCACCGCCGCGATGCTCGCTCTTGCCCCGCTTGGTGCAACTCTGGAGACGGAGCCGTCTGCATTCGGAGTGTCCGGATACAGCGGGGCCGGCACCGATCCGTCGCCCAAGAACGATCAGACCGTTCTGCGTGACAACGTGATGCCGTATCAGCTCACTGGTCATATGCACGAGCGGGAGATCACCCACCAGCTCGGGAGGGGCGTTCGATTCGCTCCGAGCGTTGCTGCTTTCGAGCGAGGACTTGTTGTGACGGTGTTGGCAGAGTTGAGTCGTCCGACCGATGTCGACTCCCTGTTCGAGCGATACGAGAGCCATTACCAGGACGATCGTCTCATCGAGGTCCAGAATGAGGCGCCGCTACCGCGTGACGTCGCAGACCGGGTGGGCTCCGTAATCGGCGGGTTCTCGGTCGACCCGGCCGACCATCGCCGCATCGGGGTCGCGGTGGCGCTCGACAATCTCCTCAAAGGAGCCGCGTCGCAGGCAGTACAGAACATCAACCTGAGCTGTGGACTGGAGGACCTGGACGGCCTGGTGTCGGGGGGTTGAGTTGACGGTGTGGATTCGACTCGGATCTCCGGGTCGCTCTACAAGACCAACTTCAGCGCACCCGGCGCGACGGTGATTGTTACCGGGGTTCGGCCGATCATCTCGCCGTCGGCTTCGACCAGGAGTGGCCGTTCGGCCTCGATTTCGAAACGGGATCCGCTCATCTGGAGGATCCTCTCGTCGGGCAGATGCGTGCCCCGAAAGATCTTGGGGACCAGTGTGACCGCCTGACGTTTCGGTCCAATGTTCATTTGACCATCTAGTTGTCCGTCCGCCGGATCCGAGTGCGGTGAGAAGTGCATTCCACCGCCGGCGAACTTTCCGTTGGCGAGGAGAAGATTGTGGGCGCTCTCCGAGTACGGCTGCCCATCGACGACAACGTCTATCCGGCACTTGGCGTACCGCGCCAGGACCGGCCAAAGGGCGATGACGTAGCGGGCCTTCCCGAGACGACGCGGGAGGCGCTCTGCTCGCTCCACAGTCGCAGCGGCGAGGCCGACATTGGCGACGTTGGCGAAGAATCGCTCTGAACCATCCTCGAACTCCATTCGTCCAACATCCACGGGACGGGCGGCACCGATCACACCCCTCAGCTCGGTGTTTGTATGTTCGGGAAGGTCGAAAGATCGGGCGAAGTCGGCACCCGATCCGGCGGCAACGACGCCGAGCCGGGGTCGCGACTCGGCCTCGATCTGCATCAGGCCGTTCACGACTTCGTTGACCGTGCCGTCCCCGCCGACCGCGACAACCGTCGGAACCCCTGCGACCGCCAGCTGGGTGGCCAGTTCGGCGGCATGCCCCTGGCGCTCTGTCGTGTGAATCTCGTAGATCGTTCCGGCAGCCTCCAACGCCTCCATCAATGTCGGGAGCTCACGTCCGGCTCGATCCCTGCCGGATCTGGGGTTGACGATCAACGCGATGTTGTCGGACATGGGCGCAGGCTACCGAGGGATCTGCATCCCTTCAGGAGACGCAGCGACCTTCCGATGCTTCTTGCGGGTGCCCCGCACCAATCGATGAGGAGACCGAAGTACATGCCGCAGACCGATGGCTCTACCGCCATCCGCCTGAGGGCTACTGCCGCCGCCGCCGTGATGGCAGCTGTGGCCGTACCCCTGCTGCTTGCATCTCCGGGATCTGACGTACCGGCCTCGCCGGTCGTCTTCCCGTGGTGGGCGCTCGCGTCTGCCTTCGTCCTCACCGAGCTGTTCGTCATCAACTTCCACGTTCGGCGCGACGCCCACTCCGTCTCGCTCAGCGAGATCCCCTTCATGCTCGGCTTGGCAATGGCCAGCCCGGCAGCGCTGCTCGTGGGCAGGGTCGTCGGGGCAACGTTCGTGCTGGTAGTGCACCGTCGTCAGGCCTTTCACAAGCTGATCATCAACGAGGGGATCTTCCTGCTCGACACCGCGGTGGCGGTGACGGTGTACCGATTGCTCCTTGCCGGTCGATCCCAGGTGTCGGCAGCCGGTTTGGGAGCCGGCTTCGTGGCGCTGCTGGCCGCTCTGGCGGTCGGTGTGGTGGCGGTGGCTGGCGCCATCTGGCTCACTCAGCCCCAAGTCGGGTTCCGAGTGATCGCCCGTTCCCTCATCGCGGGCGTGGTGATCGGGATCATCGCAGCAGCGCTGGCAGTGGGTGGTGTGGCTCTCGCGTGGCAGGACCCGCTCGCCCTGATCGGCGTGGTGGTCGCAGCAGGGGGCCTGTACGGCATTCTCAGCGCCTACGCAGCGATGGGTAAGCGCTACGGCGATCTCGAAGCGATATACACCTTTACCTCAGCGATCGATGGTGCGACGGACACCGACGAGGCCATCGAGGTGACCCTCACCCAGATGCGTACCTTCTTTGGCGCCGAGTTCGCCGAGGCGATACTCAGCCGGGGCGTGGGTTCCACTGCGGTGACGCTCACGAGCAAGGGACTCCGGCGGAGACCGGCACCTCCGGCTCTGCTCGCCGGTCTGTCTGCGGTACTTCCGCCGGGTGAGTCGGTCGTCGTCATGCCGGTGAGCGACGGACCGGAGGGAGTGTCCCGCCACTATGTGGACCTAGGTCATGGCAAGGGAATGTTTGCTGCGCTCGGCGGCGGCGCTGTTACTTCGACCTTGCTCGTGGTCGGTCCGCGGCGCGACGGCCTCAAGTTTGACGGCGACGATCGGAGACTCCTCGACGGTCTCGGCCGGCATGCCCGCGTCTCATTTGAACGGGGGAGATTGGTCGATCGGCTGCGGCGCGAGATTGGCCAGAAGGAACATCAGACGGTCCACGACGCCCTCACCGGGCTTCCCAACCGCCTCCACTTCACGATCGTGGTCGAGGAGGCGCTACGCGGAGCCAGGGACCTGGACAGCAGGGTCGCGGTGCTCCTCATCGACCTCGACCGATTCAAGGAAGTCAATGACACGCTCGGGCATCAGCGCGGCGACGTGCTCCTTCAGGAGATTGCCCTCCGTCTCTCAGATGTTGTTGGTGGTGAGGAGCACGTGGCCCGGCTCGGCGGCGACGAGTTCGGGGTGTTGCTGCGCGATCTTGAGGGAGTCAATGAGGCCATCGAGTGGTCACGCAAGATCCAATCGGTCCTCCACCGGCCATTCGTAAACGAGGGACTCGCCATCCAGGTGTCAGGGAGCATCGGGATTGCACTCGCCCCCGATCACGGAACCGACGGGACGACACTGCTGCGGCGTGCGGACGTCGCGATGTACGAAGCGAAGGCACATGGGTCGAGTTTCGAGGTATACGACCAGCAGACCGACAGGTACTCCACGCGGCGCTTGGCGATGGCTGCCGAGCTGCGATCTGCCATAGAGACCGAGGAGGTCGGTCTTGCCTACCAGCCGAAGGCAGATGTTGCCTCGCGTAGCGTTGTTGGAGTTGAGGCATTGGCAAGGTGGCCCCATCCTCGACACGGATATGTTCAGCCGACTGAATTCGTAGATCTCGCTGAGCGAACCGGTCTCATCGG
>JAJCYA010000077.1 GCA_029263095.1 Acidimicrobiia bacterium | reverse complement strand
TCCCGATTCGCTCCACGGACGTCTCGCTATCAAGCGCGGCAGAGCCACCGTGACGATCCACGACGAGTGGATCAGCGCCGTCGAGGCCTCCGAGTGGTACATCACGGCCGAGGGCCCGGTCGCCTTCAGCGATGACCCGGTGCGGACGTTGATGCGGGAGATCATGGTCAAGGATCGCGGAGAGCACGTAGCCGACCGCTGGCTCGACGAGTGGCTGTGGCCCGCAGCGAAGGATCAACAGGTTCTCGTGCTGGATCCAGAACGGATCGCCGGCTACACGTTCCCGAGTCACCTGGAGACTCAGGATCAGCGCCCGGCTGGCTGAACAAGTCCCCGTGGAATCGGCCGGTGCGTAAGAGTGTCACCAGAAGGTCGTCGACTGGCGTGATCTCTCGATGCGGTCCAAGGCGATGGGACCAACGGCTCTGGTCGACAACCCGGCCTGCATTGACTCTGCCCTTGTGTCTCCGTGGGCTCATGAAGCCACCAACCAGAACCAGCAAAGAGTGCGAAAGAGCTTGTTCGCGCTGGGGTTGCTCGCTGCACTGCTTGCATCTTGTTCTGGCGGCACCACTTTGGGTGGAGCGCGCACCTACTACGAGTCCCTCGATCTGAGCAGTCCCGAACACGCGGTGACTACGTTCACGGATGCATTCAGCCGCAACGACTTCGTGACGGTATGGCTTGTGTTCTCCCCCATCGCAGAGAGCGTGGTCGGGCAAGACATAAACCTCCTGCAATACGGCCAGGTCCTCGATACGGCAGCGGTTCCCGACTTCCAAGACGCATTCCTGAGCGAGGTGTTCCCGCCGCTGGATGAATGGGAGTTTCGCACCGAGTGGTACCTCTTCGACCAGATGATGCTCTTCGCAGATAGGCACGACGCCTTCCTCATCGACCTCACCGGACCTGTGACCGTGACAGGTCACACGGTCGCGGATGATCACACTGACGTGGCCACCACCGTGGCCGGAGTAGAAGGAACCGTCACCTTCCGGATGACGCTCTCGCCGAGCGGGAGATGGCGCGTTCAGCAGGTCATCGTGTCCGACGGAGACACGACATCCATCGCTTGGCCAATAGGTCCTCAGTAGTTGAGCGCGGAGCTGAAAGCACCGCCCGGGGT
This sequence comes from Acidimicrobiia bacterium, assembly GCA_029263095.1. Taxonomy (GTDB): domain Bacteria; phylum Actinomycetota; class Acidimicrobiia; order Spongiisociales; family UBA11373; genus JACZWZ01. Next base: position 87,005 of record JAJCYA010000077.1, on the reverse strand, counting down.
GGCGACGTCCTGATGGGGGCGCTGAGGGACTGGTGACGTGAGCCGAATCCGACGCCCCGCCCCGACGCGCACGGTCGTGTCGAGCGGTGACGGGTGCACAGGTGATCTCTTCGGTGTTGTCGACCACCTTGGTCAGTTGGCGAGGAAGGCAACCAACTGGGCAGAAGTGACGTTGCCGACCACCTGGCGATCATCGACCTCGACAACGGGCACCGCACGAAAGCCCTTGGATTGGACGAGTGCCGGCCGGAAGGTGACGTCCACCTCGCGCAACTCGAAGCCCAGCTTCGGCCGCAACCGCTCCAGCCGGTCCCGGACGAGCGGGCAGAAAGGACATACGTTTGCGGTATAGAGCGTGACCCGAGCTCCGCTGCTCGAAGACACCACGTCGACCAACTCGTCGGCCACCGAGCCGTACCCAACCCACCGAGAGATGCGCGGGAACCAACGGACGTAGCCCAGCTGTGCGACAACGCCGACGAGGAGCACGAACACTCCGGCCGGCCAGCCGAGGCCCAACCCGACTATCACGGCGAGGGCCGGCAACCCCAGCCAGGTCAACCAGACCGCCCAGAGAGAGCACTGCTGTTTCGAGACTGCCTCCTTGTCCATCGCAACACTACAAAGGACCTCCCCGGTTCCCGGATTCACACTGGCCCAGGACGCGGCGAGATGGACGCTCGTGCAGGCGCGAGCGAGGTAGCCAACACGTGACAGGACTGCCGAAGCGTCTCAGACCAGATCCTCAGCCCGAAGCCAAGGCTGGCTCCATGCCGAAGATCCCGCGCGGCGCTCACGATTGGGGAATAGAAGCTTCGCCCGGCGCGCTGACAGCCCTGCACTCAAGACCTCTGAAGACAGGAACCCCGTGACAGACTTCACAGCTCGTACTGCGTTGGTGACCGGTGCCAACTCTGGACTCGGACACGAAGCCGCCGCTCAGCTTGCTGAGCTGGGCTACGGCACCGTGATCATCGCGGCGCGCACCGACGAGAAGGCTCGGGCCGCCAAGAAGGCACTGACGGCTCGAACCGACAGCAACGCCTTCGTCGCTATCGCCCTGGACAATGATGCGCCCAAGACGGTCGAGGCAGCGGCGGCCACGCTGGTCGAACGCGGTCACACAATCGACTTCCTTCTGTTGAACGCCGGTATTGCTCCGACGAAAGAGATTTCCAGGACCGCAAACGGCATCGAATCGACTGTTGCGGCTTCGCTGGTCGGCCACCACCTCCTGACAATGCGGTTGCTCGAGGCGGGAGCGCTGGAGGAGAAGGCCCGCATCGTCATCGCAGGATCGGAAGCGGCCCGCGGCGATGTGCCGACGTTCAACCCGATCGCCCTCGACGCCTTCGCCGCCGAGCACTTCGGAGGCGATCTGGAGGCCGCCATCGACGCCTACTTCCGGATGGACGCACCGGCCACCTACAAGCCTGGTGACACCTACGCGACCGTCAAGCTGTTCGTCGCCTGGTGGGCCGCCGAACTTGCTCGCAGGCTCCCCGCAGGGATGACTGTGAACGCCGTCTCCCCCGGAAGCACACCAGATACGAACGCCATCCGCAACGCCCCGTTCTTCATGAAGAGGATCATGGTGCCGTTCTTCAAGCTCATGCCGGGCATGTCCCATTCGGTGGCGGACGGCGCCGGCCGGTACCTGGAGGTCGCTGGGTATGGCGATGAGGTCACCGGCAGGTTCTTCGCCTCCAAGCCGAAGAAGATGACCGGGCCGCTCACCGAGATTCGGATGGACCACTTCGACGATCCTGCTGCGCAGCACGCGCTGTGGAACGTGACCTCCAAGATCGCTGGTGGCGTTGGGTATCCGGCCCGAACCTGAATCTCAGAAGCTATCGCGGACGGGACGCCTGCGGGAAGTCGCCTTCGCTCACTTCGAATGCGGACAGGTTCCGGTTTAGACAGGGATGCAGTCGGAGCGCGCCGTCCGAGACCTGCCGATCTGACCTTCTCGACGAAGTAGTCCCTCGTCGGTCACTCGGCGGCGGATAGCACCGCACAGGCCCGCAGCGTGACCCACTTGGAGGGCTTGCCCTGCGATTCGATATCGACCGTCGTCTTGCGGGCGTAGGCCTGGCGATTCGACCACCTTCCCTCCTCGTCCTGCTGGCTTTGCAGCCATGAGAGCGCCGGTCTGAGGCGTGCGTCGCGGCCGTGGCCCAATTCGGCGAGCACCTCCAGAACCTGCAGGACGTCGGCCGCGTATCCAGAGGGAAACCCCAGCTTGAACCACAGCTTGGAAGGCCGGGTATCGGCCTCCGGCATCGGATAGTCGGCGACACTGGGATCCCGCGAGAACAGGAACTCGACACCGACCTCTAGGGACCTCCGGACTAAGGCGGTCCGGCGTCGTGGCGGGATTGCCGCCAGGCCTCGCATCGCCTTGACCGCACCCCAAGCGCACGGTCGGCCTTCATTGACCCCGCATTCGAAGCCCGGGCCGCTCGTCCTCGACTTGTACCAGCGTCCCATGCCCAGGCCGGTTATGGCCCGGGCCTCCCACTCCACCGCCGCTTTCACCCGCGGGTCGTCGAAATACCCGAACCGGATCAGTGTCCGCAGCAGGTTCCCATTCAGGCAGTGGAGCACCGATGAAGGAGGCGGCGGACGCTCGATATGCGAACCGGAGCACCCCAGGCCGCCGGCGGTTGTGGAGGTAGCTTGCAGCACGTACTCGGCGGCCGCTCGGATCTGCTCATTCTCCGGGTCGGCGCCTAGCTGCTCGAGGAACATGAAGTTCCACACGGTGCCCGAATACTTCGGGGCGTACCCAGGTCCCGGTTTCACCCACCACCCGGCCGGGTCCTGCGCCTGGAGGATGGACTTGATCGGATCAACACGCATCGCGAGATCGCGAGCCGCCAGGACCTCCGGTGCTAGCGCCGGGAGACCCTCCAGCCGGACGAGTGCAGCGGCACGGACCGCGGGAGTCGAATCCTCCAGCAGCCACGGCCGCGGGTCGGCGTTCAATCTGTCCAACCAGGCAGCGCGCTTCGCCATTGACCCCAGGTTATGCGAAGAAGCCCGTGGGAGGAGATGGGAACGAGACGTAGCGTCCTTACCCGACTGCGGCGGTCGCGTCCTTGGCGTGATAGGAGGAACGGACCAGAGGCCCGCTCTCGACGTAGGGCAGCCCGATCGCGGCACCATACGCCGTGTACTCGGCGAACTCGTCCGGGTGCACGAACCGATGCACCTTGCGATGGCGAGCCGTCGGTCGCAGATACTGGCCGATCGTGATGATGTCCACCCCCACGGCGCGTAGGTCCGCCACGGTCCCAAGCACCTCCTCTCGTGTCTCACCCATCCCGACGACCAGTCCCGATTTCACCAACCGATCGGGGGCGGCCCGCTTGGCGCGGCCGAGCAGGGCGAGGGACCTCCCGTAGTTGGCAGCGGTTCGGATGTCTCGTTGCAGTCGGATCACGGTTTCGGTGTTGTGGTTGAGGACCTGTGGTGCAGCGTCCAGGACAATGTCGAGGGCAGCCCGATCACCCTTGAAGTCCGGGATGAGCACCTCCACGTCACAGCCTGGGAGTCGAGTGCGAATCTCGGCAATCACCTGGGCGAACACCGTGGCCCCACCATCGGCAAGGTCGTCGCGATTGACGGAGGTCAGGACCGCATGAGCGAGTCCCATCTCGGTCACCGCCTCTGCCACCCGCTTCGGCTCATCCCAGTCCACTGCCCCCGGCCGGCCGCTGTTGACATCACAGAATCCACATGCTCGGGTACAGACATCTCCCAAGAGCATGAAGGTTGCGGTCCCCGACGCCCAACACTCGTAGATATTGGGACAGGACGCCTCCTCACAGACTGTGTTGAGGTCGAGACCCTCGACCAGCCGCTTCAGATCGCGGTATCCGGGACCCAGATCCAACAGCACCTTCATCCAGTCCGGCTTCTCAGGTTCGCCGGGAAGCTGCCCGCTCCTGGTGATCGGAATCAGATCACGCTCGTCGGGTGAAAAGGTTCCCCGCGCCACGAGGTCATCGATCTCGAAGCTGTCACGACTACGGCCCGAGCCGCGAGTGAACGCAGCTCGCTGCTCCTCGACATCTTCGGAGCCGAATACGGCCGCAAATCGGGGGACGAGCAGGTCGACGACCTCCTCCAAACTGACGTGCTTCCCCAGAATCTCCGCCACCGAGGTCACCGGCCGATCGGCGATTCCGCACGGCACAATGTGCGTGAAGTAGTCGAGGTCGGTCGACACGTTCAGAGCAAACCCGTGCATGGTCACCCGCCGTGAGGTCCGCACGCCGATGGCCGCGACCTTGCCCTTCGCCGTCCAGACCCCGGTGAAACCGTCCTCGCGCCATGCCTCGATACCGAGCTCGCTCAGAACCTCGATGATCACCTGTTCCAACCGCCGCACGTGACCCACGACGTCGGGCTTACTCCCCAGATGGACAAGCGGATAGCCGACCAGTTGGCCGGGACCGTGATAGGTCACATCACCGCCGCGATCGACAGTGTGGATCTCGGCGCCCAACGCGCTCGCGACATCGGGCGAAATCAGCACGTTGCCGCCGGAAGAGAATCGGCCGACCGTATAGGTGGGTGGGTGCTCGAGGAGCAACAGGTAGTCGTCGGAGTGGCGACCGATGACCCTTCCCTCATGCAGCGACCGCTGCAGATCCCAGGCTTCGTCAAAGGGCAGCCGGCCGAGCCAGCGGACCCGCTGGGGACTCATGCCAGTTCCTGCTCCCAATCCCATGTCTCGAGGTTCTGCCGAATCCGTTGCAGGAAGAGCACTGCGGTCGATCCGTCAAAGGCACGATGATCCCAGGTCAATCCGAGATACCCGATATGGCGAATGGCGATGGCGTCGTTGCCGTCGTCGTCTGAAATCACCACCGGCCGCTTCTTGATGCCGTCGGTCGAGAGGATCGCCACGTTGGGAACATTGATGATCGGCACCGACATGAACGAGCCGAACGGTCCCGGGTTGGTGATCGTAAAGGTGCTTCCCGCGAGATCGTCGGGCTCCATGGCTCCGGCCAGGGCCTTGTCGGCGAGTCGCCTCACCTCGCGTCCGATGCCGCGCAGCCGCAACCCGTCGGCTCCGCGCACCGTCATGACCACGAGTCCCTCCTGATTGAGATCTACCCCAATTCCCAGATTCACATTCGAATGGAAGGTCCGGGCGCCGGCGTCTAGATCGAAAGACGAGTTGACGACCGGGAAGGCGGCCAAAGCGTCCATCGTGGCTCGCGAAATGAACGGCAGGTAAGTGAGGCTGAAGCCCTCACGCTCCTTGAAGGCGGCCTTGTGGCGTCCACGAACCCGCTCGACCGACTCGAAATCGACCTCCATCGATGTCCAAACATGAGCTGCGGTCTGCTTCGCCCTGATCATGTTGGTGGCAATCCTCTGCCGGAGGCGGCCAATCGGCTCAACGGTTGCGGCCGCCGCGACAGGGGCTGAGGCAGGTGGCGGTGTGAGAGGCGGCTGTGGTGCCACGATCCCTGCGGGAGGCGGACCACCATCGGCCAGGAGATCGTTGATACCGCGACCGAGACCAGCCTTCCGGCCGCCGGCTTCCGGTGCAGCGACCACCGGTTCAGCAGCTACCGGTTCTGAGGCCATTGGTACAGCAGCTACCGGTTCCGCGGCAACCGGCTCGGCAGCGGGCATCGTGGGTGCACCCGATGCGACGAACGCCTCGACATCACGGCGGGTGACGCGTCCACCCCGGCCAGTGCCAGCAATGGCGGCGGGATCGACTCCGTGCTCGGCGACAAGACGTCGGACAACCGGTGAGAGCACGCCCTGCACCTCGCCCAGCTGCGCAGCGGGAGCGCCTACGGGCTCTGAAACCACCAGGGGAGGCGGGGAGGCCGTTACCGGTTCCGGGCTCGGTTCGTCGGGTGTGGCGCTCGCCGCCGAGGCCGAATCAGTCTTCTCTCCCGGCTCTCCGATGACGGCGAGTACGGTGCCCACGTCGACCGTCTCTCCCTCGGGGACGAGGATCTCGAGCAGAGTTCCCGAAAACGGAGATGGAACCTCAGCGTCGACCTTGTCGGTCGAGATCTCGAGCAGGACGTCGTCCTCTGCGACGACGTCCCCCGGTTGCTTCGCCCAGCGCAGGATCGTCCCCTCGGTGACCGTCTCACCGAGCTGTGGCATCGTGACCGTGTACGACATGGGAGCCTCCTACGTGGCAGAGAGTTGGTAAACGGCCGACACGATGTCGTCGGCCTGAGGAACGAAAGCGTCCTCGAGAGCGGCAGCAAACGGGATGTGCGTGTGTGGTGGAGTGACCCGAAGCACCGGCGCATCGAGATCCCAGAACGCCTCGCCGGCGACACGAGCCGCCACCTCCGACGAAACACTGGAGAACGGAACGTCCTCTTGGACAACGATGAGCCGCGAGGTCTTGGCAACCGAGGCGAAGACGGTCTCCCAGTCGAGCGGGACGATCGTTTGTAGATCGACGATCTCGACCGAGATCCCTTCCTCCGTCAATCGATCGGCGGCCTCGAGCGAAGTGTGCACCATCGCTCCCCAGGTCACGATTGTGGCGTCATCACCCGTGCGAGCGACACGGGCCACCCCCAGAGGAAGCTCGTACTCGCCCTGCGGGATGGACTCCTTGATGCTGCGGTACAGCTTCTTGTGTTCGAGGAAGACGACCGGGTTGGGATCACGGATGGCGCCGACGAGCAAGCCTTTGGCCGCCGTAGGTGTGCTCGGGACCACGATCTTGATTCCGGGGTGGTGTGACAGCATTCCCTCGGGGCTGATCGAATGGAAGGGTCCGGCGCGCAAGCCCGCCCCCGAGGGACCGCGCACCACCATGGGGACGCTGCGCCCACCCTTCCAGTGGTACTTGGCAGCCTCGTTGAAGAGCTGATCCAGGCCCGGGTAGATGAAATCGGTGTACTGCAGTTCGGCGACCGGAACCTGTCCCTGGATGGCAGCTCCAACGGCCGCGCCGATGATCGTTGACTCGGCGATCGGCATGTCCACCACGCGGTGGGGACCGAACTTCTCGTGGAGGCCTTTGGTGACCTTGAAGGCTCCCCCAAAGGGACCCACGTCCTCCCCAAGCAAAAAGACACGCTCATCACGCGTCATTTCCTCCTCGAGTGCTGCCGTGATGGCATCGAGCATCGTCGACTCGGTGTCGCCGGCCGGGCCCGGCTGGACCGGTGCAGATGTCCGCTCCGCAAACAGATCGGCGGTGACAAGATCCGGCGAGGGGTCTTCCTGCTCCTGAGCCCACTCGATCGTCTTGCGGATCTTCTCCTCGATCCGGTCCTCGAGCGCCGCCTTGCGCTCGACATCCAACAGCCCTCGCGACTCAAGGAACTCCTCGAAACGGGGAATCGGGTCCTTGGCCATCCACGCGTCACGCTCACCCGGCTTTACGTAGTCGGCCGGGTCGTGGCCCGCATGGCCGAAGTGGCGAAAGGTGACCGCCTCAATGAGAGTCGGCCCTTCTCCCTTGCGTGCTCGTTCGATGGCCTGACTTGCCGCCGAGTAGCACTCCAGGACATCGTTCCCATCAACAACCACTCCGGGAATGCCGTAGCCGTCTGCGCGATGAGCCAGGTTCGAGGCCTTGTACTCGCGGTCGTTCGGGGTGGCGTAGGCGTACTGATTGTTCTGGACCGTGAATACGATCGGCAGCCCGAGCACGGCTGCCGTGTTCACCGCCTCGTGCCACGTGCCGGTCGCCGTCGCCCCCTCGCCGCAGTCCGCCATGGCCACCCGATGCTCGTTGCGCTGATCGAAGGCCATGGCGCAACCAACGGCCACGGCATAAGAATCGGGCAAGGGCGATATCACCATCAGCGTGCCCTTGTCGAGTACCCCAAAGTGACTGTTGCCGTCGCGACCGGAGGTTGGAGCGGCCGCCTTCCCGTAGAAGTTGAGCATCGTCTCTTCCAGGGTGACTCCCTTGGTGATCTGAGCCAGCAGATCACGGTGCGTGCCGCCAAAGACATCATCGGCTTCCAGCGCAAACGTGAGACCCACCTGGGCGGCTTCCTGACCGACACCTGGGTAGACCGCTCCACCGAGCCGGCCGCTGCGATACAAGTTGTGGAGACGGGTCTCGAGCAGTCGACCTGTGACCATGAGCTCGTACATGGCGAGGAGCTGCGCCTCGCTCAGCTCGGCCGCGTGCCCTTGTGGTTCGATCACAAGGGTCTTCTCGCGAATCCCCCGGGCATCAGTGCAGGCTCCTCCCGCTGGCTGCCAGCAGCGTCTCGCCCACGACCTCAGCGAGTGTCGGGTGGGCGTGAATGAACGCCGCTGCCTCCGAGGGGATGGCCTCCCAGCCCACGGAGTACATCAGCTCATGGATGAGCTCTCCCGCCGATGGCCCGACCACAGTCGCACCGAGGATTGGGCCGTCCACCTCTACGACGACCTTCACCATGCCTTGGGTCTGTCCCTTGATGATCGCTCGGCCGACGCCGCCGAATCCATGATCATGAGTCTCTACCTCGTAACCGGCATCCTTGGCCTGTTGCTCAGTGAGCCCCACCGCCGCAACTTCGGGGTGCGTATACACCACCAACGGAATAGCTCGATACGGCACGGGATCCGTTGTACCGGTGGCGATGTGGGTGATCGCCGCGATGCCCTCCGCAAATCCGGCATGCGCCAATTGGGGAGACCCGGCAACGATGTCACCGACCGCGTACAGACCTGGTTCGGCAGTCTGCATCGTCTGCGAGTCGACAGCGACGAAACCTCCTTCGACCTGGGCCATCGTGGATTCGAGCCCGATGCCCTCCGTCATCGGGCCACGCCCGGTGGCGACGAGTACCACGTCCACTTCAACCGACGACTCATCGAATGGGACCGTCACCGCAGACGAACCGACCTGTGCTGCATCAACGCCGGTGCCGGTGTGAACCTCTACGCCGCGCTGCTTGAGCGCACGCTCGAGCAGCCGAGCAGCCCTCGGTTCGGCACCGGGAACGACTTGGTCCAGCACTTCAAAGAGATGGACCTCAGCTCCGACATCGATCAGCATCGAGGCAAACTCGACGCCGATCGCACCCCCACCGATCACAGCGACCCGACCCGGCACCGTCTCCCAAGCAAGCGCGTGATCCGAGGTCACAATGCGAGTGCCGTCGATCTCATAGCCGGGTATCGAAAGCGGCGCCGAGCCGGTGGCGACGATCACCGCCTTGGCCTCGAGGCGCTGATCGGAGCCATCGGCCGCGACCACATCAACGACACCGGGCGCGACAATCCGTCCCGATCCTTCCACCACATCGACCTTGCGGCGTTTCATGAGTCCGGTGAGACCGGCATGGAGTTGCTGGACTACGCCGTTCTTTCGTTCGACGGCAGTTCCCCAATCCAGCACAGGTTGAGATGTCACCACACCGAAGTCGGCAGCGGACGCGACCTCGCGAAGGACTTCGGCAGTCTGAAGAAGTGCCTTGGCTGGAATGCAGCCGCGGTGCAGGCAGGTGCCCCCAACCTTGTCCTTTTCGATCAGAGCAACCGACAAGTCGAAGTTGTGGGCATACAACGCGGCGGCGTAGCCGCCCGGGCCACCGCCGATGATCACAACGTCGTACACGAGAGCTCCTACAAGCCGCGGGTGAGTGAGATTAGCCGTGAGGGGAAACCACTCTTGGAGCACATGTACGCTGCCCACCCCGTGCAGACTCGGTATCTCCTCATCGCGGCGGCCATCACCGCCCTCGCCATCCTCGTGGCTTCTCTGACGTGGCTGGCGCTGACCTTCGCGTGACGGTCATCCACACGACCGACGGACTCTCCCTGGAGGCTCGGTGGGACGACGCCCCCGGCTCCGCCGAGGCGGTAGTAGTGCTGTGTCACCCGCACCCGCTTGAAGGCGGGACGATGAGCGCACCGCTCTTGGAGAAGGTCGCCCAGTCGTTGAATGCAGCTGATACCCACGTGCTCCGATTCAACTTCCGAGGTGTCGGATCGTCGGAAGGCACTTGGGCCGGCGGCGTCGGAGAGACGGGCGATGTCGCTGCCGCGGTGGAGGCCGCCGGCCTCGCCTTCCCTGGACTCCGGCTTGGGATTGTCGGATGGTCGTTCGGAGCCACAACCAGCCTGCGCTGGCAGATCGAAACGGGCTCGACGCTGCCCTGGGTGGGAATCGCTCCCGGAATCCACAGCTATCACGGCACGGACGTTCCAGATGCTTCTCGACTGGAGCCGGCAGAACGACTCATCATCATCGGCGACCGCGACCAATTCGCCTCAGTGGACTCGATGCGGGCCTTTGCCGCCCAGTCAGGCGCACGACTCGAAGTGTTGCCTGGGTCGGACCACTTCTTCTACTTTCGGGAGGAGGCCGTCGGAGACCTGGTCGCTACTCACCTTGGCGTCCTCTGAACCAGAGAGAGAAAGAGAGAGGACCGGGACCAGGGGTCAGCCTTCAAGACTCCACACCTTGAATCCTCGATTCCTGGCCTCTGCCAGCGAGTCGGGTCCAAAGGCGCTGACCAATCCTCGACCCACCAAGTCCTCCAGCTCGACCCGCGCCTGCAACGCGACGAACGCCGCCTCATCGTCACAGTCATACACGAGCATGTCGTCACGAGTTCCCACATGCCGCTGTTCGGGAAAGCGACGCAGACGCGGACTCATGATCGGTTCACACTGACCACTGATGTCGTCACGCTGTCGCTCTGAGGCGTCGTAAAGATCTGCCCCTGAAGATCGCCGTCACTAAACGTCAGGGTCCATTCGGTGGCGTTGCCTTCCGAGGAGTTGATGATGTACCCCTGGTTCACCAGACCGACCTGGAAGAACTGCACGGTGGACGTGATGTCGGCGACAACTGTCAACCGAAACTCGGTGCGATTGTTGATCTTGTCGACCAGGGTGGTCCCCACGACGGAATTGCTGGGGATCGGGAAGTCGTCCGGCACCGACTCCGGAATCACTCCTTCGCCAAACACAACCGCTTCGGTCGTCCCCGTAGCGGCACCGTCATCGCTGCAGGCAGCCATGACCGCGATCCCCACCAGCAGGGCGGCGACGAGTCGAATCCCAGGAACGGCACTCATGGTCTAGATGCTAGAGGTCCACTACGAGAGAGGCGATCAGTTCGTCCAGGTCGGAATCCGGGCCAGTAGTCGGCTGCACGATGGCATGGGGTGACGCCGGCAGGATCTCAGCAACCGGCATCTTGGCGGGCATCAGCGTCAAGGAGGTGTAGATGAGAACCTGGATCAGTGCGACCCGAAATCCCGAATAGCCCGCCGAGCGATACACGTCACCTATTGGATCCCTAGACGCGTGGCGGTTCACGGTATCCACCAAACACAGTCTTCATGGCATCCGCAATCTCGCCCTCAGTGGCCCTGGCCCTGGCGGCATCGACGATGAGCCCCATGAGATTCACCTCGGAGTCGGCACCCTTGCGAAGTGCTTCGAGCGCTGAGGCGGCAGCGCTCTGGTCACGCTCCTGCCGTACGCCGGCGACCCGGATCCGCTGCCCGACCTCGGTCTCGGAACCGATCTCGAGGATGTCGAGTTCATCCTCATCTGCCGTGACGTACTTGTTGACCCCGACAACCACCCTCTCACCAGACCCGAGCGCCTTTTCGAATTCGTATGCCGAATCTGCGAGTGAATTCTGGAACCAACCCTCCTCTATTCCCCGCAATACTCCGTCCAGGATCGATCCCGAACCCATTCGGTCGATCTGAGCCAGGATCTCGAGTACCTGCTCCTCCATGCGGTCGGTCATCTCCTCGACGAACCAGGAGCCACCAAGCGGATCGATCACGTCGCCGACCCCTGTCTCCTCGGCAATGACCTGTTGAGTCCGCAACGCGATCCCTGCGGCGCGCTCGGTGGGGAGTGCGTACACCTCGTCCAACGCGTTGGTGTGGAGGCTTTGCGTCCCGCCAAGCACCGCGGCAAGACCTTCGAGAGCAGTCCTGACCACGTTGTTGTCAGGCTGCTGGGCCGTGAGTGAGACACCAGCGGTTTGAGTGTGAAACCGGAGTTTGAGAGATCGTTCGTCTTGGGCGTGATACCGATCGCGCATCCATGTCGCCCAGATACGTCGGGATGCTCGGAACTTGGCTATCTCCTCGAAGAAGTCGATGTGGGAGTCGAAGAAGAATGACAGGCGCGGCGCGAATGAGTCAACGTCGAGACCGCGCCGCATCCCCGCCTCGATGTAAGCGAAGCCATCGGCGAGGGTGTACGCCAGCTCCTGCTGAGCGGTCGCTCCCGCCTCCCTGATGTGATATCCGCTAACAGAAATCGTGTTCCATTGCGGCACTTGATCGGCACAGAACTCGATCATGTCAACGATCAAGCGCAGGTGTGGTGCCGGCGGGTAGATCCACTCCTTCTGAGCTATGAACTCCTTGAGAATGTCGTTCTGCAGTGTCCCCCGCAGCACATCCCAGGACACTCCCTGTTCCTCTGCAGCCACGAGCAGAAATGCGAACAGGATCTGCGCCGGGCCGTTGATCGTCATCGAAACAGACACCTCGCCGAGCGGGATGCCCTCGAACAGATCCGCCATGTCATCAGCGGTGTCGACCGCCACACCGCAGTGGCCGACCTCACCCAAGGCCGTCGGGCTGTCGGAGTCGAGCCCCATCAAGGTCGGCATGTCGAACGCCACCGACAATCCGTGTTGTCCTTCCGCCAGGAGGTGCCGAAACCTCGCATTCGTGTCGGCAACGCCGGCAAAACCCGCAAACTGTCGGATCGTCCATTGCTTGCCGCGGTAGCCGGTGGCATGGATGCCCCGCGTATACGGGAACTGACCCGGATGGCCGATGCGTTCCGGTGGTTCAGCGTCCGCAAACCCGGTCGCCGGCAGATCCTCGAACGACATCGTGGACCAGCGGTCCTTCCGCTTGTCCCCGGTGGCGTACTCCTGCTCCCAACGCTCGCGACTCACCCGGCTCCTTCCGATTCCGAAACGGTAACGGTGACTCCGCAGTTAGGACACTGAACCTCGTTCACAACCCCGACGATGAACGAGAACTCGCACTCGTTGCAGTTGATCCGTGGTGATGGCGCATCCGGCTCGGGTGGCGGAGGCGGAGCAATCAGGTCCCCTCCAGCTGGAGCACCTTCTGTAGCTCGCACATCGTTGGCGGTCCCACAGGCAGGGCACGGGTACCGTCCCGCCCCCGCTACCTCGAAAGCCGTTTGGCAGCGGCCACATCTCACAATCATGTCTGGTCCTCCTCGACAGGCGCGCCAACAGCTCCAATCTCAAGCAAGTAGTCGGTTTCGATCGCCATGATCTCAGCGATGTCGAGCGATTCGACCGTGAGGCCCGCGGCGCGGGCTCTATCCATGACGTACTCGATCCCTTCGCCGCTCCCGATGACGGGCGGGTGACCCAATTGGCGCGGTCCGATCACCTGCGTGTAGTGGAGGTTCCACTCGATGACGCGCCTCACATCCTCCGGTCCCAGGTTGGCCAGGGCTCGGTCTGACAGGCGATCGTGGACGAAGTCGGCGGCCTCATGGATGAGGTACTCAGCCTGGTCGGTGATCACCGAGCGCCGGGCCCCCTGCCACACGAACGCCGCCAGGATGATGAAGAGTAAGGCAACGAGGACGGCGCCAAATGCAACGGCTCCCATGCGCCAATCGTACCGGGGCCAAAGTCCGGATCACCACAGATGCGCAGTACGGACTCGCGACAACGGTATTCTTGCGCACCGGTCACTCATGAACGTCAACTCGGTCTCCACTTTCCTAGCCTCCGGCGCCGTGCTGATCGGCGCCGGAGTTGCCGCGCTCATCCTGCTCCGAGCGCTCGCCTGGAAGGTCACCGCGGCACGGGATCTGCTCGACAGAGTCCGTGACTCTCTCGCAGGTTACGGATTGTGGCTGGCATGGCTCATGGCCGTCGTAGCAATGCTGGGGAGCCTCTACTACTCCCAGGTCGCCCATTTCACTCCCTGCGAGTACTGCTGGTATCAGCGGATCGCGATGTACCCACTGGCAATCATCCTCGGTATCGCTGCCTTCCGGGGTGATGCCGCAATACGGCGCTACGTCTACCCGCTCGCCATCACAGGGAGCATCATCTCGGCCTATCACTACCTCATTCAACAAATGCCCGATCTTGCGGCAGGGACGTGTTCGTCGACGACACCTTGTACGGCAGCGCTCGTGTGGAAGTTCGAGTTCGTGTCCATCCCGCTGATGGCGCTGGTTTCGTTCGCGGCAATCATTGCCATGCTCGCCCTCGATAGGGACCGCACAGCATCCGCAACCGACCAAGATGTCGCCGTCAGGTCCTAAGGAGCAGCATGACCACAGCCCAGAAGGCCAAAAAGAAGTTCCCGCTCGTCCCCGTGATCTTTGCGGTCGTTGCGGTGGCACTCATCGCTGTCGTCGTGCTCACATTCGACGACGGCGGGAGCGGCACCGAGGTCGGTTCTCCCGAGGTCACGGGGAACGCCCTTGTAACCCTCCCCGACGGAGCCGCCGACCCGGCCCTCGGTTCGCCCATTCCGGAAGTGGTTGGAGAGGACTTCGATGGCAACCCCGTATCGATCACCAATGACGGCAACGCCAAGGTCATTCTGTTCCTCGCCCATTGGTGCCCGCACTGCCAACGGGAAGTACCGATCGTCCAGGACTGGCTCGACGGCGACCCGCTGCCTGAGGGCGTTGATTTCTACAGCGTGTCGACAAGCATCAGCAGCACACGAGACAACTACCCACCCTCATCGTGGCTCGACCGCGAAGGATGGACCGCCCAGGTCATCGTCGACGACGCGATCTCGACCATTGGGAACTCTTTCGGCTTGTCGGCGTTCCCATACTGGGTGTTCGCCGGCGCCGACGGCACTGTCCTGGCCCGGGTGACCGGTGGCGTGGCCCCCAGCGACCTCGACGCCGCGGTAGCAACCCTCCAGGCTCAAGCAAACGGCTGATCCTCGAAGGGATTCGTCGTCCGATGAATCGACACCGCTCCCGAGTAGCCGGGAGCGCCAACCGAATGGATGAACCGCTCAGAGGCCCAACGTGTCGGCCAGCGCCGCCCGATGCGCCGCCGGGGCACCAAAGAGGAGTTCATCAGTCTTGGCCCTCTTGAAGAAGAGGTGGGCGTCGTGCTCCCAGGTGAAACCGATGCCACCGTGCACCTGGATGTTTTCTCCGGCCACGTGCGAATACGCCTCCGAGCAGTAGGACTTGGCCAGCGGAGCCGCCACGGCGAGATCCTCGTCGCCCACGGATGCTGCCCAGCCGGCGTAGTACGCCGCAGACTTCGCCGACTCGACCTCAACGAGCATGTCGGCACACTTGTGCTTCACAGCCTGGAACGATCCGATCGGCCGCCCGAACTGAATCCGGACCTTTGCGTACTCGACCGACATATCGAGGCACTGCTGGGCGCCACCAACCTGCTCGAATGCGACAGCCACAATGGCCCGCGACAAGGTCTGCTGCAACGCCGACCATCCTGCCCCAGGTTCGCCGAGGATCGCCGACGCCGGAACCCGCACGTCGGAGAATGCGACTTCAGCCTGCTTGCGAGTCTGGTCCATCGTCTCGATCCGCTGGGTCTCGATGCCGTCGGCATCGGCCGGGACGACAACCAGGCTGATCCCGTCGGCGCCTGACGAGGAGGAGTCGGTTCGAACCACGACAACGAACGCGTGAGCGGTATGGCCGTCCACAACAAAGGACTTCGCACCGTCCAGCACCAGGTCCTCGCCATCTCTGGTGGCGATCATCTCGATCCCGGTGGCGTCCCAGCGACCGTCGGCCTCGAGATGCGCGACCGCGAACCGCACCTCGCCTGATGCCACGCCCGGAAGGATCGCCTGCTTCTGCTCCTCGGTCCCTGCGGTCAGAACGAGGTCTGCACCAAGCACGATCGACGACAAGAACGGAACTGGAAAGAGCGACCTGCCCATCTCTTCCATCAGAATCGCCTGTTCCAAGAAGCTGAAACCGGCGCCGCCGTACTGCTCGGGGATCGCCATCGACTGCCAGCCTTGCATGGCGATCTCCTGCCACAGACCCTCGTCGAAACCCGCCTCGGTCTCCATGAGGTCCCGCACGACCTCAGACCCAGCCTTGTCGTCGAGAAAGCGACGGGCAGTATCCCGAAGCATCTCCTGCTCTTCGCTGAACGCGAAGTTCATTGCCGTCCTCCAGCCGATCGACACGGTGCCTCGACGGACGCTCTCCAGGCCGTACTCACCGCCACGAGCATCTCCCGGTCGAGGCAGGAGGGAGCGTAGTGCGGAGTCCGTGGCCCGGAGCACGACGTGGCAGAGTGGGGCAATCACGATCGGAAGGCAAGCGGGAATGCAATTCGGACTGATGACCGAGCCACAGCTCGGGATGACCTATGAGACGCTCGTCGCCCTGGCGAGGTGGGCGGAGCGCGCCGGGCTAGATGCCTTCGCCCGCTCCGACCACTACTCGTTCATGGGTATTGAGGCACCTCACGCGACCGACGCTTTCGCCACCCTCGGGGGCTTGGCCCGTGAAACGAGCCGCCTCGATCTCGTCGTGCTGGTGAGCCCCATCACCTTCCGCCACCCAGCCGTCATCGCCAAGATGGCTGCGACGATCGACGGAATGTCGAACGGCCGGCTCCGGCTGGGACTCGGTACCGGCTGGATGGAAGTGGAGCACGCCAAGTTCGGCCTGGAATTCTTCGACCAGAACGAGCGGTTCGAGCGCCTGGAAGAGGCCCTCATCTATATGCGGCACGCCTTCGGCTACACATCGGGACCATTTCGCGGCGAGTACTACACGCTCGAGGAAACGGAGGTTCACCCCCGCCCCACCGGATCCCTCCCAATCATCGTCGGCGGCCAGGGCCCCAAGAGAACTCCGCGGCTGGCCGGAACTTATGCCGATGAGTTCAACTTCGTACCCAGCTCGCAGGAGGAGGCTGCAAGCCGGATCGCCTCGGCGCGTTCCGCAGCAGAACAAGCCGGCCGAGACCCCGATGGCCTACTCATCAGCATGATGACGCAGGTAGTTGCGGGTTCTGATCAGAACGCCTTCAAGGAGATCCTCAACCGAATTGCGGCCGCCGATCCGTTCGGCCGATCGGCCGCAGACCTCGAGACGAGCCATCGGGAGAAGGGGCGCCCGGTCGGCACCGCAGACGAGGTGCAGTCGACCATCGCCCACTACGCCGATCTCGGATTCGATCGCATCTACGTCCAGCACTTCGGTCCGTACGAAACCGACCTGCTGGATGAAGTCTTCACCGCTCTCAGAGGTTGAGGACAGCCGATCTCCCCTTTCGGTAGAGACGTGGCCGCCGATATCCTTCTCTCATGCCCGAACTGCTCGTCATCGACGACCTGCGCGCCTCCGCCGACGGGGTCGAAATCCTCAAAGGGGTCTCACTTACCGTGGAGCGAGGCCAGATCCATGCTCTCATGGGTCCCAATGGATCTGGAAAGTCAACCCTCGCCAACGTCCTGATGGGCCATCCCGACTACCAGGTAACCGGCGGCTCGGTCCTGTTCGATGGGCAAGACGTAACTGTGTTGGCCCCGCACCTACGTGGCCGTCTCGGGATGTTCCTGGCGTTCCAGTATCCCGAGGAGATCCCAGGTGTGTCGGTCGTCAATTTCCTGCGCGCTGCTCTCTCCAACCGAACCGGCACGGACTACACGGTTCTCGAACTCCGCCTCAGGGTCACCGACGCTATGAAGGAGCTCGGGATGGATACGACGTTCGCCGATCGGTATCTCAATGAGGGCTTCTCGGGTGGGGAGCGCAAGCGCAACGAGGTGCTCCAGATGGCCGTTCTCGAGCCCGAGCTGGCGGTGCTCGACGAAACCGACTCCGGGTTGGATATCGATGCTCTCAAGATTGTCGCTGAAGGTGTCGGGCAGCTGTCGGGTCCGAGCCGAGGGTTTCTCATCATCACGCACTACCAGCGCATGCTGGATTACGTCACCCCCGATATCGTCCACGTGTTCGTCGACGGACAGATCGTCGAGAGCGGCGGTGCAGACCTGGCCGAGCGGATCGAGGTCGAAGGATACGAAGCATTCCGTACAGGGCCTGAGTCGTGAACCCCACCACCGTGCGCGCCGACTTCCCGATCCTGTCACGTCGGGTCAACGGCAAGCAACTGGTCTATCTCGACAGCGCAGCCACCACTCAGAAGCCGATCCAGGTGATCGACGCCATGAACGACTTCTACCGCCGGCACAATGCCAGCGTCCACCGTGGCGCCTATACGCTGGCCGAGGAAGCGACAGCCCTGTACGAGGGGGCCCGATCCAAGATCGCGAGCTTCCTCGACGCCGACTCTCCTCGTGAGGTCGTCCTGACCAGGGGGACCACGAACGCCATCAACACCGTTGCATACGGGTGGGGCCTCTACAACCTGAAACCCGGCGACAGGATCCTGCTCACCAAGATGGAGCACCACGCCAACGTCGTCCCATGGCAGTTGATCTGTCGCCATACCGGGGCCGAGCTCGAGTACTTGCCGCTCACGGACGACTTCCTGGTGGATACGTCGAATCTCGAAGCCGTCATTGACAATCGAACCCGGGTGGTGGCTTTCTCGGGGATGTCGAACGTCCTGGGGACGATCGGACCTCACGCCGAGCTCATCCAAGCCGCACGCTCCGTAGGTGCCATGACGATCATCGATGGTGCTCAGCTGATCCCCCACGCCCCAACGACCGTCCACGATCTCGGAGCCGATTTCGTGGTGTTCAGCGCCCACAAGATGCTCGGACCAACGGGAATCGGGGCGATGTGGGGTCGGATGGAACTCCTGGAGGCGATGGAACCGGCCGAAGGTGGCGGTTCGATGATCCGCGACGTCCAACTCGACAATTCGACTTGGGCCGACGTCCCATACAAATTCGAGGCGGGAACTCCCCCGATCGCTGAGGCTATCGGTTTTGGAGCGGCCGTGGACTACCTCACGAAGCTCGGAATGGACAACGTGCGTGCTCACGAGATCGAGATAACGCGCTACGCACTCGATCGCCTCGGCGAGATCCCCGATCTGACCGTTTACGGCCCCGATGACACATCCATGCGGGGCGGAGCCGTCTCGTTCACACTCGCCGACATTCATCCCCACGATCTGGCAACCATCCTGGACCAACAGGGGGTGGCTATCCGGGCAGGACACCACTGCGCCCGGCCCCTCATGCGGGTTCTCGACGTCCCGGCCACGGCGCGCGCCTCGTTCTACGTCTACAACACTCTCGAAGAGGTCGACGCACTGATCGCAGCACTGCACGACGCCAGGAGGATCTTCGATGTCGCTTGAGGAGCTCTACCGCCAAGTCATCCTGGATCACTACCGCAACCCCAGGAGATCGGGATCCATCGAACAGGCCGATGCGCACGCCGAGGGGCACAACCCGCTGTGTGGAGACGAGGTGACGATCGAGGTCATGATCGATGACGGGGTCATCGTCGACGCAGCGGTGCGAGGGCGCGGTTGCTCGATCAGTCAGGCTTCTGCCTCGATGATGGCTGACGCCATAGTCGACAAATCGTTGGAGTCGGTGGCAACGCTGACCCGCCAGGTGAAGTCGATGCTCGACATCGAGGACGGCAATCCCGGCCTCGACCCCGAAAGACCGGGATCGGTCCTGGGTGATCTCGAAGCGCTCGCAGGCGTAAAACAGTTCCCGGTGCGAATCAAGTGCGCCGATCTCCCATGGACCACGTTAGAAGAGGCACTGGCAACCACAGACTGAGCGCCTCGCAGGTCGTGGCAGCATCGATTCTCTATTGATGACCGAGCACAATCTGCCCGATTTCGCCATTGCCGGCCCACTCCGCCTCACCCCGGGTGACTGCCCCTTCGAAGACTCGCACGAAGGCCTCCACGAAGGCCGCAGACGGGATGCTTCCCACGCTCCACGACATCGTGAGCGCTGCCACCTTCGACGGGTCGCTCCCCTGGAGGAACTCGTCGAGCAGCGCCTCAGCGAATGGCAGGTCGGCAGCATCACCCACACAACCCCCACCGGTCGCCAATTCGGCTGCACAGTCGACAGCTTCTCCTGAATTTCCGATCATCAGCACCAATCCAGATTCGGACGCTGTGAGAAAGTCGGCGCTCGAATCGACGAGGTACGGATGGATTCTGGCGTCGGTTTCGACCTGGAGCTGACCATGGCACAGCGCCGGGGAGGTACAGCCCGACAGATCCCATGCATCCGGGACAACCTCCGGATCGAGCGAAGTAGCGCAGTACTCGACCGCTCCATTCGTCGACTGAAACCCTGCCTCCAACGCCGCCTCGACCCAGGGGCCCCGCGAGCAGATCCCCGAGACGTGGCGGGTGTCGACTCCGATCGAGGCCGCCTTGTTGCGCATTCGCACCAGCGGCGCAACCAGGCTCTCGAAGCTGGAATCGCCTCTTCCGCCGACATCGGCATGGATTCCGGTGGCATGGCCGAACGCGTCGAGACGATCGATCACATCGCTCTCCCAACGGATCACGCCGTCCATGAACACCTCAGAGAATTCGAATGTGAAGACGGCACCGAAGTCGCCTGCGACCTCGGCCATCGTCAGAAGCCCCGCGACGTGGCGGTCGAACACGGCCTCGTTGCGGTCCTCGTCCTTCCATCCTTCGACATGGATCGACACCCCGATGTAGAGCGGACCAGAGTCCGATCTCCTGTCCGAGAGAGTGGAGTCAGGAGTGAACGCTTCCGTCGTGGCTTGGACGGACGCAGTGACGCTGGTCGGTCCACCGCCACCACAGGCGGCGGCAACAATCGCCAATGCAAGCAACGGTGGGTTCAGCTTGTTCTTCATGTATTGAACGTCGACGGCTCAGGTTATGCACATGTAAGGCCGGCCTGAGAACCGGCTGAGTAACTCACGATGGCGGGGTACTCTTCCTGGCTCACCTATCGAGGGGTTCCCGAATGGGCAAGTTCAAGCAGTTGATCGCGTTCGCACTGGCAATAGGACTCGTTGCCGTCGCATGCGGCGACGACGACTCGGCAGGCTCCGGCACCACTCCGGCGACCACTGCCCCTGTGGCGACCACATCGACCGCCCCAGCCGAAACCACGACCACCGCAGCGGCCGCTACCACGATTGCGCCAACGACAACGGCGGCACCTGCGACCACCGTTGCGGCCCCGATGGCAGTGTTCGAGATCACCGCCGACGGCGAAGTGACCATCGACTGGGCCGCGCTGGAGGGGGTCTTCTTCATCCCGCCGGCGTCGGGTTCAACCGATCCGTTCTTCCACGTGCACAACAACCCAGACACCGACGGCTTCTTCCTCTCGATCGAGGCCTACACGACCGGGTACGGGACGGCTTGGGCCGGAGAACTGGGCATGTCCACGATCGATTGCTCTCCAGGCGGTAGTGGTATCTGCGTGCACTTCGACCCTGATGGGACCGGTCCGATCGGTGACCTGGGAGCTGACTTCCTGGCGAGCGGCGACATCGAGATCGTCCAAGCCGACGCCGACGGATTCGAAGCGGTGCTCTCCGGCGTAACGTTTACCGACGGAACGACGATCCCCGGGCCGTTGACGATGACGGGATAGCAACCTGCGATTGTGACCGAGGGCGAGATCGCAGGGTCTTACCCGGCGATTCCGCCCTCGGTCATCGAATACAGATCGAGCGCACGGTCGAGTTCGTCCTCCGGGAGCACCTCCATCTCGAGTGCCACCTCCTTGACTCCCTTTCCTGTGGCAAATGCCTGCTTCGCTATTGCGGCCGCCTTGTCGTAACCGACCTTCGGGGCTAGAGCGGTGATGATGATGATGTTCTTGGAGAGCAACTCGGTGGCCCGCTCCTCGTTGGCTTCGATGCCCTCGATGCACTTCTCTCTGAACGCATCGCACACCGCGCCGATCAACTCGGCCGACTCCAGGAGATTGTGAGCCAACACCGGCATCATCACGTTCAGCTCGAAGTTGCCATTGGCGTTCGACCAAGCCACTGCGGCATCGTTGCCGATCACCTGGGCCACGACCTGCATGACGGACTCGGCCATGACTGGGTTGACCTTCCCCGGCATGATCGATGAACCGGGCTGGGTAGCGGGAAGGGCCAGCTCACCAATCGCGGTGCGGGGTCCCGATCCGAGCCAGCGGATGTCGTTGGCGATCTTGAACAGCGCGGTCGCGACCGTCTTCAGTGCCCCGGACGCAAACACGGCGGCATCCTTGGCTCCCTGAGCCTCGAAGTGGTCTCTCGCCTCGCGGAAGCCGTACCCGGTCTTCTCCGCCATCCTGGCGATCGTGTCGCCGGCAAAGCCCTCGGGAGCATTGATACCGGTACCGACGGCGGTGCCTCCCAAGGCAAGCTCCTCGAGACCGGGCAAGGTGGCTTCGATCCGTTCGATACCCTTTCGGACCTGAGCCGCGTACCCGGCGAATTCCTGGCCAAGCCGCACCGGAGTCGCATCCATCAAATGGGTTCGACCGGACTTCACGATCGGATCGAACTCGATTGCCTTGGCCTCGAGCGCTGCCGCGAGTCGTTCGAGTGATGGGATCGTCGCCTCGCGCAGGGTGGCGACCACAGCAATGTGGATAGCGGTCGGAATGACGTCGTTCGACGACTGACTGGCGTTGACATGGTCGTTCGGATGCACCAGCTTCTCGCCGCGCTCGCCGCCCAGAAGCTCGGTGGCCCGATTGGCGATGACCTCGTTGGCGTTCATGTTCGAAGAGGTCCCGGATCCGGTTTGGAAGATGTCCACTACGAACTGATCATCGTGAACCCCCTCGATCACCTCTTCGGCGGCGCGCCCGATCGCCTCTGCTTCCTCCTCAGTGAGGATCCCCAGCCCAAGGTTGGTGACGGCTGCGCTCCCCTTGATCAAGCCGAGAGCTTCGATCATCCGCCGGGCGAACCGGAGGTCGGAGATTGGGAAGTTGTCGACCGCCCTCTGGGTCGAAGCGCCGTAGTAGGCGTCGTCGGGAACCTGGACCTCTCCCATCGAGTCCTTTTCGATTCGCATGCGAAACGCTCCTCTGTTCGACCGGGATCCGCCGTACACAGTTGAATTCGGGACCCCGCGGAATCGTGGCGATCTATTGCCCACCCAGCGTAGGCAGGCGATCCAGGGCCCCGGCCAGGGCCGATAGATAGGTGTTGTATTGGTCATCGTCCCTGTGGGCTGAGTGCGACGAGTTGGGGATCATCTCGTATTCGATCAACGGCGAGCCTGCGAGCCACTCACCGAACGCTACCGGAAGGATCCCCCCTGCCCCTGGATCCGACCCGAGTACTGCAGTCGGCACCGGGAGATTGCTCGCCTCGTCCAGCACCATCCATGGCCAATTCACCTCGACCGTTTGGGTCACGACCTCCGAAGACGACTTTCCGAGCGCCTCGACCTTTGCCGCCACGTCGATCGGGTGCCACCTCGGGCTCATCTCGGCAATTCGATCCGCATCGGAATCCGCGTGGTACTCCTCCAGCAGCCACCCGAGGACCTCAGACATCGGTTCGGGCAGCATCAGGGCTGGATCCTGGAGGACGATTCCCCTCGCCCACGAAGGAGCGGCGGTGGCGGCGAGCACCGAGATCGTCCCCCCCATGGAGTGACCCAGAACGGCATCCCAACCCGAGCCGAGCGCTATCACGTCTGCAACGTGCTCTGAGAATCTGTAGGAGCCTGGATGAGGACTGTCCCCGTGGCCACGCAGATCGGCTGCGACGACCTCCCAACCCATCTCCGCCAGATCGGGGCCGACCCGCCACCACCCGGCGACGCTCGAAGTTATGCCGTGAAGAAGCAGGATGCGCCTCTCGGCATGGCCTCCCCATGAAGTCGTGTGGAGAGGCACCGACATGAGGCGTTCCGGCCTACAAGCCGTCGAGAAAGGATTCGGACACGACCGCTTCAGATCCGGCGTCGTGTTCGCCGACAAGAGCGTCGTACCCGGAGGCTTCGAGATCCTCGGCCAATTCTGAACTGCCCGACGCGACTATCCGACCCGCCACCATCACGTGGACCCTGTCCACAGTCAGATACCTCAGTATCCGGCTGTAGTGGGTGATCACCAGCACTCCGAGATCCGGTCCGCGCATCCCTTCGACGGCTTCGGCCACATCTCGAACGGCATCAATGTCGAGACCGGAGTCGATCTCATCGAGGATCGCCACCCGGGGGGCAAGGGCGCCAAGCTGGAGCATCTCAGAGCGCTTCTTCTCGCCTCCAGACAACCCGGCATTCACAGGGCGGTCCAGGAACCGTTCCATGTCGAGTCGCGCAGCCGACGCCGCCCCCCTATCACTGATCTCCGAACCGCCAACAGCAGCCATCTCGTCGAGCAGTTCGCGCAGCGCCACGCCCGGCACCTCCACGGGGTATTGGAACCCTTCAAACAAGCCAAGCCGGGCGCGCTCATCGACCGGCAGGCCGAGCAGCTCGGCGCCGTCGACCCGGGCTGATCCCGCAGCCTCATATCCCGGCTTCCCCATGAGAGCGTGACAAAGAGTCGATTTGCCGGAGCCGTTTGGGCCCATGAGAGCGTGTACCTCGCCGAAGGGAACCTCGAGATCGACACCCCGCAGGATCTGGAGATCTCCGAGCCGCACCGTGAGATCGGTGATCGTCAACGCCGAAGTGCTCATGCCTCGCCGCCTTCGCTCGACTCCACGGTGACGAACACGTCTGTTCCTTCGACTTCGACCGTGTACGTCGGCACGGGACGCGTAGCCGGCAACGATTCGGATCTGCCGGTACGAAGATCGAATTCGGAGCCGTGCCTCGGGCACTCGACCGCACCATCGAACACCTCGCCTTCGGCCAACGATGCCTCCGCGTGGCTGCAACGATCCCCAATGGCGTACACATCGTCACCGAGCCGGAATAGGGCGATCCGATGCCCGGCGACATCGACGCGAAGACCGGCAGACTCGGCAAGCTGATCGAATGCTGCCACACGATGACGCTCAATCATGAGGCCACCCGGTCGTACTTTGCCATGGCTGCTGCGCGCAGCATCGGCTCGAGCTTCTGGTTGGGAAAACGTTGCAGTGACTCCTCGAAGAACCCGAGCACCTGGAGTCGATCCGCCCTCGGGGCGGGGAGGCCACGGCTCATGAGGTAGTAGCGCTGCTCCTCATCGAGTGGGCCGACTGCCGATCCGTGTCCGCAACGAACGTCGTTCGCAAGAATCTCGAGATTGGGCACCGAGTGGGCCTCTGCAGAATCCGATAGCACCAGATTTCGATTGGTCTGATGAGCGTTTGTCCCTTGGCCATCAGGATCGACGCGAATGAGACCGGTAAACACCGACCGGGCCGCGCCGGCGACGGCTCCTTTTAGGAACATCTCGGACGTCGTATTGGGTCCGAGATGATTCATGAAATAGCGATAGTCGAGCGTCTGGTCCGCATCCCCGAAATAGGTGCCCGAGATACGGGCATCGGCACCCCTGCCGACCAGATCGACGGTGAGATGCAGCCGCGAGAAGCGTGCTCCGAGACCAGCCTCAGCGAACCCGACGGATGCGCCGCCGTCCGCCCGCAATCGATGCCGTCCGACTGCGGTGGTTTGGTCCCCCCAGTTCTGCACAACCGTTACCGACACTCGAGCCGCTCTTCCGGCGACGACCTCCACATCGGGGAGCACTAGAGATTCGAACCCGTCAGGCGATCGCTGCTCCACCACCACGTCGACCGCAGAGGCCTCTGCTCCGACGACGAGCAGACGCGGAATCGACACGACCCCCGGAGTGGCGGCCTCGATCGAGACAAACAGCGGCTGCGACACGATCTCTCCTGCGTCTGCCGACACGACCACCCCCGACCCTCCAAAAGCGGAGGCGGCAGCTGCGAACCTGTCTACCGGTGCGGCCGGCTCGTACCAAGAAACATCAGATTCGGCGAGTTGAGCGATGTTGCTCCCCGCGACCCCGCTGACGTGGCCATCGACGATATCGGCGCGGCCGGTGGTCTCTCCGAGGAGCGACTCGTAGGTGCTGCGGGTGGGGTCAGCCCCCGGACTTCTTGGAATCTGCAGATTCGAGAGGCTCCCCGGCACTGCGACGTAGCGCCAATCCTCTTCTGCCGGGCTCGGCATCGACATCGACTCAAAGGCCTCGAAGGAAGAAGACGCGGCGTCGCGAAGCGGCTTGGGAAGATCCGCTGTGAGGCGTTGGTGTGTATTTCGGTCTAGTGCGAGCACGCGTCGAAGTCCGTGTGAGACGGCAGACGCGACTCTATTGAGGGGGGTGTCGCTATCCAAGATCCAGGCGGCGTCGGGCCCGAGCGAATACCGAGTCGAACATCTCCTCCGTGAGGCGCCCGGTGAACGTGTTCTGCTGACTGGGGTGGTAGGAGGCGATGAGCACAGGCCCCGCTGTCTCCGATTCGACCCCGTGACCGAACGCCGGGCGGGGCCGGGGCACCATCGTCCCGGCATCCGACAGCACCCGATGAACCACACCCCAAGAGAATCCCCCGAGGCAGACCACGATCGGGGCGTTGGCCAACAGCTCCATCTCGGCCTCGAGCCACGGAACACAGTTGTCGCGCTCCTCGGTCGTCGGCTTGTTGGCCGGAGGCGCACACCGCACGGCAGCTGTGACCCAGGCGTCGCGCAAACGGAGTCCGTCACCCCGATTCACCGACTCCGGTTGCGATGCGAACCCGGCACGATGTAGAGCGCGAAACAGCCAGTCCCCCGATCGATCACCAGTAAACATCCGCCCGGTCCGATTTGCTCCATGGGCCGCCGGCGCCAGCCCTACGACAACGAGTCGCGCCGCGGGGTCGCCAAACCCCGGGACCGGCCTACCCCAGTAGACCTCGTCGGCATAGGAGGCTCGTTTCATCCGAGCGACCCTCTCACGCCACTCGACGAGCCGAGGACAGCGCCGACATTCGACTATCTCCTCCTCGAGCTTTCCGATCGCGATCACTCCGGCACCATAGGACCGCATCGGCTTGCACCCACACCCTCCTTGTGGAGTAGTCGAAGCGCAGGTTGTGGACAACTCTCCACAGCCTGCTCCGCATTCGTCAGACATGCCCAGCTCGCAAGGGGTTCCATCGGCTCCACTTCTCCACAGGGCCTGTGGATCCTCTTTGCGGCGCACCCGATCCGGGTGATACCGTTCTCGCCCGCCCACCGGGACGAAAGGGGGTGCGCGGGTTGGCCAAGCGTTTGCGCGACACGCCGCCGCTGTCTGACAGCGTCGGCCTCTACCTCGATTCGGTCGCAAAGCATGAATTGCTCACGGCCGAGGACGAGGTTCGCCTCGCTAGGGCCATGGAGACCGGTCGCAAGGCACAGCGCAAGCTCGACGACGGCGCCAGATTGACCCCCACCGAACGGGCCAGGGTCTTTCGGGCCATCCACCAGGCCGATGAGGCAAAGGCGGCCTTCATCCGCTCCAATCTTCGACTCGTGATCTCGATCGCCAAGCGGTACTCGGGTCGCGGCCTCGATCTACTCGACCTGGTGCAGGAAGGAAACCTTGGACTCATACGAGCCGTCGAGAAATTCGACTGGCGAAAAGGCTTCAAGTTCTCCACCTACGCCACATGGTGGATCAGACAGGCGATCACAAGGGGGCTGGGGAACCAGGGAAGGACGATCCGTCTCCCGGTTCACATGGTCGATGTCGTGCGAACGGTCCAGGAAACGGCGCTCAACCTCAACGAGAAGCTGCGTCGCAGTCCGACCTTCGAAGAGATCTCTCAGGCCAGCGGGCTAGATCTGGAGCGAGTCGAGCTCGCCCTCACAGCTCCCAGCGATACCGTCTCACTCGACCGACCCGTCGGTTTCGAGGGAGACGCCCAACTCGGCGATTTCGTCGAGGACACCGACGCCCCAGACCCGTTCGAGATCGCGGCGAAGGCCTCGGCTCGCCGCCATCTCGAGCAGGCGATGTGCCTACTCGATGACCGGGAGAGAGAGATCATCGTCCTTCGCTACGGTCTCGATGGCACGAGTCCCCGGACCCTCTCCGATGTGGGCGATCGCTTTGATCTCACCAGGGAACGCATCCGGCAGATAGAGGGGCGGGCATTGGCCAAGCTTCGTCATCCCTCATGTGGGTTCGATTTGGAGTCGATGCTCTAGCGCCGAGCCATCGCAACAGACCTGCAACAGACCTGCGACAGACGCCTACTTGTCTCAGATATTGAATAGTCGCGGGGCCATCCCCTCCACCCCTCGAAGAACGTCGTAGTCGACCTCGATGCAGCCAATGCCACGATCGGAGGCGAGCGTCCTCGCCTGAGGGACAATCGACTGAGCTGCCAGGATCCCGCGTACCGGCGAGAGTGTCGAGTCCTTGTTGAGGAAGTCGAGATATCGGGTCAGCTGTTCTACACCGGCGATCTCTCCCTTCCTCTTGATTTCGACCGCTACGACCTGTCCGTCTCGATCCCTGCACAAGAGGTCCACCGGACCCAGATCCGTCATGTACTCACGCTCGAGCATCTCCAATCCGTCCTCGATGGCCCACGGCCGCTCGGCCAGAACCTCTTGGAGGTTTCGCTCAACGCCATCCTTGGATAATCCCGGATCCTCCCCCAGCTCATGCGACACGTCTGCCAGTACCTGTTCGAGAGAGATCGTGAGCGTCTCGCCCTTGGCATTTGTTACGACCCACTGATTGTCCGACTCGACGAGATGGTTCGGAGCATTCATCCAGTTGAGGGGCTTGTAGGCGCCACCGTCGGCGTGGATGGCCACGCAGCCGTCGGCCTTGATCATGAGAAGCCTGACGGCCGATGGCAGATGGGACGACAAACGGCCCGAGTAGTCGACCGAACAGCGAGCGACAACGAGACGCATGAGCGGCGAGCGTAGCCAGATCGGCGCTACCGTCGGGTCCGTGAACATCGACGTCGCCGTAATCCCCTGCGCCGGTGCCGGAACCCGCATGCGCCCCGCGACGCGAATCGTGCCCAAGCCGCTGATTCCCGTCATTGATCGTCCGGTCATCCAATACGTTGCCGAAGAGGCAGTGAGCGCTGGGATCACCGAGATCGTGCTGGTGGTCGACGAACGACCGGGGGATCCGGTGATGTCCCACTTCACGGATGGTGAGCCGGTGCCCGGACTCGAGGACATCACGTTTACTAGAGCGGTTCAGGATGCGCCCCGCGGTCTAGGCGATGCCGTGCTCTGTGCCGCCGAAGCCGTGGGCGATCGACCATTCCTCTGCATGCTCTCCGACATGTTCCCTCGCCCGGGCCGTTCCTACGCCCACCGCCTGGTAGAGGCATTCGATGGCAGAACTGTTCTCGCAGTGCAGCCAATGCCCGACGAATACTTCGTCCGATGGGGATTCGTCGCCACAGGCGGGGATCCCGCAGACGGGATCGTCGAAGTGACAGGCGCAGTCGAAAAGCCCGGACCAGATGCTCCATCCAATCTCGGCCTGCCGGGCCGGTACGTGTTTACATCCGAAATCTTCGAACTGCTGTCCTCCCAAGAACCGGGCCACGGCGGCGAGATCCAACTCACCGACGCCATCGATGCTCTCGCACGACGCGACCAAGCCGTCGGGGTGGTCGTTGGGGACGACCTTTTCGACACCGGCATCCCGGCCGGGCTTCTGGAGGCCACCGCCGCGGTGGGTTTGTCGCGACCCGACCTCGCCGAGCAGTTCCGCCGGGCACTAGACCGGATGCTCGAA
The DNA here is from genome assembly GCA_029263095.1 of Acidimicrobiia bacterium. Lineage (GTDB taxonomy): Bacteria > Actinomycetota > Acidimicrobiia > Spongiisociales > UBA11373 > JACZWZ01. The sequence goes on along the minus strand of JAJCYA010000077.1, from coordinate 57,417 downwards.
ACCGAGGCGTAGCGATCAGCGATCGGCGATCAGCAACCGACTCTCGTTCCCTCTTGCCAATTGCGGGAGGCGGCGGCGGCCGCCGATCCCTAAACGATCTTGTCGCTCCGGCCTGAGAGCTGACGCAGGATGTCCGTCTGTCCGACGTGATATGTGTCGTGAAAGTAGCCAAACATCACCTGGGCGGCGCGGGATGCGGTGCGATCGCCTTCCACCGAGAGTTCCTCGGCCATGGACTCGTCGTCCATGGCGTTCAATGCCGCTTCTAGCGATTCCTCAGTGGCATCGAGAAGGGAGAGCAGATCGCCGAACTTGAGCACTCCGGGACCATCTTCGGTTATCGGATCCGACTCCCTCAGATACCTCTCGGCGTCCTCAGAACTCATCACCCGATCCGCACCCAGAAGTTCGAGGATGCCCCCTCGGCTGCTGATGATGTGCCCGAGCGTCCAGTTGAAGCAGTTGACGTTGTACTCGGTCTGAGCAAGTGACTCCTGATGCGTTATCCCATCTGCGTGAGCATGAATCAGTCGCTGATTGCGGCGAAAGCCGCGCGAGAGCAGGTCGGTGATCATCAGTCGAGGCTACTCATTCTGGGTTACCGTCTCGGGATGGTGCTGATCAGATGCTACGAGGCAGCCGATCGCGAAGCATGCCGGGATCTCTGGGTGGAGCTGACTCTGCACCACCGTCGGATCTACGGCGTCGACACGATCGGCGGTGAAGATCCGGGGAGCCAGTTCGACGAGCATCTGATGGCTGTAGGTCCCGAGAGGGTCTGGGTGGCAGAACTCGAGGGCGCCATCGTTGGCCTAGCTGGACTCATCATCGACGGTACCTCCGGAGAGGTGGAGCCGGTTGTGGTCACAGAACTCCGACGAGGAGCCGGTATCGGGCGAGCGCTCGTGTCCAAGGTGGTCGACGAAGCGGCCTCCCTTGGCGTTCGGCTGCTCTCCGTGCGGCCGGTGGGTCGCAACACCTCGGCGATTCAGTTCTTCCGTGACGCCGGATTCGATGTCCTCGGCCATATCGAGACCTTCATGGACCTCAGCGGCGAGCGAGAGTGGGTCCCCGGCGAGACAATTGCGGACCGCGATTTCAAGATGTAGAAACCTCGTCGTCACAAGCATCGGGCAAACCTCAATTCCGACGCCAAGCCGACCGATAGTCAACCATGCAGCTGCCGCCGCGAGACAGGCATGTCTCGGATGCCATCCTCGATTTCCTCAGAAGGTCCGGGACCGAACGCTCCACTCAGCGTCTGGTTGCGGAGATGTTCCAATTCATCGCCAGCAATTTCGGAGTGGACAGGGTCAGTCTCTTCCTCGCCTCCGAGGACCACGGCCGCCTCCAGCCATATGTGTCGGAGTTTGCGTCGGGTGCACCGGACGAGGCAATGTTCGAAGACTGGCAGTCCGTGGACCCAGAACGCTTCGAGCTCGTCACCCGAATCCGAGCCGGCGAGACGACGATTTCGATCGACAACCCTCTAGATCCGGGTGGTCTCCCCCGGGATGTCGTGGAAAGGTTCTCTCTCAAGGCCTTCACTGGGTTCGCTCTCCGCAGCGAAGGACGCCTACAGGGCGTGCTGATGATCGAGGGCGAGCCCGAGATCCTGCGGGCCCGGCACGACGAAGCCGCAGAGTTCAGCCAATACGTGGCCATGGCCCTGGCCAATGCTCGGGCGTTCGAAGCCGAGAAGCAGCGCGCCAGTGACGCACAGGCACTGCTGGATGTAGGAGACGTACTGACACGAACCACCGAACTCATCCCCGTGCTGGCATCGGTGGCACAGAACTGCGCCAGAGTCACCGGGTTCGAACGGTGCTCGGTGCTTCTGATCGACGAAATCTCGGGCCGCCTCAAACCCGTCATGAGTCAGTTCGCCGACGGGCATGCCGATCTCGAGGCCTGGAACCAATTCACCAGGTCGGACGATGACCTACCCATCGGCTGGCAGGTACTCCAGTCCGGTGAGCCGGCCGCGTTCTCCGATCCCGGAAAGCACCCCGACCTGATACCCCCGTCATGGCACGAGCCCTTCGGCATCGAGTCAATGATCTTCCTGCCGTTGACGGCATGGGACCAGAAGTTTGGGATCCTCGTGCTCGACCGACGGTACGGGGGCACGATCAGCGCGCAACAGATGCGAATGGCCAAAGGGGTGGCAGCCCAAGGCGCCGCCGCTATCGGCCTCACCCGTTCCCTCGCCACAGAACGCGAGGCGGCCGCTCGTTTGCGAGAGATCGATCAGCTCAAATCTACATTCGTGGCAGCCGTCTCCCATGAGCTACGCACTCCGCTGACGACGATCATCGGGTTCGGTGATGTACTGGCCGACAGCGCCAGCGACCCGGAAACGGCAGAGTTTATCGACCTCATCCGCCGCGAATCGGCACACCTCGAGGCCCTGATCTCCAACCTCCTCGTCACCTCCCAGATGGAGGCCGGCATGCTGGACCTCCGCTACCGGGAGGTGGATCTTGCGTCGATCGTTACCGAAGCAGCCGATCTCATCGGCAGGCTCTATCCCGACCGGAGGATCTCCCTCGAGATGGGCGAGAATCTAACGCTCCAGAGTGCTGATGCCGATCGTCTGCGCCAGGTGTTCATCAATCTCGTCGAAAACGCCGCCAAATACAGCCCCGCCGACTCCCCTATCGAGATATCCGCCCAGGTCGACGAGCACCAGATCGTCCGCGTAGTGGTCTCCGACGAGGGCCCTGGGATCCCCGACGAGGAGAAGCAAGCGATCTTCCAGCGCTTCTGGAGAGGACAGGGTCATGATCTCTCTGGAACGGGAATCGGGCTCTACCTGGTTCGAGCCCTGGTCGAGACGCACGGAGGAAGGGTATGGGCCGAAGATCGCCAGAGCGACACGGGTGCCCGTTTCGTCGTGACCCTGCCGGTCACAAGCGGCAATGACCTGATGGAAAGCTCCGCGGCTTAGCGACCAGCGCCTAACCGACGCTTCCCTCCATCTGTAGTTCGATGAGCCGGTTGAGTTCGACTGCGTATTCCATCGGCAGCTCCTTGACAACCGGCTCGATGAAGCCGGCCACAATCATCGCAGTGGCCTCCTCCTCCGACAGGCCCCTACTCATGAGGTAGAAGAGTTGATCATCGCCGACTTTGGAGATCGTCGCCTCGTGCCCGATCTGGGCGTTCGACTCTTCGATCTCCATATACGGATACGTGTCGGAGCGGCTGTCCTCGTCGAGGATGAGCGCATCACACCGTACGAATGACTTGGCATCCTCTGCCCCGTCTTCCACCCGAATCAGGCCCCGATACCCGGCGCGCCCGCCGTCCTTCGAAATCGACTTCGAAGTGATGAGCGAGGTCGTATTGGGGGCGGCATGCACGATCTTTGCCCCGGCATCCAGGTGCTGACCTTCGCCGGCAAAGGCGATCGACAGCACTTCGCCGTGGGCACCCTCCTCCATGAGCCAAACGGCCGGGTACTTCATCGTGAGCTTCGAGCCCAGGTTCCCATCTACCCACTCCATGGTGGCGTTGCGGTAGGCGGCGGCACGCTTGGTGACGAGGTTGTAGACATTGTTCGACCAGTTCTGGATGGTCGTGTAGCGGCAGCGGCCGCCCTCTTTGACGACAATCTCCACGACGGCCGAATGCAGCGAGTCGCTGGAGTAGGTGGGTGCCGAGCATCCCTCCACGTAGTGCACATATGCACCCTCGTCAATGATGATGAGGGTTCGCTCGAATTGGCCCATGTTCTCGGCATTGATCCGGAAGTAGGCCTGGAGGGGTTGGTCCACGTGCACGCCCGGCGGCACGTAGATGAAGGAGCCACCCGACCACACGGCAGAATTCAGTGCCGCAAACTTGTTGTCGTTCGGAGGAATGATCGTCCCGAAGTACTCCTGGACGATCTCGGGATACTCTCGCACTGCAGTGTCCATGTCGCAGAAGAGGACTCCCAGTTCCTCCAGATCCTCGCGATTGCGGTGGTAGACCACCTCGCTCTCATACTGCGCGGTGACCCCGGCCAGATACTTGCGTTCCGCTTCAGGAATACCCAGTTTCTCGTAGGTCTCCTTGATCGAGTCGGGGACCATATCCCAGTCCTTGGCCTGACCCTCGGTCGGCTTGATGTAGTAGTAGATGTCGTCGAAGTCGATCTCTTGGAGGAGCCCACCTCCGCCCCACGTCGGCACCGGCTTGCGTAGATAGCGTCGATAGGCCTTGAGGCGGAAGGCGAGCATCCACTCCGGCTCGTCCTTCATCGACGACATCTCGCGGATGATTCCTTCGTTCAAGCCCTTCTTCGGCTTGAAGACGTAATCGTCCTCGGTGTCGTGCCAGCCGAGCTGATACTTGCTCAGATCGATGTCAACTGTGGCCATTGAGACGTTCAACTCCTCTGGAACCCGTGTACGCCAGATTGTATTGACGTCCGGTTCCGAGACAAGGGGCAGCGCGGGGACAACGAATGGCGGGAGGCGGTAAAGCGGAGGCTGCCGGACCGGGATGGGGGAGTGGGGGAAGACCGACCCGTGTCCGGCACCTCCGCTTCACGCATTACAACACGGCAGCGGCGCTATGCGTTCCATTTTTCTTGTCTCTCTGGCTGCCGAGTGTTCCCCGCCGCCACGGTCTCGTAGGCTCGGCCAATGCCCGCAATTGTCATAGGAGCCGACACCGCCCTGGGCGAGGTCGTCGTTGCCGCGCTGACGGCGAACCGGGGTGAGGTTCGTGCCTTCGTTTCCGACCCTTCTGTTGCAAAGAGACTGCGTGATGGTGGGGTCAAAGTGGCCGTCGGCGACGTTTCGGACGGCTCACACATTGCAGGTGCCGCTGCGGGGTGTTTCTCGGCAGTCGTGATCCCGGAGGCGGCGTTCGATGCTCGCGAGCGTTCGTTCAGCGCTTCTCCGGCAGAGACGATCACCGCTTGGGCGTCGGCTCTCACCGACGCCTCTCTGACGCGGGTGATCTGGCTCGAAGATCACCGGGTGGCAGGAGCCTCCAGAGGCTTCGAGAGATCGATCAGCGAGGTCGCCGTCATAGCTACGAACGGACGGACGGCGGCCGAGATCGCGACCGAGGCGGCCAGGCTCGACGATCTGGATTCTCTCGGAGAGGTTTGACCTAGAGGCACCACCCTGGTTGAGTGACCCGGCGAGAACCTGGTTCTCATCCGTCCCCGACCCGAGAGCACACCGGAACGTGGCAAAGCAAGACGACGTCGTACGGGTACAAGGCACCGTCAAGGAGACCCTCCCCAACGCGATGTTCAAAGTGGAGATCGAGGGAGGCATGGAGGTCCTGGCGCGTGCTGCGGGCAAGATGCGCCGTGGTCGCTACATCCGCATCCTCCCCGGCGACAAGGTCGACTTGGACCTATCGGTCTACGACCCGAGTCGTGGCCGCATCGTCTGGCGCTACAAGAACTAGCTCGTTTCGAATCGTCGGCGGGATGTCGGTGTTCTAGCCATCCGAACCTGTAGCCGCATCAATGTCGAGCACGATTGCGGAGTGGTCAGAACCTTCCACGTATAGCACCTCCGCGGTCCGAGCGACGATGCCGGCACCCAGAGCGTGGTCGATCCGAAGCAGGCGTCGCCGACCACTCCAAAGGGGGCTCCAGGTTCGCCCCGGTCTCGTTCCATCCCGCCCGGCGACCGTCAGCATCAAGTCATCACCCCAACGCCTGAGATGCCGATAGAGAGGCCAAAGCGGCGAGGAATTCAAGTCCCCCACCACCACGCGGGGCCCTCCGGCGTCCGCCAGCCACGTCCCAACTACCCGACTCTGTGCCGTTCTCTGAGTCCAGGTACGCCAAGGCGGCTGACGCAGTGGGTTGCTGAAGTGGACATTCATGACCTCCAAGCTGCGGTCGATGGTGGTCCAGTCCGACGGGTCGAGTACGACCATTTGGGCGTTGCGTTTAGGCAGCGATACCGCTCTGACTTGGCCCTTGTGCCGCATGGCAATGCCCATGCCTGTGGCCCCGGGTGCTGGTTCCAGGTGCCCGAACGGAAGCACCTCGGCCACTGCTTCCGCCGTGTCCGGTGCCAGTTCTTGAAGGGCCGCAATATCGGCGCCGCTTCGGGCGAGAAGCTCGGCGAAGGCAGCACTATCGGCGCGGTCTCCGCAGAGATTGGCCGACAGGATTCTCAACGGTCGATGTGGGGTGCTGGTCATGGCTTCTCACCGGCAGGAGGAGGGCAGGCTATCGAGGTAGGGACCCAACGCCGGGGAGGCTCAGTTCTCGAGGGGATTGGTGACCTGCCCCAAGAAGAGAACCTCACCGGTACTGGCGTGTTCGATCCAGAACAGGAAGGGGCGGTCAGCAGCAAAGGTCGCCGGCATCGGCAGCGATGTCACGCCAGAGATGAGCGCGGTGGCTGCGGCCGCCTCGGTACCGTTCTCATCGACCGCGATAAACGTCCTGTGGAAGGCGTCCGATACATAGAGCTCCCTGACGGCGGTGATACCGGTCAGATCGGCTTCGCGCTCGGATCCACTACCGGGTGGCACAAACGCTGCCAACATTCCGAGAGACTGCAGCGTTTCCTTGAGAGCCAACTCAGCCTCGAACTCAAAGCGCGGGAGGGTCAGATCTACTTGAAAGTCACCCCACTCGATCTGGAAATCCTCAGCGTCGAGTTGCTCCAACAGGTCGGAGGGAGACCCGGATCGCGGAAGCGCAACGACCATCGCCGCATCACCGGCATAAGGAAGTAGCACCGCCTCGAATAACCCGTTGTCCGCAAAACCGGTACGGATGGAGGAGTGCATCAGGGGCACCGACACCTCGTTGCCGTCCAACAGCGCAAAGCGTCCGTTTGCGGTCGCAGCGGGGTCGAACATCGTGGCCCAATTCGCCTTGAACCAGATGGCATTCACCAGGATGAGGCGGGTCAGAACGTCGATCGCGTCACTCGGGATCAGATCCTGAATGCGGTCTTCGGTGACTTCCTCGACCCAGCGATTGATCGTCTCGGTGGCACCGTCGGGATCCCCGACGAAGTCGAGCAAGTGAAGGCCGGCTCCATAGTGGCTGGCGAGGACCTCTAGGTAGCCGTCCAAGAACGGGTAGCCACCCTGACCCCAAGCCGAATTAGCCGGTCGGATCGCAAAGGGCACGCGTGCGTCATCGTCACCCAACGGTGGCGGAGGTGCATTCAGAACAGAATCGATGTGGTTCCGGACCTCATGGAGCGTCGAATCCTCCACCTCGAGGTGCAACACCCGAGCGATTTCCGACGCCGTCTGACCCCTGGCCCCGGGATACAGCATGCTGAGCGCGGTAGCGACCGAATACGGTGAAACCATCACGTTCTGCGACCCTATGGCGACCCTGAGCAGATCGAGACCCAAGGCGGTGTCGGCGGCGACAACCGCAGCAATGTCGGCGTCGGTGACCAATGCATCAGATCGCGGGAGGTCGAGTTGCACCACCTCACCGCTGACGAACGACTGCGACGACACTGCCGTCGTGTCTCCCCCCGCGGCCTGAGAGGTAGTGCTGGTCGTCGTCGCAACCGGTGCCGAGGTGGATGGGTCCGTTGCAGCATCGGCACAAGCCGTCGAGACGACAGCGAGCGCCGTGAGAACAGCAAACATCCGGCGAATCAGCATGTCGCGTCCGACGGTACCAAGACCCCGCGTTATCTCACGCCGCGGAGCCGTTCGGTCGCAACAGCTGTGGTGATCCCAGATGATGCGTACGCTCACCAGATGTCGATCGCCGAGCGCCTCCAAGTCCGGCGCGCCGAACTGGCCGCCGAACTCGAGCGGCTGACCGAACCACCGCCGCCGGGATCGACGGTGGCGTTTGGCAAACGAATCGGCGATGGAACCTCGGAGGCCGTGGAACGACTGTCCACCACCGCCACCGCCCGATCCATCGCTGGATCGATTGCCGACATCGACAGGGCCCTGGACAAGCTCGCCGACGGGTCATACGGAACCTGTGACGACTGCGGAGAACGCATAGGCGAACCCCGACAAGAGGCACTCCCCGCTACCTCGCGCTGCGTCACCTGCAGCAGTCGCGGATAGCCGCGTCTAGAGCGCCGCGAGCGATCCGGCCGCCCACCCGTCTAGCGTTGCGCTCTATCGCGCACCAACAACCACCAGAACTCGAGCAGGACCTCAACTACGGCTTCAACGGTGAAGTCGGATTGGAGTTCGAGGAGATCGCCCCCGACCTGGTAGTGGCCTCGCTGGGAATCACGTCCAAGCATCAGCAGCCGTACGGACTCGTCCACGGGGGCGTCTACTGCACCGTGATCGAAGCCACCGCATCCGTCGGAGCGGCCTACTGGGCGATCACCCAAGGACTCGTGGGGGCGGTCGGCGTCTCCAACACGACCGATTTTCTCCGGCCGGTGCGTTCCGATCGACTCTCGATCGAGGCGACGCCGATCCATCGCGGTCGTCGCCAGCAGTTGTGGCAGGTGACCGTCACGCGGGATTCCGACGGCAAGCTTGCGGCGCGCGGTCAGGTCCGGCTGCAGAACCTGGACAACGCCCAGGCGGTTGGTGGTCTCGACCCGACACCTTCCTAGATTCGTTCGACGGCTCTCGATCCGTCGCGTAGGAGACTCGACCGTCGACCGTCGACCGTCGACCGACCAAACGGCCGTGGGTAGTACGAGCAACCCCTATAGAGTTTCCTCCAATTCAGGAGGGGTGCATATTTCACGTTTGCGAAAGCTTGCGTTGGTGTTGGCCGTCGGTCTCGTTGCCGGGTTCATCCCCGCTATTGCTGCGGCGGGAGATATCGCGATAGGAGATGCCGTCGACCGGTCTCTGGGAACACCGGGTCTGTGGAACCGCATCGACGAGAACGGCGGGGCCACGGACGTCCCGCCGGCCGATCCGTTTAGTCCGTTCGGCGGACCCGGTACGGTCGATCTGCCGGTGTCCATCAACCATTTCGGATTCAGCTGGGTCGCCCCCGAAGCGCTCGACGGAGGTGTCGGCGGCGCGTTCGGATCAGGTGGTTCATTCTCGTGCGGCGACCACGACGGGTACACCGTGCGCTGTGGAGCCAATGACGACGGCAGCGGCGATGCCTACGCAAACGGCTTTGACATGTTCGTTTTGGGGTATGACGCCCCGTTCCCCGATGAGCCGAACGATATGTACAACTTTGAGATATTCCTGGGTGGCAACGGTGGCTTCGTCGGTTTCGTCGAGGCCGACCTCTTCGACGGCCTGGGCGACGCCCTCATCTTGGGATGGAACCAGGGCAAGTGGCAGGACCTCGTTCACTGGACCCCCGAAGGCTTCGATGGGGATGTCGCCGGTTCGCGAGTAGCCCACTTCCCGCACGCAACCGTGTTCGCCTTCACCGGCATGGTGGACTATGAGGGAGTTCGGGGTGGAATCTTCAAGACGATGGCCTCCAATCCGAGCAGTCCCGACACCGTGGCCGCTCAGACCTATCCGCGGGTCGGTGAGCCGCTGAAGAGTCTCGACACCCGGCCCGTCCTCGGTCCCATGGTGGCGGCGACAACCACCACGAGTTCCACCACAACGAGCACTACGACGACGACCACGACCGCGGCGGCAACCACGGCGGCAACTGCTGCGCCCACCGACCTCGGAAACGACACTCGAATCGACACCGGCGGCGATGGGTTCCCCTGGGTTGTCTTCTTCCTCGTGCTGCTCGGACTGATCCTCGTCGGGGGCGGTATCTACCTAGCCTCCGATCTCGGTGGGACCGCGGCAGGCAGCGGGACATTCACCGACGATCAGGGCAACGACTGGGAGTACTGCGAGGCGAGGGCTTGTCGGGTAGATCAGCAGTCCGTCACCGACACCGACGGTCGCCGGGTAATGGTTAGGGCACAGCCTCGCGGCGAAGCATGTGAGGACTGCAAGTGCGTCCTATTCGAGAACCCTGCCGGAGGGGGCAGCCCGATCCTTCTCGACGAGGATGGAGGGTGGGTGCGCAAGAGCGCGACTGCCGAGTACTCGGCACGGTGCGTAAAGAGGGCTTGACGGCGGCCGGGTCGATTGCCCGGATGAAGGAGAGTCGGTCGCTTGAGCGAACCTACCGGAGGTCCTGCAACGCCCTTGTGATGAACACCGGTGCCATCCACTTGCGGTAGCGAGACCCCAGGTCCACGTTGTCGTAGGGGCGTACCGGCTTGGCAGCCAGTTCGGCAGCGCGCTCTATCGCCTCGGCGTCGAGTCGGCTCCCCACCAGGGCCTCCTCGGCCTGACGCATTCGCATAGGTGCAGGCGCTATCGCACCGAGAACGATTCGCGCATCCTTGACCCTGCCGTCGTCCGCCACCTCGACGGCCACGGCGACGCCGAGAATCGGGAAGTCGATCGTCCCCCTGCGGCGCAGTTTGCGGTAGCCCGTCCGCCACCGCGGGCGAGGCGGCACCGTGAGAGCTGTGACAATCTCATCCGCCGACTTCCCGAGGTGATCGATACCGTCGGAGCGATACAGATCGGAGGCGGCCAGGGTGCGTGATCCATCTGGTCCGACTAGGCCCACCTCGGCATCGAGAGCGACCGTAACCGGTGCCAGATCGGAGGATGAGACTGCAACGCACTCTTCTCCCTTGGGAGCCACCCAGCACACGTCGCCATCCGCCTTGAGGCAAAGACCCGATGCCAGACGCCACGACTCTGTCTGATTGATGAAGCCGCACCGCGTGTCCAGACAGAGATTGCCACCGACCGTTGCCACGTTCCGTATCTGAGGCGACCCGATCTCGGCAGCAGCCGATGCAAGTGCGGCCGGAACCTCCGACGAAGCAGCCAAGTCGTGCAGCAGGGTCAGCGCCCCGATCGTCACGCCACCATCGTCATCGACTTGGATCCCGCTCATCCCATCGATCGTGCCTAGCGCTATCACCGTCGACGGACTGATCTGGCGACGCTTCATGTTCGGGATCAGGTCGGTCCCCCCGGCAATGATCTCGGCCCCCGGATTGATCGCCAGCAACTCGACCGCGTCCTCAACGGTGGAGGGTTCCAAGTAGCCGAAGGCCGGGAGGCGCACTAGAACTCCCCAGGGGGATCGACTCGGGTGAGTCGCCCGAAGTCGTAGTCGGGCACGGATCGGGGCCCAAAGCGGCCATCCCCTCCCCGTTTGATGTCTCGCTGGGCGGCGACCACCTTGTCGGGGGTGATCGGCACCTCAGCGACGCGAACACCCAGGGCGTCGTGGACCGCATTGGCCAGTGCCGGTATGACCGGCAGCAGTGGACCCTGACCGACCTCCTTGGCACCAAACGGCCCCTCAGGATCGTCGGTTTCGACCAGAATCGACTGCACCGGTGGCATCTCGAGAAAGGTCGGCAGCTTGTAGTCGAGCAGTGACGGGCCCCGGTGGAGGGTGTGCCGGAACGCCTGCTCCTCGAATAGTGCCTCCCCCAGCCCCATGTAGACCCCGCCTTCCATCTGGCCCTCGACCAGGAGGGGGTTTAGTGCCCGGCCGATGTCGTGGGCCAGCCACACCTTTGCCACTCGCACCTCACCGGTCTCAGAATCGCAGTCGACCTCTACCACCGCCACCGAGTACGAGTATGCGGGTGAAATACCAACTCCGGATCCCCGATACGGACCGGCGAGATCTGGCGCCCGGTAGGAGCCTGAGCCCGTCAGGGACCCGCCCCGGACGATGGCAGCCCGGACCGCGTCGGCCCACGAGAGAGTCTTGTCTTCGTCGTTCGCTGAGCCGACCCTTCCTCCCGCCACCACCACGACGTCTGCTGAAAGCCCCAATTCGTCGGCTACAGCCGCAATCACCCGGTCTCGGATCCCTTCCGCGGCTTCCTTGGCGGCGTTTCCCGCCATAAAGGTGACCCGACTCGAATATGACCCGAGGTCCACCGGTGTCAGATCGGTATCGGCAGTGACCATCGCTAGGTCGCTCGGTTCGAGGCCCAGTACTTCGGCGACGATCGTCGCCAGCACCGACGTCGAGCCCTGGCCCACGTCGGTAGCCATCGAGAACACCGTGACCCCCCCACCTCGATCCACCTTGATCTCCACCTCGGACTGCGGCATATCGTTCCAGTAGATGGGGAGACCGGCTCCAGACAGGTAGGCGCCGGCAGCGAGGCCGATCCCCTTGCCCTCCGGGAGGTTGCCGTGCTTGGCGGAGAAGTCGGAGGCTTCAACGGCACGATCCAGGCACTCCTCGATGCCGCAGCTGGTGATCCGAAGGTGATTGACCGTCATCGAGAAGGGTTCCACCAGATTGCGGCGCCGAATGGTCACCGGATCGAGACCCAGATCGGCCGCCGCCTCGTCCAGCTGGCATTCGAGTGCAAACCGGGGCTGGGGAGTTCCGTGCCCCCGCTTGGGCCCACAAGGTGGCTTGTTGGTGAACACCCGCACGCCTTCGAACTTGTAGTTGGGGATCCGGTAAGTGGAGGTTTGGAGCGACCCGGTGTAGAGGAGGGAGGCGGCCCCATAGGAGCCGTAGGCACCCCCGTCGAGGAATGACTTGAAGTGCATGGCTGTGATCCGGCCCTCAGGATCGAATCCGGTCTTGACCCACATCAGCACCGGATGCCTGCCCCTGTGGGCGTAGAAGACCTGCTGGCGCGACAGAACGATCTTGACCGGGCGTCCGGTGACCATCGCCAGCTTGGCGGCAACGATCTCATGACTGAAGGGATCGGTCTTGCCGCCGAATCCACCGCCGACGGGGGCGGCGATCACCCGGATCCGACCGGCGGGCATTTCGAGCACCTTCTCGAGAGTGCGATGCAGATAATGCGGCACCTGCGTGGAAGACCACAGCGTCACCCGCCCGTCGAGTCCGGCGGACGCCACCGCCGCGTGCTGTTCCAGTGCGGCGTGAGTGTTGCCGCCGAAGAAGTAGACATCCTCTCGCACCAGATGGGCGGCATCGAAACCCGAACCGACGTCTCCAAACTCGAGGGCAGCGCGGCGGTGCACGTTGTCGCCTTCGCCTTCGCCGTGGATTCGGGTTCCCGAAGCCAGGGCCTCTTCGATGGTCGCAACCGCGTCGAGCGGCTCGTATTCGACCACGATCCGAGACAAGGCCTCTTCCACCGAATCGGCATCCACGGCAGCAACGGCCGCCACCGGCTCCCCCACATATCGAACCTTGTCCACCGCGAGCGCGTGCTCGTCTTGGCTTACGGGAAGGATCCCGTAAGGAACCGGAAGATCCGCTCCTGTGAGTACAGCACGGACACCTGGAAGTGCCTCGGCAGCCGAAGTATCGACGCTGAGAATCCGGGCGTGCGCCTGCGACGACTCGAGGAGGCCGCCGATCAGCATCCCTGAACGATCGATGTCGCCTGCGAAGGTGGTCCGGCCGGTTACCTGATCGGCGGCATCGACTCGCGGACCCGGACGACCGACCACTACGTTGCCCGTCACCGGACCGCACCCGCGGCGAGTTTCACTGCATCGAGGATCTTGATGTACCCGGTGCAGCGACAGAGATTCCCGGCCAGGGCTTGCCTGATCTCGTCGGTGTCGGGTTGCGGATTGCGCTCGAGCAACGCCGCCGCCGTGACCAGCATCCCCGGCGTGCAGTACCCGCACTGGGCCGCCCCCAGTTCGGCGAATGCCTTCTGCAACGGATGGGGAACCAATCCATCGGCCAACCCCTCGACGGTGGTCACTTCGCTCCCCCGCGTCTGCGTCGCCAGAGTCAGGCAGGAGAGCACCGGCTTACCGTCGACCAGAACGGTGCAGGTGCCGCACTCACCCAGGTCGCACCCGTGCTTGGTCCCCGTCAGACCCAGATCGTCGCGCAGCAACTCGAGAAGAGTGCGCTGCCCCTCAGCGACAAGACGACGGGCTTCGCCGTTCACCGTGAGGGTGAGGATGCCGTCGGTCATCGGCCGTCCGCGCCGGCTTCGGCCCGGCGAACAAACGCTGTGCCCTCGGCCAAACGTCGAGCCGTCCGGTCGTAGGAGGCGCGCTGCACCTGCCAGGTGTCTCCATCGGGTGCGACGGCAACGCCAACGCTCATGACGCCACTGGTGTGGCCGATACGCAGCGTGCCGGGCTCGAGCTGCTGAACGACTTGAGCCACAACAGTGCCGGGAATGCGAGCAGCCACGGCTGTGCAGGCTGCCGAAGCGCCGGGATACGCCTTGTGCAGCATCGGGGGCCTTCCCCCGATGACTCGCGCCACCAGATCGACGTCGGCTGTGGCGACGGGGTCGCCGTTCCCGAAGCCGACGTAGTCGGTCGGCGCCGCAACCGCCGCCGGTATTGGAGTCAATGCATCGGGAGCCAGGCCGAGGAGCTTGGAAGTCGCCTCCTTCACGGCGACTACGGCAGCCACATGATCACCGCTCACCGCATCCGGTCCTTCAGTTCCGTCGAGCCCCACCGCCGAAGCGTGAAAGAAGACACACAGGCTGGCGAGATCCACGATCGACACCTCCACGGATCCGATCCCGGTTTCCAGCACGTCGAGTGGATTGCCCGTCGGGAGCAGTGCTCCGGTTTCGCTGCCGTACGTGCCGCTGAGGTCCAGGGCAATGGGTGCCCCGCTACCGGGGACACCATCGATCACGCAGTCACCGTCGATGGCGGCCCGGCCACGCTGCACCGGAACCATCGCCCGGAAGACGCGATCCGTGTTCGTGTTGTAGATCCGCACCGTCGCCTCGGATTCTTCGGGCGACACCAAGCCCTCATCCACTGCGTAGGCACCGACGGCGGCCGAGATGTTTCCGCAGATGATGTCGTAATCCACTACCGGTTCCGAGACACTCACCTGCGCAAAGGTGTAGTTCAGGTCCACATCGGGTCGAGAGGGGGGATCGATGATGGCCAGCTTGCTGGTGAGGATGTCCGCGCCTCCCAGACCATCTATCTGCCGGGGATCGGGACTGCCGAACAACGCCAAGATCATACGGTCGCGTAGAGCACCTGATGGAGGCAGGTCGGCACCGCGCAGAAACACCGCCTTCGATGTTCCTCCCCGCATCAGCGTGAAGGGCAGCGCAACCTGCTCGCCGCTCACTTCACCAGCACCTGCACCGTGCAGGCGGCACCTTCGATACCTACGGCCTTGCCACCACGGCAGTGGGCCAGACCCACCTTGGCTCCTTCGATCTGTCGGTCGCCGGCCTCTCCGCGCAGCTGTCGCACCAGCTCCACGACCTGAGCGACGCCGGTGCCTCCCAGCGGATGGCCCTTCCCGAGTAGACCACCGCTGGGGTTGATGGGAAGTCGGCCGCCGATGTCGGCCTCTCCTCGCTCAACCGCCCCGGGGTAAGCCCCCCGCTCGAACAGCCCGAGACCCTCTACCCGCAGCACTTCAGCGATGCTGAAGCAGTCGTGAACCTCGGCGAAATCTACATCCTCTGGTCCGATGCCAGCCCTTTCGTAGGCAGCAAGAGCCGTCTTGTGGGTCAGCGGCTCGAATGTCATCGTCGTCGGCTCCACATCGACCGTTCCGGTGAACAGGGTCGATGCGGCCAGACGGATCGCCCGACCGTTGCCCAGCTTCTTGACAGCCCGGTCGCTGACTAGGACGACAGCGGCCGCTCCGTCGGTAACGGGCGAACAGTCGTGGAGCCGTAGCGGGTCGGCAATCGGACGGGACTCCAACACATCCTCAACCGTGATCTCCTTGCGAAAGTGGGCCAGCGGGTTGGCCGCAGCATTTCGCTTGTTCTTGACGGCCACCAGCGCCAATTGACGTCTGGTCATGCCGAACTCCTCCATGTAGCGACGCGCCCGCATTGCATACACGCTCGGCATGGTGGCGCCGACGGCGGCCTCGGGGTCGCTGGGGTCGGGAGTCAGGGCGCCTCGGAACTTGGTCGTCAGGTGCTCGGTACCCACCGCCATCACCACGTCGTGTTCCCCGGCGCGGATGGCAAGCGAAGCTTCGCGAATTGCGGTGGCTCCGCTGCTGCAGGCATTCTCGACATTCGATAGGGGAAGCCCTGCCAGACCCACTTGAGCAAGAATGCGCTGTCCGGTGACCATCCCCTGGAACACATGCCCGCAGTAGGCCGCTTCGATCTGTCGAGGCTCTATGCCGGCATCGGTCACGGCCTCCTGGAAGGCAGCCGAACCGAGGTCGGCCGCATCCTTGTCGGGGTGCTTTCCGAACCGGGTCATCCCCACCCCCAGAACGTATACGCCGGTCATTGGGACCCCTCCTTGGGCTGGAAGCGGTAGCCGGTCATCTCGTTGCCGTCCTCATCTGCGCCAAAAGGCTCCACCACCAATTCCATCTCCATCCCGATTTGGTAATCCTCAGGGTCGCGGCCGGTGAGCTGTGCCATGACCCGCACCCCTTCCGGCAGATCGACATAGCCGAGGGCATAGGGCACGGCGAAGTCCGGCGTGGATTGGCGGACTACAGAGAAGGTGTAGAGCGTCGCCGTTGTCGAGAATCGGACTGTCTCCAGATCGGCGTGTAGACACCCGGAACACGCCTGCCGTACCGGAAAGAAGTGAGCTCCACAGTTGCTGCAGCGACTGCCCAGCAAGAACCCCTCACCCCCTGCCGTGACCTCGAATTCCACGGGGCGGAACGATTTCGGGACCGTCTCCGGTTGCGCCGTCGTCACCGTCGAACCTCCATCAGTTGCCTCCAGCTACGCGCCGTCCGACCGTTCGGTAGACTACTCGCCGTGCCACCCGGCCGCTGAAGTATCGAGGGGTCGGGCGTCATGGAGAAGCCGCCCGCAGCACGGGTACCACCAGAGTCGTCCTGCGTCGGTCCGATACGGAATGATCGAAGGAGGACGCCATGGCGGACGATCTGGACCGGGAACAGGAGCTTCTCCACGACTGGAATCTCATCGGCGAAGCAGACCTCCCGGCACCGACTCAGGTAGAACTCGATGACGAGACCCTGCGTGACGGCCTGCAGAGCCCGTCGGTGCGCCAACCCTCTCTGCCCGAGAAGATCGAGATCCTCCATGAGATCGCCGCCCTCGGCATCCGCTTTGCCGACATCGGCTACCCGGGTGCAGGCGACCAGATGCTCAACGATGTGGTGGGCTTGGCCGAGGAAATCGATCGCGCCGATCTGGCGATCGAGGCCAACTGCGCCGGTCGGACCCATCCCGCCGACATCCTCCCCATCGCCGAGGCTCAGCAGCGGGCAGGGTTCCCAATAGAAGCTTCGGTTTTCATCGGATCCAGCCCGATCCGTCAGTTCGTCGAGGGCTGGGATGTCGACTGGCTACTCGAGACGACCGAAAAGGCCGTCCACCTCGCTCGCGAGAACGACCTCACTGTGATGTACGTCACCGAAGATACGACCCGTGCCCATCCCGACGTGTTGCGACGTGTGTACACAGCGGCCATCGGGGCCGGGGCGCGCCGCATCTGCCTCTCGGACACTGTCGGTCACGCCAGCCCATGGGGAGTCCGCAGCCTGGTTCAATTCGCCAAAGAGTTGGTGGCCGACACCGGCGAGGACGTCAAGATCGACTACCACGGCCATCGCGATCGCCACTTGAGCGTCATCAACTCGCTCACCGCACTCTCGGCCGGCGCAGACCGGGTTCACGGTTGCGCCATCGGCATCGGCGAGAGGGTCGGCAACACGCCCATGGAGCCCCTGTTGGTCAATCTCCGGCTCTTGGGATGGATCGACAACGATCTCACAACTCTCCCCCGCTACTCCTCTGCCGCCTCCCGTGCCACCGATACCCCGATACCGGGAAACACGCCTGCCATCGGGAAGGATGCCTTCGAGACCAGCACAGGGGTCCATGCCGCCGCGGTCCTAAAGGCCATGCGCACCGGCGACCCCTGGCTCGCCAATCGCATTTACAGCGGCGTGCCCTCCGAGATGCTCGGGCGGGAGCAAGAGATAACAGTGGGACCGATGAGCGGCGAGGCCAACGTCGTCGCCTGGCTCTCCAAGCGACAGATCGAGTGCACACAGCAGATGGTGGAGAGCATCCTCGATGTCGCCAAGAAGGGCGACCATGTGCTCGCCGACCCAGAGATCCACGCCCTCTTGGGCGGATCTGCGTGATCAATCGGGAGTCAGCGCAGGAGCCGGGAACAGCGGAACGGATCCGGGACTCTGCCGCAACCCTGTTTCGCCAGAAGGGGTTCAACGGAACGAGCATGCAGGCATTGGCAACTGCCGTCGGTATCACCAAATCGAGCCTGTATCACCACTACCCCAGCAAGCAGGCCTTGCTCGCCGAAATCATCGAAGTGACGATGAGCCGAGTCACCCCCCTCGTGCGAGAGATCGCCCAGTCGGACCTCCCGGCCACCGGGCGACTCCATAGGGCTCTGACGCTCCACACCGTCGAGTCGATCAGAGAGAGGGATTACGTAGCCTGCTTCTCGGAGGAGAGTCGGTACCTCTCCCCCACCTTCATGGAGACTCACCGCAAAAAGAAGGGCGAATACGAGTCGCTCTTCCAGAAGGTGATCGAGGAAGGTATCGACCGCGGCGAGTTCCTGGAGCAGGACTCTGGGTTGGCAACGATGGCCCTTCTCGGTATGTGTGACAGCGTCATCCGTCGCTACCGACCCACCGGGGAGTACGCCCCCGACGAGATAGCAGCAACATTCGCCGACACCGCAGTGCGCGGACTCGGAGCGCGAGACACCGAACGGGCCGCAGCCGGGGAGGTCACGCGTTGAGCAGGGCACTCGCCGGGTTGAGAATCCTCGATCTATCACAGGGAGCGGCAGGCCCCACCTGCGCCATGCACCTCGCCGACCTCGGGGCCGAGGTGATAAAGGTCGAGCCGCCGGGAGGCGAGTGGGGTCGCAATCTGGGACCACCGTTCGTCGCAGGTGCCGCCGCCGCGTTCCTGGGGATGAACCGCAACAAGCGCAGCGTCGTGGCCGATCTCAAGCAAGACGGTGGGAGCGAGGTGATCTTGCGCCTCGCCGCTCGATGCGACGTGGCGCTCGAAAGTTTCCGTCCCGGTGTAGCCGACCGCCTCGGCATCGGATACGACTCCATGGCGGCCCGCAACCCTGGCCTGATCTATGCAGCCATCTCGGCTTTCGGCCGGGAGGGCCCCTGGCGAGATCGTCCCGGCGTGGATGGCGTCGCGCAGGCGATGGGCGGCATTATGAGCGTGACCGGCACCGATGACGCGGGGCCGGTGAAGGTGGGAGTACCCGCCGCCGATATGGCCGGCGGAGCGTTTATGACCCAGGCGATCCTTGCCGCCCTGTTAGACAGAGAGCGCACCGGCAAGGGGCAGCGGGTGGATGTGTCACTCCTCGACGCTCTACTGGCGTTCCAGGTAGTCCCACTCTCCATGTTCCTAGCCAGCGGGGAGACACCTCGTCGTTTGGGCAGCGCCGCCCCATACGCCGCACCCAACGAGGCCTATGCCACCGCCGATGGACACGTGATGGTGGCTGCCTATACCGCTAAGCGGTGGCCGGCGCTCTGTGAGGCTCTGGGACTACCCGATCTCGCGCAGGACCCGCGCTTTGAAGACAACGGGAAGCGGGTGGAGGCCCGAGCCGACCTCAACGCGGTGCTGGCTCCCATCTTTGCCACCCGCACAACCGCAGAGTGGATCGAGACCCTGGAGGCCGCCGACATTCTGTGTGGCCCCATCCTCGCCTACCCCGAACTGATCACATCCGAACAGGTGGAGTCGGGAGGGATGATTGTCACTACTGAGCATCCGGTCTCGGGAGCCGTCCGATCGCCGCGCATTCCTGCGCGCCTCTCAGCCAACGATGGGCCCCCGAACCTCTCGGCTCCGCCGATTCCGGGTGAGCACACACGTGAAGTACTCGTCGAGTTCGAGTTCACCAACGACGAGATCGAAGACCTGATGGGCCGCGCCGTCGTCGCCGGCCCGGAGAGATAGGAGCAGAAGTGGCAGAAGAGACCCTCGAAGAGCTGGTCCTGTTCGAGCGCGACGGAGCAGTTGCGGTGATGACGCTCAACAGACCCCAAGCGCTGAATGCAATGACGACCGACATGCTGCACACGATGGGCCGTCTACTCGACGAGATCGAGGCCGATCCTGACATTCGAGCCGTGGTATTGGCCGCCGCCGGAGAAAAGGCGTTCTGTGTGGGCGCCGACCTCAAAAGTCGGGCGGCCGAGTACGAGGCGGGCGCCGTGCACGATCCGTTGGGAATCCTGGTGCGCAGTGTGTTTGGGCGCTTCGAGAATCTGAATGTCCCGGTCGTGGTGGCGATCCAAGGCTATGCGCTGGGCGGCGGGATGGAGATGGCTCTCGCGTGCGACATCCGCATCGCCGCCGAGAGCGCCCAGCTCGGGTTCCCCGAAGCCAAGGTGGGAAGTCTCCCCGGTGCCGGGGGGACCCAGCGTCTCACCCGCCTCGTCGGACCGGGATACGCCAAGGAGATGATGTTCACGGCCGAGCGATACAGCGCCGCCGAGGCGCACCGGATGGGTCTGGTCAATCGGGTTGTACCGGACGCCGACCTTCTCGCCGAGGCCATGACGATGGCTCAGGGAATCGCCGCCAAGGCGCCGCTCTCGCTGGATCGGATCAAGGTGCTCATCAACCGCGCCGCCGACACCGACATCGAGGCCGGACTCGACTTCGAGTCGACCAGCCACGCCGTCCTGCGGGCGAGCGAGGACCGCCAAGAGGGCATCCAGGCATTCATCGACAAGAGAAGCCCCGAGTTCAAGGGCCGCTAGTGGTGTCGGACCTAGGGAGGTAGCAATCATGAACGTAATGGATCGGGTGGCGGTCATCACCGGTGCCGGCCAGGGCATCGGAGCGGGGATCGCCCGGGTCTTGGGCGCTGCAGGGGCCAAGGTCGTCGTCAACGACCTCGTGGAGGATCGGGTCCAGGATTCAGTGGACGGTCTCCACGGCGCGGGGATCGACGCCACGGGTATCGCCTCAGATGTCGGCACTGCCGACGGTGCGGCGGCATTGATTGCCGGAGCGATGGACGCTCACGACCGGGTGGACATCCTCGTCAACAATGCCGGCATCGCCCGCGACGGTTGGCTCGCCAAGATGAGCGAAGAGAACTGGGACGAGGTGCTGCGCGTCAACACCAAGTCGCAGTTCCTCACCTGCCGCGCCGCCGCTCCCCACATGATGGAGCAGGAGCACGGACGCATCGTCAACATCTCATCGCGGGCATGGCTCGGAGGTCCCGGCCAGGCCAATTACGCCGCATCCAAGGGAGCGGTGATCAGCCTTACTCGCACCCTGGCGCTGGAGATGGCTCGATACCAGATCACCGCCAACTGCATCGCCCCAGCATTGGTCGATACCCCGCTGTTCCAGGGACTCGACGATGAGGTCAAGGAACGTCTCGTCAAGACCATCCCGCTACGACGGGTGGGGACCCCCGATGACATCGGCAATGCGGTGCTGTATCTGGCTTCCGATGAGGCCTCATACGTCACCGGTCAGGTGCTGTACGTATGCGGCGGGCGCAGCCTGGGCGCGAGCTGAACGGAGGGAGGGGCATGGGTTCAACACTGGCCGAAAAGATCATGGCGAGAGCGGCGGGGCGCGACACCGTCACCGCGGGCGAGTTCATCGTCGCCGACATCGACCTCGCCATGGTGCACGACATCTTTGCCGCTTCTGTCTTCGACATGCTGGCCGAAGTGGGCGGAGGAAAAGTGTTCGATCCCGACAAGGCCGTCGTCGTCATCGACCACCTGGTACCTGCTCCTTCTGCCGAGGCTGCTGCCGTCCATCATCGGATCCGCGACCATGTGGCCCGTCTCGGCATAGACGCCTTCTACGATTCCGGCGAGGGAATAAGCCACCAGTTGCTCCCTGAGAAGGGCCACATCCGGCCCGGAATGATGGTTGTGGGAACCGACTCCCACACCACAACCCACGGAGCACTCGCGGCGGCCTCCACCGGGATCGGAACCTCGGAGATGGCATACGTCATGGCCACGGGACGGTTGTGGTTCCGGGTTCCCGAGACCATCCGCTACGAGCTTCGCGGATCCCTGACCCGCGGCGTATCTTGGAAGGACGTCATCTTGGCGCTGGCCGGTCGCTTTGGCTCCGACGGTGCCCAGTACCGGTCGATGGAGTTTGGCGGACCGGCCGTTGCCGCGGCCGGAATGTCCAGCCGCCTCACGGTCTCCAACATGGGCCTCGAGATGGGCGCCAAGTTTGCTCTCTTCCCGTCGGATGCCGTCACCGCCGCCTACCTTGCGGACCGGGGCATCGAAGACGTCGCACCACTCGAACCCGATGGCGACGCCTCCTACGAGGCCGAGCACGAGATGGACCTCTCCGCCCTGGCGCCGCAAGTAGCCCTCCCCCACGAGGTGGACAACGTGGAGGCGGTGGATGACCTGACCGACATCACGATCCAACAGGCCTTCCTCGGCTCATGCACCAACGGCCGCATCGAAGATCTTCGGGCGGCAGCCGCCATCCTCGATGGTCGCAAAATCGCCGCAGGTGTCCGCCTGCTGGTGGCACCCGCCTCACGCGGCGTCCTTTCCCAGGCCATCGATGAGGGCATAGTCGCCACGTTGGTCGAAGCCGGCGCTTCGGTGCTGCCATCCGGATGCGGTCCGTGCTTTGGCGGCCACGGCGGCTTGCTTGCGCCGGGAGAGCGTTGCATCGGCACTCACAACCGGAATTTCATTGGCCGGATGGGCAGCCCCCAGGCTGAGATCTACCTGGCGTCACCCGAAACCGTCGCCGCATCCGCGCTGGCTGGCCGAATCGCCGACCCGAGGGAGGAGGCAGCAAATGTCTGAGACCGGCGCAATGATGCAGGGCCGAGCCTGGAAGTTCGATCACGATGTCAGCACCGACCTGCTGTCTCCCGGCACGTACGCGGTGGATCCCGTCGAGGTACGGATGATCCACACTCTGGAGTCGATCAGCCCTGGGTTTGCCTCCGACGTGCGAACCGGCGATCTGGTGATCGCAGGCAGGAACTTTGGATGCGGGTCGAGCCGCGAAACCGCGGCCGAGAACCTAAAGGCCCTCGGAGTTGCCTGCGTTGTCGCCGAGTCGTTGTCTCGCCTGTTCATGCGCAACGCGGTTGCCATCGGGCTCCCGGTACTCATCTGTGCAGGAGTCCACGAGGCCTTCGCCGATGGAGACGAGGTGGCGGTTGACCTGGCGGCGGGCACTATCACCTCCGGTGACGGCGACCGTCGCCTCCAGGGAGAGCCACTTCCTCCCGAAATGCGCGACATCCTGGCGGCAGGAGGAATCCTGGCGCTGCTCGACTCTCAGACTGCGGGGTAGCGACCTCGCAGCGACTCGGCCAAATCCTCCAGATCCTGCAGCGTCTTGCCCTCGAAGCGGCGGGCACAACCCTCGTCGTACGCCGAGCACAAGTCCCTGCAGGCGGGGCCGGTGACCATCCCGTCGGCCATTTCGAAAAGAACCCCGTCCTCTTTGGCTATGTGCGCCCTGATCAGCTCGATGTAGCCCCGACCGGCATCGGCGACCTCGGTGGCGGCGGTGGAGTCACCCTCACCGGAGCGGGGCAATGCGTCGGCCATGCGGCGGATGAACTCACGCCCGATGCGGTGCTCATGAAGCATGACGGCGATCGGCCCGGCGTCGGTGGGCATTCCCTCGTCCTCCAGAGCGGGAAACAGAAGGTCCTCCTCCTTCCCGTGATGGCAGGCGTCGGCAAAGAGGCGAAAGAAAGCAATGCAGTCGCCCAGCGTGTCGTGATCACCCTCCCCGGTGTCCAGAGCCCTCTCCAGCACCGAAGCCACTTCCAGGATGAGCCGGTGTTCCGCTCGCAAGATTCCGGTTGCGGTGTCGCTCATCTGGGCACAGTACCCGGAGCGGTCCCATCGCTGGTCGGCAGCCGATCGGATCCCCAGGAGCTTGTGCCAACATGGTCCGGCCCAGGAGAGGAGCCCAAGTCAAGATGAGCGCCGACCGCTACTCCTGGCGCCTGGTGGAGCCGGGCAAGACCCTGGAACGGGTGGAAGACGCCGGGAGGGACCCCGAGGCTGGCGAGGTGCTGATCGAAATCGCCGGATGTGGGGTATGCCACACCGACCTCGGCTTTGCCGACGGTCACGTCGCCACCAGGGCGTCCCTCCCTCTGGTACTGGGACATGAGATCGTCGGAACGATCATCGCGACCGGAACCGGCGCCGAGGCTTGGTTGGGCAAAGATGTGCTGGTGCCCGCCGTCATCCCGTGCGGCGAGTGCGGCCTGTGTACGTCGGGCCGCGGCAACGTATGTAAACGGCAGAAGATGCCGGGGAACGATCTCGACGGCGGATTCGCCACCCACGTCACCGTGCCGGCGGTGGGTTTGGCCGCGATCGATTCCCTCCCCAACGGGTACGAACTGGCCGATTTCGCAGTGGTCGCCGACGCCGTCACAACGCCGCTCCAGGCGATACGACGTGCCGGTGTCGCCGAAGGTGACCTGGCCGTCGTGATAGGCACCGGAGGTGTCGGCACCTACGCGGTCCAGATCGCAGCAGCCTCGGGAGCCACCGTGATCGCAGTCGATGTCGACGAAGCCCGTTTGACCCCACTACTCGACCACGGTGCATCCACCACCGTCAATGCCGACGGCCTATCACCACGCCAGGTGCGTGACGCCGCTCGGGAGCAGGCCCGTGACCTCAACGCCCCATCGACCGGGTGGAAGATATTCGAGTGCTCCGGCACCGCCCCCGGCCAGGAGACGGCCTTCGGGATGCTGGGTCCCGCCGGCACGCTGGCGGTGGTCGGATTCACCATGGACAAGGTTTCGATTCGCCTCTCCAACCTCATGGCCTTCGACGCCGCCGCCTTCGGCTCATGGGGCTGTCCGCCGGAGCGTTATCCAGAGGCTGTGGAACTGGTCACCGCAGGGCGCATCGATCTTCTCCCGTTTACCCGCAAGGTCCCGATGGCGGAGGCCGAAGCGGCGCTGGCAGCTGCTCGTTCCGGATCCGACCCCCGCCGTTCGATTCTCATACCGTGAAAGGAATGGAGCCCATGGAGTTCAAGAACCACGATCTGGTACCCGACCGGGAACTCACCGAGGTCCGTTACGAGGAGAAGCCGGTCCTCGACTCCTCCGGACAACCGGTGGACGGTCTGCATTCGGTGTGGATTACGCTCGACAACCCCGAGCAGCTCAACTCCTATACGACCGAAACCGTCAAGGACACGATCCTCGCCTTCCGGCGCGCCTCGGTAGATCGGGCCGCGGTGGCAGTCGTCTTTACGGGCGCCGGAGATCGCTCCTTCTGCACCGGGGGCAACACCGAGGAGTACTCCGAGTACTACGCCGGCCGACCTGGTGAGTACCGCCAATACATGCGGCTCTTCAACGACATGGTCTCGACGATCCTTGCCTGCGACAAGCCGGTGATCAACCGAGTCAACGGCATGCGGATCGGCGGCGGCCAGGAGATCGGGATGGCGTGTGACTTCACCGTCGCCAGCGATCTGGCCCGCTTCGGCCAGGCAGGACCCAAGCACGGCTCGGCGCCCGATGGTGGCTCCACCGACTTTCTGCACCTATACGTCGGCTTCGGCGAGGCCATGGCCTCCTGTGTGCTGTGCGAGGCGTGGAGCGCCCACGAGGCACTCCGTCTGGGCCTGGTCAATGACATCTTCCCTGTACTCAAAGTGGATGGGGAGTTCGTCCCCAACCCATTGGTGATCACGGATCGCTACCTCGACGATTGGGGTCGGATCGTCCACGGGAAGATGAAGGAAGGTGATGACCTCGCCGACGGCAAGGCAATGCTGAAGGCCGGCGAGACCGACTTCTCTCTACTCGACGCCGGAGTCGAGGCGCTTGTCACCAAGATCCTCTACACCATGCCCGACTGCACCATCAAGACCGTCGAGTCGATGCGAAAGAAGAAGCTGGAGCATTGGGATCAGAACAAGGAGACCAACCGAGCTTGGCTCTCGTTGAACATGATGACCGAAGCCAAGGCCGGCTTCCAGGCGTTTCACCGCGGCGACAGGGAGGTTGGCCGCGAGGTCGACTTCGTCGATCTCCGCCTCCGCCTCGCCGGTGGCGAGACTTGGGGCGATGATCTGACCGCCGCCATTTCCCCGCAATCCTGATGGCCATCGTGCTCCACACTGCGTCACCCGACGGCGGTGTCCAGACGATCACGATGGACTCACCGCCCGGCAATGTGATCGACCTGGCTCTATGTGCCGAGCTACGACCCGCCATCGCGACAGCAGCAGCCGATGAGCGCGGCAAGGTGCTGGTGCTGCGGGGGGCCGGGAAGCACTTCTCGTTCGGCGCCAGCGTCGAGGAGCACCTGCCCGAGCAAGCACCGCAGATGTTGGAGGCGATCGGCGGCGTGGTACGCGACCTGGTCGGCTTCCCATACCCGACGCTGGCCGGGGTCCAGGGCCGGTGCTTGGGCGGAGGGCTGGAATTGGCCCTAGCGTGCGGCATCGTCATTGCCGAGGAAGACGCCGTGCTCGCCTCGCCCGAGATTCGCCTCGGGGTGCTCGCCCCGGCGGCGACCGCCCTCTTGACAGGACGCGCCGCCGAGGACGTGCTCCTCACCGGTCGAGACTTGACCGCAACCGAGGCCTTCAGACTCGGGATCGTCAACGCGCTCGCCCCATCGAACAGCCTCGATGAGACGGTGGACGGGTTCATAGCCGAGCACTTCGCACCTCGCTCGGCCGCTTCGCTGCGCTTGGCCACCCGAGCGGTACGGGAGCCACAGCGCAAGGCAATCGAGGACCGCCTCAGCAATGCCGAGCGCATCTACCTCGAGGAGCTTCTCGAGCTCCACGACGGAGTCGAGGGAATCCAAGCGTTTCTCGACAAGCGCAACCCAGAGTGGAGAAATGCATGAGTGTCAGAGCACTGGTCAGTGGCGGGAGCGGAGGAATCGGCCGCGCAACGGTGGCGGCGTTGGCACAGACGGACCACCTAGTGGCCGTCGCCGACATTCAGACAAACGACCCACCACCCGGTGCCGACGAGATGTTCGCTTGCGACCTGGCCGACCCCGCTGCATGCGCCGATGCGGTGAGTGCCGCCGCCGAGGCGTTTGGAGGCCTGGACGTCCTGGTCCATGCTGCCGGTATCACCAGAGATGGTGTGTCGTGGAAGATGGACGACTCCGACTGGAAATCTGTGCTGGCCGTCAACCTCGATTCGGGCTTCTATCTCAGCCGAGCGGCGACACCCCTGATGCGGCAAGCAGGCGGCGGCGCCATCGTCTTCGTGTCTTCGATCAACGGAGAACGTGGCAAGTTCGGCCAGGCCAACTATGCCGCCTCCAAGGCCGGTCTCCACGGGTTGGCCAAATCGCTGGCCCGAGAGCTCGGCCACTTTGGGATTCGGGTAAACGTCGTCGCCCCCGGCATGATCCGCACCCCAATGACGGTGTCATTACCCGATGAGATCCAAGAGGCGGCTCGCAAAGACAGCAGTCTGGGGCGCCTCGGTGAGCCCGAAGACGTCGCCGACGTGATCGCCTTCTTGGTGTCCGATGCCGCCCGCCACATCACGGGCCAGGTGATCCGAGTAGACGGCGGCCAATACCTGTAGCGGGCACAAGAAGGAGAATCTTTCCCCCCTTGTGGGGGAAGTCCGTGAGGAGCGCAGCGACGAGGGGGATGGGGGGTTCTTGAGCTTTCCCCCCCACCAGCTCGCTTCGCTCGCTGTCTCCCCCTCCGAGGGGGAGTAGTCCAGAAGAAGCCAACGATCTTCGGCCCTGTCGCGCAACCCGACACCCAAAGGGGAGAGTGATCAGAATCCCCTCCCGAGAGAGGAGCGATTAGGAGGCGGCTTGGGGCCTACGGGTGTAGACAATGACCGAAGTCGGCCCCGCGGCGCAACCGGTGCAGTCTTCGGCGTAACTCGAGTCATCGAGGGGACGCAGCATCACTTCGAAGCCGATCTCCGAATAGAGCTGTCCCTGCTCCTCGGCTCGTTGGGCATCGGTCACGGCGCGCCGGACCCAACCGCCCGCAGCCAGCTCGGGGGCATCGCCGATAGTCAATCCGGTGATACGGACCGGCGTGCTCACACCGCTGCTCCCGTCGCCGCCAGCTTCTCCAACCGGAGTCGGGCGAGGATGGCGCACCCCAGGGCCGAGACGAACTGAACCATTTCGGGATCAGGGACATTGACATCTGCCCCCAGAGTCTCACTCACGGAGCGACCCATGGTCTCGAACCTGAGGATGCCCCCGACAAGCGTGTGTTCGGGTTCGGCCCTGACGCGCTTCATCAGTTGAACCGCCCGATTGGTCAGCGATTCGATCGCACCCTGCATGATGTCGGCGGGTGCAGTCCCCAGAGATAGGTGGTTGATCACCTCGGACTCGGCAAACACCGCACAAACCCCCGATATCGGCACCGGATCCTTCGAAGTCGACATCAGCGGACCGATCTCGCTGGTCGTGTACCCCATGTAGCGAGCGGTCTTCTCCAGGAAGGCGCCGGTCCCGGCGGCACACTTGTCGTTGAGGCGGAATGAGAGAACCTTGGCAACACCGTCGATCCGGCTGGCCTTCATCGTCTGACCGCCGATATCGAGAATGGTCCGGGTCTCCGGGAACAGGAAGTGCGCTCCCCTGGCGCTGGCGGTGAGGTCGGTCACGTGGAGATCCTTGAAGTCGACCTGGTGACGACCGATCCCGGTGGCCACCACGTAGTCGACATCGGATTCGGAGATTCCTGCCTCGGCGAGTGCCCTGTCGTAGGTGTCCCTGGCCTGCTCCCGCAGTCGAAAACCCGTGGGAGCCGCAGCATTGCCGAGGATCGAACCGTCACCGGCCTGGATCACGACCTTCGTATACGTCGATCCGACATCGAGCCCTGCTGTGACCATCACGCCGAGACCCCCGCTCCCTCGGCGGCCGGAGCCCGGCCGGCAACAACGTGATCGAGTGCAAACAGGGCGGCGCCGAGTGCCCCCATGTAGTGGCAATCGTCGCTGATGTTGAGTCGAGTACCGAGCCTGTCCTCGAGTGCCTTCACCATGCCTTCGTTGCGCGAAACGCCGCCGGTAAAGGTCACTTCATCGTCGATCCCCACCCTCCGCATCAGAGCGGCCGATCTGGAGGCAATCGACTTGTGCACCCCAGACAGGATGTCCTCGATCTTCTTGCCCTTGCCGATCCAGGCGAGCACCTCGGATTCGGCGAAGACCGTACAAGTGGTGCTGATCTTGATGGGTCTGTCCGACTTCAGCGAGATCGATCCCAGATCGTCGAGGGGAATGTCGAGAGCCGCTGCTGCGGCTCCTAGAAAGCGGCCGGTTCCGGCGGCACACTTGTCATTCATACAGAAGTCGGTGATCTCACCCTGGGGACTGACGCTGATCGCCTTGGTGTCCTGTCCCCCCATGTCGACAACGGTCCTGGTGTTGGGAAACAGATGGACTGCTCCCCGGCCGTGGCAGCTGATCTCGGTGACCTGGGTGTTTCCGAAGGTGACCCGATATCGTCCGTATCCGGTCCCGACGACGTACTCGACCTCTCTCTCCTCGATCCCCCCTTGTTCGAGCGCGGCCATATAGGCGGATTCCGCCGCCTTTATGACGTTGGCCCCCGTGTCCAGCAGTGAACGCCCCGCGATACGGCGGTCCTCGCCGATGATCACGGCCTTCGTCTGGGTGGAGCCGACATCTACTCCGGCTGCATAAGCCATGGGTGGCACCTCATCCTTTCGTTCCAGCCATCTGGCGACGCGACGCCAAGCCTTCGAAGAAGGCGTCGATGCGGTTCTTCATCTGTGCTTCCGAGACCACCCTGCGATCCATCATGTCCGACTCGATGAACAGGGTGGGGATGTCGCGCTCCTTGGTCAGATAGCGGCGCCCGTCTGCCAGCCCGGTGGAGACGGTCCGACAGCTCTTGATCGGGTGGTAGATCACCCCGTCCGCCCCAAAGTCGTCGACCATGTCTGCCAGCACGACGTCCTGATGGAACATGGCGTCCATGGCATCCCGCACGCTCACCAATACCCCCTCGGCCAGGCTGGCAATCGGGTCTTTGAGGTCGTACTCGAAACCGCGGTTGGTCCCGCCCGAGGCGAACCACAGGTAGGTGGAGTTGACGAACGTGCCTCCCCAGTCGGTAAACAGCTCATTGAACCGGCGAAAGATCGGGTAGCAGGGCACTCCCACGAACAGGAGGCGGTACTCCTCCTCGATGGTGGTCCCTATCCCGTTGGCTGCCTTGTACTCCATCTCCTCGACCAGCCGCTCGAAGTAGCGAGCACCGGCCTCCGTTCCCCTGAACCCGTTGGCTACCCCAAGGAAGATCGTGCCGTCGGTGAGAGCACTGAACAGGGCCGGCTTGGACTGATTGAGTTCGAGTATCCGATTCCAGGATCGGCTCATCGTGTTGGCGTGGGTGAGGACTTCGCGAAACTTGTCGATGTCGAACTTGCGGCCAGTCACCGCCTCGCAGACGGTGATCAGCTCACGCAGCTGTACCTCGACGTACTTGCGATCTGCCTCGAAATCGGAGTCGCCCCGCCAGGTCTGCCGACCCGACTGGCGAGTACCCGGCACGTCGAGAGTAAATGTGGGGCAGTCGTACATCCGCTCCCAGATCTCGGCCCACTTGATGTAGGTGTTGCAGGCATTGGTGAGCACCGAGAGCGTCGGGGGTGGAATCTGACCCATCGGGTGTTCGCCACCGCGTAACTGGGTGGCGACGTCGGCCTTGACGTAGCCGCAGATATCGGGCGAATAGCCGTAGTCCTCGGCTTCCTCCAGGTACTCGTGGGCGACGCGCCGCACCGCAGTCTGCAAAGAGTTGATCTCAGGGAACACGACCGGCAGATCGAACGACTTCAGGATCTCGTTGATGCTCCCCATGACGAACACGTAGGCGGCCTGCCCACCGCTGGTGGCAGTCGTGTTCAGCTCGTCGAACCAGTCGCGAAACAGCGCGGCACCCTCCCGGTTGCCCCTGCCCACCAGATCCACCGCAGCCTCACTGTTCATGCCTTCCTCCATCATGCAAAGAGCAGGTTCTCTACAAAGGTCTCGAGCTGCATCTCCAGCTGGTCGAACGAGCTCATGTTCTCCTCGAATTCCGACACGAAGTAGGAAATGCCAGCCTCGTCGAGCGCGTGGGTGTAGGCCACCTGCTCTTCGAGCCCCGGCTCGCACATCTTGGCGGCGGCGAGAACGGCGGCCTCGGCCCCCGACTCTCGAATCCGCTCCAGCAGCATCTTCTCCTTCGGCTTGCGCAGATCGTGCTGCACCGGGCTGTAGCTCGACTGCTCGATATACGCCTCGGCCAGGTTGGTGAGTGGGTCTCCTTCGGTGGGCACGTCCGATGTGATCCAACGCAACCCGATCAGGAAGTCATCGTCGACGACGTAGCTGGTCCGACCCAGCATCCGGATCAGGTCGAACGGCGGCTGCTCGCAGAAGCCCCCCTCGAACACCAACCGAATTCGGTCCTCCTTCTTGGCGGTGCGCTCCCTGATCTGTGGGAGCAGTGTCGCCAGCAGCTCGTTGTGCTCTCGGCGCGGCATCATCCCGGCCAGCGCCACCAGCGCGTATGCATCCTCGGCGGTGATCAGCCAAGGGGTCTCCGACTTGATGTCGTACAGCTCACGAAGAAGCCGGCGATTCTCGTTGAACACCTCGATCGATCTGCGCAGATCGTCGTCGGTGATCTCACGACCCGACACCTCCTCCACCACCCGACGCACCCGGTCGTACTCGTGACGCAGGTACTCGACGCTCCCCGATGAGTTGGGGTTCTGCGGTAGGTACACAATCTGGCTCGGGTAGTCGAAGTTGCGGCCCCAGATCGCCGCCAGGTTGCGGGCGGCATCGCAAATCGGGTGCGAGAAGAACACGTCCAACTCGGCCGTCCCGCTCAGCGACAGCTCTAGAGACGTCTTGAGGATCGAGCACAGGTAGGAGCCGAAATGAGAGTCCGCTTGATCGGGTTCGAGCGGTGCTCCCCGCATCTTGAAGGCGAGCATCCCTGCGGCCTCCACAATCTCCTCGGGGAAGTACACCTGAAAATGGCCGGCGACCAAACCCCCACCCTCGCGCCATCTAGCAACCGTCTCGAACTCTGCCGACTCCACCAGGTCGCGGCACTCCAGCAAGGAGTCGTCGAGGGACTTGTCGCGCCACTCCGGAAACACCCGAGTCGTCATCGTTGTCATACAGCCGCCCCGACCCTGCGGGCGGCGGCTCCGCCGAAGAACAGCTCCAACACATGATCGAGACGAGCTCCGGTATCACCCAGGGCCCGATGCGCGTAGTCCCCGATCACGATCTCGACCAATGCCACAAACGACCAGGAGAGCAGTCGGGGGTCGGCGACGCTCAGCTCGCCATCTCGGATCCCGTCGCGCAGGATCGCTTCGACCTGCTCGGGAAGGGCCCGCTGATAGGCGCGCACCAACTGGTCGCGCTCGACGCCATCGAAGATGTTGATGTCACGCCGCACGAGGCGCATCAACTCGCGCTCGTCGGTCGGGAGGTCGAGGAAGTCTCTGGTCAGCCGGGCCAGCCGTTCACGGGAGTCGCCCGCCATGGCGACGGCCTTCTCGAAGAGGAGCCGCTTGCGGTCCAGCTCCTCCAGCATCATCGAGAGGTACAACGATTCCTTGCTCGGAAAGTGGTGATACAAGCCACCCTTGGTCACATCAGCGGCTCGTGCGATGAGGTCGGTCGTCACCTCGGCGTAGCTCTTGGCAAGAAACAGACCGCGGGCAGCGCCGACAATCCGAGCCGCCGTTGCCTCTGCCCTGGTCTCGGACCTGTTGCCGAACCCGTCTCCACCCTTGGCCTCGTCCCCGGTCCTGTTCCCGGTCACGTTTCCTCCGTGCTCACTGTGACCGACCGGTCAGTCGGTCGGTAGAACTCTATGTCACCACATTCAAGGTGTCAAGAGGGTCCGGCCGATGGCCGTCGCGGGTGGATTGGTAGACTCTCTCCCCTCCCCCGGCCCGGCCACCGCGGTCGCCGAGGAGCAACAAGGAGGGTTCCGCTGCCCAGATACCGACCAGATTTGGAGGACATCCCGGCATACGATCCGGGGCGCCCCACCGCCGAACTGGCATCCGATCTCGGGCTGGACCGGATCATCGAACTCGCCGCCAACGAGTGTCCCTCCCCGCCCTTCCCCGAGGTTCAGGCGGCCGTCGCAGCGGCCCTGGCGACGATCAATCGCTATCCGCTCAGCAACGCCGACTATCTGGTCGAATCGCTGGCCGATCTGTACGACATCGCCCCGGATCGGTTCTGGGTGGGTCCGGGCAGCACTTCGATTCTGACCTCGATCGCACTCTCCACATCCGGTCCGGGAACCTCCGTCGTATTCGGCAACCCGTCATTTGTCGTCTACCGGATGGCCTCATTGCTTGCAGGTGCCGAACCGCTGGCGATACCGCTCGACGGTGCATGGAGGCTCGACCCGGAGGGCATGGCCGCCGCGGTGCGCCCCGACACGGCCGTGGTGTACTACTGCAACCCCAACAACCCGACCGGGACCCACTCCAGCGAGGCCGATATTCGCAGGCTGGTCGAGTTGGTACCCGACTCGGTCACGATCGTCTTCGACGAGGCGTACGCCGAGTACGTGGATGCCGCCGACTACTCCAGCGCAATCCCGCTGACCAACGACCACGACAACGTCATTGTGAGCCGAACGTTCTCAAAGGTGTATGGACTCGCTGGGATGAGGGTCGGGTATGCGATCGGTGATCCGGCGACCATTCGGGCGCTGCGACGGCCGCAGGCGCCATATGCAACCGGAACCCTTGCTCAGGTTGCAGCAATCGAAGCCCTAAAGCATCAGGATCTGGTGGCGCGCCGGGTCGAATCCAACGCCGCCGGACGAACGTTCCTGGCACAGCAGCTGCGCCAACTCGATCAGAGCGTGATCGACAGCCAAACCAACTTCGTCCTGTGGGAACCCTCCGAGGACCCGGCGCTGCTGGCCGCAGAATTGCTCCAATCCGGTGTGATGATGCGCCCGATGGGGCCGTGGATCAGAGTGACGGTTGGAACCGAAGATGACAACGCTCGTGCCATCGAGATGATTTCACAGGTGCTCTAGCTCCCGGCGTCAACCGGAAACAACGCTGCCCGGATCGACATTGGCGCCACACACCAGAACCGCCACATGCTCATCGGGATCGGGGACGTAGGCCCCCGACAGCAATGCAGCCACGGGCGTCGCCGCTCCCGGTTCGACGGCCAGGCGGCAGTTGTCCCACAACCACCCCTGTGCAGCTGCTGTGGCCTCGTCGCTCACCAGGATCGAATCATCGATCCAGCGACGCGAGGCCTCCCAGGCGATCTCGCCGAGCCGGCGAGATCCGAGCGACGAGACCGCCAGACCCCCCACCTCGATATCGATTGGGCCACCGGCCCGGCGGGCTGAGTGAAGTGTCGGAGTCCCCTCGGTCTCGACTCCGATCACCCGCGTGTCGTCGCGGTACCACGAGGCGATTCCCCCAATTAGCCCTCCCCCGCCGACGGCCACCAGGACCGTGTCCGCTCCCGGGATCTGTGCGCTCATCTCCAGTCCACAGGTCCCCTGACCGGCAACGACATCCGGCTGGTCATAGGCGTGGGCAAAGAGCGCCTCGTTGGTCTCGACCCACGTCTCGCTGGCTTCGAGTGCCTCTGCATAATGTCCGGCAATAACGTGCACCGAGGCCCCAATTCGACGGAGGCGCTCGATCTTGGCCAACGGTGAGGTCTCAGGGACGAAGATGTCCGCAGCCATCCCCAACTCGGCAGCGGCGTAGGCCACTGCGAGTCCGAAGTTGCCTCCCGAGGCGGCCACGACTCGTGATGGTGCCGGGTGCGCCGCCAGCAGACGGGAGAACGCACCTCGTGCCTTGAACGACCCTGTGGGTTGGAGAAGATCGAGCTTGAAGGTGACCCTGCCCGGAGCATCCCCCACCCCGTGCAGCAACTCCAGGACGGGTGTCCTTCGTATGTGCCCTGCGATCCGAGCGGCGGCGGCTTCGATATCTCCCCTGCTGGGGACCGAAACGGTCACACCTCTTCGAACAGGTAGCGGCGAACCACATCGAGCCGGTCATCGAACCCGTCTGGATAGAGGTACCAGAGGGTTGCGGCGATCGAGGACAGCAACGCGTTGCCGTCCTGGGGGGTAAAGCAGAAACCGATCAACTCGGTCCCGTTGCGCACCGCCAGCGTCTCGATCGGAACCACCGTCTGGCTGAGGATGCGGCCGAAGTAGCCGTGATCCCTGCCGAACGAGAAGATCTGGTTGGCCGAACGCTTGTGCGTGAGCGCGATCCTCGGATTGGCCGCCATCCGCTCGATCGCTTGTGCCGTCGTCATCTCCTCATCCAGGTCGAGACTGAAGTGGAGGGCGTGCATGTACTGCGTGTTCATCTTGATCGCCGATGAGAACACCGGGAGGTCGTGGTCGAGCGTCTCGAACAGGTGGTGAGCATCCCGGGCGTGATGGGTGCCAAAACGATCATCGTCGTGCTTGCCGACTACCGGGCTTGGGATGAACGAACCGTCCTGGCTGATGTCGTTGGCACGCCGCAGGCACAGGAACCGCCCACTATTGAGGTGCGAGGTTCCGTCGGGATCCATGGCCAGCGTCTTGATGAGCACCGAGATGTTGTGGGTGTTGCACGACACAACTTGGATGAAGCGATCGTCGCCTTGCACCAGGGCCTCATCGTTGATACCCCTGGCGTACATCTTGCCAAAGCCGAACTCCGAGCCCTGCGCCAGGAATCCGAGCGGTCCCGGCGCCGTTGAGTACAGCTCGCCCTTGTTGGCGTTGCCGGCCGGTGTGCAGTCGATCACTACCGAGGCCCGCTCGACGGCGTGCCGCGCCTCGAGCTTGGGAGCGTGACCCAGCTCCTCGAACGAAGCCTGCCGATCCTCGTCGACTGCAAGAGATGCTCCCCGCCGCACCAGGTCGCGCACCTTGGCGCGCTCCTCGATCAGCGGCGTCCGCTTGTGAAACGTGACCTCGTCGATCCCAAATGCCTCGGCGTCGTCGGCCAGTAGCCCGATGAGAGGCTCCCCGATTGTTCCGGTGCCGACGACATGGACGATCTTGGACATGCTCAACCCCCGGTTGTCTCAGAAGTTGGCGTAATCGTACCCGCGGCGATCGTCCGCCTCCCTGGCGACGCGGCAATCACTTTGTCCGGACAGCCCCCCCAACGACCTGCGACAATCCGCGGCATGCGCGCCCTCCGCCTTCACGGTCCGGGAGATGTCCGCCTCGACTACGTACCACCACCCGAAGCCGATGCCGCCACCGCCGTCGTCCAGGTGGAGGCTTGCGGGGTATGCGGATCGGACGTGCACTTCGTCGATGGTTCGGCCCGTACCGGCCACGTTCCGATCTCGCTGGGTCACGAGGTGGCAGGGCGGATCGTGTCGGCACCCAACGACGACTTCGCCCCAGGGACGGAGGTGGTGGCCGAGGTGGGACGCTTCTGTCTGGCATGCCCCCGCTGTTTGGAGGGCCGACCCAATCTGTGTGAACGAGCCCGCATCCTCGGTATCCACGTGGATGGCGGCTTTGCCGATCTGGTGGCAGTACCGGTCGATTCGATCGTGATCCGCCCACCCGAGGTGCCGGTGGCCGCCGCCGCCACCGCGGTCGATGCCGGAGCTACTGCACTGCACGCCGTCGAACGCCGGGCGCAGGTCAGGGCAGGGGAATCGGTCCTCGTGATCGGGGCCGGTGGCCTCGGCACCTACGGCATCCAATTCGCCCAATTGGCGGGGGCCGGAGCCGTGATCGTCGCCGACACCAACGCCCGAGCACTCGAGCGAGCGGCAAACCTGGGGGTGGACGAGACGGTCCTGGTGGAACCGGGAGGTTCGGTGGGCCGCCAGGTCAAGATGCTGTGCGACGGCGGCGTGGATGCAGCCATCGAATTCGTCGGATCGGCGTCGGCGGTCGATGCCGCGGTCAAGTCGATCCGTCCGGGTGGTCGGGCGGTTGCGGTAGGGGTAGGGATCGAACCGGTGGTGTCGCTCCCGGTGGTCCTGTGGTCCAACAACGAGTACTCGCTATTGGGCTCCTACGGGAGCCTCCCCGGCGACACCGCAACGGTTCTGGCGGCATTGGCAGACGGGAGCGTCGTCGCCCCCGAAACCATGGATGTAGACCTGGCAGACGGCGCCGAACTACTGGCCGCCCTCGCCGCCGGGGACCGAACCGGTCCGGCGCGACCCATCATCCGGCCGTAGCCGGACCCACTCGACCCGCAAGGCCGACCCGCGATGGGGGTGTCATCCTCAAGATTCCACACCAGCACGGCGTTAGTGTTGTCATCAGTCTCGAGGGGAGTGGCATGAGACAACGGTGGACTGCAACCGATGTGGCGCGATGGTTGCGTCGTCGTCGCAAAAAGCGAATCGCCCTTGCCACCGGCCAGATGGTCAGCCCCGGAGACCCTGACTTCTACGGCCCCGAAGGTCATCGCGGCGATGAGTTCCCTGCCGGTGGCTGCCTCATCGCAGTGATCATCATCGCTGTGATCATCTTGGGGAGTTGCTGGGTGGTGTTCAACGATGGCGAGGCCGAGATCATCGGCTCGCCGCCACCGACCTCAGCCAGTTCTTCTTCGAGCTCGTCGTCGAGTTCGTCGTCGCCGGGATCCGACGCGACCACGGGCACCGAGGCACCACCGGTGACGCCACCGCCGACGACCGGTGACCCTGTTCTCGATGATGTGCTACAAGCTATCGGTCTCGGCGGTCTCGATTCGACCGAGAAGCGCGAGCTCAGCGATTTGGTAGGGGATCTGATCGACAGCCTGCTCGGGGTCTCTCCGCCCTATCAGGGTGCCGACGTCGAGATCAAGAGAACGATCGCCATCCTTTTCGAGGTGGATCATGTCTTCCAGCTCAACGCGTTCGGCAACACGGTGTACCCATGCGGAGATACGAATCCTCTAGTCGTGTGCGCGAACGAGGTGCTCGAAATGCCGGCCGGTGAGATGCTGGTCGTGGCCGTCGAGATGGCCACCGATATTCCAACCGCCTCTACCGAGCGTTCCTACATCTACTCGATCGTCTTCGACTCCGACGGCGACGGCGCCAACGACTGGGTCTTCAATCCTCCGTTCGAGTGGGACTACTTCCAGGGCGCTGATCGCTGGTACCAGGCGGTCTACGACCACGCCACCGGCACCTGGTTGGTGGACCTGACGCAGCTGACCGCCGACGGATCGTTTCCGCAGGCGAGTGAGGCATCGGCCGTTCGTCTGGTGATCGACGGTCCGTGGGTGGTGTGGTTCATACCGACGAGCGAGTTCGGTGTCTATCCGGCACCCTTCCGTGTCACTGCGTTCGGCCACGACGGATTCTTCTCCGAGGCGAGCCGGGGTGGCGACGTGATGGGAGCCGATCCGACGGAGCCGCTGGTAGATCCGCCGACCGAACCGGCCTTCGTCTCCGGCGACTGAGTGCGGACCCGACCGGAGCTGATGGCGCTCCTCCCGGTCCGCAATGCAGAGCGCTGGCTGCCGGAGTGGCTCGACGCCGCCTCGCAGTGGGCCGACGCCGTCGTCGCCCTAAACGACGGGAGCACCGACAGCACCAGATTGATCCTCGACTCCCACCCACTGGTGTCGCGGGTCATCAGCAAACCGGTGCGCCACACGTTCGAGGGTTGGGACGATCGCGACAACCGACAGCAATTGCTCAGCGCCGCCGGCGAGTTCACCCCGGGTTGGGTGATGTTTCTCGACGCCGACGAGCGAGTGGCGCCTCCCGACCACGATTGGTTGCGCCAGATCACCACGGAGGGGGAGCGCGGGTTCGCCT
Organism: Acidimicrobiia bacterium; assembly: GCA_029263095.1. GTDB lineage: Bacteria > Actinomycetota > Acidimicrobiia > Spongiisociales > UBA11373 > JACZWZ01. Next base: position 18,777 of record JAJCYA010000077.1, on the reverse strand, counting down.
ACGGGTTCCGGATTCACGCGGCAACCGACGATCTAGCGTCGATCGATTCCGCCGGTCGATGGGTTTACCGCATGTTCGCCTGGGAACCGGGCCTGGAGTTGCCGGCAAAGCAGCTGCATCTCGTTCCGTTGCCCCTCTCGATCCCGCGACGGAAATGGCTGAGAACCAATGTGCGGATTCTCCACGTGGGTACCACCGCCGAACACGATCGACGAGCGAGATTCGACAAGTACCTCGAGGCCGATCCGGACAACCGGTGGCAGGAATCCTACGACCACCTGCTGGATCGGCCGGAGGCTATGACTCCGCTCCAAGCGCACGATTCCTCGGCGCCGATGGTGCTCGGGGTGCACGATCGAACCGAGGACGACGACCACCCGGTTCTGTCGGCAATCGTCATCTCACGCGGTGACGAGCCCGTCATCGATGACGCTGTGGCCTCGGTGGTCGGCCAAAACGTCCCCGGCGGTCATGAAGTGGTAGTCGTGACCAGCGATAGCAAGTCCGCCGCCGCCCGCATTCGCGACCGATTCCCGGGTGTCGAAGTGGTTGAGTTGGTAGAGCCGGCTCTACCGGGGGCGGCCCGCAACGCCGGCCTCGCGGTCGCCCGCGGCGATTTCGTAGCCTTTCCGTCCTCGCACATCGTTCTGCCCACAGGGAGCCTGGCCGCTCGAGTTCATGCTCATGCCGAGGGATGGGCGATGGTCACGGGATCGGTACTGAACGGAAACGCCACACGTGCCGGCTGGGCGTCCTACTTCCTGGACCATTCGACTCTGCTTCCCGATCGCCCGTCGGGAGAGTTAACCGATGCTCCGACGCGGTGCTCGTATGTCAGGTTCCTTCTCGACGAGGTAGGGGGGTTCCCAGAGGACCGGCGGGCCGGTGAGGACACAGTGGTCAACACGGCCCTGTGGCGGATCGGATACTCGGCCTACCGGGATCAGGAGGCGGCTGCGATACACATTTCGCCCTGCTCGACCGTTTCCGATCTCGCTTCCCACCACTACACCCGCGGTCGGGCGTGGGCGCAGATTCTGCTGGAGCGGCATGGGAGTCGCCGCACAGTGCTTCTGCGGCGTGCCTTGCCTCTGTCGATGTACGTCCCGCGACGCCTCTATCGCGTCGGTCGGAATGTGCGGTCTCACGGGAGAGGCCTCATGCGGGAATACCGCCGCAGCTACCCGTTGATCGTGACGGGAACCTTGGCCGCATTCTGGGGGATTGCAACGGGTGTCGCTGCGGGGATCGGCAAAGAAGGCTGAACAGGACGGACTGGCTGGCTCCGGTCAGTTCTCCCGTGTGTAGTCGATCGGCAGGCGTTCGCAGAACGCCCAGATCCAGAGCGGCTTGCGGTGCGTCTGTAGCCTGTTGCCGCAGATGAGGGGTGCGTCGGTGGAAGGAACTTCTGTGCGAACCCTATGGGGCATCACTTGTCTCGCCGTTGTGCTGGTGGCCTGCGCCGGTGGCAGGCTGACCCTGTCGGAGTATGGCGAACGGACCGAGGCCCTGGTCGCAGATCTGGTCGAAGAGATCGATGCGATAGACGCCGAGTGGAAGTTGCAGGAGCCGACGGTGGAGGGTGCCCAGACCTATTTGGAGCAACGGGTCGGGGCACGCGTCGAGTTCCTGGAGCATCTGCGGGACCTCGAACCCCCTGAGCAACTCGCCGAGATGCATGAGGCTGCTTTCGACCGGTTCAGCGCGCTCAATGCAGCCGAGGAGACTCTGGAGGCCAGCGTCGCCACGTTTGAGACCACTGCCGAAATCGACCAGATGTGGGATAGCCCGGAGGGCCTTGCTGCGCTGGCCGCTCTCGACGGTGTGATCGAGCTCTGCCTCGCCACTCAAACGGAACTCGACGCAACCCAGGACCGCGAGACATTCAGGGACGTGCCGTGGATCCCCAACGAGATGAAGGAAGTAGTCAGCGTCGCCTTCGGCTGCTCGTAGACGCCGCTTCAGGCGCCGAGCAGGTCTGCAAGGTTCTCCAGGTCGGTACACACCACATCGACGGGTGTGTCCAATTCCACTACCGGTTGGCCGGAGTCGCCGAACTCGGCCAGTCGCGGCACGTAGGCGGTGCGCATCCCGATCCCGCCGACCATTCGGAGCTCGCCGGGGTGAGCGGCGACCATCATCGTCTGTTCGGGCCGCAGACCGAGCAGAGAGATGACGTACCGGTAACTGTCCAGGTTCTTCTTGTAGGTCTGCATCAATTCCGGAGTGAGGATGGCGTCCCACGGCAGCCCGGCGTGCTTCGCCATGTCGACGAGAAGAGCCACGTTGCCGTTCGACATCGTTGCGAGGACGTAACGGCTCTTGAGACGTGTAAGACCCCGGACCGAATCCGGCCATGGCTCCAGGCGATGCCAGGCGAAGACCAGGCGTTCGATGGTCTCGCCTGAGAGTCGGACTCCTCGCTCGTCGAGTAGCTGGAGCAGGGAGGCGCGATGGAGAGTATCCAAGTTCACATAGGGGTCGCTTCCGGCAAGAACCCGCTCCATGCTCGGGCCGTAGCGGCCCCGCCAGTCGTCGGCGAGTTCGGCGGCGGGCAGGTCGATACCCATCTCGTCGGTGATTTGGGTGATCTCGGTGATCAGGGAGCCGCGCCAATCCACCACGGTGCCAAAGACGTCAAAGAGCAGGGCACGGACCCCGCCGAGGTGTTCCATGTCGCCATGATCGCTCATTGCGCACGTCATCACCGAGGGTCACTCAACCCCGATGGCGCCTCCACAGTCCGGGGACGAACATGGGTGTCCGTTGTAGGTAGGCCAGGCATTCGTCGCCCAGCCGTCTGGCGAGTTCGGGCTCTTCGATCCGCTTCAGCTCCCAAGCATTGATCAGTACGTAGAGCGGAGCAACAACAAGCACGAGCGAAACCGACCTGATGGCGAAGCCGACACCAAACAGGAGAAGGGACACTCCGGTCAGCATCGGATTCCTGACAAGACGGTACGGACCGGTCGCCACCAGAGTCGGAGGAGGGTTGAAGGGAACCGGAGTTCCCTTGCTTCTCAGGAAGTGGAGCGCCGACCAGGCAGTGATCAGGATTCCTGCTGCAATCACCGGAACGCCCACCGCCAGGTTGCTCCCTTCCGGCAACAGGAGCGGCAGATCAAGCAGCTCATCAACGAGCACCGCCAGGAGCACGAACATCGCACTGAAGACTCATGTCTCCGCTCTCCTCCCAAGCCACCTGGAACATACTCCCCTCCCACCAAGCCGGGCGCCGACCGACACCACAGCTCTGAGGCCGACAGTACGATGGCGGCTCTTCTCCAAGCACCACGCACTGATACGGGAGACCACCATGACGACCAGCCACTTCTGCGACGGCAAATGGAAGCCGGGCCCGGTTGTTGCGTGCTCCAAGCACACCCGCCTCAGCAAGAAGCAGACCTCGGTCTACCGCAGTGGCGATGAGAGTGATCCGTCCTCGGGATCTGGTGGCGAAGGCTCCGACTCCTCAGGCGGCTCTGGGTCCGATTCGGGCTAGATCGGCCGCGACACTCTGAACTACTCCCCCTTGGAGGGGGAGTCAGCGAGCAAAGCGAGCTGGTGGGGGGGAAAGCTGAGAGAGAGACCCCCCACCATACGCCTACGGCGTTCGACTCCCCCCAAAGGGGAGAGTGATCCAATCTGGAACTACTCCCCCTCGGAAGGGGAGTCAGCGAGCAACGCGCGCTGGTGGGGGGGAAAGCTCGAAGAGACCCCCCACCAAACGCCTGCGGCGTTTGACACCCCCCAAAGGGGAGAGTGATCAGACCATTCCTAGACGTCGTCGTCCGTCTCGATACCGAGCTCTACAAAGATCCGATGGCGCTCCTGGCGGTAGGCCTCTTCTGAGATCCGTCCCGCCGCGTGCCCCTCACTCAGCACCCGGAACTCCTCCATGAGTGCATCCTCTTGGGGTGCGTCGGTGGACTTGGGAGCCGCGGATGCTGCGAGGCGTTGGGCGCGCTTGGCGTCTTTGCGCTCCTGGCGGGAGCGTTCACGAGCACGCTTCGCCATCGCCTCCCGTCCGCGTTGGGCCACCTAGACGGGCCTGACGTTGGTGGCTTCCGGGCCTTTGCGACCAGGACCAGTCTCGAATTCCACGGCCTGGCCCTCAGTGATTGTGGCGCCGCCAACGATGTTGGAGATGTGAACGAATACGTCTCCGCCGTCGGCAGAGGTGATAAAGCCAAAGCCCTTCTGCTCGTTGAAGAACTTTACGGTTCCGGTCTGCTGCATTGTTGACCTCCGGGGTCTTTGTTAGGTCGACACCCCGAGATCATTCTCAGAGTTCGTTGGTTCGGGTGTTGCGGTTCTACTCGTCGTCGTTGCCCGCGGCACCCTCGAAAAAGTCCTTCGCCTTCTCGGCGCCGGTATCGATCTGGTCGGTGTACTTGCCGCCGGTCTTGTCGTCGGCAAAGTCAGCGCCCTTGTCTATGGCGTCTTCTGCCTTGTCGCCGTGCTCCTCAGCGAGTTCGCCGGTCTTCTTCTTGAACTTGTCGAAGATTCCCAATGGATGCCTCCCTGGCTTGCGGCTTGTCCGGTATGACTGCAGGGGTAAGGGTACTGCTGTTTGGGCCGGGCCGGTTCCTCTACGCCGCGAAGACCGAAACGGAGGGAGCCGCCTTCGAGCTTGGGATCGGTACGTCTCGCACTTCTGGTACCCGGCAGCTAGGTGCCCTCGACCACTTGGAACTCGATACGACGACCGAGTGCAGCGGCGTAACGGGCGAGAGTGGACGCACGTGCGTCCGAATCTCCCGACTCGAGGCGAGCCACGGCAGATTGCGACGTACCCATCAGTGCGGCGAGCCGAGTCTGGGAGATCGAGAGAGAGGTACGAATCTCAGCGAGCTGGCGTATGAGCTCGCGCCGCCGGAACGCGGCTTCGACCCTTTCGGCGAACTGCTCATTGGCTCCGCTTCGTTCGGCAATCAGTTCTTCAAGGAAGTCTTCGTTCATTGCAGCTCGTCTCAGTATTCGGCACGATCGGGCCATATCAATAATGATATCGCTCTAACGACATGTCAAGGTCGATTGCTCCTCGCTCTGGAGCGCCAATCAGTCAATCTCCGCTTGGCAAGCCGGATGGCCTGATTGGGCGTCTTCTGGGTCTTCTTGGAGAAGGCCTCCAGCGCGAGAAGGATCTGATTCCCCTTACCCTCGGTGGCGTAGAGCACTCTGAAGGCCTGCCTGTCGCCAGCAACCCGCAGCTCGTAGATCTCCCCCTCGAGGTGACGAGCCACGCGATTGCCGTTGACCTGCACATCTCTCATGCCGGCAACGACGGCCGCAGCATCCGAATCAGACAGGCCATCCAAAAACTCCTTGACCGGGCGTCTTCCGCCCCGGGTCCGGTAGTCCCGCCATCGCCGATTTGCTGCCACGCCATCAAGCTAAGGATCCACCATGACACGGCCCCACCGGTGGCGTTCACCGATTCAACCAAACCAGCTGAATGCCTAGATGAGCCGGTGGGTGGATGCGATCAGCTCGCGATAGGCATCGTCGACTCCGGCTTCCGACGCGTAGTGCTTCCAATCGCCGAGCACCGAAACGACCTGGCCGATGACTTGCTCGGGAGACCGAATCCCAAACTCATCGGCGACCGCCACCAGGTCGGAGCGGGTGAGGTCGTCGCGTTTGCCCGCGATCGTCATCTGGTGGCGGTTGGTCCACTGGCCCTGCGGGTTAAATGCCCATGTGACGTCGTAGGCGGGCGACAGACGCCACCGTCCTGATCGACCCATGACGAACGTGACGTTCTTGGTGTGGTCATCCTGGTTGCGGCTCACGACGTTGAAGACCATCCGCCTGAATAGCCGATCAACGTCGGCCGCACCGCAGATCCGCAGGGTCAGGGCGAGTGCCTCTTCGTAGCTGTGGGCCCCGGGTTCGTTGTAGTCGAGGTGCCCCATGGCGGCGAGGGTCTGAATGTGAAGCTTGCCGCCGTCGTCGGTTCGATCGAAGCGGCGAGTCATGAAGTGGGCTCGGCCCGCCTTGTCGACGAAGAGCCTCGACGCAGTCATGTCGATGCCGGCGTCAACGGCCATGAGGTGATAGGCGTACTCGATGCGGCCGTAGCCCTCGGGGTCGGCGAGTCCATGATCGGAACTGCCCACGCCGTCAAACTTGACGATCCAGTACTGGAATCCTTCGGGAGCCGAGACCTGACCCGATCGAACCTCCCCCGTGGTCGGGTTCCACGCCACGATCGCCTTGGCACGGGCTCCCCCTGCGGAGGTCCCCACCCGGAGCAGCTCGGCCAGGCCTTCATCGTCGAGGCCGACCTGGAGGTCTCGGCGGGAGGCCAGCATCGTCTTGGCGAGGTCGGCCAGCTCATCTACTTGCACCGTGGCCGAGGCATCGCGGCCCCGAGTGGCCGGGTGATACTCGAGCGCTCCCATGCCGCGGGTACCGATGTAGCAGAGGCGTTCCACCGGAGAGAAGGACGACCGATCGCGTCCCTCCCTCGCCAGCCAGGCGTCGATCAGGCTGTTCCCAAAGTTGTCCGGTAGGGAGTCCGCCAACATGCCCGGCAGGCCCCGATAGGTCCTGAAGGCCAGCTCGGGGAACCGAAAGAGCCCCGGGCCAAGCGGCATGGTCAGCGGCGTAAGCTCGATCCCGGTACGCAGGAAGTCGGGGGAATACTCAAACGTCGCCAATGAGCGGTCGTCGTTCCAAGCCACGGCACCGATCTGTCGCCCCCACAGGTGGACCTCGGCGACATCGATGCGTCCTACCACGGCGGTTCACCGTCGGCGGGGCGATCTCGTCCCCGGCTTCCGGTGGCGCGTTGGCGCTGCTTGCCGCGCAACCTGGCCAGCTGAATGGGGCTCGGTCCCTGGTCGGGTAGCAGTGCCTCAACACGGTTCAGAAGACCCAAGGCGCGCAGGATCCTCAGGAGTGTCTTGAGCGAGTGGTTGTGACCTCGCTCGACCTTGGAGAGAGTGGCGAGGGAAACCCCGGCGTAGTCGGCGACTTCCTGGGCGGTGAGGTTCCGGTTGAGTCGCTCGGTCCGAATCCGCTCACCTACCTGGGCAAGGATGGCTTCGTCAGTCCAACTCTCAATACTCATGGAAGCTTCCCTAGTTAACCATTGTGTTATGACTGTTTATCGGCGAAACTCTCGTTTACCGATCTAATACTACCGGTACCAGACATCGCCGTCAAGAGTATGTGGCTTTAATCACTATTATACTAGCAATTGCCAACTCATTCTGGTGACAGCACGTACCGGTATATCGATTAACGATCTTCGACTACCACGCCGCCGACGATGATTGCGGGAACAGGGAGTAGCAGGGTTCGCCGGCATCGTGCCGGGCGGCGGACGGGCGATTGCTGCGACCCGTGTTTGGGCTCCACGCGTCTTCGGTGGTCTCAGCACTCGCCCTCGCTCGTGGGTCTACGGCGCTTCGAGCTCTTCCCAATTGGCGGTCCCGGCTCCGGCGGCCGGGTCGATCACGTTGATCGCTCCCGTCAGACTCCCGAGCACAGGCACAAAGTCACCCGCACCCCAGATTCCGGCATCGACAGCTACCGACGACCGGCCGTGCCCCGAGGATCCCCATTCGACGTACGACACCATCGAGGTCGGATCTCCGAACGAACCCGACGAGTACAACCCCATTTCGCCATCGCTGGCATCGAGCGATCCGATGGCCCCGCCGGCGCCGACAGTCGGCTGGGAGTCCACAGGTCCCGTGACGCCGACCCAGAAGATGTCGCCCGCTGCGATCGTGACATCAGGAAGTGCGAAGTACGAAGGTCGCTGGCACAAGAAGTGGCCGCCAAGTGATACCGGCGTACTGCCGGTGTTCTGCAACAGCACCCAGCCTTCCTGGAAGGATGTGTCGAAACCGACCTGAACGATCTGGAGTCCGGTCGTTCCCGCCGCGGTCGTGGCGGGAGCGGTCGTGACCAACGGAGCTTGGGTGGTGGTCGTCGTTGCTGCTGGTGCTTGGGTCGTGGCAGAAGCGCTCGTGGTGGCCGGCGCCGTTGTCGCGGCCGTTGTCGAAGCGGTGTCATCTGAACAGGCAGCAGCCACCAGAGCCACGACCAACAGGATTTGCAGTACGAACCTTGGACGCATGGGAGACCCCTCTACCACTGTGAATCCGCGACGATACCCAGGTACCGCTGCTATCCCCTGAGTCCAATCATTCGACCGAGGCCATCACAGCGATCACAGATCGCCGAAGTGTTGGAAGACCCAGTCCCCCGCTTCGGTGATACCGAGGCGGGGACCGAGGTACATGTCCTGTTCAGCAAAGAACTGCAGCGCCGCGCCCCCGAGCAAGGCGCGGATCGCTTCGCGGGCGGGATCCGGCACCTGCGTCCACGACGAGTAGGCCGCGGCCGCCGGCCACACGTACAGGGGTGCCAGGGCAGGGTCGTCGAGCAGCGCCCACGGTTCGGGGTCCTCGATGAAGCCGAAGGGCAGATCGAGAAGCCCAACGGCGTCGGCCAGGACATCGGTACCGTCATCTGCGAGCCCGCTCAGGAATCTGGCGGCCTCGTCCGGCGGTCCAACAAAGAACAGGATCTCACCGCCGGAGAAGACGAACTCACCGGGGCCCTCGCGTGCCAACTCGGCGAATCGTTCGAGGTCGCACTCCGAGGCCGCCCCAACGATGTCGTTGCGCATTCCGCCCACGGTGTCTGGCAGCCCCTCCTGCGCGCCGGGTATGGGCATTCCAGCCGCGGGACACAACGCAGGGGCAGGCGTGTTCGGCGGCGCCTGCGTAGCGGCGGTGGGTGCTTGGGTCGGTGCGGGCGTCTGCGTGGTTGCGGCCGCAGCCGTCGTGGTCGGGCCGGTGTCGTCCGAGCAGCCGGCCGCCACCAATGCGATCAGAAGAAGCCGCGACAGGACCGTTTTCGAACGCATCAAGCCCCCATTCACCATGGATTCCGAACCATACCCTGCGGCCACCGACACCGGCGGAGTCCGAGGACGGTAGCGTTGCCAAACCAAAAGCAGGGAGGCAAATTGCGGCTGAGTCCACCTACCAATAGGACCTTCACCACGGCGGTAGGAGCACTGTTGCTCGGGATCGTCTTCTACTCCGACTGGCTTGGGCTCGACGTGGACGTAGACGTTTCGTTCTGGTTGGCAGCAGGTGGTGGCCTACTTCTTACGATCGGCACGATCTTCAACCGGATCTAAGCCCCGCCCACCGCCGCGGCGCGCCCAGTGGGCGCGTCGGAACCCTCCCACGGTGCGTACGACCCTTGATGGGTAGGCTTTTGGACACCGTCGTAGGGGGAACCGATGCTCCCAAAGACCTGGAGCCGACATCACGATCACGGATCCGATCCGTCCCCGACCGGTGTCCGCGCCGAGGCGCTCCGGCTGATCGCGCCGATCGTTTTGGCGCTCGTGGCCGCCGCCTGCGGAGGAGCCTCCGAAGCCGACCCGAGCGCTACCTCCCCGTTCTCGGCAGCGCCGCCAACCGGTACGAACGAACCGGGACCGATCGAACTCGACATCACAGTGGCGACCGCCTCAACCACGACGACGGCGGTGCCGGCCGACGACTGGACGGTTGGGGGCACCATCACCGCCGGGGGTGTCCTCGCCGGGGCATTCGAAGCGTTCCCGCTGTGCGACGTCCGCAACGATGCCGATGGGGAGTTCCTCAACATCGCCTTCGGCTATCAGAATCTGGACGACCCGACCGAACCGACGGTGCGGGTGGTGGCCCACGTCCGCGGCTGGCGCGACCAGGGCGACTTCGAGACCCCCTTCGATGCTCAATACCAGACCGGTACCGGGATCGGTGTGACGTTCCAGGACGCAGCCGGAGTCGCTCAAATCACGATCGCCTTCATCGACAGCGTGGGGGACGCCGACGTCGCCAGGATCGATCTGGAAGGCTCCTTCGATGGAGCGGTGGACGGGACGGTGCGGGCGGACCTGACGTGCATCGCCGGCTGATCGCATCGCCAAGGCGCGCCACCACAGCCCTGGTGGCGCTGGCGATGCTGGCTGCTGCTGCGTGCACCTCGACAGAGGAGCCGGCCCTCGAAGTCGATCCGACGTCCACAACCCGGGGCGACACGACTGCCCCGCTCGCCCAAGCCCGGCCCCGAGGTGAAGGGCTGGCCGCGTTGAGTGTCGAGCCACCCGTCGCCGCACCCGGAGCCGAAACCGTCGTGTCGGTGCCGTTCGCCGGGACGCTGGAGATGATCGGACCCGATGGAAGCGTCGCCACCGTCGTTGCCGGTGTCGGAGAGACCGCCTTGACGATCCCTCCCGACACCGCTGAGGGCGAGTATCTGATCGTGCTGCACGCCGACGGACCGGGCATCGGCCTGGGAGCGGTCCGGGTGGCCGCCGGTCCCGGACTCTGGCTCGACTCGGACCGGCTGATCGTCGCCGACGACGCCGTGGTGCGTCTGCGGGTCACCTCGTCGGGCATTGATCCGGCGACACCGATCCTCATCGGACTCGGCACCGGGTGGGAAGCCGAATTGGGAGATGAGATCGGCAGCGACGACGGGGATGCCGCCGACAGCGGTCCGGCAGGCGTGCTGACAGTCACCGAATCCGGGCTGCTGGTATCCGGCGGTCTCGAGCCGGTCGCGCTGAGCGAGCTAACCGGGCGCGACCTGTTCATCTCCGGCGCCGAGGCCGACGCTGTGCAGCTGATCTCCCTCGGCGACGACGTGTTGTTCTCGAATCTGGTCCCGATGACCCGATGCGACGAACCGGCACTCGTCTCGGGGTCGATCGGGGGTCCGGGGGGCGTCCGCCTGGTGTCGGTGTCGGGCCGCCACCGGAGCATCGCCGTCATCACCGGAACCGGGGAGTTCTCGCTGTTTATCCCACCGGGATCACACATGCTGTTTGGATGGCTCGACGGCGAGCCTCCGGCACCGCTGAGCCCGATTCCGATCGACGCCCCGTGCGGAGCGTCCGTCGAGGTGGGTGCCGCCCCGGCGTCGCTCCCACCGGTCGCGTTCGAGGCGCCGGTGCTCGACGACACCTTCGCCGTCGAGCAGCCCGCCTGTCGCACGCTGCTACTCAATCGCATCGTCGATGAGAACGGCGCCGACTCTTCCGGGCTGACCGAGCTGGTTGCCGGGACCTTGACCTCCCGGCTCCCGATGGCCGACGTGATCACCCTCGCCGACGTCGATGCGATAGTCGAACACGCCTTCGACCCGCTGTGGCCCCTCCGGCCCGGGAGCCTGGTCTCGTTGTGGGGCGTGGGAGACCGATTCGCCGGTGACGTGTACATCGCGGGGGTGCGGCACCAGACCGGGAGCACCCTGACCGCCTATCCCAATACCGACAGGGACGCCGGCGCACTGCTGGAATCACAGGGTTCCGCGACGGATTGGGCCGAGTCGTTCGCCACCGAGGTTGCCCGCAGCGCCCTGTGCATTCAGGCGCCGCCTATTCACGCCGAAGCGGGCATCGCCACCGAGTGGCTAGTCGCGGTGACGGACCTTGCCGGAGAGCCGTATCGGGGGGCGACCGTCGAGATCACCGGGTCTGCGGACTCGGTGACACCCACGCTGCAAACCATCGATGACGGGTCCGTCTCCTTTACCTTCACACCGGGCGATGATGTCTCGCTTGAGGAGCTGACTTTCGAGGCGCACGCCGATGCCGATGGGCAGCCCCTCGCCGCTTTCGGCACCGCGAGCGTCGGGACCGGCCTCACCTATGTGCTGTTCGGCGCCTACCAGTTCCAGGTGGACTCCGACGACGTGCCTATCGCAGGCGACATCGGGGCAGCGGTGACGGCATGCGCTTCGCGGCCCGGCGGGCCGTATCGGGGTATCGCCCTATTCCAACTGGCCGACTACTTCCAGCTGGCGGCTCTCGGCGGCGCCATCCTCGCTGCGGTTGGTGGTAACCCGGCGGGGGCGGCCACGCCGCCCCTCACCTCCTACGACGAGGAATTCGGGTTGTTCGGGATGAGCGGCGTGGTGGGACTGCTATTCGGCTATCAACACACAGAGCTGGCCATAGGTGGGTTTGCGCTCATGACCGAAGCCCTCGAGTTCCTGCCGGCGATGCTCGCCGACAGCGGCGCCATCACCGCCACGATCGACGGAGCCGTCTTCCGCAGAGGCCGCATCACGCTCCTGGAGAACGACGGCAGCCGGCTGGTTGGAACGCTCAACGCCTCGACGGGCACCGTGACTATCGCCGCCGACGGGCTCAGGCTGATGACCGCCACCCTCACCGCCGGCGATGGCTGTCCGATCGCACTCGGGGACTGACTCCGGTTATTGGAAGGTTATCGCGGCCCTCGCGAGCACTGGCCCACTGAACCGGCGCGGCTCACTCCCCCGCGGCGCGGAGCAGGGCCGACTGGTAGTGCCAGTCGGAGTCGGTCATCGGACTAAAGGAACTAAACGACAGCACCTCGAAGTGAGACTCGTACAGGGACCGCATGAGATCGTCGTCGCGGATGGAGTAGAACCGCTTCGGCTCGTACCAGTCGTCGGCCCAGATCCCCTCGGAGGTTGGTCCACCCCAGGTACCCGCCCAAAACAGCCCACCGTCCACCAGCACCCGGTTGACCTCGGCGAACACCGAGCCGAGTTCGGCGGTGGGTACGTGCATCAGGCAGCTGGCCGCCCATACCCCGGCAAAGGACCGGTCGGCGAAGCCGAGGTCGGCCATGTCTCGTACTTCGGCCGGGACCCCTTTGGCGCGGCACAACTCGATGTTGGCGGGTGACAGGTCGGTGGCGACGATGTCGATCCCCTGATCTAGGAACCACTTGGAGGTGAACCCGACCCCGGCTCCGATCTCCAGGACGCGGCGCCCGGCGGGGAGCCGGGAAACAAAGTCATCCCGGATGTCGTCGCGCCAGTCGGGCTCACCGGCTTCCTCCCGGTCGGATGCGTAGGCGTCGTAGGAGGCGGCCATCGTCGAGAGAGGGTCGAAGCTCACGGGGTGGAGGGTAGAGACCCGGTCCGCAGGCGGATGGACCGTCGCGGTGTCTCGCGCATAGGGTTCGACCATGGCAGAGCACGACGACCCCCGGCCCGGGTTCAGGTGGCCGGTGGCCGTCACCCAGCACATCGCGGCTCCGGCCGCAGCAGTGTGGGACGTCATCGCGACGCCGGGGAACCTCGGGCAGTGCCATCCGTTCTGCGACAGAAACCCGGTCGAGCAGTGGCCCGGTGTCGGGTCCCGCGACGAGGTCCATTACCTGAGCGGATGGGTGTTCGAACGCCGCTTCGTGGAGTGGACCGAGGGGGTTGGCTACGACTTGGAGATCGGCCGCAGCGGCGAAGACACCTCGTTCGTCTCCTGGCGCATCACTCCGATCGACAACGGGTCCTCCACGCTGCGCATTGCCGTGTATCCGTACGTTCTCCAGTCGGTGCCGGTAGCGGTCCGCTGGATCCCCCATCTGCTGCGAGTACGCCCGCAGCTCAGGTCGTACCTGTCGTCAGTTGTCCGAGGCTTCGAGTGGTACATCGAGCGGGGAGAACCGGTGCCTCGCAACCAGTTCGGCCCCCACACTTGGTTCTCTGCGGCGCGCTAGGCCTCGCCTCTGCGCCAGGACTCGGTATGGTCGACGCATGCTCCGCCGGCTCGTACTACTGGTCGCCTCGTCGCTCCTCATCTCTATTGGATCGGCTTGGGCCGGGACTACACCCCTCCCAATCCGGCTGCTCGACAGCGTCGACCTGGCCTTGACGGACCAGGGCGGTGCCGCTGAGATGCTGGAGATGGCGGATTCACTGGGCGACATCTACCACCCGGCGGGCACCCCCGGCTACACCGGTGGGAACATCGACATCCGGGGCGTCCGATTGGGCGTGTGGGCCACCGATCTCCAGCAAAGGGGGCACTCGGCTCCCAAGAGTCCCTTCGACTCGTCGCTCAACTCCGACGGCATCCGCAGGTCGAGTCCCGAAGGTCTTGATTTCGATACCGGCGGGCCCTACGTGATCGCTCAGATCCAGCTCGATCTCGACGTCGACTACTCCGCGGATCTGTTCTGCGAGTACCCGCTCGCCTGGCAGGTCCCCGAGCACGAGGCGTTCAGCGGCATCCCCGGCGATCTGTTCAACGGGACCAACTATGTCACGGTGATACGCACCGGACAGGGCGTGCCTGATGGATTCTCGGCGGCGGGCCTCGAGTTCATGGGCGGAACCTGGGAGGAGAGAGCTGCTCACGGGTTTGCTGCGGCCATCGGCGAGGAACTGTTCTATGCCATCCCGGCAAGCGAATTCGGGGCGGCCGGCGACGCCATGATCGCAGGCTTCCCCAGCTTCTTGCGGGGACGCCAAGCAAGCGACGGCAACGTCGATTTCAACTTCGGGGCGTTTTGCTCTGAGGGAGGGCAGTCATTCGACCCGACCCTCGGCGGAGTGGACATTCTGCAGGCACCCGTCTCTCTCACCGACCTCCCGGTGTTCGTTGTCGGTCCCCTGGCTCCGCCACCGCCACCAACTACCACTGTTCCGCCGACGACCAGTCCCCCAACCACCAGTCCCCCAACCACCGTGGCGACCGCTCCCCCAACCAGCGTCGTCGCCGCACCCCTCACCGACGACGGAGGAGCCAATCCACTCCTGATCGCACTGCTGGTAGGCGGTGCGGGTGCGGCAGCGTTCGGGATATGGAAGTGGCTGCAGGACCGGGCCGAGAAAGCGAAACGTGGCGGCGGTTTCCGGTTCCGGGTCGAGTTGGAGCGGGGGATGTCGGCGAGTTTCAGCGAGGTCTCCGGGTTGGAAACAGAGCCCGCTCCGATCGATTACCGCACTGGGGCCGAGCCCGAGACGACGATGCGGGCGCCGACGATTCAGAAGTTCACCAACCTCGTCCTGAAGAGAGGCATGACGGATTCCCCCGAGTTCTACAACTGGATCCGCTCGGCTTCACAGGACGATGCAGTGGGCGGTTCGCTGTTCATGGAGTCCCTCGAGGGTCCCGCCGTGGAGTGGACCTTCCAGAAGGGGTGGCCGAAGAAGTGGGTGGGTCCGACCTTCAACCCGAACCTGAACGAGACCGCGATCGAATCGATGGAACTCACGGTCGAGGGCCTTGAGATGCGCCTCAGGCCGTAGGGGCCGCCGGGCATCGCCGATGGTCCACCGGACTCGGCCCAGCGTCGAAGCCGGAGGTCGAACCCTGGATTGGTCCCGTCGATAGGATGCTCGCTGAGGAACAGGACGAGTTCCTCCAATAGTCGACCGATTCGAAGGCCACCGAGACCAAGGCAGCAACACCGATGAGCGACAAGAACCCAAATCCCCCCAGCGATGACGCCGAGGCGGTACTCGCCGCCCTCAAGAGTCTGGGCAGCAGCAACTACGCCGCGCTGGCCCAAGCCACCGGCCTATCAAAGATCGCGGTCAGCTCCGCAATCACCGACCTCAGCAAACGTGGCCTCGTCACCAGCGAATCCGGCGGCAAATACTCGGCCGCAACCGGCAGCGCAACGCCACAGGACGCCAAGGAGCCGACCGCTTCAACCGCCACCGATACCGAGGAGCCACCCCCGCCGCCGCCGGCCCCGGCTCCGGAGAGCCGGAAGAAGCCAAAGCCCGCCAGCAAGCCAAAGCCCGTCAGCAACCCTGCCGCCGACCCCGGTGAGGACGCTGAGGCGGTACTCGCCGCCCTCAAGAATCTGGGCAGCGGCAACTACGCCGAGCTGGCCCAAGCCACCGGCCTATCAAAGATCGCGGTCAGCTCCGCAATCACCGACCTCAGCAAACGTGGCCTGGTCAACAGCGAGCCCGGCGGCAAATACTCAGCCGCAGGCCACACCCCGCAGCAGAGCGAAGCGAGTACCCCGTCCCCGTCACTCGCCACAGACCTGGAGAGGCTCGCCGCCCTACGCGAGTCGGGGGCGTTGACCGCAGCCGAGTACACGAAGGCCAAGAAGAAGCTGCTCGACACGAGCTGACGGCGACGCCGACCAACCGTCTTGCGCATTGGCTACCGGCGTCGTGGTCGTCCGACTGCGTGCCGAGCGTCCATCCGGCGTAGCCGCCGTGCTCGGCGAGCCACTCGGTCATGTGCAATTCGAACGCTGCGTCGTCCGGCTTCACGGCATCGCCTCTTCAGGCAGATTCTGGTTGGACGTGAACAGGTCGAGGAGCGGTGAGTACCTGTAGACCCGATTCCGTTTCTGGCCGGTGACCTCCTCGACCATGCCTAGCCCGGTCGCCTTGTCGAGTATCGCCCCGATGGTGGTTGGCGACGCGCCGAGTCGCTCCACTGCATAGGCGGCGGTGATGAGCGGCTGGCCGGCCAGCAGGTCCAGCAACGGGATCCCGTAGCGTCCGAAACCCTCGGTGGCCGCCGTCCTCAGGTGCTCGCCCCGCAGGTCGGTGATAACCGCCGCTACCTGCGCAGCGTCATTGGCGGTCGCGACGACTCCGGTGAGGAAGAACCGCAACCAGCCTTCCCAGTCGCCTTCGGTGCGAATGGCTCCCAATCGGTCGTAGTACTCCGAACGGTTCTGCTTCAGGAACAGGCTGAGATACAGCAGCGGGCGTGTCAGCACTCCCCGCTCGACCAGCAACAGGGTGATCAGCAGCCGACCCACCCGCCCATTGCCGTCGAGGAACGGATGGATCGTCTCGAACTGGGAGTGGGCGAGCCCGGCATGGACCAGTGGCGGCAGCGCCCGATCATGCAGGAACGCCTCCAATTCACCGAAGGCCTCGGCCAGGTCATCGGGGCTGGGAGGTACGAATGTCGCCTTCTCGATGGTGCAGCCGGTCGGTCCGATCCAATTCTGGGTCGTGCGGAACTGCCCCGGGTGACGCTCCTGTCCACGAACACCTGTGAGGAGTTCCTGGTGGATCGCCCGGATGAGACGCCCCGACAGAGGAAGGTCCGGCAACAGCCGCAGCCCGGTGTTCATGGCTTTCACGTAGTTGATCGTCTCCGCCACGTCGACCGGCTGGACCATGCCGGGTGCGTCGATCTCGAACGCCAGCAGGTCGTCGAGACTCGACTGCGTCCCTTCGATCTGCGAACTGAGCACCGCCTCCCGGCGGACGTACATCGCAACGAATAGATCCGGGTTCGGGAGACTCCGGGCGAGCCCATCCAGTCGACCGACCGCCAGATCGGCCTCCGACAGCAGACGCACCAGTTCGGCGTCCCACCGTACCGGCGGGTCAGGTGGAAGCGGCTTGGGTACGAACGCCCGGTAACCCGCCAGTTGGGTGACGTAGCGGCCCGCTCGGGTGCTCATCTATTCCAGACCTCTGCAAGAACGACCATGATCCACGCATTATATTCCAGAATGGTCCATCCTGCTGGAATAAGGGTGCGCCCAGTTCCAGTACAGCCGGACTCGCATCCTGGGCTAAGGGCAGTCTCTCACCACGCCTAGCCGTAGGTTTGCAGGGCTACCACGCCTCCGGAATCCCCGGCGACCGCATGGCCTCGTTCGTCTCATCTTTGTCGAAGCGAGTCGGGTCGAAGTCGAGTGGCGCCCACTCGCGGAGATGCTCGTGCTCGGGATTGTCGGGATCGACCAGAGCCTCCAGCAGGTTGGCGTACCCCCACGGACCGCCGCAGTCCTCGGGCGGGCAGGCCCGTCGTCCCGCCAGGCACACCGGGTACTCGACGCCACGCTCGGGAATGCTGATCGCCTCCACCAGCACGTCGTGCTCCCAGCCGTCGCCGAAGTCGTAGTCCCACCGCATCTTGGAGCCAACGGAGGAGAACATGTCACCCAGTCGAAACTTGGATTCGTCCAGACCGATGTCTTCCCACTCCGGGTTTCGAATGCCGTACACCGTTCCCTCGATGTCAAAGAGGTGGAGGTGGCCGCCCAACCAACCCATCGCCGCCTCCAACACCGGAGCCAACTCCCCCAGGGTCACGCCGGACTCCACCACGATCCGCCGCCACACCGGTGGCTTCACCTCACGCAGGGTGACCTTCAACTGGTGGACGGTCTTGGTCACGATGCCTCCTCGGCCATGGTTCGGGCAATGTCGAGTTCGCCGGTCACGGCTGCCGGGTCAAGCACACAGTCGAGCCGACAGAGCACAGTGAGCGGCAGGATCACTCGGCCGTGCTCGGACCCCTTGTAGTTCCCGCGCAGCAGGTCGGCCACCGACCAGACAAACCCGGCGTGGTTGTTGATCTGCTCGCTCGCCGCGGCCATGGAACCCCCGTCAGCCCTACCAATGCCACGATAGAGGATGGTGTCGCGTCATCGGTCGGGAGATCCGTCCAGGACGCTACAAGTCCTTCCTGTCGCGACTCTGAAAGGAGTCAGTGGCGGACCGGTGGAGTCCCAGTCGAGAACCCACCGCCGATCTAGGTCTGGCCTCACCACAGAGCAGCGGACCGGATTCAGGTGGGCGGCGGCTGCCAACCAGCGCTTTGCAGGTGCGGAGCGAGTGCCGGGGCGCACGGTGAGTTGCCGCGGGTAGGGTCGGCGTCCTGGTTGGGTGCAAGGTCGGGAGCGGACGCGTGCGACAGAACCGAGAAGCGCTGGCGTCGTCCTATCGAATGCGAGCAGTCGCCGTTGTCGCGGTTCTGGCACTAGTCGCCGCCGCCTGCGGGGACGACGGCGCCAATCCGATCTTTGCTACCACTGGATCTTCCGACACCGCTACGAGCGATCCATCGCCGAGCGACGCCGAGGGGATCGTCGTTCCCGAACCTTCGACGCTGATCATTGATGAGGATCAATACAGCCCGGTGGCGGCCACGGTCACCTTCGAGGACGGTGACCATCCGATCGACAGGGTCGACTATCTGGGGCCGAAGCCCTCGTCGAATCTTCCTCCGACGGCGGCCCTCGTCTACCTGAG
>JAJCYA010000076.1 GCA_029263095.1 Acidimicrobiia bacterium | reverse complement strand
TGAAGCCTTGGGTTCCCCGTTCTGGGCTGGCAGCGGACAGGCCCACTCATCCCACATGTATGGATCCTGGCCGGGTTGTTCGATCAGGGATTCATTCGAAAGGCACCCAATATCGTCCTTGGCCGACGCGAGCTTTAGACCACCACCGGTCCCGACGGTTGGTGTCGCGTTGAAGGTGCCATAGATCTCGACATCGTCTCCTATGCCGTCTCGACCGGGGGCGATGTCGTCATCATCGACGTCACCCAGCGTGAGTGTGGTGAAGGTCACTTCGATTTCGACCGGGACCGACGCCGCACAGGGTTCGTCGAACAGGACGATGGCGTTGGGACTGTGCGATTCGTATGTGATCGGCCGGTCGAGTTCTACGAAGGTGCGAACCTCGAATATGCGGAGGGTGCCGCACGGTCCTTTGGGTGGAACGATGAAGAGCTCTTCGCCATACCCGAACGTCTTGACGAGCGCGGTCCCGTTGAGGGTCAGTTCGTAGAGACGGTATCCCGAGTCGACCACCGTGTAGGGGAGGTAGCTCTCGGTGCGAGGGTCGATACAGCCCTCGGCATGGTCGCAGTTGTTGGGATCGTCTAGGTCCCAGAACAGATAGGCGTGAGGGTGGTCGCTCACGTCTCCGGGGTCCAGCGTGCTGACGTTGTCGCCTGGGTGGCACATCGGAATCCGGTAGTCGGGTTTGACCGAGCCCGGTAGCCGGTTGACGCAGTCGCTCGTATCGGTCGAGTAGTGGAGGCGGGGCGCCAGCATCTGCGGATCGGTGGCGGTGGCAAGCCAGCTGTTGAGGAGATCCCCAAAGTCGATTCCGGCGAACTCGCCGATGGTGCCTGTCGCCGGGAGTCCCACCACCGGGATCAACTCAAGGTCCAGGACGCTGCCTCCGGATGGGAACAACCCCTCCATCACCGGGCTGCCGAGTTCCGAGGGCGCGTCTCCCGTGAGGTCGAGGGACACGATTTCGGGGTCGATCGTTCCCTCAGCCTCGGAATCGGGGCTGAACGATCCCAGCCAGGTGAGCGCTCCCTCTGCCCAGCCCCAGCAATCCCAGTACGTCTCAGCGGGGTTTGAGATCCCTCCGTCCATCTCGGTCTGAATCAGGAGGTCAACGACCTTCCCCGCCAGGTCGATCTGCCCGTCCTCTTCGACGGTCAAGAATCCGATGGCGGGGAGGCGTGACCAGATCTGACCGGTGTTGGACACGTAGCAGTAGGCGTCGGTGACGGGAAGTGTCGTAGTGAGGGCAGTCGGTGTGAGCATGACCAGCGGCGGCGTCTCCGCCGGGGCACAACCGGCGTCGTAGGTGTTGAGCGTGACGGGGTTGCTCGGGTTTGAGGTGCCGCCGGAGTTGAACGCCTCGGCGACATAGGTGTGGATGGAGCCGAAGTCGGCGTCGTCTTGGAAGGAGAGCCAACCGATGCCTTCTCCGGCGCCCAGCGTGAACAGCGGCACTGTGCTTTCTCCGCCTCCCAGGTCGGTGCGATAGACCCGGAACCCCATTTCGTCGTCCGACAGGTCGTGGAGCGACAACATGACGTTGCAGGCGTCGACTGCACCGATGAGTTCGGGGGCGTTTGGCGCCTTTGCCGAAGAGAACACCCAGGGGAGGAATTCTCCCAGGCTCGGCGACCATGCCTCAGCCGGCACCACCGGGTCGTTGCCAGAGGGCGGACTCGGTGGGGACGGCGGGTTCGATACCGGTGTGAGGGCGATCTCCTCGAGAGAGGGGGGATCACCAAAGCCGCTGACCGTGGGAGCCGGCACCGTTGCGTTCGGGACACCGCTTTGGGGGAGGATCTCGCCGGCAGAGCCTTCAGGGGTCACCAGTACCCACACAGCTTCGGATGCTTCCACTGCGCCGTTGCTGCTGGTGGACCTGGCTTGCAGCCTGTGAACGCCAGGGGACGCCGGTAGCCAGCTAAAGAATCCCGGGAGCTGGGTGACCCCGTCCGGCGTCGGTGCGGTCTGGACAAAGACGTTCGCATCGTCGGCCCACAGTTCGACCGACAGCAGCGGGTCGGGTCCAAAGGCCTGGAACTCAACGGGTATCGGGACTCCAGCCGGGGATTCCAAACCCGAGATAGGACTGAGCACCCTCACTGAGGTGAGGACGGAGTCATCCAGTACCGGTTCTGCTGCATTCCCGTAGCTGCGGTACCCGAATCCGAACAGGCCGACGATCAGCACCGCCAGTACCCCGATCGAGATCTTGACGTAGCGTCTCATCAGCTCGTACAGACCTGCATGATGATCGAGGTGTCGGTCGCGCTCTGGGATGGGTTGCCGAGGGTATCGGTAGCTACCACGTAGAACTCCAACGTCCCCGTCGGTGGGAGTCCCCGGCCCGGGATCGGGATCTCGGTCAGATCGGCGGACTCGATCGTCGCCTGGTAGGCGTCGCTGCCGATTGGACCCATTGGCTCTGTCTGGAACTCGTCTGGCTCAACTCCCGGCAAAACCACCCGGTAGAACACCGACACGACACCGATACCCGACGGGTCAGTAGCCAAGGCCGTGAAAGTCACCTCGGTCGGACCGCAACCCGCCGTCCCCTGATAGAAGACCGCCGGAGCCCCATCCACCCGACTAAGCCCAGGACCAGCAGAATCCCCCGGTTGCGTCGTAGTCGTCGACGTGGTTGTGGTCGAGGTGGTCGTTGTGGCTGGCACCGTCGTGGTGGTAGTTGCCGGCACTGTGGTCGTCGTGGGCGCGGTGGCCGGGGTGACCTCGGGCACCGTGATTACCGATGCGCTCGGATCGATGACCGTGACCTGGGCTAGGGCGGGTTCTCCCCAGAGACCTTCGAGATGTAATGCCCGGACCTCGAGGTCGTAGATGCCTGGCCCCGGCGGGGTCCACTCGAAGCCGACCCAGTAGAGCGTGTAGCCGCCGCTGTACTTGCCCTGCGATTGGTTTCCGGCGAGAACCCAAGCCTCAGATTCCAGTTCTTGCTCAACGACACCGTCGACGCTGAATTCGAAATGATCGAGCCCCTCAATGGTGGAGGCATGGGCCACCATTGAATACGGGGCCAGTGGAATGACGTCCCCATGCAGCGGAGCGTCGATCCACGATTCGGGTCCCAATTCCATCATCGAATCCGCCGTCCCCCATTGGATTGCCACGGTGGCCGTGACGAGCACGGCGGCGCCGATCGCCACTGCCGCCGCCTTGACCGCAGGCGTCAGTGCCGAGAACTGCCCCCACAGCTGCTTTCCCGGGATTCCCGTCACAAGAACACTCCCAGATTCTTGGCCCCCGGGACCCTAGCGACGCGCAGACCTACGGTGTCATCAGATCACGACGCACCCACCGAGGACCAAACACCACGGCCAGGACAACGACTCCGCCGGTGATCGCCGCGGCCGGATCCACCCAGAGCCCGGTGCCGTTGTCGAGGATGGCTTGGGCGATGTACCAGGCTGCCAGCGCTCCGACCGCGGCCACGGGCGCGGCTCGTAGGGCGGTGATTGCCACCGGCGCTGCATGCTCCCAGCCCGTCCGTCGGTACCAGACGACGGCCAGGGCGATCGTGTAGATCGTTATGGCGATCGTGCTGGCGAGAGCGAGTCCATCTACCTCCATCGAGTGCTGCAGCACCCAGTAGATCGGAAGAGCAGCAATCGTAGAGAGCGTGCCGATTACGACGGGCGCCCACATCTCCTCACGTGCGTAGAAACCCCGTGCCAGGATCTGCTGGGCGCCCCACATTGGGATTCCGAGGGCGAAGAAGACCACCGTGCCGGCCGTGGCCGCGGTGTCGAAGGCGTCGAACGAGCCACGTTCATAAAGCGCCCTCACCGCAGGCACCGACAGCGCCACCAGGGCCGCCGTAGCTGCCAGCGAGAACACGACGACGTACCTGATGGCGCGCCCAACCGCTTCGGCCGTTTCACGATGCTTCCCCTCCGCAACGAGGCGCGCCAGGAAAGGGTACGTGGCAACGCCCGTCGCCTGGGCGATGACTCCCACCGGCACCAGCATGGTTTGGCGTCCAAACGTGAGCCACGACACCCCGCCGTCGGACACGAACGAGCCGAAGGTGCGTCCAAGTTGCTCATCGAGCACTACGAGAGACTGTCCGAGCATGAGGGGGATGGCCAGTGCGAAGTATCGGGGCACCGCCGGGTGGCGTCGGGTGGATCCTGTGGGCCAGCGCAGTCCCTCTCTCCAGGCACCCCAGATCTGGAGCAGGAAGATCCCGGCGAAGGCGCCCACCAGCGCGCCCCACGCAAAACCATCGGCGGACGGGTTGTCTCGACCCAGCCCGCCGGCCAGCCCCCCAGCAATGATGGCGAGGTTGTAGATGATGGGTCCGATCGACGGAATCAGAAACCGCTCGCGGGCGAACTGCACCGCCGTGAGTAGCTGGCCGAGAACAAAGAAGATCTGGGCGGGCAGAACGATCCGGGTGAGCCGGGCAGCGGTCGCCACCTGTTCGTCGGTGAAACCGGGCTCGATGGCTCTGAGGATCGGTTCTACCAATGGCATTGCGATGATGACGAGCACCGTCACTCCCAGAGCCAGCGGCTTGGTGATCGCCCAGAACGCCCGCCAAGCGTCCTCATCGTCACCTCTGGCGAATCTTCGAGTGAGTATCGGGATGAGTGTGATCGCCATATAGGCGCCGGCCAGGAGGTAGTTGAGAAAGTCCGGGATGATGAATGCGACGAAGTATTCGTCCCCCGTTGCGCCGGCACCCAGGATCCCGGCAAAGACGATTTGGCGAACGAGTCCGAGCAGTCTGGAGAGGAGCACGCCTCCGGCCACGATGGCTGCGGCGAGGCCCATTCGCCGGTAGAGGGAGCGGCCCCGTCCGGAGCCCTGGTCTGTCACCGGTGCCAAGGTAGCCGTCGCCTCGTCGGGTGCAGGGCTGCTGGTCTGACGGCTGCCCGCTGCAAGATGTCCGCTCCTACGTGGTGTCGCGTCGCTTGAGCAGCGACGCCGCAGTCAGTACGGCGACGAGGCCTATCCCGAGTGTCTTTGCCAACGCTCCTCCGACTCCCGGTGCCAGCGACCCGAGCGGCTCCGACAGGAATCGCGTCGACTCCGGAAGGAGTCCGGCATAGGCCGTCAGCCCGATTCGAAACAGTGAGACGTTGGCCAGTGATGGCGCCGCCATCGAGATTCCCGACTCCCATATGAACACATAGACGAGACCGATGAGGACGGCCCGGGACGTGAGATGACCCAGGACCATGAATACCGCGGCATAGCAAGCGGCGGCTAGTGCGGTGCCCACGATCGTGGGAACCAGGGTTGACCAATCGGATGTGCGGATGCTCAACGCTGTCGAGGCAGCGGCTCCAGATGCTGCGGTCACCCCCGCCGCCGCGATCCATGCTGCCAGGAGCTTTGCTCCGGTTATCGCCGACCGTGGCCGCGGGCGAACCAGTAGGAACGAGAGGGTTCCATCGCGCCGTTCGTCGCCGAGGGCTGCCGAGCCGAGAACTAGTGCGGTGAGCGGCAGCACGATCAGGAACAGAATGACGATGGCGATCTCGTTGTAGTCCTGGAACGCAGCCGACGCGGAACGGTTGGCGGTTGTGAGCCAGATGACGACAGCGGGCAATAACCCCAGGAGTCCGAGCACGATGAGCCGCTTGCCGCCCAGGAGCTGCCGCAGAGTGACTCTGACGATCGCGAGCACTCCTTTCATCGCCGTCTCACTAGGTAGCGGAATACGCTCTCGAGGGACTCATCCTCGGGTTCAAAGCCGGTTACCCGGACATCGATGTCGCGCGCCACTCGAGGAACGATTGTTCCGAGCGAGCCGAGGTCGGTTGTTTCGATGTGGAGCACTGATCCTGAGACCGAGACCGACGTGACTTCGTCTGATGCCATCAGGGGGCCCGCGATGCGACGCGGCGCCTCCGACTCGACCCTGACCCGATAGGGGATGTCCGACATGGCGTGACGTATGGCGGCGACGTCTCCAGCGGCGGCGAGCTTCCCGTCCACCACGGCCAGCACGCGATCCGCCATCCGCTCCACTTCGGCTAGGACGTGCGAGGAGACGATCACCGTGCGCTCCTCGGCGAGGGTGCGGAAGCTCGCGATCAGTTTGGCTCGTTGCATCGGGTCGGTTCCGTTGAGGGGTTCGTCGAGGAGGAGCACATCGGGATCGGTGACGAGCGCCGCGGCGACTTTGGCGCGCTGTCTCATTCCCTTGCTGAACCCCGAAAGCGGGCGGTCGGCGGCGTCGTCGAGGTCCACGGCGTGGATGGCGTCATCGACATTCGCGGTTCCCTCGCCCGAGAGCCGAGTGGCGTACCGGACGAACTGGCGGGCGGTGAGGAACCCGTAGACGGCATCTTCCTCGGGGACGAGACCAACCGACCGATAGATCGAGGGGTTCCTTCGGGGATCGGCGCCGAGCAGGCTGATTGATCCGTCCGAGGGTCGGAGCAGGCCGGCAATCACCCGCAGCAATGTCGTCTTGCCTGCACCGTTGGGCCCCAGCAGTCCGGTGAGTCCCGGACCGAATGAACACGAGAGGTCTGAGACCGCCACCTTTTGTCCGAACCACTTGGAGACTCGATCGACGACCACGGTCGGCTCGGGAGCGAATGCAGGGGTGGTGGTCATCCCGCCCTCCGGTAGCGACCGGCGACGACCAGCCCGGTCGCCAGCGACAGAACGACGATCACGAGGAGAGACGTGATGGGTTCGATACCGGCCTGCTCCGGGATCCAGGTTCTGGTCGAATCGTCGAGGATCCAGTCCTTGACGTATCCGGGGTGGTGCTGGAGTGCCCCGAGGCCGAGAGCAGGGAAGCCTGCTTCGACAAGCGATTCGGTGATTGGACCCGACAGGGTCATGACGCCGAGGTAGGTGCCTGCAGCCACCGATGTTCGACTCGAGAAGGCGGCTATGAGGAAGGCCACCGAGGCGTAACCGATGAAGTACACAAAGGATGCCAGGGCGGTCTCCCAGACCACTGGGAAGTTGTCGGTCACGTAGTCTCCGAATCCGCCGGAGCTCACCCAAGCCCGTCCGATGAAGAGCACGATATGCGGCAGCCACAGGAAGCCGAACACGACGAACAGCAGCGCCGTTGCCCGACCGGTCAGGTAGTCGACGGTCGTCAGCGGCCGCGACGAATACACCGACATCGTCCCGTGAACCCGATCGGGGATGAGGAGTTCACTCGAAGCGAGGGCGATGAAGATGAGCGCCATCGATCCGGTGAGGTCGAAATAGTCGGAATGCCCGAACAGAGTGGCAGTCGCATCGAACTCTCCGGCGATCACCCCAAAAGCGACGAAGAACAGCGCGGGGATCACGGCGATCGTGACCAACAGCACCGGGAAGATCTTGCGACGCGCCTTGCGCCGGAGTCCGAGTACGCGGCGCAGGCCGTCCCTGAGTAGCGCCCGTCGGGCGCCGGAGCGGCCGAGGCGGGGGCCGTCGTGGGGTGCATACCCCAGGTCGAATACGACTCCCTCAGCCATCGTCTTCACTTCCTGCCATGAATACGTCCTCGAGGGTGGTCCGCTTCACACCGAGTCGGCGGAACGCCGCTCCGGCGGCCACGACGGCGTCGCGAGCCACGGTGAAAGGATCTCCACCGGGCATCGAGAGCGTCAGGGCATCACTGCCGATCTCCACCGCTGCCCCCATTGATTGCGCCTCACGGGCGACCGCCTCCATGTCACCGATGATCTCGAGTTCGGCGACATCGGGTGTCGACAGCGCGGTGAGCGGTCCGGAGCGCAGCACCTTGCCGCCGTCGAGCATCACGACCCAATCGCATGTGCTTTCGATGTCGGTGAGGACGTGGGACGAAATGACGGCATTAATGCCGAAGTCGTCCAGGCGTCGGACCAGATCGAGCATTTCCTCACGCCCCTCTGGGTCGAGTCCTGCCGTGGGTTCGTCCAGCAGGACCAGGTCGGGGTCGTGCACGATCGCCTGTGCCAGCTTTGCCCTCTGCTTCATGCCGGTCGAGAATCCATCCATATAGCGGAAGCGCTCCTCGTGGAGCCCGACAAGGCCGAGAATGTCGCTCGCCCTCTGTCGGGCCGCTCGAACGGGAAGACCGCCCAGCTCGGCCGCGTAGCCGATGAAGTCGGCTGCGGTCTGGTCGGGGGGGAGACAGTCGCTTTCCGGCATCCACCCAACTCGTGAACGTACTTCCAGGGTCTGGCGCGGGATCGGGTGGCCTAGGACCTTGATTGTGCCGGCAGCAGGTTTGAGGACTCCGAGGAGCAGCTTTAGCAGCGTCGTCTTGCCCGCTCCGTTGGCACCCACCAACCCGATGCGGCCGGCGGGCACCTCGGCAGTGACTCCGTCGACCGCGAGGATGTCACCGTAGGCGAATCGCAGTCCGTTGATTGAGAGGATTGGCGTGCCAGCCACGGCAATGACGCTAATCCGACTGTTTGCTGTTCTGCGGGATCAGGCGCTTCGAAGTGGTGGCGCGGTCGGTGAGGATGACTCCGAGAATGATGAGAACACCCCCGGCGATCAGGGTTGGAGTGATGCGTTCGTCCAGCAGAAGACCCCCGAGGACAATCGCGACGAGGGGGATCACGTAGCCGGTCAATGCAGCTTGGGTGGCCGTGACGTGCTTCATCGCTTCGTAGAAGGCGAGGAAAGGAAGCGCCGTAGAAAAGACTCCTGCCGCTATCACGAGGAGCCAGCCGAAGGTCGTGAAGTCGGTGGGCAAACCATCGGTGAAGGGGATGGGGATGATCAACAGCGCCGTTCCGACGGTGAACTGGGGGAGCGCGAGTCGCGTCGGATCGAGCGCTGCAAGGGCCCGTTTCGCGTAGAGGATGCCGAAGGAGGCCAACGACAGTCCGGCGAGGGAGAGTCCGATCGCCAGTGGAGCGTTGCCTCCCTCGTCTAGCCCGCTATCACCCACCACCAGCAACAGAAGCACTCCGGCGAACGAGACGGACAATCCGAATGCCTTGGGGGCGTTGAGTCGCTCATCACCGAGGAAGTGGGCCCATAACGCGGTGCCGATCGGGATATTCGCCACGAGGAGGCCTACGAAGCCCGCCGACGCGTAGACGACCGCGAGGGTCAGCAGGAGAAACGGAGCCGCAAGGTTCACCGTCCCGAGGATCATGCCGGCTCCCCAAGCGGCTCTGCTGCTCGGAATGGGACGGCGGGTCACGAACAGGTAGGCCAGCATCGCGACCACCGCGAAGGCGGATCGATAGGCGCTGAATTCGACCGGATCCACACCATGGTCGAACGCGGCCCGCGTGATGACCCCACCAAGGCCCCATCCAATGGCGGCGACAAGCAGCAGGAGCCAGTGGGCGGGACGCATCAGGTGAGGCTAGGTGTTCGCGAGGCGGTGCCGTTCGTCGGCTTCCGGACGGAGACGGTATCAGCGGTTGCTGCGACCCTTGCGGCTCCAGATACGGGTCCACCATCGATCTGTCGGTGCCGATTCGCGGGACGCCGCCGGGATCGGCTGAGTCCGAGTGAGATCTTTCAGCTCGTCACGCTCGGCGCGCATTTCCGTCAGCCGTTCCCGCAGGAAGGTCGTCTCGGTTTCGGCCTTGGCCGCCCGCTCGCGGGCGGATGCGAGTTGCATGCCGGCCTCGTGGAGGTTCCCGAGCTGATCCAGGAGCTTGTCCCAGGCATCCCGAGGAACCAGCATCGAAGATGCATCGTCGGCGGGGCCGGCCGACCTGCTCTTGGTGCTATCGGATGTCTTCGGCGAGTGCCGGCTCAGATGGTGAGCTACCGACTCCGGAGTCGCCATCCATTGTTCGCCGTGAGGTCCGCTGGCGCGTACCGCATCGATGGTTCCCCGTCTCGACCAGGCACGTAGCGTGGAGACGCGAACTCCAAAGCGATGCTCGACCTCGCGTAGTGTGATGCGGCCGTCGATCGAGTCTTCGACAGGGGTCTCGGGACCGCGCCGCTCTGGTGGTCGCGGTGTAGGTCGATCCCATATGAAGGCTGCGTCGTCTGACACATCACTCCTGTGTCGGACCCCGAGCCTAGGCCTTCCGCCCGAGAGGATTCTTCGTGGGATAATCCTCTTGTGCCGCGCCTTGAGATTCCCGGAGAAGACGAGATCCGTGCCTTGGTAGCTCGGATCGTCGATGTCGTACGCGACGACTCAGTGACAGAAACGCCGGTGGTGCCAGTGGAGGAAGTAGCCGAAGCAACCGCGGGGGCGATCGCGGTGGGTGCAGATCACGGCGGATACCGACTCAAGGAGCGAATCGCGTTCCGGCTACGCGAACAGGGGCACCAGGTGATCGACTGCGGGACCGATTCACCCGAATCGGTGGACTATCCAGATCTTGCGTTGGCCGTCGCCGAGAAGGTGTCCGGCGGCGAGTGCCGCTGGGGGATAGTGGTCGACGGCGCCGGGATCGGTTCGTCGATTGCAGCGAACAAGGTGCCCGGTGTGCGCGCCGCGCTTTGCTACGACATCTCTTCCGCTCGAAACAGCCGCGAGCACAACCATGCCAACGTGCTCACGCTTGGTGCCGGCCTCATCGGCGACAATCTGGCGTTGCAGATTGTCGAGACGTGGCTGGCGACGCCTTGGGGAGAAGGACGCCATGCCCGTAGGGTCGACAAGATCGACGGCATCGAGAAGAAGTACGCGAGGAGCAACGCGTGAGTGAACGCGACGAACTCATCGAGACGATTACTCGCGAAGTCTTGGCTGCCATCGCCGGTCAGGCCTGGGACGACTATCTGACATGTGTGGGGGACTGCGCCGCGCACTCCTCCGAAAAGGTGCGGTCTGTGATCGCTGCCGGAGCGGCCAGAGTCTCCTACGTCGGGAACGGTGCCGATGTCCCCACCGATCTGGCGGGTTTCATCGATCACACTCTTCTGAAACCCGAGGCTTCGGCGGCCGAGGTCGATCGAATGTCCGACGAGGCCATGGAGTACCGCTTTGCCAGCGTGTGTGTCAACCCTGCCTGGGCGAGGCGGGTTGCCGAACGCCTCCGCGGATCGGACGTAGTGACATGTTGTGTCGTCGGGTTCCCGCTCGGCGCGACCTTGCCTGAAGTGAAGGCGATGGAGGCGCGCAGAGCCATCCGCGACGGTGCCCGCGAGATCGATATGGTCGTCAACATTGGCGCCATCAAATCGGGGGACTATGACCTGGTAGAACGCGACATCGCCGGCGTTGCCGATGCCTGCCGAGAAGTGGGAGCTGTCTGCAAAGTGATCATCGAGACTGCACTCCTCGAGGATCACGAGAAGGTCATCGTGTCTCAGATCGCCAAGCGGGCCAAGGCGCATTTCGTAAAGACCTCCACCGGCTTTGGGCCCGGAGGTGCAACCATCTACGACGTGGCACTCATGAGAGAGGCTGTTGGACCCGAGATGGGGGTCAAGGCATCCGGCGGGATCAGGAGCACCGAGGACGCCAAGCAGATGATTGCTGCCGGAGCCACCAGAATCGGGGCGTCGGCTGGTATCGAGATCGTGACGGGAGGAACAGCAAGTGGCAGGTATTGATCTTCGAGGGTATTCGTTCCTCGACAACCTCCAGCCGCAGTATGCGGCGTTTCTCGGGACGATCGCCCAGGGGTTCCTCCCGCTTGCCGGTGACGCCAGCCTGTACGTCGAGATTTCACCGGGCATCGAAATCAATCGACTCACCGATATTGCGCTCAAGTCGACCAAGGTCAAGCCAGGCATGCAGATCGTCGAACGGTATTTCGGGCTGCTCGAGGTCCATTCGCCCGACCAAGCCGATGTGCGCGCCGCGGGCGCCGCGATCCTCGACGAGATCGGTCACGTCGAGACCGATCGAATCAAACCGCGGATAGCTTCATCACAGATCATCCGTCGGATCGATGACCACCAGGCGCAGCTCATCAACCGAATGCGTCACGGCCAGATGCTCATTCCGGGCCAGACCCTCTATGTGCTCGAGATGGAGCCGGCGTCGTACGCACCACTTGCGGCAAACGAGGCAGAGAAGGCTGCAGAGATCAATGTGCTCGAGGTTCGGTCATTCGGTTCGCTGGGGCGTGTGTATCTCGGGGGCGAGGAGCGAGACATCGACGTCGGCTGGCGTGCCGCCGTCGAGGCTCTCGAGGGCCTTGAAGGACGGGATTTGGAGTAGCGGCAGGCGCCGCACAGAACTGACAAGCAAAGGGAGAACGAGAGCCTATGGCTGAAGCACTCGGGATGATCGAATGCCGCGGTTTCGCCGCGGTCGTGGAGGCGGGCGATGCAATGGTGAAGGCCGCGAAGGTCGAACTGGTGTCGTACGAGAAGACCGGCGGCGGCTATGTGACTGCCATCATCCGCGGCGATGTGGCGGCTGTGAAGGCTGCAATTGACGCCGGTACTCGCGGTGCCGAGAAAGTCGGCGAGGTAGTTGCCACCCACGTGATCGCACGCCCGCATACGAACATCGATCTGGTCATGCCGCTCGGCCGTCACGACGAGGCCGAGACGGAGTCCAGCTGATCTGGGAACGGGCGTAGCTCGTGCTCCTAGGAAGAGTTGCGGGGACGGTGGTCTCGTCGAGGAAGGAAGACACCCTCGAGGGCCTCAAGTTCCTGGTTGTCAAGCAGTTGGATGTCGAGGAGTCCGAGACCGGCAACTACGTGGTTGCCGCCGATGCGGTGGGAGCCGGGGTCGGTGAGGTCGTCATGTACGCCACTGGGTCGTCGGCGCGACAGACCGAAATGACGCGGGATCGACCATGCGACGCGGTGGTGATGGCCATCGTCGACACTTGGGAGGTCGGCGGCGACGTGAAGTACGTCAAGTGAGCGCATTCGACGAACAAGAGGTTCGCGACATCATCACCCGGGT
Organism: Acidimicrobiia bacterium; assembly: GCA_029263095.1. Taxonomy (GTDB): domain Bacteria; phylum Actinomycetota; class Acidimicrobiia; order Spongiisociales; family UBA11373; genus JACZWZ01. Next base: position 2,105 of record JAJCYA010000076.1, on the reverse strand, counting down.
CAGGTCGCGGCTCGGCGGGACTGCAGACGCGGTGCCCGAGCATCCGAGAGTGCCTACCGAGGTCCCTGAGGCTGAGTTGGGTGAGGGGCTTTTTGCATCGATCGACGACGCAGTTACCGCCGCCGAGGCCGCCTATCGGGCATATACGACCATGGGTTCGGAGATCCGGGTTGCAGTGGTCGCTTCGATCCGGTCGGCGATGCTGGAACAGGCGGAGCGACTGGCGGCGATGGCGCGTGAGGAGACCGGCCTGGGGAGGACGGAGGACAAGGTCCGCAAGAACATCCTTGTCGCCACCCGTACTCCGGGTCCCGAGGACCTGGAGCCGCTCATCGAGACCGGTGATGGGGGGATGATGCTGACCGAGCACGCCCCCTTTGGCCTCATCGGCTCCATCACCCCAACGACCAATCCGACCGCAACGATCATCAACAACACGATCGCCATCCTGAGCGGTGGCAATGCCGTCGTCTTCAACGTTCACCCCAATGCCAAGCGGGTGTCAGCCGAGAACATCAGGTTGCTGAATCGGGCAGCGATGGCGGCAGGTGGGCCCCCCAACCTTGTCACCGGAATCCCAGAACCGACCATCGAGAGCGCCCAGGACCTGATGCACCACCCCGGCATCCGGGTTCTGCTGGTGACGGGCGGACCCGGCGTCGTGCGCGAGGCTCTCAAGACGGACAAGCGCTCGGTGACCGCAGGTCCCGGGAACCCACCAGCCGTGGTCGATGAGACCGCCGACATTGATCGAGCGGCGCGAGACATCGTCGCCGGGGCGTCGTTCGACAACAACCTTATCTGTACCGACGAGAAGACCGCCATCGCGGTCAAGTCCATCGCCGAAGAGCTGGTACGGGCGATGGGGCGTAATGGAGGCTATGTGCTCAAGGAGCACGAGCTCAAGAAGGTCGAACGCGTAATCTTTGATTCGATGGGCCCTCCCGGCAGACCTGGGGTGATCAATAGGTCGTGGATCGGCAAGGATGCAAGCGCCATCGCTGCCGCAGCAGGTGTCGACGTCGATGGAGATCCCAGGTTGCTGATCGCTCAGGTCCCCAACGATCACAACCTGGTGTGGACCGAACAGATGATGCCCGTCTTCCCGGTGACGGAGGTCCCGGACATCAACGCGGCCATCGATCTGGCTATTGAGTCGGAGCATCGCTTTCGTCACACAGCGTCGATCCATTCCAACGACGTCTCGAACATCACCCGCATGGCTCGTTCCATCAATGTGAGCATCTTTATCGCCAACGGTCCGAACTACGCGGGGCTGGGTCAGGGTGGCGAGGGCTTTACATCGTTCTCTATCGCCAGCCCGAGTGGCGACGGGATGACTCGTCCGATCACGTTTACCAGGGAGCGGCGGATTGCGGTCGTGGGCGCACTGAGGATCGTGTGAGGCGATGAACCCGGCAATCGGGTTGCTCGAGTTCGACTCTGTCGCTGCCGGCATCGTCGCGGCCGACGCCATGGTCAAGCGCGCCCCGATCGGCGACCTTGTTGCCGGATCGGTTCAGCCAGGTCGCTACCTGGTTCTCGTGGCTGGGGATGTAGCCAGCGTCGAGGAGTCGATCGCGGCTGGTCGGGAATCGCCGGGGGAGTCACTCATCGCCGAGATCGTGCTTCACGACGTTCACCCTGGGGTCGTCGACGCGCTGCGCGGAGAGCGGGTTCCAGGCCCCGTTGAAGCACTTGGCGTGATCGAGACCGGGTCGGTTGCCCCACTCCTTGCCGCGGCCGACGCCGGACTCAAGGGGGCTGCGGTCGATCTGCTGGAAACGAACATCGCCGATGGGCTGGGGGGGAAGGCTTATCTGCTGTTTGGGGGCACGGTTGCCGACGTTGAGGCCGCCGTGTCCATCGGGTCGGACCGCGTCGATGTGAGCGAGTTGGTCGGTGCTGTCGTGATTCCCCAACTCAACGATGAGTTGGGCGACAACCTCACTCATCACGGACGGTTTGCGGTTCGCCTCGGCAGGGAGGACGACGATGCAACTCGCTGAGGTGACCGGGACGTTGGTGGCCACCGTCAAGTACGAGGGATTGGAAGGTGTGCGGTTTCTCGTAGTCCAGCCGCTCGATCGGGATCGTCGTCCCGA
>JAJCYA010000075.1 GCA_029263095.1 Acidimicrobiia bacterium | reverse complement strand
TGCTCTCGATCGTGGTCCTCAACATTGCCGACATGGCGTTCACATTCCGGGCACTCGATAGAGGTCTCCGGGAACTGAACCCGGTGATGGCGGGCTTGCTCGACGCCGGCCACGGCGTGGCCGCCATTGTGAAGATCGGGGTCTCCGTGGCCCTGGCCGCGATCGGATGGTGGTTTCGCCGCTTCCGTAGGGTGATCGAAGTGGCGCTGATCGCCGTCACGTTGATGTCGCTCGTGGTCCTCTACCACGTGCTCGGCTACTTCGTCGCATAGAGCGAGTCGCCGGAGAGAACGTGAGCTGGTCAAGACGCTTTCGAGCAGGCCGCAGAGATCATCACTTGGGGTCCCCCCGGGCCGGTCGACGGGAGTCGACGTCAGGCGTCTCTCAGCACCCCTATCAGGATCTCATCGCGACCGGTATCAGGTTCGCGCTGTCACTTCCGGCTTCCTGACGTAACTCAGGGCCTAACCATGAGTCCCGATGCCGGTGTCCGTCTCGTCGGCTGAACGACCTTCATCCAGGCCGATGTCCTCAACCCGTGGCTCCGACTTGTCTCCGCGTCCCCTGGGGTGTGCATCCGGAGGCTCATCGGGCGGGGCGCTCTCGAGTGGGGGGAAGGAATCCGGGTCCTCCCCGGTAGCCGACGCCGGGTTTCGCTGGTCGGTCGGGGAGTCGGACAAGTGTCGACCAACATCGGGCACACCGTCCTGATCGGTGTCGAGGAAGACCGTGTCGGCCCGGCCGTCACCGTCCACATCGGCGACCCACTCGACCGAGCCGTCTCCGTCGATGTCTGTTTCGATCGTGTCGGGACGGCCGTCTTGGTTCGGGTCCCAGTCTTTCCAGACGCCGTCGTCGCCCGCGGGATCGCCGGGCCGCGTACCCGTGGCGTCGAGGTTGCCGAAGTCGACATCGAGGTCCTCGAGGTCGTCGAGGCCGCGGTCGAGGGCGTTGTCGACCTCTTCCGGTGTGAAGGCCTCTCCTTGACCTCCCACCGGTCCCTCGTCGAGTGGGGGTGGTGGGGGAGAATCGAGGTCCTGGCCGCTGAGCCCTTCGAGCTGCTCCGGTGTCAGCGTCTCTCCGCGGCTCAGGACTGGCCCCTCGTCGAGTGGGGGAGGCGGCACATCGGGCGCCACGTCGGATGGTGGTACCAGGGGTGGCACATCAGGTGACGGCAGGGCCTCTGCCGGCGTGGGTGGAGGCGGCGGAACCGCCGGGTCGTGCGCGTCGACCTCGACGGACACACTCACGCTGCCGTCGGTGCCACGGACGACGGGACCGACCGAACGCACAACACCAACCGATCCGACGCGGCCCTCGGTGACGACAGGCTCGCCCGGCATCGACACGTTGGTGTCCCATTGCTGATCTGGAGGGATCGGCACCGTCGAGCCCGGGCCGCCGCTCAGGATGGCCTCGGCGTCGGCGCCGGTCACTTGGATGGTCCGGACTCTCGATGAAGCGGGGGGCGGCGGCGTACCGCCCTGATCCGGTGGCGGTCCTGCGGTGCTCGTCACATCCGGCGGCGTACTGCCCGCTCCGGCGTTCCCAGAGAGCAACTCGTTGATGATGGCGATCGCCCTGCCGGGGCTGAGCGGACCCCTTCCGACCAGGGACGCCGACAGCAAACCGGCATCAGCGGCAGATATCAGACCAATGGCGGCGGCGGCGAGCAGTCCTCCCAGGGCCGAACCTATGGCTGCATTCGACGACACCGGCGGTGTCGGGTCGCCGAAGTCGCCTTCTCCCGGCAAGGAGGTTGCGCCCAGGTCAGGGGTGAATTCGTCGCCCGAAGAGACAGTCCCACTTGGAGATGACGACTCGCCCGGGCCCAAGGTCGGAGATGACGTCGCGGCCGTGGTGACGGTGGTGCTCGTCTCCCCTGGGACGACGGCCGTAGTGGTGTTCTCGAGATATGCGACGATGTTCTCATCAAATCCGGCGGCCAGTTGCTGCAGCCTGCCCATCGTTGCACCGATGTCCTCTCCCCCGCCGCCGGTCACCAGGAATGGTCCTCGGCCGAATACGACGGAATGGGATGTGTGCGGCGTTTGGCGGCTGACCGAGTACCCATAGTCGCCAAATGGGGCGTCCGTCACTCCCCCAAAGGAGTCGAATTCTGCGGCCATCCGGCGCGCTTCCGCTGCAGCATCGGTATCGAACGGCTCCTGAAACCAGATGACCGTGAACTGGTACGCAGCCGTGTCGAACCCGTCGTCGGAGACGGGTCCGTAGTGGACGATGCAGGCCGGCGTGGGACCATCTTGGTTCGTGTTGCCACCGAAGTAGCGAGAGAAGGTGAAGATCGCTCCGTTCGGCGCCAGGTCACAGACGATGTCGGCCGACGGCCTCCCCTGTCCGGCGTGAGCAAATCCGAGTCCGAATCCAGTAAAGGCCGTGGCAAACCCGAGCACGATGAACAATGAGGAGACCGTCCGGAGCGCTCCATCACGAGAGGACTGACCAAGGCGGCTTTGGCGGCCGAGCATCGTGCCGGCGAGGAGGCCGACACCAAACATTGCGATCGCCTGTCCAAGTTGGAGTGTTCCCGTCCGAGCCAGGATGCCGGCCACCTGCATGGCCACAACGCCCAGACCCCACGCCGCGATGCCCGCCGCCGACTTGCGCACCAGGACCCGCCCGTCGACGATTTCGGGTTCGCTCATCCAGCCCTGAGCCACACCCACCAACAGACCGGCACCGACGGCGAGGGCGATGGACCCACCCCCCGTGGACACTTGGGTGATGCTTGCCATCAGAGCGATAGCGGCCGCGGAGACGACCAATCTGGCGATGTCGAGTCGATTGCGGACCGGGCTCGGTCGTCTGCAGGTGAGGATGGCGAAGCCGAGCAGCGGCACGGTAACCACTACGGCGGCCAATCCGATCACGCGTTGCGCGTCCCAAGCCACTGCGATGAGCATGGGCGTCAGCTCCCCGAAAGGTCGAAGGTTTGGCTGGGCGAGTGTTCACCAGTGCTTGCGATCCACCACAACCGATTGCCGGCCGGATCGGCGACCAGCACGCTCCACAAGCCGCTCTCGACATCCAGGAGCGACGCCAGTGAGGCCCCGTCCGGTGGTCGAGGATTCGAGATCGGGATCAAACCCAACGCCCGGTCGTCGACAGCATCGATCGGCATTGTGATGTCGACGACAGATACAAATCCCTGTCGGTCGATCACGTAGGCCGTCGTGCCTACTGTGGCCAGCGTTGGCTGGTAACCCGAAGGATTGAGGCCGATCTCCTCGTCCAGACCGATGACTCCCAGGAGCTCGGGAACCTTCATGAACCCGCACCCGCCGACATCCCGGGATGGGCCGAGTGGATCGACTACCGCGATCGCCCGGCCTTCAATATCGAGTGCGTTTATGGAAATGACTTCGTCGGTCAGCACGAGAGATAGTGCAACAGTCGGGATGTCATAGCTTGCGATCTCCTGGCGGCAATCGGGATGGAGGCTCAACACGGTGAGTCCGGTGGTGTGACCGGCATACAGCAAGCCATCCAATTCAACGGCCGCGGTGACGGAGATCGGGGTCGCCAGCGAATACTCGTCCCACGTCCCCTGCTCGAGGTCTACCTCCCAGTAGGCCTCAGAACGGCCACTGCGTTCGGGGAACACGACCAGACGGCCATTGCCTTTCTGCAATAGGACGGAGGCACAGCAGTCGGCCGGTAGTTGCACGACGGCTGTGACTTCCCCGCTCCCGGTGTCGAATGCCACGATCTGAGACGCTGCGGTCAGGGCCGCGGCACCAACGTCAGTGTTGGTCAGAGCAACCGCCTGGATTGGCTCCGACCCTTCGTGAGGGTCGATCGACACCTCGCCATCAAAGACAAAGACGCCTACAACCGTGCCGTCACCTGCGGCGTAACCGAACGTTGAGCCGCTGTCGTGAAAGCCTTTCGATTCGAGCACTGTGGGGCTGAAGTCCACAAGCACCGATCCCCGCAACACGGTCGGGGGCCCCGTCTCACCAGCCAGCATCACCACCGCGCCGCCGACGAGAAGTACGGCGGCGACGGCCGCCACGGCCAATAGGGAGCGTGGCCATCGTCGAGCCGAGACCGGGCTGGGTGGCGGTGGTGGCGGAGGTTCTGCTCCAGCTTGTGGTTCTACTTCAGGCGGTGGCTCTGCCTCGGGCGGCGACGTGGCTTCAGGCGGTGGCTCCGATTCGGGTGCCTCCTGCAATCGGCGACCATCGACCCACCACCGCTGCCCATCGGGGGTGTCAACGCGAACCCACGCACCGAGCCGATCGATCTCGACGACGAGCGTGTCCGGGTCGACCTGGCCCGCAGGCTGCTCGGCTGCGTCAGGGTTCTGCCTACCGGGAAGCGCGTCGACGACGATCCATCGACGTGTCGTGGAATCGTCCACTGCTACCTCCCGGCCCTCCGGGATCACTTGCTGACTACGGCGTGAGGGCATCAGCAAGCTACCAGGGCAGATCGGCAACGTCTGCGAGCGTGTGGCGTGGCAACGGGGACGCGTACGGGCTGGTCGCTCAGGCTTCGACGACGGAGAACCACAAGACGATGGTCGCGGTCATCGACTCCATGGTCCGCAGCGCCGTCACCAAAGAGCAGGACTGAGGAACTGCAGGAAGCGGCATCGTGTTCGTAGATCGGACGATTCCGCATGCTTCGTCGATCGATGTCCACTCCTGGTTTGGATTCTCTGAGTCACCTGTTGGCCTGGGCATCTGAGCCTCGTGATGAGGTCTCTTGATTGTTGGCCGATTGAGTGATAGAGTTTGCATGACAAAGTAATTGGCACCCCAAGGATCAGGCATGGATCACACGAATGTTGAGGACCTCGAGAGTGAGGCCTACAGAGACTCCTACTCCGACGGGCTGGTCGACATGTTCATCGGATTGGGCATGGCTTTGATCGGTGGCACCTGGCTGTGGTTCGAAACGCAGGCAGGTGTGGTTGGCGGCATTGCGGCTGTGATCGCTTGGGCACTGGTCCCGATCCGGCGTCGTATCGTCGAGCCACGAATCGGCTATGTGAGGTGGACACCCCCTCGCCTCAAATGGGAGCGCAAGCAGAAGAAGCTCGTGTTCTGGATTCTCACCGCGGCAATACTCCTCGGCGTCGCGTTCGCCCAAGCGAACGTGCAGGGTGATGAAATCCCGAGCGGGGACCGCAACGTTGTTGCAGCCCTACCTGCGTTCTTGCTCGCCATCGGTGCTTTCGTCGTCGCGGCGAAGTCACATGTTCGGCGCCTCTGGGGCTACGGAGCAGTCCTCTTGGCCGCAGCAGCAGTGACGATCGCTCTGGAGGCCGGTCCGGGCGGCTCTCTGCTGGGAGCCGGAACAACCATCGGAGTCTCCGGCGTGGCCCTATTCGGTCGATTCCTCCGCCTCCACCCAACGGCAGGAACTACGTGACCGGTATCGACCGGCTCATCCACGAACCGGCGAGGCTTGTTCTCGTCTCCAGCCTCTACGTAGTTGACGAGGCCGATTTCGTATACCTCTCCAACCGCACCGGATTCACGTCGGGCAACATCTCTTCGCACATGACCAAGCTGGAGGCTGCCGGATACGTTGAGGTGGCCAAGACCTTCGTCGACAAGCGTCCCCGAACCACATACAAACTGACCAAGACGGGCCGCAAAGCATTCCAGCAATACAGGGAGAACGTCGAAGGCCTTCTGAGCGCTGCCGAGTAGTGCGCACCGGGACGATCCGCTGTACGTCGGCCGGTGCCTGCGACTGCGATCTTCTAGGGTTCGCGGACAAGGAACACTGGATGTCGCGGGGCCTCACGGACCCAATCCTCGGTCGATGATTCCTTGGTTACGTCGAAGTAGGGGCCGACGATGGGAACCTTGTCCAGGTATTCCCGAAGGATCGGTGCTGCCTGATCGGCCGGCAGCTCCTCGATCGCAACCTCTCTTGTCCGTCGACCGCGGGTCAAGGTCACCTTTGCTGCTGAACGAGCATTGTGAACCCAACCAACTGGACCGTATGGGCTCACCAGCCATTGCTGTCCTGCGCGTTCGACGAGTTGGACCGGGACTCGACGCTCTCGTCCCGTCCGGCGGCCCACTGTGGTGAGGATGTATCCACCGCTCGGTCCGACGCCAAGCCGAACTGCCTTCTTGGTGAGCGAGTTCACGATCCGCCTGGCGACTCCGGTCTTGTAGGTCTTGGCCATGTTGCCGATCCTATTGGACTGGCCAGTCCCGGCCCGATAGCTTCCCCCGGCGACGCTCTGTACCGCCGGCCGAGGGGGAGGTGGCTCAAGGGCCTGAGGCGATACGGTTTCATTGGCTGGTCGTCCGACCGTCAGATTGGTCTTGAGGTCTGAGCGAATCAGGTTGAGCGGGGCAGTTCGATTCGCACCGTGGTGCCACTGCCTCGAGTGGAGTCCAAATCGATGGTGCCGCCATGGGCTTGGATCAGGTCGCGGCTGATCGTCAGACCCAAACCAGAGCCACGCGAGGTCGATCCCTTGTGAAAGCGCTCGAACACCTGATCCAGATCGGATGGAGCTATGCCGGTGCCGTTGTCGGTGACCGAGATCGAGGTGCCAGCGACTGACGGCCGTACGGCGAAGCGGAGATGGCCACCTTCCGGCATGGCTCGCAGGGCGTTGTCGGCCAGGTTGGTGAGCACTTCCCGGATCCGGACTGGGTCGAGCACGGTTTCGGCCGACCCCTGATCGGTCTCCACGTCGATCGCCACTCCAGCTTCCCCAGCACGACGGCGGTAGCCGTCGGCGACGTCTTCCACCAGTGCACCCAGGTCGATCGACTCTGGATGCAGCGGGAGTCGGCCGGCGTCGAGGAGACTGAGCGTCCGCAGATCCTCGAGCAGCCGCTCCATGACCTGAACTTCGTTTAGCAGCAGACTCAGGTGCTCGGCATCGATCTCATGGACGCCATCGAGCATCGCCTCGATCTCGCCGCGGACCACGGTGAGCGGCGTCCGCATTTCGTGGCCGAGATCGGCGAGCAACCGGCGTCGCTGCTCGTCGGCCGTCTCGAGCCGCCCCGCCATGTCGTTGAACGAGTTCAGGGCCGCCCGCATCGAACCCGATCCAGTTGGTTCGACCCTCGCCGTGTAGTCGCCGTCGGCCAAGGAACCTGCCGCGGCGATCAACCGGCGAACCGGACGCCAGGAACGGACGAACGACCGTCCGACCACAACCATCAGCAGGAAGGGGATGGCTCCGAGCGCGAACCAACCCGACAGGTTGCCGACGTTGGAGACGATCTTGGAGATCAGTACGGCCATCCCGACGATCATGAAGATGAAGAACCCGAAGAAGAAGAAGGCCCGCAAGAACATTCTTCGGCCGAATCCCTGCCAGGTCTGTGCTCCCTGGCCGGAGTGGGGTCGTCGACTCCACCACCCCTCGGGTCCCGGTGGGCTGTATCGCTTATGCATCGGCGAACTTGTATCCGACGCCGTACACGGTGAGCACCAACTGAGGTCGACGCGGGTCGGATTCGATCTTGCGGCGGATGTTCTTGATGTGAGCGTCGACGGATCGCTCGTACGATTCGAATGAGACCCCGTGGAGCGCATCGAGAAGCTGCGACCGGCTGTAGATCCGCCCGGGGTGCCTGGCCAGAGTGATCAATAGCTGGAATTCGGTGGCAGTCAGCTCGATCTCGCTCTCGCCGACGGTGACCCGCATTTTGGGGATGTCGATAGTGACGGATCCCACCTTGATCATCTCTCCCCCGCCGAGCGTCGCGTCGGCTCGACGTAGCACCGCACGGATGCGAGCCACGAGTTCCTTCGGGCTGAACGGCTTGACGATGTAGTCGTCGGCTCCGAGTTCGAGACCGACGATGCGATCCGACTCCTCACTCCGGGCCGTCAGCATGATGATCGGAACGGAAGAGGTTTCGCGGAGTCGGCGGGTCACGTCGAGCCCATCCATCTCGGGGAGCCCCAGATCGAGCACAATCATGTCCGGCTTCTTGGAGCGGGCCAGGGCCAGCGCGCTGAGACCATCGTTGGCTTGGACGACTGCGAAGCCCGCCTGGTGCAGATAATCGCGCACCAGGCGGGCAATCTTGAGCTCGTCTTCGACGACGAGAACCGTCTTCATCAGATCATTCTGCCGCAGCGTCGTCCTGGTCGGCGGCTCCGGGGTCGGTCTCGGTCCCGGCCTCGGCTCCAGCGTGGGCCATCTGGTGCCATTCGTCCATACGACTCTTGACGGATTCCGACCCCGGACCGCACGGCCACCGGCCATGCCGACCAACTTCACCCGGGGCCCAACCCCGACGCCGCATCGCTCGGAAACGGCGTCCAAAGAGCCCAAACATGACCGCCATGAACAGCACCTTGAGTCCAAGAGCCAGCAAGACGACCGCACCCACGGTTGCCCAGCCTCCTCCGAGCGTCGAAGCGATACCGATCGCCACCAGACTGATTCCCAACAGGATCACAAAGAACACACTTCCTCCTTCTTGATTCACCCTCACGATGCCGAGTGAATGTGGAGGACCTGTGAACGGATCGTGGAGGTCTACAGGCGTCACACCAAGGGCGCGAGCCAACATCTCGGCCTCTCCCGAGACCGATGCAGTCCGGTCTGACATATGCCTCACGTGAAGTTCGTGAGCAGTGGGTAACGATTTCCGAGTGCACCCTTCAGCAAGGCCTCGTCTGATGTGATCGCAGTGGCAGGGACCGCGCTCAAACTCCGTGCAACCATCGCCGGGGCTGGCGTGTGGTTTGGATGTGCAAATGAGTGACGACTCGGTCTATCGGAAGCATCGCGAGGATCTTCTGCGGTATGCGTCGGCGTTGGTCGGCCCTCACCGTGCAGAAGATGTGTTTTCGGCTGTGGTGCTGCGGGTACTCGCCCGTGGTGGATTCGAGCGGCTGAACGAACCCCGTCCCTACCTGTTCCGGGCTGTGCTGAATGAATCACGCAACACCCTGCGCCGGGATCGGAGATCGTCACCGGAGGTCGAGCTCGCCGAGGATGCCGGCACCGCGCCCGACCCGGCTGTCCTGGACGCCGTGTTGGGGTTGCCACCCCGGCAACGCGCTGCCGTCTACCTCGTCTACTGGCAGGGGGAGACGGTCTCGGATGCTGCGCTTCTGATGCGCTGTCGCCCCGGAACGGTGAAGCGCTATCTGCATTTGGCTCGTCGACGACTCAAGGAGGTTCTGTGATGCGGACGTTCAACGACACCGAGCAGGAGAAGCTGCGCGAGGCGTTCGAGACGCTGGTGATGGATATGGGACCAGCCCCTGACCTGGAGGACTTGGTCGACCGGCCTGTCCGCGCTCGGGTCGCTGCCCCACAACACAGACGCGGTCTGACGGTGGCTGCGGTCGTTGTCGTGCCGCTGCTGGCCATTGGTCTGACGGCCCTACTTGCCTCCAACCAGTCCGATGTGGCAGCAGACCCGCTCGACCGTGGCGACGTGCTGGTCTTCTTCGCCTACGGCACGCCGTTTGACACCCTGGTTGAGGTGTCGAACTATCTGTTGACGTGGGAGGGAGTCGCGGTTGCGTCGCCGTGGACTTCCCAGGATGGGGCCGCTGAGTTCGCCGAGGTCTTCGCCGACCAGCCGGAGCTCCTCGCGGTGGTTCAGGAGGATCCGAGCGTTCTGCCTGCCTCGGTGAGGGTCTGGGCGGAGCCGGGTGCCGACTTGTCCGTCATCGGTCAGAGAGTCCGTGAGGAGTTCCCAGACGCCCTCGGGGTCCACGTCAAAGGTGAGGAACCGCAGGCCATCGACGTTGCTCCCGAGTCGACGCTCCCGCCTCCCGAAGTCCTGGTCAGACAGGTCGACCCCATCTACGGATACGGCGACTACTCCGGCTACTCGTACGTCGAGGTCCCGTGGCGCGTCGTCACGGCCGCAGAGATCGCGTGCATGCAGGATCAGGGCTGGCCGGTCAAGCCAGACGGGGATAGAGGCATCTCGTGGAAGGATGTGTCGGCTGAGGACAACCGGGCATCCCAGATCGACTTTGCCCGCTGTCTTGCCGGACTCAACCTCCCTGAGTACGCGGCTCCCGGTGGCTAGCGCCGATGGTTGGCTGATGACATTTCCGCACGCTGGCAGACGGGACGGCGCTGACAGCATTCCACGATCTGAATGAGGCGCATTTGATGAACGAGAGGCCTCATGCGGGTCGGCGGTAGTCGTTGCTAGCTATGCGAAAAGGCGGTAGAACCGCCACTGATCGTTTTCGATCGGAAGTGTTTCGATGTCGGAGAATCCTGCCTGCTGCGCGTACTTCCGGAGGGTGTTGGGACGCATTACGGTGCCGGTTGCAGCTGATTCCGCGTGTGACATCCCGTCACGTAGGCAGATGAACAAGGAGAACCCGTACATGATTCTCTCGAGGTCGTCCCCCCTGCCCGGAAAGCTGTCGGAGATCCTCTCGTCCATGACGACTACGTGTCCGTCCTCCTTTGCCAGGGTGCGCATCGTGGAGAGCACGGTCACCGGGTGAGGTAGGTCATGGATGCATTCGAATGCCGTCACGGCGTCGAATTCGGCGTCGAATCCAAGGGAATCTGCATCAGAGTCATGGAATTGAACTCGTTCGGGTACTCCTGCATCCAGCGCGTGGTGTCGAGCGTTTTCGATTGACGGGAGATCGATGTCGAACCCGTCCACTGTGACGTTGGGGTATGCCTGCGCGATGGCGATCGACGACCATCCTTCCCCACACCCGATGTCGGCGACGCGTCCTCCCTTGAGGAGCCGCTGGTGGAGGTCAGGCACGGAGGGGAACAAGTCGGTTCCAAGCGCCGTGAGGAACCAGGGTCGGTTCATCTCGGCTTGACCGTTCCGCATGTCGGGGCCGAACTGCTCCCAAGAAACGCCACCGCCGTTGCGATACGCCTGGACCAGTGCCGGGAGCTGAATCCCACCTGTTGCTACCACTCGGACGAGTGGCGCTAGGTAGTCCAAGCTGTCTCGACTTGTCAGGACCTCGGCGTGGGCCGCGGGGAGTGTGTAACGACGTTCCGCCGCTTCCAGGGATGGGTCATCGACGGTGAGTATCCCGGTGACAGTCTGCTGTTCGAGCCACTCCCTGGTGTATCGAGCATCTGTCGCCGCCGCCTTGGACAGTTCCTCGGTCATCATGGGGCCGTGGCTCGCGAGCGTGAGGTAGAAGCCGAGTTGCTCGCCGAGGTAGATCGCCCACATGTCCATGGCGCCGAGCACGGCGTTGGAGAGGCGACCCTTGAACTGGTCGACATCGGCGGAGGCGTTCATTTCACTCAAGGTCCCCTCCTCCAATCGTGCGGAACGGAGTGTAAGGGAGCGTTTGGCAACACTCCTGAGGGAGATGCCGCGGTGACTTCCAACAACGTCCTGTACGCCAGGAGGCAAGCTGCCAGTCGCTGGATCCCCGATTCAGTGGGCATCGAGCGGTGTCTTTGATCATCGCCGACTCGGTGACGCTTCTTCGTTGCGGGACCGAAACTCTCAGGTGTCGGGTCGCTGTGGCCGATAATTCGCCCCAATGGACGGACCAACAAGCTCGGCGCAGACGGGGCGCTTGGGCACCTGGCACTCAACGATCCTGGTGTTCTTGGGCGTAGTCGTTCTGTCGATCGTCGCGACCGTGATTGCGCAGCGGCTCCTCGCCCGGAGTGCCGAAGCCCGGTTGGCTCTGCAGAGTGAGGCATTGGTTGCCTCACTCGAACACGGGGCGGGGGATGTCGAAGTCCGTCTTGCGGCTCTCGGAGCGCTCTTCGGTGCCAGCGAAGAGGTGACCGGCGACGAGTACGGACGGTTTGTGGCTGACACCGGGTTGGTCGGCGGCATGGGAGGCATGGCCTACATGCCGATCGTGGATGAGGCAGGCCTGGAGGTATTCGAAGAGCTGATGGCGCTGGAAGTTCCGGGTTATCAGGTGTTCGAGATCGATGGTGAGGGGAACCGGGTTCCGGTGGGGTCTCGGGATTTGTACTTCCCAATCCAGTACTTCGAGCCATCCGACGCTCTCGACCGGCCGTTGGGCCTCGAGGCCGGGTCACCTCCGGGGCGACTTCCCTACCTCATGGAGGCCGTGATCAGCGGGCGAACGATCGCCACTCCAACCGTGCAGTTGGCGACAACGGGTCAGGATGGATTCGTTGTCTTTGCCCCCATAGCGGACTCCTCTGGAACCGTCGTGGGGGTTGTCGCCAGTCCGATTGTGCTCGCAGATCTCGTGGCAGATCAGGTACCCGACGGGCTCGCCACGATTCTCGACTGGACGATTAGGGACGTCACCGAGGATGCACAGGGCTTCGCTCCTCGCGCGGACATACACTTCCAGATACTGCCATCCGTCGGCGAGGGCATGGTCCACTCCGACACCATTCAGGTGTTCAGCCGCGTCTGGCAGATCGATGTGCAACCCTCCGCCAACTCACCTCTTCAGGGCGAGCGCTACAACGCGCATTGGATCCTCCTCGTCGGCCTGATCACCGGATTGTCGGCCGGTTTTGCCGTCTACCAGTCCTCGCGCCGAGATGACACGGTGCGGGAGATGAAGAAGCTGACCGAGGTGCTCGACGCCAAAGACCAGTTCGTTGCCACCGTATCCCACGAGTTGCGCACTCCACTCACCAGCGTGCTGGGTTTCGCCGATATCCTCCGGGACCAGGCTATGGGACTCTCTCAGGACGAACGGACCGAGCTCGCTACCGCCATCGCGACCGAGGCGTCCGACCTCAGCTTCATGATCGAAGACCTCCTGACAATGACGAGAGCGGACCATGGAACCCTCAGTATGGTTGCGCTACCAACCGACCTAGAGGCACAAACCTCCCAGGTTCTCGAAGCCCTTAGCCAGACCGGAATCCCCATCGAGACCACTCGACCTGCCGTCACCGCCGTGGCTGACTCGTCCAGGGTTCGCCAGATCGTCCGGAATCTTGTGACCAACGCCGTGGCCTATGGCGGACCCAGTATCCGAGTGAGAATCGGCGCGGCCGCCGAGATGACCGCTGTCGAAGTCATCGACAACGGAGCCGGGGTGCCGCCCGAAGACGCAGACGAGATCTTTCAGCCGTACTACCGCGCTCACCCGACAGAGGGCATGCCCAGCTCCGTAGGACTTGGCTTGACCGTCTCCCAAGCGCTGGCACGGCTGATGGGCGGGAACCTCTCCTATCGGCGAATCGACGGCGAGACCATCTTTCATCTCGCCTTGCCAGCCGTGCCACGAGCAACCAATGGCTGGGACCCCACCACAGCCACACACTCCGAACCCGCCCGCACTACTGCCTGAACCGCCTCTGCCCGGCCGTAGTCGCTACCAGTGTGCTGACGGGATGGCGTGGTGATGTCACTCGGTCGTCCGTTCCTGGGGCGGGCGCTTGCTTGGATACAGTTGAGTGTGGAGGTGCTTCATGACACGCGATCTGGATGCTGGCACTCTGGTGACGTTCCAAGCGGGGTATCACAAGGACGAGGCGGCCGTCGTCAGTCAGCCCATTACGGCACAGACCGCAGGTGATGTGTTGATTCTTGAGGATGGCCACGTGCTCGGCGTCGAGGTATCCCTTTAGGACGTGGAGGCTGCCGGTGAGAGAAGTCAAGGTTTCGCCCAGCTCGCCTATCAACTTATCAAGCTCGGCAGCCACGTGATCGAGAATCGCCTCATTGTGTGACGGGGTCGAGTTCGTTCTCGTGACCTTCCCGCACTCGCAGAATCCACAACCAGGCTCTCGCGACTGCGGTGGTCGCTTCGTCGATCGTTTCGATTCGGTACCGTCGAATGATGCTTCCTCTGGAACCGGATCGGATCGCATCCCTACTCGCTGGTCCCCATCAAGCCATTCTGTCGGTGAGCCGACGCGATCGTGGCCCTGTGACATCACTTCGCACCTCAGGGGAGGGCGGAGTGCTGCTCTCTTTGGGTGGCTGTAGAGTCGGGGGAGTCGATTGAAGGGTGGCTAGGGTTCCGTCCGCTTTCGAGCGGGGTCTGGTCCGAGCGCCACAGAAGGCCCAAGTAGGGCTCGCACCTCACTGGATAAAAGCCTCGAGGGGACAGGTCGGCACGTTGAACGCGTGCTAACCAAGGAGAGAGGCATGACCGTCCTCGAGGAGAATCGACCGTCCCACCTGTCCGCGATTGCGATCGCTCTGCTGGTCACGTTCCTGTGGAGTACCTCCTGGGTTCTGATCCGATGGGGTCTCGACAGCGAGTCTCTTGAACCCTTGACGTTTGCTGCGATTCGCTACGGGCTGGCAGCTGTTGTGCTGACTGGTTGGGTGCTCTCGCGCCGTTCTCTCCGCGAGAGTGTTGGGCGGATCGATCGCCGGATGATGAGGAATCTGCTCGTTCTCGGGATTGTCTTCTACTCCGTGAACCAGGGTGCCCAGTTCGTTGCGATCGACAATCAACCGGCGGCAACGACGAGCTTGATCCTGTCGCTGACACCGCTGATGGTTGCTGGGTTCGGTGCGGCTACGTTGGGCGAGAGGTCGTCGAGCCGTCAGTGGGTGGGTACGGCCCTAGTTGCGCTCGGGGCCTGGTCGTACTTCGCGGGTGATCTCGGTGTGACCACGGCCGGAATGGTGGCGGCCCTCGTGGGTTTGGCCGCCAACGCTGCCAGCGGTCTGCTCGGTAGGCACGTCAACAGATTGGCGGTCGTTCCGCCAGTGGTCGTGACTGCCATCAGCATGGGAATCGGGGCTGCCCTGCTGATCATCGTTGGAGGTGCAGCCGAAGGTGTGCCGACGGTGAGCGGTCGAGCCTGGCTAATCATCACCTGGCTGGCTGTGGTCAACACGGCGCTCGCCTTCAGTCTGTGGAATCTCTCGCTGCGAAGGTTGTCGGCCGTTGAGTCTGCGGGCATCAACAACACGATGCTCATTCAGATCGCTGCGCTTGCGTGGATCTTTCTCTCTGAATCACCAGGCGCGACCGGGCTCGTCGGGATTGTTCTTGTCTCAGTTGGGGTCTTCCTCACGCAACTGGGCATCAAGCAGCGGTGAGCGAACCTGTAGTGAGATCGCTGGACGCTCTCGGTACCGACTCTTCGGTACGCCCCCGTTCGGAGGAGTCAGGGGATACTGAGGGTCCAGAGCTCTTCCCGGCGGTTACGCCTCTTGGAGCATCGGGCTGTGGTCTGGCGTATCGCGCCACAAAGGAACTTCGGCTCGGTCAGTAGGTGCGGCGCTGCCTACTCTCCTCTAGATGAAGACTCAGCGCAGGCTTGACGCTCAAGTCGGTCTAGTCGTGGGACTCGTCCTATTCGTGGTCGGGATCCCAACGGGCAACTACGGCATCGCCGCTCTCGGGGCTGTGGTCGCCCGGGTCAGCTTTGTCAGTCCAGGTTCAGCAAGTCGAGGGTCTCCTTCATCAACTCGGACGCCCCTGAAGCCGGTGGAGGTGCTACTCCGTCTCTCCGATGTAGCGTCCCGCTCCCCATCTGGTGGAGTGCACTCGGCTGATGACACTTTTGACGACATGCCGCTACGCCGAGGCTTGGGAATCCGGACCCCACGCATCTAGGCGTCAGACTTAGACTCTCGCACAATGTCCAATGTGTTGACGAATGTGCGAGGCCGGTGGCCGAGTTGTCTCCGCGTCGGCTTTGTTCGGCTCCCGGCCGAGAGATGAGGATCCGTTGATGAAGGACCTCATCGAGGACCTCGACCTCGCCGACTGGGCTGAGATCATCGTCGGCCTGGCGATTGTTGGCGTCGCCGCGCTCGTCTCTTACTTCGTCGTCAGGCGGCTGATCGCTCCCGTGGTTCGGCGTCTCGTGCTCAAGACCGAAGGGGCGTGGGACGACATCCTCCTCGACAACGCGGTCCTGCGCCGAGTGGCGCTGTTCGCCCCGGCGATCGTCCTGCTCGCCGGGGTGCCGCAGATCCCGTCGCTGGCCTCGGGTTGGGTGGAGTTCATCGAGCGGGTCTCGGGGGCGCTGCTCATCCTGTTCATCGTGCTCGCTTTTAGCGCCCTCATAACTGCGGCGGCCAATCTGTACGCGACGCTGCCGATCGCCGCCGATCATCCCATCAAGGTTTACGTGCAGATCGCCAGGATCGCCCTGTTTGTCGTCGGCGGGGTGGTGGTCGTGGCCAGACTCGCCGACCAGTCCCCGTTCTTCTTCCTCAGCGGTGTCGGGGCGTTGATGGCGGTGATCCTCCTCATCTTCCGCGATACGATTCTGTCGTTTGTTGCGTCGTTGCAACTGACTTCCAACGACATGGTCCGGGTGGGGGACTGGATCGAGATGCCCCAGTTCAACGCCGACGGCGACGTCATCGACGTGGCGCTGCACACCGTGAAGGTGCAGAACTGGGACAAGACGATCACCACGATCCCGACTCACAAGCTCATCTCCGAGTCTTTCAAGAACTGGCGCGGCATGAGCGAGTCGGGAGGCCGACGCGTCAAGCGGTCGATCCATATCGACATGTCGAGCGTCCGCTTCCTCACCGACCAAGAGATCGAGTGGTTCCGCGGCTTCGCGCCGTTGCGTGAGTACATGGATCGCAAGCTGGAGGAACTCGACGCCCACGCCGCCGACCACGTTGTCGAGCCGGGAATGACCAGCGACCCCCGCCGGCTGACGAATATCGGGACGCTGCGTGCCTACATCATCAGCTACCTGAAGCAGCATCCCGACCTGGACACAGAGGGGATGACGTTCCTGGTGCGTCAGTTGAAGCCTGGCTCGCAAGGGCTCCCCATCGAGATCTACGTGTTCTCCAGCGACACGCGCTGGTCCGCCTACGAGGATATTCAGGCAGACATTTTCGACCACCTCCTGGCGATGATCCCCGAGTTCGGCCTGCGGGCCTTCCAGGCGCCGTCGGGAGCCGACGTGCGGGTGATCGCCGGCACAGACAACGCCGACGACGGGGAGACCGACTCCGCTGCTTCTCCGGCTTGGCCTCGCCGTCACCGACCTTCCGGTTGACGACTACAAACGGATCCTCAAGGAAACGGTGAGACGGCCGGAGCCGTACCTCAGTTGAGGTGGCCAGCGGCATCCGGGCCTCTCATTCCATTCTCCTGCACCGGCCAGATCCGACATGGCCGCTCCTGATGACGAGACCGAAGCGAATCGCAGCGAAGTCCTGCCAGCGGTCCCCGAGGCCGTCGATCTGATCCAAACGAGAGAGAGCCCTTCTGGCCTGTCGGGTGCCTGGAAGGGAAGTGTGCGGATTCGGTTTGGATGACCGCAGCGGGCCGTGAATCGCCTACTCGTCCGGCAGGAATCCCCGCAGGAATGCCAGGGCCTCGGTCTCATCGGTGAACACCTGGAAAGGGATCAGCAGACGACTGATTGCCTCCGGGAACGAACCGATGCTTGCAGCCGTCTCGGGTTCAAGCAGGAAGGCGACGGCCAAAAAGAGCTTCTCGACTCGGGGGATGAAGGCCGCCCACGAATCAGGCCCTGTCGGACCCGGCCAGTTCCGCCCGTCGAAGAGAAGAGCTTTGCGCGCTGTTCCGTCGATCAGATCGCCAGCGGTGGTCATCGTCTCAACAACTGTGTCGGGCGTGCTTGGAATGCCCTTTGAGCGGATCCAGACGATGTCACCGTCGGCCCATATGGTCACGGCTGTGGTCTGGATGGAGTGATCTGGTGGATCCATAGCGACAAGCCTAAGCCTCAGCATCCCCCGGGGGGTCTCACACGCCTGGATTCAGGGGAGAGGGGGATCGCCTCGGTGCCAACCCCAGAACTCCACCGACCCTCATCCCGTGCTCGACCAGGCCCGAGTGATCCTCGAACGGCACGACATCGCTCACGCCTCGCTCCAAGTCGAACCCGAATCCCACAGGGGTTGCGCTGCGATCAGCTGGTGAACCCAGCCCACACCCGGTGCGTCTTGTGCGTGCAGCGCTTGGTACTCAGCCGGTCTCGTCGAATCGCTCCACTTCCAGTGGTCGCCTCGGGACCCCACGGATGGGTATGAGCGACAGGCTGACGAGTTGTTGCAGTGCGACGTAGAGCAACGCGATCACGGCCGGCAATACCCAGGCGCCCAACCGAGTCTGTGGGGGGAGCACGCGGCTCCAATCGAGCGGGCCGTCCGCGCTGGTGTTGTTCGCTAGGGCTTCGAAATCGGCAGGGTTGAACGACAGCGCCGGGTCACCCGGGACACACGGATCTCGGGGCAGGAGACGGCCTACGAACGGGACCCTGCCTTGTTGCCAACGAACCACGTAGCAATCGCCTTCGTGCTCGCCCGTGAGTACCAGATAGTCCGCCACGATTCCACCGCGGTCGATTGTGAAGACGCCTCCTTCAAATCCATCCGAGTCGAGAGACAAATCGGCGATCTCGATCTCGTTGGCGCTGATTGCTCGATAGGCACTCTCGATCTGATCGGCGAATTCACGCGCCGGTTCGTAATTCGGGTTGTCGATCTCCCGGAGGAGGAGCACGGGTGTCAGCACCAGGAAGGCGGCGACCAGGATCGTTGTGTGGCGTACTGCGGCCGCTCTGGTGCGGCTCCGTCTGTCGATGACGACCGCGGCTCGCTCGGCATCCCGAAAGCCGCGGTGAGACGAGCGAAGGGAACCGTCAACGTGAAGATCCCACTGCCGCGGTTCGACCCTGACGGCACGGTACGAGCGGTCCCGTTCTCGACGGCGCATCGGATTCCTCTCCTTTCCAAGCCTATCGACTACATGTCGGGTGAGCGTTTCGAGCATGACGGGCGAGTTCGCATTCGTGCTGGTAGTTAGCGGCCGGTTTCAGCCTCTTGTCCTTGCCGAGGCTTGCCGTGCGGAGGGAATTCGCGTCGAACTACTGACCGCTGATGACAGCGGTATGGGCCCACATCTGGCACTCAGTAGTCCGTCACTCGACGGACTCATCTCGTCCCAATGACCGTCTAGCCGGGAAGATTCGGAGGGAGTGCAAACGATCCATCCGGCGAGGCAGGGAATGGGAGGGCGGCAACGACCGATTCCGTGGGAATCGGTCCATAGATGTGGGGGTACTGCTCCCCGATCTCGTAGCAATCTTCCACTGTGACGGGTAGCCCGGCCTCTTCGATACAGAGGAGTATGAGACCCTCCCGACCCCGATCGGTAGCCGTCGCGGTCCGTCCGACCTGATCCGGGTACGAGCAGTGAATGAACCCTTCAGTGACCAGGCTCAGCGCGGCGTAGGCCGTGTTTGCGGCCTCCCACATGGGAGCCGGACACCAGTGGAAGATCAAGAGAGATGCCTCGGGTCGGAGCTTCGACGGCCAACCTAATCAGATCGCCTACCGGCTCGGCCGGACCTCGGATCGGATCTCGGAGAAGAGCACAGCCGGAGCTATGAATAGACGGTGAGTGACACCGCCACGTAGTGAGCGATAAAGGCAGCAACCGTCAGGGCGTGGAATACCTCGTGGAATCCAAACCAGCGCGGAGAGGGATTGGGGCGCTTCGTCCCGTAGATCAATGCTCCAATGCTGTACAACCCGCCGCCGATGACAACCAGCACCAGCGCTGCGACGCCGGCGCCGTCCAGAAGATCGGGTAGGTAGAAGACGGCCACCCAACCGAGGATGACGTACACCGGCGTGTACAGCCATCGTGGTGCCCCGACCCAAAAGACCCTGAACATGACACCGGCCAATGCGCCGACCCACACGATCCACAACAGCACCCGAGCCTTGCTTGAGGGGAGCGCCAGAACTGCCAACGGTGTGTAGGTGCCGGCGATGATCAGGAAGATGTTCGAGTGATCCATCCGCCGCAGCGTCCGGTGGATGCGGGGAGACCAGGTGCCGCGATGGAAGAGGGCGCTGGTACCGAATAGAAGCGCTCCCGTCGTGGCGAATATGGCGGTCGCTATCCGTGCCTCGGTCGTGCCGGAGAGGGCGACCAGCACGATTCCGGCGGCGACCGAGACGGGGAACATTCCGGCATGCAGCCATCCCCGCAGCTTCGGCCTGCCTATTTGAGAGGTGGCGATCTGGGTGTCGGTCACCAGCGCAAGGTACTAGCCGATCGGAACCATCAGAAGAGGAGGCGGCTGGTTGAGTCCTCCATCGAGCGCACCTCGAACGGTTGGGCTAGATGTCGCTGTTGCTCACACAACATCTCGTCGGAGATACGCTTGGTCCCCTGAAGGGAGATGCCATGAAGAAGCTAATCAAGCTGGCAATGGTGATCGGCGCCGTAGCGGTGGCCGCTCGCCTCGCTGGAGCCAAGCGAGCCGAATGGGAAGGGCTCACAGAATTGCAGGTTCGCGGCAAACTCGACTCTCGTATCCCGGATCGGGTGCCGGAAGACAAGCGCACCGCTGTGGCCGACAAGGTTGTGGCGAAGATGCGTTCGCACGGCAAGCTGGTCGAGGACGAGACCTCCGACGGTGATGGCCCTGCGGAGGGCGACTCCGACGAGTGAGCCGGAGGAGCCGCTACCCGATCCTGGTGGCGACGTAGATGTCCGCCTCGATCATCACGCCGTCTTCGAAGTAGTGGTGGGTGAAGTAGACGTTGCCGGCGGCGTCTAGCGTCGCCTCCCCGGCAAAGCCGGAGAACATGAGCACCGGCTCGCCCCACCCACCGTCTACTCGCTGCGATCGGTACAGCTGTGACGCGCCTTCGAGACGGGTCAGCCACAACTCCGATCCATCCTGCGACAGTGCAGGCCATCCGTCGGTGAACTGCGAGTTGACCGCGGTGACATTCTCTGGGGCACCCCAATCATCGCCCTTACGATGCGAGACCCAGATGTCAACCTCGCCCAAGCCCCCGGGTCGACTCGAATGGAAGTAGAGCTCCGTTCCATCGCCACTGATGTGCAGCTCACCGACCTCGTATGCCGGATCGAAGTCGGCTTCCTGCCAGTTAGTCCAGCGGGCGTCGACCAGATCGGCGGTGAACCAGTGGATGCCCGTGTATCCCTCTCGGGCACTGCAGAACCACATGGTGTCGTCCAGTACGAATTCGCATCCGTCGAGAGCTGCCTTTCCGGCATCCTGAAGGTGCACACGCCCGGGTGTGGTCCACCCGCCTCCTGTGCGTTCCGTTCTCCAGATGCCGGTCACGCCGTCGGCTACCTGGTCTTCCGCAGAGACGCCGACATCGGGCGTAAACCAGAAATACAGGACACTGCCGTCGGGTGTGGTGAAGGCTGAGTCCTCGCCGCCTGCGGTGTTGACCGGGTGCGGCAGTGGGACCGGATAGGAATACTCGCTCGTCTCGGATCGGGGGGGATGGGTGTCGTCGTTCGGATCCACCTTGACCCGTTCGGCCGGAATCGCATCTTCCCGATCGGGTGGAAGCGTTGTGGTGGTTGTGGTGTCGGCGGCGGTACATGCCCCGAGGAGGACCAGCAAAATCAGTGCAGTGGAAGCGCGACGCATGGTGCCCTCGCCGGTCGGTGCCGCCCCTCTCGCCGTCAGGCTAGGGGTAGCGAGTCTGGCGGTCCGTCATCACGTTGCGGGGCCTCTCTCGCTCTCTAGGCTCCGATAGGTGGCGCACGACCAGGAATCCGGTATCCGTTGGGGGTCGATCCTGCCGTTGGCCATCACGGTGATGGCGGCGTTTGGGATCATGTTCTACGGCTTCTCGGTGTACTTGACCGACGAAGCTGCCGGGTCGGAGTTCTCGACGACGGCACTGTCGCTCGCATACGGCGGGGCAGTCCTGGCCGGTGGTCTCCTGGCCATGCCTATTGGCCGGTATGCCGATCGACACGGGGTCAAGCCGATCATCGGCTTGGGATCGATTCTGGGCTTCCTCGGGCTGGTGGGCTTCGGCTCGGCGGATGAGTCGTGGCAGGTCGTTGCTGCTTGGTGGCTGCTGATTGGCCCCGCAGGGGCCATGACCTTCTATGAGCCGGCGTTTGTAGCCATCGATCAATGGTGTAGTCCGCAGCAGCGTCCACGAGCGTTGGCTGCCCTCACTGTGATCGGTGGGTTGGCCGGGGTTCTGTTCATTCCGGGTACGGAGCGGCTGGTGGCCCTGGTCGGTTGGCGCCAGACGACTGTGATCCTCGGATTGGTGCTGCTGGTGATCGGTGGGAGCACATCGCTATTCGCAATCCCTAGGAGATCCCCCGGCGGGGAGCGGCATCCGGCGTCTCATTCAAGGTCCGGTTCGTTCCGCAATCTGGTTCGGGACCGCAGATTCCGGTTGTACACCTTGGCGATGATGCTCAGCTTCTTTGCTGCGCAGGGGGTGCTGTCGCACCGAGTGGCCCGATTCGGTGAGGCGGGGTTCGCCGTCGCGACAGTGGCGCTTTGGGCGGCCGTGGCCTCTGCCTTGAGCCTCCCCGGTCGCTGGCTGGCGCCGCTCGTCGCCACCAGAATGCGGGCCACCACTGTCCAGGCTGCGACAATCGCGATGGTCGCCGTGGCGACGCTGCTGATGGTCGATGGCCGCAGCTCGTGGCAGATGATCGGACACTTTGTCTTCTTTGGCCTGGGGTTTGGTGCCTTGCTTCCGCTGCGAGCGATGATCATGGCGAACTGGTTTTCCGGCTCCGACTACGGGCGCATCATGGGTACTCAGTGGACCGTCGTAGGACTCGCCGGTGCAACCGGACCCGTGATGGTCGGTGTACTGCGGGATCAGGCCGACGGGTACGGCCTCCCCATGGGTGTGCTGGCCGGTGTCTACCTGACCGTGGTGGTGCTGATACTTCTCAGCGACGCCAACCGTGGCGAGGTCGCTCGATCCGAGCCGGGTCTGATGAGGTGACGTTGGGGGATGCCAACGTGTGTTAATATCTCTGGGTGCGTAATACTGGTATCTATGCCCGTATCTCGTCTGATCCTCGGGGCCAGGGTCTCGGGGTAGAACGCCAGATCGAGGACGCCGAGAGGCTCGCCGCTGACCTTGGTTGGGGCGTTCATGACATCTATGTGGACAATGACGTGTCGGCGTGGTCGGGCAGGCCCCGTCCGGAGTATCAGCGTCTCTGCGATGACCTGAAGAACGGCGCGATCGATGCTGTGGTGGTGTGGCACGCCGATCGCCTTCACCGCCATCCACGTGAGTTGGAGGACTTCATGGCGTTGTGTGACGCCGCAGGGGATGTGGCGATCCGGACGGTGACGGCAGGTGAGTTGGATTTGGGCGACTCGACGGGCCGTGCGGTGGCACGCATACTCGGGGCTGTGGCACGCAAAGAGTCCGATGACAGGTCTGCGCGCATCTCGCGTAAGCATCTCGAAATCGCATCGAAGGGTGAGGTTTCGGGTGGCGGCAGGCGTGCGTACGGATATGCCGCTGACCGGCGGGAGGTAGTGGCCGAAGAGGCTGCTTTTGTTCGTGAGGCCGCCGCTCGGGTACTCAAGGGGGAATCGCTCCGGTCTTTGTGCGGGGACTTCAATGACCGAGAGATCACCACGTCGACCGGCGGTGAGTGGACGATCCAGACAATGAAACGGATGCTGCGTTCAGCACGGATCTCGGGCCGACGTGAGCATAAGGGCGAGATCATCACCGGTGCGGTGTGGCCACCGATCATCTCAGCCGAGGACTCAGACCGTCTCCGGACCCTGTTGAGCGCACCGGCGGGCACCGCCCCTACGGGCCGCAGCCGCCGCCGCTACCTCCTCACCGGCGGCCTCCTGCGGTGCGGCCTGTGTGGATCACCGATGCATTCACGGCCACGCCCAGACGGCATGCGCCGCTACGTCTGCGCTTCTGGTCCGGGTTTCGGAGGCTGCGGGCGGATGGCAACCGTTGCTGAACCCGTCGAGACGCTCGTCGTCGAATCCCTACTCCTACACCTGGACACACCTGGACTTGCAGCCACCTTGAGCGATACCAGAAAAGCCAACGCCCAACACGACGAACTCCAAACCCAGGTTTCTGATGATGAGCTGATGCTCGACCAACTAGCCGCCGACTACGCCGACAAGACCATCAGCCACCGCGAATGGCTCGCGGCTCGCAAACCGATCCAACAACGAATCGACTCCGCCAAGCGGCGTCTGTCACGGATCTCTCCCACCCATCCGATCGACGAATACGCAGGAAACTCCCCGGCTCTACGAGACGTGTGGGCTGATCTCCCGCTCACCCGACAAAACGCCATCGTCGCAACCGTCCTCGACCACGTGTTCGTCTCAACAGCTGTCAAGGGACGCAACACGTTCGACCCGGACCGGTTCACCGCGGTTTGGCGTCTGTGACCTCGACTGGTTCTCGACCTTCAAGCAGCAACGTCGCTACCGCTTCGATTGTCGCTGGGTCGGTCATCTTGAACGGAACCCCCGAAGCCTTGGTCGTCCTTTCGAGCCACGCGGCGACCTCTTCGGCTGTGGGGTTGCTCATCGCCATTGCAGCCAAACCGTCTGAGGTCCACGCCACGTTTCTTTCGACTTCGAGCGCCACACCACCCTTGGTTCGCAGCCCATCTGAGCCTTGGCTGCGGCAATCGCCTCCTCCTCAGTCCGAAGCCATGACTCCTTGGTCTTTGGTTGGAACCCCTGGGCCACGTCGTAGCGGTTGAGACCGCCACGGCCCGCCAGGTCTTTGCTGATGTACTTCGAGACATACCCGGCCGCGACCCGGGCCTCTTCTCGCACACCCGAACCCACAGGCAGATTCCCCAACAATTTGATATGGACGAACCCGTGACCCCACGCCTCATCGATCAACCCACGACGAATGAAACGGCCCACAGCGAAATGGAAATGGAACCCGTGACCCGACTTGTGTAGTTCAGGAACCCACAAATACGGGAACGGCTCACCGCCCAGCGATCGACGGAGCTGCCGAAAGTACCGGCCGACATCGGCTCTCGCCTGGCGAGGGTCATGGCAGCCCTCACCCGCATAGGTGAGCGTCCCCAACCGGTTCAGACCGTTAGAAGCACAGTACCGACGTACCTTGGCCCGAGCCCTGCGACCGGCCTCCTCAGCTGACCGCCCAGGCGCAAGATCCGGCCACGCCGGACCCCCACCACTGATCGGCTGATCATCGAGACCCTGAAACGTACCGGTCGCCTCACCAGCATCGCGATACACCAACAACCGCCAACCAGGCGGACCAGAAAACAACGACATACCAAACTCCTCAGAATGACTTCATGGCATTCCGGGCTTTGCAGGTCCGGGTGACTTGATCACTTCTGCTCACTTCAGAGCAGCAGCGGTGATCCCCGCACCATGCGTTTGGATACCCAGGCTCTCGATCCGTCGACCAGCGGCGGCGAGCTAACCCACCAGAAGCATAGGCTTACGCTGTGACGAGTTTCGTTGTCTTTTCAAGAAAAGAAGAAGCGGTTTGCTCCACATTCCGGAGGAGATGTTGACTGCCCCCGCGAATCGTCGATGCCCTACGCGAGGGCCCACTGGCTGTCGTCGGGAGTCCCGTCAGCGACCCACTCATTGCAGCCGACCGACTCGGGATTCCCCCAGTGGATGGCGCGAAGCTCTCCTGCTGACATTGCCACCTTGCTGAAGCAATCCCGAGCCGTGGAATCGAGCGAAAGGACACGCTGGCTTGCTGCAACAGCGGCCTCGATTAGATGCTGGTCCTTCTCGGCCGCGGCCCTCTCAGTCTCGGTCAGAAGAGATCGAATCGCTGTATCAACCGCGGGGTTGGGTTCTGGGGACACGAGTATGAAACGACGACTGCCAACCATCCAGGTCAACCAGCGCCTCGCGTATTCCGACCGGTGTGTTTTCCACTCAGACTTGATCGCCTGACTCAGGACTACGAGAAGGCCCGCGTCCCTCACGGCCATCAGACAATCGCGACACAGCACGGCCCTAGTGGCAGTAGCCGCGTCTGTTCCAGCAGCGCGGGCGATGGACGCGTCGATAACAATGCCCTTCGGCTTTGCCCGACTCAAGACTTCTCAGACAAGGCTGCATCGAGGAATAGCTCCTCGATCTCCATTTCGACGCTTCCGAAGTCGCTTGGCCAATCTCCGAAGGTACCTCGATTATCCAGCGTCGCGCTGGAGATCATTGTTGCTCCGTCAGCTGCCCTGCTGGCCCAGTGCAGGATGACCTGCTCGGCATCGAGTTCCCCAGATGCCACGAGGTGTTGGATCGACTTGATCAACAGAGGACTATGCGTTTCGGTCACTACCCGAACTCCTCGGACAGCTGCATCAGCGAGAACACGACCGAGTGCGACCTGAGCTCTTGGATGCAGATGGATTTCAGGCTGCTCAAGTACCACCCATTGGCCTGCTTTCGCAGCGAGAAGAGCAGTAAGCACCGGCAGCGTCTGAGACACACCTAGACCCACATCTGCGATGTTGATCATCTCGACCGCACCTTTTCTAGGCTCACTGAATCTCCCAACCTCAAGCGAAACGCGGGTGTCATCAATGGGAGTGGCCGAGACCATGCACGTCAGACCCATCCTCCGGAGCTGGTCGCCAAGTTGCTCTAGGTTCGAATCCTTCCCACTCGTCCATGCTGCGAGCAAGCTTCCAACATGGTCTTGGAACACGCCAGTGAAACGCGATCCGATAGGAGTTGTTGGGTAGTAGCGGGACGGGGCATCCCTCATACCTGGGACATGTATTAGATCCGAAGCGGCCAACCTGAGGGAAATAGCCGGTGTGGTTGAAGCCAGACCTTCCGCCAAGTCATGCGTGCCCCGGGGAATCACCACCACGTCGATGAAACACCTACGACGAAGAGCCTTCAACGTTAGGTGGCGAGGGAGCCGAGCGAAGGGCTGAAGGTTCTCGTCAGGAATTACCCGTTGGATCCGTTGCCGATCCATTCCCGGGCGGAGGGTTCGCGTTCGCGAACTGGCTTCGGAATACTTGAATTCCGTACGATCAAGCTCCAGACCATTCGGGGTCAAGCGAAAGACGAGATCGCTCATGTCCCCGTCGCTATCCCAGGAGCCGATAGTCATTTCGGGGTTCTCGCCCTCAGCGTGATCGCCACTCCAAAACATCTGCCGCGCCCACGCGAAACTGACGTTCGGTCCGTTGATGAGGAGGGGATCAGGATCGAACGGCGCGTCTAGCGTTTGCTTGAGCAAGAGCATCGGTTGCAAGAGGGAGGACTTGCCAGCGCTATTTGGTCCCGAGATCACAGTGAGGTTCCGAATCTCGATCCGCTGTCGGTCGCGAATCGATTTATACCCTGCAACCGTCAGACCGTTTGGGTAATAGATCATGGACTCCTAACCATCCGCTTATGTCTGACCCCTACGATACGCCTCCGGGACCTGTCCCACTTTCCGAAGCCAAAAGCCATGGGCGTCTCTCTTTCGCTTGTGGGTCCGTGCTCGTCAAGGTCACCCCTCCAGCAATCATTCAGCACCCGCTGGCGGCCCACCAGTAGACACTCCAACGGCCACCGTTCTCCTCGACGCCAATCAGTGTCACGAAACCCATTACGGGGTCGTAGCCGTACACGATCGCGCCTGCGAGGGTCATGGCGAGGTAGCCCTGCTGAGGCAAGGTCTGGCGCCCGTCCGGAGAACCTTGAGCCAGGAACGCTTCGAGCGCTTCAACGGGTGTGCCGAAGGCGTCTCCTCCGACGACGATCCCAGATCGCACCGCGACCCATTCCTGTTCGGCCTCCTCTGGAAACGCTGCGCATGGAATGACGGCGGGGATGACAGCGACTTCTACCTCCTGGGTCACCAGGAGACGGGTGGCATTGTCGGTTCGATCCTCGGCGGTGGCCGCCACCCCTTCGATCGGTGGGTCAGCGCCCGGCGGCGATCCAGAACAGGCCGCAGCCATAACAAGTACCACAATCGCCGGCCTCGCAAGCCTCAACACAGCCGTCAGCGTATCGCGACCGCTCATCTTCACTCCGAGTGACCTTCCTGCACGCTGGCCGAGGGTGAGGTGATCTCACCATCTAGTCTGGGAAAATCTTCAAGTAACATTGCGTCACGCTGGCCGATGGCGGGGTGCTGTGACTCGCTCAAGCGCCCTGGGCGTCGATCGGATCCCAGTCGTACAGATCGATCAACACCCGATCGCCGAGCGGTTCGCTGAGTGTGACTGCGAGCCCTCCGGCACAGTCCATGCCGCGCCATACGTTGCGCATCGTGATCAGCACCAACACGGCCTCTTCGTTCTCCCGCACGTCGGCGACGAGATCGGCGTTACAGGCGGGAACGGAGAACTCGATCGAGTTCTCCTGGTCAGTCCCAACGATTCGGGCGTCCGTGATGTCGACGGAGCGCCAGCGGCCGTTCGAATTCCAGTGGAAGAGCCCGAGGATCACGAGTGCCGTAACAACCAACGCCAGTAAGGCTCGGGGGAGGCTCATGCGGCTCAGACTACGCCAGCGACCGATATCGGCCTCTGATGAC
>JAJCYA010000074.1 GCA_029263095.1 Acidimicrobiia bacterium | reverse complement strand
AGGGCGATGATGCCGCCGGTGATCACCAGGTTGGCGGGTAGCTCGAAGCCAAGTGCATCGGAGACCTTGATTACCGCACTCGGAAACAGCACTCCGAGCAGCACTACTACGGCAAAGCCGACCCAGATGGCGGCGTAGCGTTCCTTCAGCCGTCGCAGCCGTACCAACTCGAGGGTGACGATCATCAGCAGGACGGCGACGACACCGAATGAGCCAAGGACGCTCATGGGGCAGGCCTCACTAGCGCACGAGTGCCGCGGGGTGGGCGCCTGATGAATGACTGGAGCGTGATGAATGTGGCGCGGATTAGGTGCATCGTCGCCGCAAAGGGGGACTGACTCGGTCGGCCGTTTTGGCGCGGCTCCATCGCCACCGGCACCTCTGCGACGGTCAAGCCGACCTTGCCGGCGAGGACGAGCGATTCCACGGTGTCGCCCAAGTACTCGATCGGATAGTGACTGGCGAACAGTCTGATGGCTCTAGGCCCGGCGGCACGGAACCCTGATGTGGCATCGGTGAGTCGTGTCCTGCAGTGGATCGACACCGCCCTCGAGAGGATCCGAATCGCCAAGCGGCGGACGAAGCCGATCGAGTACTCGTGGTCCGGGCCAAACCGGGAGCCAACGACAATGTCGTTGAACGCCAGACCGTCGAGCAGAATCCCTATCTGATTCGCTGGATGTTGTCCATCGCCGTCTACCTGGATCACGGCATCGTGGCCATTGCGGAATGCGTAGTGAAAACCCGTTCGCATTGCACCCCCGACGCCGAGGTTTACGGCGTGTGAGGCCACCATGGCACCGGCCCGTTCGGCCGAGACGACGGTGTCGTCGGTTGACCCATCGTCGACGACGAGGATCGCGTAGGTGGGGCATTCGGCTCTCACGGCGGAGACCACTTGACCGACGGTTTCCGCCTCGTCTACGGCGGGAATGACGATCAGTGGATTGGTGATCGGAGTCGACATGGTGCTGAAGCTACCGATCTTTACCTGTTGTCGCTTCGTTTGGGCGATTCGAGACTGTCAGATCCCGATCGGCTCCAGGCGAAGAGCAGTCCGAAGGCGGCTGCGGCCAACACGATGATCAGCCCGATGCCAGCCACTGCCAACGCCTCGCGCGGCGGGTGCCACTGATTGCCTCCTCCGATCAGATCGCGGAGATCGACCAATTGAGCCTCGAATCCGAAGCCGTATCGGTGTAGCGAAGCTGCGGCGCTCACGAGCATTGCCAGCGGAGTCAGGGCGGCGCCCCACGTCAGCAGTTGCCGCGATAGCTGGCGCTCTTGGGAGGGCTCCATCCAGGTAGTGGTGACTGCCAGCCCGATGATGACGAGTACCGCCACCGGGAGGTGATATCGGGCCTGGTAGGCGCTGGTGTTGATGAACTGGGTGACTGCCAGCAAAGGGGCCACGATGAGGGCTCCGACGCCGATGATTGCGAGGGCGATCCGCTGCCGTCGGGACGAGCCCAGGAACACAAAGAGGGCCAGGATCAGGACCAACAGCGTCCATCCGAAGGTGACCGTTACCGGCGGTGAATGGTCGGCCCATCCGAGCTGCCCGGTGAGATCGAACGTCCAATCGATCAGATTGCTTTCGACATCGTCCAGACCTCCACCGAGACCGGGCGATGCGAAGAGGGTTGATCCGGTTGCCGGACCCTCGGCACTGGCGGCGCGGACCGGGAGTCCCCACGCGATTCGATAGAGCACGGCGCTGACCATTGCCACCGCGACACCGATCACAGGGGCAAGACGTTTGCTGGGAACGCGTAGCCAACTCCGCAGATTGTCGCGATTGATCAGGGCGCCGGCGGCGATGACGGCGGCCAGGGTCAAGTAGCCGAGAGGCCGTGACCAAGCCACGGCGAACGAAAGCATGACCAAACCGATGGTGGTCCACTTCCGGGGGGATTGGGTATCGGAGATTCCCATCAGTCCGATACCGAGACCGAGAGCGGCCGAGATTTCGAGTCCACTGGGATTGACGGAACCGGCCAAGTGAGCGGCGGTCGGGGTAAAGGCGACGGCGGTTCCGAGCCCCAGCCAGGCTCGGCGCGAAGGGGCTGCGATCGCCAAGCCGAGGCCGATCATCCCCGTGGCCATCGCAGCGGCCACGATTCTCATCGCGTACACGGCGCTGCTCCCGGACAGCGCCAGAGTCGGTAGCCCGACAATGGCGTGGAACAGAGGCGGATAGCGACCCACTGTCGTGGGCACCTCGGTGAGGGTCATCGACCGGGTCAGATTCGGAGCGCAGCTGGCCGTCGTTGAGACGTTGGCGGCGAAACACGGATAGTTGAAATCGTCCACCGATCGGGGCGGGCTGGTGAAGGAGTTGACCCACTCCGGTGCGGTGACAGTGACCAGGCGGCGTGACGACTCATCTGTGCCCGGCACCAAATCTCCGATGTCCCCGCGCACTACGGCGGCGGAATAGGCAATGTGACTCGGCTCGTCTGGAGCGCCACCAATCGGCGTCAACATCGCCCAGGTGAGCGCGGCACCGAAGACGTAGACGACGACGATCGCGGCGATGAGATTCGATCGATCCAGCTGCCGCAATCGGGAAGGAAGTGTCTTCACTCGCGATACCTCATGTGCGCTTCGGGAGTTCTGCCCCATGACGCCAGGTTTTATGGCCGGCCATGGAGGCAACCTACCCGAAGGTGCTCAAACGTCGGTGCCGTCGCTAGGTTCCTCTGTCATGTCGGATCCTCTGAGGGTGCCTTCGGCGACGACAATCCTGCCGGACCGAGCCGTGGTGTGGCGTGACGCCGTGGCGAGGAGCCTCTCAACCACTAAGGGAGCTCGTCGAGTGCTGTTGGCGGTGGCCCTGGCAACGTTCTTGCTCGCGGCCTGGCACGCCGGCCAGACGTACTTCAGGTCCGATGAGTGGGCCTACTGGACGTTCCGGCGCGATCTTCTGAATGCGGGAGGCTTGGAGAACCTCGGGCACTTCTTCTTCTCGCCGCACGGGGGTTCGCCCGACGGGGGTGCGATCCCCGCCGGACTGATGCTCATCTGGCTCCCGCTCGATCTGCTGTTCGGCATGAACTCCTACCTGCCCTATGCCCTGCCGTCGGCCTTGTTGCACGCCGCCGCCGGCATCCTCCTGTTCGAGCTCCTCGGACGTTGGCTTCGTCCGGTTGTTGCGTTGGTCGCCTCCGGCCTGTTCTTGATCTTGGGCAACGCCGCCTCGGGCATCGCCTATGGATGGCTGGTCAACTTCATTGCACCGTTGGCGATCCTGTTCGCAGCCCTATATGCATTCACCCGGCTTGAGGGTCGAAATGATCGGGCCCTGATCTGGATCACGCTCGGCTCGGCGCTGATAGCGACCGGCTTTGGTGCCGTGGGGTTCGTGGTGACCGCGGTGATGGCGACTGCCTACTCCATGAGGAAGCGGTTCCTGACCGCTGTTGTACACCTAGCGACCGTCATTGGTGTCTTTGCAGTGTGGCGACTGGCCTACGAACCTCCGGGTGTCTCGGCGCAAGTCGGCGACGCGATCCGGTACCTGGAATTCATGTGGAGAGGACTCACGACTGCCACCGGTGACATGGTTGGTGTCGCGTGGATGCCGGTTGGAGCGTTGGTGCTGATCGCCGCGTTCGTGGGAGCGGTCTGGTCGTGGTTGGAGCGCGATCCGGCGGTGATAGTCAACGTCTCGACCGTCACCGGTGCGGTCCTGTTCTATGCCATGGTCGCCGTCAGGGGTGTCGACTTGCGGGCCCATTCCTTCTCCTACGATCAGGACCGCTACCTGTACATCGCAGCGGCGCTGCTGCTGCCTTCGATCGCCTGGCTGGCGAATCGGTTGATCTCCGTTCGCTCATGGACCTCTTCGCCAATGGTGTTGCTCGTCCTTTGGGCGGTCCCGCTGAACGTGGGTCAGACGATGGACTCGTACGACGATCTGGTTGCCCTCGGTCGAGCGAATCGGGTCACGATCGAGACCGCGGCCAGCTTGGTCGGACATCTCGACTCACTCGAGGCCGGCTTTCTGGTCGCCGATCGTTCCGCCCGATTTACCGCGACGCAATTCGAGCTTCTGCACGAGCAAGGGAAGGTGCCGTGCACCGCCGACTTCGATCTGGCCGTTGCTTTCGCCCAGGGGCAAGGAATGCCATCACCGAGCCCGGATCAGGTCGCCTGTCCCTGACCATCGGCGTAGATTCCGATTGCCGATTCGGAGGGGCGATGCCCTCGGAGCCAATTGCGACGATGCTCGAGATGACCGAGCGTCCGACGCTCAGTGTCACCCGCCCTCATCGCGGGGGAATGTTGCTGCGTTTGGAGGAGCCTGCGATTGACTTCTATCGGTTTCTGCTGCGCTCCATCGGTCTCGATTCAGAGGACACCAGGCTCGATCTCGCTGATGAGGAGCTGTTCGAGTTGCTGCAGGATCCCCTCATCGTTGTGTTCGTACTTTTCAACGGTGGTGCGCCTGCCGGTCTCTTCGAACTGGATCGGAGAACAGCCAATGAGGTAGAGCTGGTCCGGTTCGGCTTGCTTCCCGGGTTCGGTGGGCGCGGGTTGGCCAAGTACCTGCTGGCCACGGCGATTGACGCGGCTTGGGACGAAGAGCCCGACCGGGTGTGGGTCTCGGTGGTTGGGGAGGTCGATCCGAGGAGCCTATTGCTGTACCAGTGGGCCGGGTTTAGCCCCTACGCCACCAGCATCGATTAGGCGGCGTCGTGGGCATCGTCGTTCTCCGCTCCGGGGGGAGGCCAGGCCACAGCCGGCTTTGGGCAATCTCCGTTGCCTTCGCGATGGTCCCAGCCGTCGGGTCCGAAGATGACCACTCTGGCGCAGTTGATACAGACGAGCACACCAGGGTCATCGACACCGCCCGGCTCGGGTTGAGGCCTATTCCTAGGTCGGCGCCGGTGCTGCCCATTCCGGGTCGTCGAAGCTCTGAACCTCGATGAGATACCCATCGGGATCCCGGTAGAAGGAGTGGCGGATTCGGTACTGCTCGCTGTGCACCGGCTCCGATTCGACCGCGACGCCGCGGGCCACGAGCCGACAGTGCATCCCATCCACGTCGTCTGTGACGAGGGTGACGATGACTCCGTCGTCGTGCACTCGATCAGGGCGGGCGCAGATTCCGAGGAGTCCGTTCGTCGTGACACGGTAGATGCGACAGTCGCCCTGATCGACCACGGATTCGAGTCCGAGGACCTCCGAGTAGAAGGTGTGGCTTGCCTCGAGATTGGAGACATACAGGAACGTGATGAACTCGGTGATACCGCCCACGCCCGGAGCGTAGGGTGTCCTGGTGGCTCGTTTCTCTCCGTATCGTCCGCCCCAGGTTCCTCCATCCGAAGTCGAGGCGCGGTCCTCGGCCTTCTACGCCGAAATGGATCGACGCCGCTCGGTGCGGATGTTCGCCCCCGATCAGGTACCGCGTTTGGCGATGGAGAACATCATCCGGACGGCCTCGACGGCTCCGAGCGGTGCCCACCGTCAGCCATGGACGTTCGTGCTCATTGGCGACCGGGAGACCAAGCACGCCATTCGCATCGCTGCCGAGGAGGAGGAGCGCCAGAACTACGAGGGTGGTCGGTTGCCGCCGGATTGGCGCGAGGCGCTCGAACCTCTTGGAACCGACGCCGACAAGTCCTATCTCGAGGTGGTTCCCTGGATTGTGGTGCTCTTCGAACAGCGATATGGGATGAGACCCGATGGTTCACGGCTCAAGAACTTCTATGTGAAGGAGAGCGTTGGTATCGCAGCCGGTCTCTTCGTCGCTGCGGTCCACCGAGCCGGTCTGGCGACGCTGACCCACACTCCCAGTCCGATGGCGTTTCTGACTCGTTTACTACGGCGGCCCGAGAATGAGCGTCCATTCGTCCTCTTCCCCGTCGGGTATCCGGCAGCCAACTGTCAGGTACCCGACCTCGAGCGGAAGCCCCTGGGTGAGGTGATGGTCGAGCCGGGGTAGCGGTCCGCGGGCTTGTTTGACCACCGGACCGACGGTTGCAGGTTGCCGGTCATCAGAACCAGCACCGATCTCGGCGAACTACTCTTCCCCAGTCTGAGAAAGGCTTACCGGTTGTCCCACCGAACCCATCTGTTTACGTCGGAGTCCGTCTCGATGGGCCATCCCGACAAGGTCTCGGATCGTATCTCTGATGCGGTCCTCGATGCCATGCTCGACCAGAATCCCGATGCTCGTGTCGCCTGTGAGGTGATGGTCACGGGTGGGACCGTCATCGTCGCCGGGGAGATCTCAGGCGCCGCTTTCGATGATGCACTCATCGGGCGAATTGCCCGCAACGCCATCGACGCCTGCGGCTATGACGCCGGCAACCCGGGCTTCAACGCAGGAGAAGTAAAGGTCCACAATCTCATCGCGCCTCAGTCGGAGGATATTGCCCTCGGGGTCGATGCCGATCAGGACGGAGAACTCGGTGCTGGCGACCAGGGCATGATGTTCGGGTTTGCCAATCGTGACACCGACCAGTTGATGCCGTTGCCGATCCAGCTGTCGCATCGACTGATTGAGCGCCAAGCCGAGGTTCGGATGGACGGCTCGATTCCCGGGTTGCGACCCGATGCTAAGAGCCAAGTAACCGTCGAGTACGACGGGAAGCTGCCGGTACGAATCGACTCGATGGTTCTGAGCACCCAACACGGACCCGAATGGAGCGACAAGCAGAAGGAGCTCCAGGCAGAGGTGATCGAACACATCCTGATGCCCGTCCTGGGGGACTGGTGGTCCGATGACATCACCGTCCACATCAATCCCACCGGCAAATTCGAGATCGGAGGTCCGGTTGGCGACACCGGCCTCACCGGGCGCAAGATCATCGTTGACACCTACGGCGGGTGGGGTCGTCACGGTGGCGGGGCATTCTCCGGCAAGGATCCCTCCAAGGTGGACCGGTCGGCTTCGTACATGGCTCGCCATATCGCCAAGAACATCGTCGCCGCCGATCTCGCCGGCGAATGTGAGGTCCGGCTCAGCTATGCCATCGGAGTATCGGAACCAACCTCGGTGACTGTCGATTGCCATGGATCGCAGAGGATCGACGAGGCAGGCATCGAGCGGGCGGTGCGCGACCTCTTCCCCGTCACGCCGCGTGGGATCATCGAGGCGTTGGGACTCCGCCGGCCGATCTATGAGCCGACCTCGTTCCACGGCCACTTCGGTCGAATGCCCGACGAGGGCGGTCCCGGCACGTTCTCGTGGGAACGCACCGATAGAGTCGAAGCTCTGCGGGGGGCGGCTTCTTAGGGGTCTGTCACCTCAGATCCCCCCCACCGGCTCATCTGTGTGGTTCGAGAGGGAAGGACCGACCCAGAGACTTTGTCTTCAGCTTCTGTTCTGAACCACTCTCCCCTGTGGGGGGAGTCAAGCGGCGGAGCCGTTTGGAGGGGGGGCACTGCTTGAGGAGATCCCCCCACCAGCTCACCTCCGGTTCGTTGACTCCACCTCTAAGGGGAGTGGTTCCAGACTGTCCACTCTCTCCTTTGGTGCGGGGTTCCCTTTACCGATCCGCATGGAGGTGAGCGCGGTAACGTGCGGCCGTTCCCCAACGGTTGATTACCGTTCTCGCGTGGAGAGGTTGCATTGACCACCGCCGACTCGAAGCAACAAACCGATCAGTTCACGATCGCTCAGTGGTCCGCGTTCGCCTTTGTCGTCCTGGTGCCGGTGCATGCCCTATCCGTCGACGTCGGATTCGAACTCAAGCTGTGGTTCGTCCCGCTCCTGGTCGGCCTGGTCGTGGCGGTCCGCGATGTGGTCAGATCTGCACTCGATCTCCCCCGGGCGATGCAGATCGGGATCGTGTTCATGGGGGTCGGTGGTGTGCTCGGGATCCTCAGTAGTGCCGACGAAACAGCTGCCACTCGCCACCTGATCGCGATAGGGATAGCCGTCTCGGTGATGCTGTTCGTGATGACGGTAAAGAAGATCCCCTACCTCGGCGTTGCCGTCAGGTTGGGGGCGCTCATGATGGCGTCGGCGACGGTGATCGAGGCGCTCCTGGTCATGCCCCGCTGGGTGTCGGTGGAGACGCTCCAGAAGGGCAGCGCTTTTGTCGGTCAGCTCGCCGAGGTTGCATACGGCGACATCATTCTGGTTACTGGCACCCACCACGACTCGAATTTCTCGGCGCTGTATGGGGCGGTCTGGCTCTTTTTGGTCCTCGCGTTTCCCGCCGAGCGCTTCTTCCGTCGTCGCGGCGATGGGGTCGTAATCGGATTGCTTGGCGTCCAGCTGCTCCTGTCGCTTTCCAAGACGGGCCTGTTGTCCCTCTTGATCGCGACCGCGGCCACCGCGGTCATGTACCGGGTTGTCAAAGGGTGGCGCAACGCCAAACCGGCTATCGCGGTGGCGTTGATCACGTTTGTGAGTGTGACCGGAGTGCTGCTGATCATCGATGCGACGGACGGCGAACACGATATCGCCCATGGGCTTCGCAAGCGGGGCGGGCAGGTACTCATCGAGGCCGATCAGGCCGGCGGCTTGATCACGGGTGGCGCGGTCCAAGCGGACGGCAGGGCTGCAATCTGGCGTCGCTATACGAGAGACTTTCTCGACAATCCAGTCACGGGTACCGGTCTGGGGACTCCCTCCACTGGTGACCCGTATGCCCACAATGCTCCACTCGAGGCTGCCGGTGGCAGCGGCATCCTCGGGGCTGCCGGGTGGTTCCTTCTGTGGGTTTCGGTAGGGCTTGCGCTCAAGAGGCTGTTGCGTACGAATCCCGAAGCTCTCGCGCTGGTGGGTGCGGTGGGCGTCGTGTTCGTGGCTTCTCTATTCCTCTCGACCAATTACGAGCCGATCGTTGCTCTCACATTTGGGATTGTCCTGGCGCCACACATGCGGATACCGATCACCCCGAGCGACCCATGAGTCGATTCGCCGAGGATGGCCTGCCGGACGTCATGCTCCGACTGTGGCGGCATCTGAGGCGACGCAGGCGGCGGCAATTCGTATTCTTGGTCTTGCTGATGATGGTTGCCGCCCTCGCCGACGTGGTGACCCTGGGTGCGGTGCTGCCGTTTATCGGTGTCCTTACGTCCCCCGAAACTGTATGGGGCAATTCGCTGGTTCAGCGTTTCTCCGACTTCTTCGGGATCACTTCACCCGAAGATCTCATCCTTCCATTCACGCTCGTGTTCGCCGGGGCTGCGATCTTCGCCGGCTCAGCGCGGATGCTCCTGTTGTGGACCGAGACCCGGTTCGCATACTCGACAGCCGCCGACCTCGGCATCGAGGTCTATCGGCGTACGCTCTATCAGCCGTATTCCACTCACGTCACTCGCAATACGGGCGAGATCATCGCCGGAGTGTTCAAGGTGAATGTTGTGGTGGGCGGTGCGCTGGTTCCGGTGCCGCGACTCTTCAGCTCTTTGGTTCTCGTGGTGTCGATCACGGCTGCTCTCGTCTTCGTAGACCCGGTCGTCGCCACCATCGGATTGCTCGGCTCGGCGGGGGCGTACGCCGCGATCACTCGGCTGTCGCGCGGCCGATTGCGCCGCAACAGTGAACGGATTGCGCGCGAACAGACCCAACTGGTCAAGGCCCTCCAGGAGGGATTGGGTGGTATCCGGGATGTCCTGCTCCACGGCACACAGCAGGTCTTCTCCGACATGTTTGGACGCGCTGATGCACCGATGCGTCGTGCCCAGGGCGACAACGTGTTTATGGGCATCAGTCCTAGATTCCTTCTCGAATCACTCGCAATGGTCCTCATTGCCGGACTCGCCTACCTGATGAGTCTGCGCGATGGCGGTGTGGCGGTCGCATTGCCGATCCTTGCAGCCCTGGCGCTCGGCGCACAGCGGCTACTTCCGGCCATGCAGCAGGTCTACGACTCTTGGGCGAACATGGTGGGGAACAAGGCGTCGGTGCTCGACGTCGTGGAGCTGCTCGATCAGCCGATTCCCGAATCAGCTCTTGGTCCGGCTCCCGCCCCACTCGAATTCACCGAGGGAATCGGGCTCGAGGGCGTACGTTTCCGCTATTCGCCTGAAGGTCCCTGGGTGCTCGACGGTGTCGACATCGACATTCCCAAAGGGTCACGAGTGGGTTTTGTCGGGAGCACCGGCAGCGGCAAGAGCACCACCCTCGACCTGCTCATGGGGCTGTTGGATCCGACGGACGGACGGGTAGTTGTCGATGGAGTCTCGATCGGTGGAGATCGGCTTCGCTCCTGGCAGCGCGCCATCGCCCATGTTCCCCAGTTCATCTACCTGGCGGACACGACCTGGACGGAGAACATTGCCTTCGGAGTAGACCCCGAGTCAATTGATGAGGATCGGGTGCGGGAAGCTGCCCGTCAGGCTCATATCTCGGACTTCATCGAAGACGATCCGGCGGGGTACGACGCAAGAATCGGTGAGCGTGGTATCAAGTTGTCCGGCGGACAACGACAACGGATCGGGATCGCTCGAGCTCTCTACAAGGAAGCCACCGTGCTCGTCCTCGACGAGGCAACCAGCGCCCTCGACAACACCACCGAGAAACTGGTGATGGATTCGATCGATGCCCTCGACCGCGACCTCACCATTCTGATAGTCGCTCACCGTCTCACAACCGTGCAGCGCTGTGACACGATCGTCGAGCTGGATGGGAGTCGGGTCGTGGCGCAGGGGACCTATGACGAACTGCTCGAGATCAGTCCGACCTTCAGGCAGATGGCTTATGCCAACCGATAAGATGTCGCCATCCCGGTCCGCATTCTCGCCCGTCGACGCGGCCCGATGTCCCCCAACCCCGATGGCGAGGCAACATGTTCAATGACAAGTCGATTCTGATAACCGGTGGCACCGGCTCCTTCGGCAAGCAGTTCGTTCGCACTGCGCTCGATCGGTTCGAACCCAAGAAGCTGATCATCTACTCGCGCGACGAGCTCAAGCAGTACGAGATGGCTCAGGAGTTCAACCAGCCCTGCATGCGGTACTTCATCGGCGACGTGCGCGACGCAGAGCGACTCGCCCAAGCCATGAATGGTGTCGATTACGTGGTCCACGCTGCTGCGCTCAAGCAGGTGCCGGCAGCCGAGTACAACCCGATGGAGTGCATCAAGACGAATATCCACGGCGCCGAGAACGTCATTCAGGCGGCCCTGGTGAACGAGGTCGAGCGGGTGATAGCCCTATCGACCGACAAGGCGGCGAATCCGATCAACCTGTACGGCGCGACCAAACTGGCATCGGACAAGCTGTTCGTCTCGGCCAACAACCTTGCCGGCGGTCACGAGACGCGCTTTGCCGTTGTGCGGTACGGCAACGTAGTTGGCTCCCGCGGCTCGGTGATCCCATTCTTCAGAGGACTCGTCGCCGAAGGCACCGATCATCTCCCGATCACCGACGAGGCGATGACGCGCTTCTGGATCACCTTGCAACAGGGCGTCGACTTCGTGCTCAAGAGTTTCGGACGGATGCAGGGCGGCGAGATGTTTGTCCCCAAGATCCCATCCGCTCGGATCACGGACCTCGCCAAGGCGATCGAGCCCGATCTCCCTAACAAGGTCATCGGAATCCGACCGGGCGAGAAGCTGCACGAGGTGATGTGCCCCCTCGATGATTCCCATCTCACGCTCGAGTTCGACGACCACTATGTGATCAAGCCGTCCATTCAGTTTGGATTTACCGTCGACTTCGGAACCAATGCACTCGGTGAGTCGGGCCAACCGGTCGAATCCGGGTTCGAGTACAACTCGGGCACCAATCCGCACTTCCTCACAGTCGAGGAGATCGGCGAGCTGACCGAACTCGCCGGCGTCTGATGATCAACTACGGCCGACAGGACATCCGTCAAGCCGACGTCGATGCGGTCGTCGACGTGCTCCGATCCGATTTCCTGACGCAGGGGCCCGCCGTTCCCCACTTCGAGGAGCAGATCGCCACCCGCGTTGGTGCCGGTCACGCCATCGCCGTCAACAGTGCCACTTCCGCCCTGCACATTGCCTGTCTTGCCCTCGATCTCGGCCCCGGCGATGTGCTGTGGACCGTACCCAACACGTTTATCGCCTCGGCCAATGCGGCTCGGTATTGCGGAGCCGATGTCGACTTCGTGGACATCGATGCAGACACCTGGAACATGAGCGTCCCTGAGCTGGAGGCGAAG
Organism: Acidimicrobiia bacterium; assembly: GCA_029263095.1. GTDB lineage: Bacteria > Actinomycetota > Acidimicrobiia > Spongiisociales > UBA11373 > JACZWZ01. The sequence goes on along the minus strand of JAJCYA010000074.1, from coordinate 1,718 downwards.
CTGGCGGCTGCGGCGAGCGAGAACCGTCTCCCCAAAGTTGTGGTCCCTGTTCACTTTGCAGGTCAGCCCACCGACCAGGAGGCCATCTGGGATCTGGCACGAGAGTACGGGTTCCGGGTGCTGGAGGACGCATCCCACGCGGTCGGTGCGAGTCGCAACGGCGAACCGGCCGGGAGCACAAGATGGTCCGATATCGCGATCTTCAGCTTCCATCCCGTCAAGATCATCTCTACGGGTGAAGGCGGCATGGCCCTCACCTGTGACGAGGTCCTCGCCGACCGAATGCGGGCTCTGCGAAATCACGGGATCATCCGAGATGCCTCGCGGTTTAGAAACGAGAGCCCCGGACCCTGGTACTACGAGCAGCAGATGCTCGGCTTCAACTACCGGCTCACCGATATCCAGGCCGCACTCGGCGCCAGTCAGCTGGGACGCCTCGACGAGTACGTCGCTCGCCGTAATGCGCTCGCCGATCGTTATGACCAAGCTCTGGCGGATCTGCCATTGCGACTCCCGTTCGTCCGACCCGAGAACGTCTCCGCCTATCACCTCTACGTGGTCCGGCTCCGGCTTGGCGAGATGGCCAAAACGCACCGCCAAGTGTTCGAGGAGCTTCGCGACAACGGGATCGGCGCCAATCTGCACTACACGCCGGTGCATCTCCAGCCCTACTACCGGGATCTCGGATTCACCGACGGACAGCTCCCTGAAGCCGAGGCCTATGGCGACGACGCCATCACGATCCCGCTTTATCCGACACTCACCGAAGAGCAGCAGGACCAAGTGGTGAGCGCTCTGGAGAAGATACTTGACCGCCACTGAGCGGCTTGCGCTCGGCACCGTCCAATTCGGGCAGACCTACGGGGTCGCAGGCGGAGATGGCCGGGTCACCCTCTCAGAGGCCGCTCGGATTGTCGATGTGGCCGGGGAGGCCGGGATCGACACCCTCGATACCGCCACCGGGTACGGGGATAGCGAGGCCAGACTCGGCGAGATAGGTGTCGCCGGATGGCGGATCATCTCCAAGCTCCCGGAGCTGCCTGCACCGATCGATGACGTCGCCAGCTGGGTCGAGGCGTCTGTCACTGGTTCGTTGGAGCGGCTCGGTGTCGACCATCTCCACGGTTTGCTGATGCATCGACCACTCGAACTGGCCGGAGACCGCGGCGCCGCGTTGCTTGCAGGGATCGTGGCGGTCCGCGATCAGGGGTTGGTTCACAAGATCGGTATCTCGGTTTACGGACCCGACGAACTCGACGCCGTGTGGGTACCAGACTTCGACATGGTCCAGGGCCCCTGCAACGTCCTCGATCGTCGCCTGATCGCTTCGGGTTGGCTGGGAAGCCTCACCGAGAGCGGTGTCGAGGTCCATGCTCGATCTGTCTTCCTGCAGGGTCTACTGCTGATGAGAGAGCGACCCGGGTACTTCGACCGGTGGTCCGGGTCGCTGGCGGAGTGGATGAGCTGGTGCGAGTCGGAGTCCCTCTCCCCACTCCAAGCGAGCCTCGGCTTCGTTCTGGCTCAGCCGGAGATTGATCGGGTAGTCGTGGGGGTCGACAGTGCCGAACACCTGGAGGAGATCCTGGCGGTCGCCGACATCCAGGTAGCGCCTGCGCCGGATACGCTGGCGAGTCACGACCTCGATCTGATCAACCCGTCGCGCTGGAAGCTCTCGTGAACCCAATTGCCATCGTTCAGGCCCGCATGGGATCGACCCG